>NZ_AP021904.1:130000-815000 GCF_018326065.1 Pseudomonas sp. Ost2 | reverse complement strand
GTCGAACCGACAAAGCTCAGCGCCTTGACTTCCGGCGCCTCGATCAGCGCATCCACTGCCGTCTTGTCACCGTGCACCACGTTCAGCACGCCCTTGGGCAGGCCGGCCTCCTGCAGCAGTTGAGCGATCAGCAGGGTCGAGCTCGGATCACGCTCGGACGGCTTGAGGATAAAGCAGTTGCCGCAGACGATCGCCAGCGGATACATCCACAGCGGCACCATGGCCGGGAAGTTGAACGGGGTGATACCCGCCACCACGCCCAGCGGCTGGAAGTCCGACCAGGCATCGATATTCGGACCGACGTTACGGCTGTACTCGCCCTTCAGCACTTCCGGAGCGGCGCAGGCGTATTCGACGTTTTCAATTCCGCGCTTCAGTTCGCCGGCGGCATCTTCCAGGGTCTTGCCGTGTTCTTCGCTGATCAGCTGGGCGATACGCGCCTCGTTCTGCTCCAGCAGTTGCTTGAAGCGGAACATCACCTGGGCGCGTTTGGCCGGTGGTGTGTTGCGCCAGGCCGGGAATGCCGCCTTGGCCGAGTCGATGGCTTGCTGGATGGTCTCGCGATCCGCCAGCGGCACCTGATGGATGACCTCGCCGGTCGATGGGTTGTATACCGCGGCGGTGCGACCGGAATCGCTGACCAGCTGGCCGTCGATCAAATGTTGGATTGCGCTCATTACGGGCTCCTGGACAGGGTCGACGGGAGCGACGGTTCGCTCCCGCAAAAGCAGCTTTTCTATAGAGAAGGATCAGTCGAGCTTGTTCAGCACTTCACCGACCGCGTCGAACAGACGATCGAGGTCTTGCGGCTTGCTGTTGAAGGTCGGGCCGAACTGCAGGGTGTCGCCGCCGAAGCGCACGTAGAACCCGGCTTTCCACAGGGCCATGCCGGCCTCGAACGGACGCACGATGGCATCGCCGTCGCGACCGGCGATCTGGATCGCCCCGGCCAGGCCGTAGTTGCGGATATCGATCACGTTCTTGCTGCCCTTGAGGCCATGCAGGGCGTTCTCGAAATGCGGTGCGATTTCCGCCACGCTCTGCACCAGGTTCTCCTTCTGCAACAGATCGAGTGCCGCCAGGCCGGCCGCGCAGGCCACCGGGTGGGCCGAGTAGGTGTAGCCGTGGGGGAACTCCACCGCGTACTCGGGCGTCGGCTGGTTCATGAAGGTCTGGTAGATCTCGCTGCTGGCGATCACCGCGCCCATCGGGATGGCGCCGTTGGTGACCTGCTTGGCGATACACATCAGGTCCGGGGTCACACCGAAGCTGTCGGCACCGAACATCGAGCCGGTACGCCCGAAACCGGTGATCACTTCGTCGAACACCAGCAGGATATTGTGCTGGTCGCAGATTTCCCGCAGGCGCTTGAGGTAACCCTGTGGCGGTACCAGCACACCGGCGGAACCGGCCATCGGCTCGACGAACACCGCGGCGATATTCGACGCGTCATGCAGTTCGATCAGCTTGAGCAGTTCATCGGCCAGGGCGATACCGCCCTGCTCCGGCATGCCACGGGAGAAGGCATTGCTCGCCAGCAGGGTGTGCGGCAGGTGGTCGACATCCATCATCGCCTGACCGAACAGCTTGCGGTTGCCGTTCACGCCGCCGAGGCTGGTACCGGCGATGTTCACCCCGTGGTAACCACGGGCACGACCGATCATCTTGGTCTTGGTCGCCTGGCCTTTCAGGCGCCAGTAGGCGCGGACCATCTTCACCGCGGTGTCGGCACACTCGGAACCGGAATCGGTGAAGAACACGTGGTTCAGGTTG
This sequence comes from Pseudomonas sp. Ost2, assembly GCF_018326065.1. NCBI lineage: Bacteria > Pseudomonadati > Pseudomonadota > Gammaproteobacteria > Pseudomonadales > Pseudomonadaceae > Pseudomonas > Pseudomonas sp. Ost2. The sequence continues at coordinate 813,227 of NZ_AP021904.1, read as the reverse complement.
CCCGGCGTCAGCGCGGTGATTTTTTCCGCGAGCTGGAACGACAGCGGGTGGCCGTACTGGAAGCCCGGCGAGTAGTCGAGGGTGCCCAGTTGCTTGGCCACCGCTTCCTGGATTTCCTTGCGGGTGTGCCCGGCGCCGCAGGTCCATAGGCCCGACAGCGAGTCATAGACCTTGCGTCCCTTGTCATCGATCAGCCAGCTGCCTTCGGCCGCGACGATCAGGCGTGGGTCACGCTGGAAGTTGCGGTTGGCGGTGTACGGCATCCAGTGGGCATCGAGCTTGAGCTGGCTGGCCAGGGACGACGGAGCGTTTTCAGGCATGTTCATGAGCGAAACCTCGCAAGGCGTTAAGCGGCGTGGGCGTTAAAAGCGTTCTTGCGACTAAATTGCCACGGCGATAAAGTCGGTGAAATGCAACTTTTCTAACCTTCAGTTAATGGCAGACTAAACCATGAGCAGCCGTCGCCCCGATCCCCTGGCGCAAGTCAGCGACTTCGATATCCGTCTGTTGCGGATCTTTCGCAGCGTGGTGGAATGCGGGGGATTTTCCGCGGCGGAAACCGTGCTCGGCATCGGTCGTTCGGCCATCAGCCAGCAGATGAGCGACCTGGAACAACGCCTCGGCCTGCGCCTGTGCCAGCGCGGGCGCGCCGGTTTCTCGCTGACCGAGGAAGGACGCGAGGTCTACCAATCGGCCCTGCAACTGTTGAGTGCGCTGGAGAGCTTCCGTACCGAGGTCAACGGCCTGCACCGGCACCTGCGTGGCGAACTGATCATCGGCCTGACCGACAACCTGGTCACCCTGCCCCACATGCGCATCACCCATGCCCTGGCCCAGCTAAAGGAGCGCGGGCCGGACGTGCAGATCCAGATCCGCATGATCGCCCCCAACGAGGTGGAACAGGGCGTGCTCGACGGTCGCCTGCATGTCGGCGTGGTCCCCCAGGCCAGCGCCCTCTCGGGGCTGGAATACCAGCCCTTGTACAGCGAGCGCTCGCTGCTCTACTGCGCGGTGGGGCATCCGCTGTTTTATGTCGATGACCGACAGCTGGAGGATGAACGCCTCAACCACCAGGACGCGATTGCCCCGACCTTCCGCCTGCCGGCCGATATCCAGGCCCACTACCAGGCGCTCAACTGCACCGCCAGCGCGTCGGACCGCGAGGGCATGGCCTTCCTGATCCTGACCGGCCGCTATATCGGCTACCTGCCGGATCACTACGCCAGTCTCTGGGTACAACAGGGCCGGCTACGTGCGCTGAAGGCCAGCAGCCGTTTCTATGACCTCAGCCTGGCCTCGGTCACGCGCAAGGGCCGGCGTCCCCACCTGGTGCTGGAAAGCTTCCTGGAGAACCTGGCGGCGACGCGCTGAACAGACGTTTGCCAGGCCTGTGGGAGCGGGCTTGTTCCGGGCGGCACCGCGACGAAGAATCCCTTGAGACCACAAAAGGCTCCGCCCCACGGGGTTTGGCGTCTGACGCAAATCACGCCCTCGAAAGCGACAGGATGGAACCCCATCGAAGCTTTATATGGCAGTAAGGCTTGTCTGATTCCTGTGGGTAAGTTATCTGTGCACAGGTTGCACCCACAGATCAGTCCGGAACTGCCTATGACCGTTGAAGTCCCTGCCCACGTCGGAAAACCCGCCAGCCGCATTCGCCAGAAAAACGAAGAGGCGATCATCAAGGCCGCCGAAGACGAATTCGCCCGTCATGGTTTCAAGGGCACCAGCATGAACACCATCGCGCAGAATGCCGGGCTGCCCAAGGCCAACCTGCATTATTACTTCACCAACAAGTTGGGGTTGTATGTCGCGGTGCTGAGCAACATCCTCGAATTGTGGGACAGCACCTTCAACCACCTGACGGCCGAGGACGATCCGGCGCAGGCCCTGACGCGCTACATCCGCGCCAAGATGGAATTCTCCCGCCGCCAGCCACAGGCTTCGCGAATCTTCGCCATGGAGATCATCAGCGGCGGCGAATGCCTGAGCGAATATTTCAGCCAGGACTATCGCGCCTGGTTCCAGGGCCGGGCCGATGTGTTCCAGGCCTGGATCGACGCCGGCAAGATGGACCCGGTGGACCCGGTGCACCTGATCTTCCTGCTCTGGGGCAGCACCCAGCATTATGCCGACTTCGCCACCCAGATCTGCCGCGTCACCGGCCGCACGCGCCTGACCAAGCAGGATATGGAAGAAGCCGGCAACAACCTGATCCGTATCATTCTCAAGGGCTGTGGCCTGACGCCGCCGCTCTGACCCTCACTCAAAGCCGATCCCGTATGCCCTTTACCCTTGCCGGCCCTTGCGAATATCGCGAAGAAATTCGCAAAAGCCGCTTTATCACCCTCGCCGCCCCGATCACCAGCGTCGCCGAGGCCCAGGCCTTTATCGAGCAGCACAGCGACCTGGATGCCACCCACAATTGCTGGGCCTGGAAACTCGCCGATCAATACCGCAGCAGCGATGACGGCGAGCCAGGCGGCACGGCGGGACGGCCGATCCTCGCCGCCATCGAGGCCCAGGACTACGACCAGGTGGCGGTGCTGGTGATCCGCTGGTACGGCGGCATCCAGCTGGGCACCGGCGGACTGGCCCGTGCTTATGGCGGCGGCGCCAACAAGTGCCTGCAGAATGCCGAACGCATCGAGCTGATCAGCCGGGTGCCGCTCAGTTGTGCCTGTGGCTTCAGTGAACTGGCGCTGGTCAAGCTGCGGGTCGCCGAAGCCGGCGGCCTGGTGGTCGAGGAGCAATTCACCGCCAACGGCGTGGAGCTGCAACTGGCCCTTGGCGAACGTCATATCGACACCCTGCAACGCCAGCTGGCCGACCTCAGTCGCGGACGCATCCTCCTGCAACGATAAACCGCCGCCGAGTTGTCCACAGCCGCGGGATGGCGGCGACCGGCAACGTGGGCTTTTGCCCACAATGACTGTGCACCCGACTGTGGATAACCTGAGCACATCCGCCTGTAACCCTTCTGCAACGTGGCTTTGCGGGCACTGATCAATTTTCGTCCAATTATTCTCCGCAACCACCGAAACTTTCTGAAAACAACGGCTTAGCCGGGTTTATCGCGTTTGGGAAATAGCTGCCCGGCGCTTATGCCCAAGTTTTGTGCTTGCACACAAATACTGTGGAGCAACCTGTGGATAACCAGTGCAAGGGTGTCCCGGTTGCCGGTCTGGTCGAGCTTGTGAACGATTGGTTGTTTTTTGATCAAGGAAACGCTGCGCATCGAAGCCCCTGGGTGAGCGTCGCAGCGATTCAATGCCTTGCGTCGAGCCGTACGGATGACACCCCTTCCTTTAGCGGCAACAGTTGCGCGATCCCCCAGGCAATTTCGAAGAACAGGAACACCGCGATGATCGCGCTCGCCCCCTGGCTCAGGGCATAGGCCTGCCAGGTCGCGAACAGCAGCCGGCCCACGGCGTCGTAACGACCGAAGAGCGGTTGCGGATCACGGATGCGCAGTACCGCCCAGACACAGACGATCGAGCCCAGCAGATTGGCCATCAACATATGCACAGGCTCGAAGGGCGGCAGCTCCCCCGGCAGGCCCAATGCCTGGCTAACCCCCCGCAGCACGGCGTGCAACGCGAGAAAACTCCAGGGGGTGACAAACGCGGCGGTGACGATCAGGTCGTACCAGGCGCTGGCCCGGACCAATCGACGATAGTGTGTTGTGCTCCACATGCTGCAACTCCGGATTCGGACAAGGAGCACAAAGTCTGAAGCCTGGAGTATGCTCCAGGGTCAAGCCCTCGGAGAGCCCGTCCCATGCGCATCGGTGAATTGGCCCAGGCCAGTGCTGTCAGCCGCGATACCCTGCGCTTCTACGAACAGCGCGGACTGATCGTCGCCCGGCGCAGCGCCAACGGATATCGCGACTACGCTCCCGAGATGCTGCAACTGGTGCTGTATATCAAGACCGCCCAGCGCCTGGGCTTCAGCCTCGGCGAGATCGGCAACAGCGTCGCCGCCCTGTGGAACGCGCCCGACCCGGACAACGCGGTCACGCAACTGCTGCAGGACAAACTGAACCTGATCGAGGCGCGCATCGCCGAACTCGGCGAGTTGCGCAAGGAATTGCAGCATCGCCTGCAACAGAGTTGTCCTCTGAGAACCCAGTCTTCACTTCACAAGGAATCCGCTCATGAGCGATAAGAACGCATTGATCATCGGTGCCTCCCGGGGCCTCGGCCTGGGCCTGGTGCAACAACTGCTGGCCGACGGCTGGAATGTCACCGCCACCGTGCGCGATGTGCAAAAGGCCGATGCACTGAAAGCTGTCGGCAACGTGCAGATCGAAACCCTGGATATGGACGACCAGTCGGCGGTTGCCGCCCTCGCCCGGCGCCTGGATGGCCAGGTCTTCGACCTGCTGTTCGTCAATGCCGGCGTCAAGGGCCCGGCTGACCAGAAACCGGGCAATGCCTCGCTGGCGGAAATCGGCCAGCTGTTCATGACCAACGCCATCGCCCCCGTGGCCCTGGCCCAGCGTTTTGTCGGTCAGATCCGTCCGGGTTACGGGGTGATCGCCTTCATGAGTTCGGGCCTGGGCAGCGTGACCGTGCCGGATGCGCCGGAGCTGGCGTTCTACAAGGCGAGCAAGGCAGCGCTGAACTCCATGACCAACAGTTTCCTGAGCGAAATCGAGGCCCCGGCCTTTACCGTGCTGTCGATGCATCCGGGCTGGGTGAAAACCGACATGGGCGGTGAAGGCGCCGACATCGATGTCGCCACCAGCACCCGTGGCCTGGTCGATCAGGTGAACGCCTTTGCCGGCAAGGGTGGGCATCACTTCATCAACTACAAGGGCGAGACCATTCCCTGGTAAGCGGCGCGGGGCCTAGAGCCCCAGCAGCGAGAGCATGATAAAGGTGGCGAACAGCACGAAGTGGGTCATGCCCTCGATGGCGTTGGTTTCACCGTCGTTGAGGTTGATCGCACTGACAATCAGGGTGATCAGCACCATCACGGTCTGCACCGGTGTCATCGCCATCTGGAACGGCTGGCCGGTGTAGAGCGCCATGGCCTCCATCACCGGCACGGTCAGGATCACCGTCGACAACGACGCCCCCAGCGCCACGTTGACCACCGACTGCATGCGATTGGCCAGGGCCGCGCGCAGGGCCGTGAGGATTTCCGGTGCGGCGGAAATCGCCGCCACCAGGATCGCCGTGACCACCGGGGGGGCGCCGGTGTGCTCCAGGCCTAGGTCGAGGGTCTTGGACATCACCTCGGCCAGCGCGCCGATCACCACGATACCAAACACCAGGGTGGCGATGGATTGCCCCAGGTTGACCGGCGGCGTCTCCACCTGGCTGGGATTCTTGCGCTTCTTTTCCGGGTAGCTGTAGCTGAAGAAATAGCTGTGGGGACCGACCTGCATGCGCAGGAACAAGGTGTACAGCAACACCATCGCGCCGATGGTGAAGGCCGAGTAGAGCTTCCAGTCTGCCTCGGGAATGAATTCCGGCACCACCATGGACACGCCCATCGCGGTGAGGATCATCACACTGTAGCTGCGGGCCGAATCATCGTTGTAGGACTGCTCGCCATGCTTGATCCCGCCCATCAGCGCCGCCAGGCCGAGGATGCCGTTGATATCGAGCATCACCGCCGAATAGATGGTGTCGCGCACCAGGGTCGGCGAAGCCTCGTTACTCATCATGATCGCCAGGATCACCACTTCCACCAGCACCGCCGACAAGGTCAGGATCATCGTGCCGTAGGGATCGCCGACCTTCTCTGCCAGCAACTCGGCATGGTGGGCGACACGCATCGAGGCGCAGACGATCGCCCCGATCAACACCAGCCCGGCGACCAGCGCGACACCCTGCCCGCTGTGCAACAGCCAGTGTTCGAGCGGGAAGGCGACCGCCGCCATGACCACGGCCAGCAACAGGAATCTTTCTTCTCGCAACAGAGTGAGCATCGCACGACCTCAAGGGTGATGGCTTACAGACTGCGGCGAGCCGCCAACGTTTCGTTACACCTTAGCGCAGCGTTGGTCGGGGTCGGGAGGCATCGTCCCGGCAGGAAGTGTGGGGGCTTTGAACCGTCCGGTCAGGTTTTAGCCAATACTTCGGCCGTCATCTGTAGAATGCCGTCCATCTGCACCTGATGAGAAAAACCTATGTACGACTGGCTCAACGCCCTGCCCAAGGCCGAATTGCACCTGCACCTGGAAGGCTCGCTGGAGCCGGAGTTGCTGTTCGCCCTCGCCGAGCGCAACAAGATCGCCCTGCCCTGGAACGACGTCGATACCCTGCGCCAGGCCTACGCCTTCAACAACCTGCAGGAATTCCTCGACCTGTACTACCAGGGCGCCGATGTGCTGCGCACGTCCCAGGACTTCTATGACCTGACCTGGGCCTACCTGCTGCGCTGCAAGGCGCAGAACGTGATCCACACCGAACCCTTCTTCGATCCGCAGACCCATACCGACCGCGGCATCCCTTTCGAAGTGGTGCTCAACGGCATCGCCGCGGCCCTGAAGGACGGCGAGCAGCAACTGGGTGTCAGCAGCGGCCTGATCCTCAGCTTCCTGCGTCACCTGAGCGAAGACGAAGCACAGAAAACCCTCGACCAGGCGCTGCCGTTTCGCGATGCGTTTGTCGCGGTCGGGCTGGACAGCTCGGAGATGGGCCACCCGCCGAGCAAGTTCCAGCGGGTCTTCGACCGGGCGCGCCACGAAGGTTTCCTGACCGTCGCCCACGCCGGCGAGGAAGGTCCGCCGGAATACATCTGGGAAGCCCTCGACCTGCTGAAGATCCAGCGGATCGACCACGGCGTGCGGGCCATCGAAGATGAACGGCTGATGCAGCGGATCATCGACGAGCAGATTCCGCTGACCGTCTGCCCGCTGTCGAACACCAAGCTCTGCGTGTTCGACCACATGTCCCAACACAACATCCTCGAGATGCTCGAACGTGGAGTGAAGGTGACGGTGAACTCGGATGACCCGGCGTACTTCGGCGGTTATGTCACAGAGAACTTCCATGCGCTGCACACCCACCTGGGCATGACCCAGGACCAGGCCCGACGCCTGGCGCAGAACAGCCTGGATGCGCGCCTGGTCAAGCCCTAGCCCTGCGGCCGGTGGAGAGCCCTGCGGCCTGTGGGAGCGGTGCTTGCCCGCGAAGCTTTTGGCGGCCCCAAGGGCCTCTTCGCCGGCAAGCTCCGTTCCTGCCAATAAGGCCTGGCCCTGAGATCAGCCCGGCACCCCTTCGCTCAACTCCTCCAGCGTCTTGCCCCGGGTCTCCATGCCGAAGCGCCAGACCACCGCTGCCGCGATCGCAAAGCACAGGGCGCCGAGGGCAAACACCCCGCCCTGCCCGGTCACCGGGAACACCAGCCCCGTCACCAGCGGCCCGAGCAACGAGCCGACCCGGCCGATGGCCGAGGCGAACCCCGAGCCCGTGGCCCGCGCCGAAGTCGGATAGAGCTCCGGGGTATAGGTGTAGAGCACGGCCCACATGCCAAACAGAAAGAACTGCATCAGCAAGCCCGAAACGATCAGCAGGCTCACGTTCCCGCCGAAGACCGCACTCTGGCCGTAGAGGAACGCCATCACCCCGCCGCCGAGCAGAGTGACGATGCACACCGGCTTGCGTCCCCATAGCTCGACCAGCCAGGCCGCCACCAGGAACCCCGGGATACCGCCGAGGGAAATCAGCACCGTGTAGTACACCGACTGGGTCACTGCGAATCCCGACTGCTGCAGCAAGGCGCTCAGCCAGGACGTGAGGCCGTAGAAACCCAGCAAGGCAAAGAACCAGACGCTCCAGATCATCATCGTGCGCTGGCGGTACAGCGGCGACCACAACTGGCGGAAGGCCGAGAAAAAGCTCGGCGGACGGTCCACGCTGCGTGGCAGGCGTACCGGCATCGGCAGGGCGGCGCGCTTGAGCGAGGCGCGGACCCGATCCTCGATGCCGCACAGCACCTTGTCCGCCGCGCCATGATGGCCGGCCTGCTCCAGCCAGCGCGGCGACTCGGGAATGAAAAAGCGGATCGCCAGGACAAACACCGCCGGGATCGCCAGGACCAGGAAGATATCGCGCCAACCCACCAGCGGCAGCAGGAAGTACGACAGCACCCCGGCGGCGACAAAACCCAGCGGCCAGAAACCATCCATCAGGGCGATATAGCGTCCGCGGCGCTTGGCCGGGATCAGTTCCGAGAGCATCGACTGGGCAATCGGAAACTCCATGCCCATGCCGATCCCCAGGAGAATGCGGAACAGCGTGAGCATCTCCACCGTCTGCGCCGTGGAGCACAGGTAACTGGCCAGCCCCCACAGTACGATGCTCCACTGGAACACCGGCTTGCGGCCGAAACGGTCGGCGAGCATGCCCGAGAGCGAGGCGCCCAGCACCATGCCGAAAAAGCTCGAACTGGCCAGCAGGCCGGCCTGGGCACTGCTGAGGGCGAACTCGGCTTTGATCGAGCCGAGCAGGAAGGTCATCATGGCCAGATCCATGGAGTCGAAGAAAAAGGCCAGGGCAATGATGATGAAGATCAACCGGTGATAGCCGCTGATGGGCAGCCGCTCCAGACGTTCTGCCGCGCTGTAGCCTTGAGTTTCCATGGGATATCCCTCGATTCGAATGCTCGATCGAGTGTGCGGTATCACCGGATGGGGCTATTGCTCGGTGCGACCTGTTCGCATCCCTGAGCGACGCCTGCGGCGTCCCTGTCGCAGGCAACCGCGGCGGGTGGGGTCAACCGGCCAGTTCGAGCTCGACCATGGCGGCGAACTTGTCGATCTGCCGCTCTCCGAGGGGGGAGAGGCGCAAGGCCCTGGACTCATCCATCGGCGCCAGCCAGCCCGACTGCAGGAACAGCTGCAACAGCCCCGCCCCGAGGACACCGCCCAGGTGCGGACGGCGCTCGCGCACATCATGGCAGACACAGACCATCTCGCGGCTGCCGTGGGCCAGCGCCTGGATATACAGCCCGCGCTCGGCAAAACGCTGGGCGCCGGCACTGGTCACGCGGACCCGCTGCTCGTGCTGTTCGATCCAGCCGGCCAGCAACAGACGTTGATACAGCTCGCAGGCCAGCTCCCCGCCCAGGTGATCGTGGCACAGCCGGGCACGCTTGAGCGCCGCGGCATCCGGGGCCTGCAGCTTGATCGAGTGTTGTACCGCCAGCGGTGCGCTGGCCAGGGAGGCACTTGCCAGGGCCTCCACGGCCGTGGCGATCTCCGGCGCCGCCAGGCGGAAGAAGCGTTTGCGGCCACGGGCCTCGAGCCGCAACAGCCCGCCACCGCTCAAGCGGGCCAGGTGGGCACTGGCCGATGAAAGGGACAAGCCGGCCAGCAAGGCCAGTTCATCGGCAGACCGTGCGCTGCCATCGAGCAACGCCCACATCATCGCGCTGCGCTTGGGGTCTGCAAGCAACGCGGCTATCTGACTGATGCAAGGTGCATATTCCATGTCTTCACTCCCTGTTGAAACATTGATCGACCGCACGAAGCCATACTGAGAAATCCCGGCACTCCAGCCAAGACGCAAAAGTGCCAAAATCCGGGAAATTTTCTCATTTCGGCAAGTAACTCCGGCGAACGTAACAAAATGCGTTTCAGCCGGAAAAACATTGGATCCAATGATTCAAGCCTAAACCACAATGGAACCGGTGCCGACTTTTATTCCTGCACCGGTTGTAACAAGTCACGCACCGGGCAGCCACGCCATCATCCGCCGCCAGCATGACGCGCCGGGGCCCGCCGCGACAGCTCGGCGCAACGCCGACTGAGCATTTCGCGCAACAGGTTCACCGGCTTACTCAACTGAGCGCGATGAGCGCACAGCAGATTCAGCGGTGCCCGTTCGCAGGACAGCTCCGGGAGCAACACCTTCAGCCGCCCGGCCAGCACATCGGTGCCGACATCGAGCCAGGACTTGTAGGCAATCCCCGCTCCGGCCAATGCCCACAGGCGCACCACATCGGCGTCATCGCTGAAGCGATCACCGCTGACCGTGAGGCTGATATCGCGCTTGCCATCGTGAAAGCTCCACTGGTCATGGACCCGGCTGCCGAGCATGAACAGCAGGCAGTTGTGCTGGGCCAGTTGCTCCAGGGTGGCGGGTTCGCCATGGCGCGCCAGGTAATCGGGCGCGGCGCACAACACGCGGCGGTTATCCGGGGCGATCGGCAGCGCCACCAAGCTCGAGTCCTCCGGTTCGCCATAACGCAGGGCGATGTCCACCGGCTGGCGGAACAGGTCGGCGATCCGATCGCCCAGCAGCAGGCGCACCGTCAGCTTCGGATGTTCGCGCTGGAACTCGTCGAGCCAGGGCAGCAACAGATTGCGCCCGAAGTCCGAAGGCGCCGACAGTTGCAGGACCCCGCTGACCTGGTCCTGAGCGCTGGTCAGCAACCGGCGCCCCTCGTCCAGGTTGCTCAGGGCGGCCCGGGCATATTCGAGGAAACCCTCGCCTTCGGCAGTCAGGCGCAGGCTGCGTGTCGAGCGGGCGAGCAGGCGCGCGCCCAGTTGCTGCTCGATGCGCTTGAGCGAGGCACTGGCCACCGCCGGCGACAAGTCCATGATCCGCGCCGCCGCCGACAGGCTACCCAGGTCGGCGGCACGCACAAACAACTGCAAATCGTCGAAACGCAGCACCAAAGCCTCCTGATTATCAAAAAAATATTGAAAGAGACTGCTGTTTTAGCCGGTTTTATCCTCAAGGGAAATGACTAATGATGCTGCCACACATCGCTGCAACATGAGGCGTCACCCATGTCCCAGACACTGACCACCCTTGCCATCCTGGTTGCCAAACCTGACCGGCGCCCCGCGCTTGAACAACTCTTGCGAGCACTGCAAGTGCCAACCCGTGCCGAACCCGGTTGCCGCCAATACGATCTGCATGACGACCTCGAGCATGCCGACACCCTCTACATGCTGGAGCAGTGGACCGATGAAGCCGCGCTGGCGAGCCATTTCGCCGCGCCCCACTTCGAGGATTTCCGCCAACAGTCAGAAGGCCTGATCGAGCAGTTCGAGCTCAAACGCCTGCGGTTTCTCTCCTGACACCCCCTTGTTTGCCCATCTCCCTGGAGCCTCCCCCATGAAAGCCATTGCCTTCTATTCTTCCTTGCCCAGCAACGATCCACTGTCGTTGCAAGATATCGAACTGCCAGTGCCGGTCCCCGGCCCCCGCGACCTGCTGGTCGAGGTCAAGGCCATCTCGGTCAACCCGGTGGATACCAAGGTCCGCCAGTACATGCCACCGGAAAACGGCGAGGCCAAGGTCCTCGGCTGGGACGTGGCCGGCGTGGTCAAGGCGGTCGGCAGCGACGCCAGTCTGTTCAAGGTCGGTGACAAGGTGTTCTACGCCGGCTCCCTGACCCGTCCCGGCGCCAACAGTGAACTGCATGTGGTGGATGAGCGCATCGTCGGTCATATGCCCGAGAGCCTCGGTTTCGCCGAAGCGGCCGCGTTGCCGCTGACCGCGATCACCGCCTGGGAATTGCTGTTCGAGCGCCTGCAAGTGCGCGAAGACAAGGCCGATCAGGGCCAGAGCCTGCTGATCGTCGGCGCGGCCGGTGGCGTGGGTTCGATCCTGACGCAACTGGCCAGCCAGCTGACCGGGTTGAAAGTCATCGGCACCGCCTCGCGTGCCGAAACCCGGGACTGGGTGCGGGCCCTGGGCGCCGACCTGGTGATCGACCACAGCAAGCCCCTCAGCGATGAACTCAAGGCGCAAGGTCAGCCGCATGTCACTCACGTCGCCAGCCTGACCCAGACCGACACGCACCTGGATCAACTGGTCGAGGCCCTCAAGCCGCAGGGCAAGCTGGGCCTGATCGACGATCCGAAAGGCCTGGACGTCAGCAAGCTCAAGCGCAAGAGCCTGTCGTTGCACTGGGAGTTCATGTACACCCGCTCGATGTTCGAGACCGAAGACATGATCGAGCAACACAACCTGCTCAACCGGGTGGCTGAACTGATCGATGCCGGCGTGCTGAAGACCACGGTCGGCGAGCACTTCGGCCAGATCAACGCCGCCAACCTGCGCCGTGCCCATGCCCTGCTGGAAAGCGGCAAGGCCAAGGGCAAGATCGTGCTGGAAGGCTTCTGAGTCACAGGAGAGGGCTTGCTGGAACCGAGCATTGTGGGAGCGGGCTTGCCTGGAAGGGGTCCCCAAAACCACCAAAAGCTTCGGGGGCAAGCCCCCTCCCACCCTTGGTCAGGGCGCACAGCCCTGCCGTTCCCGCAGGTCATTCAAGACCTACAAGACAAGCGGAAATACCGTCAGTCAGATCCTTGATCCCTGTCATCCCAGCGAACGTATTCAGGTTTACACTGGCCGCCTTTGCCAACCAAAGGAAGTCAGCCATGAAGATCCTTGTAAAAGAGTTAGCAAAACCCCACGGCAGCCAATGGCAGGTCCGGCTCGATCAGCATGCGGTCACCTTCCGCAGCGAAACCGAAGCCCGCGCCTTTGTCAGCACGCTGCAAGCACGCCTGCACGCCCCTCATTCCTTTCCAGAACAGCAACGGCAAGCCGTCGGCTGATCCGCGTCATCTAGCTCTGGGCGACTCGGGCGTTCTCGAGACGACGAGTCCCCATGGCAACCATCACCGCCAGCACCCCGCACAGGCCGATCACCAGCGCCATCGGCGTGGCGCTGCCGTCATGCAACAGCCCGACCAGCGACGCCGCGCCCGCCGCGACGCTGAACTGCAGGCAACCGAACATCGCCGAAGCGCTGCCGGCCCGTGCCCCCTGGCCACGCATGGCGCAGGCCGCCGCATTGGGAATGATGCAACCCAGGCTGGAAATGCAGATGAACAGCGGGATCAGCAGCGGCCAGAGCTGCGCGGTATGCAGGGTGCTGATGCCCAGCAGCGTGAGTCCCGCCGCCAGATAGACCCACACCGCACGCGCCAGCAGAAAGGCCGGCCCGCGCTTGCCGAGCAGGCGCGCGTTGATTTGCGCCACCAGGATGAATCCCGCCGCGTTGCTGCCGAACAGCCAGCCATAGTGCTCGGCGGGAACCCCGTACAATTTGATGAAGACGAAGGGCGAACCGGCAATGTAGGCGAACATCCCGGCGATGGCGATCCCGCCGGTCAGGGCATGGCCGAAGAACACCCGGTCCGACAGCAGGCTGGCGTATTGGCGCAACGCCCCCGACAGCGGCTGCCGCGGTTGAGTGGCCGGCAGGCTTTCCGGCAGGCCCAGGGCCACGGCGACGGCGGACAACGCGCTGAACAGGGTCAGCACGATAAAGATCGACTGCCAGCCATAGAGATTGACCAGCACGCCGCCGAGCATCGGTGCCAGGATCGGCGCCAGGCCGGTCACCAGCATCAGTTGCGAAAAGACCTTGGCCGAACCGATGGCGTCACACTTGTCGCTGACCACCGCCCGGGAAATCACCGCCCCCGCGCAACCGCCGAGCGCCTGCAGGAAACGCGCGGCGATCAGCCATTCCAGGTTCGGGGCGAAAGCGCAGGCCAGGGACGCCAGGGTGAACAGGAACACCCCGACCAGCAACGGCCCCCGCCGACCAAAGCGATCCGCCAATGGCCCGTAGACCAGTTGCCCGATGGACAGTCCGAGGAAATACACCGCCAGCGTCAGCTGGATATGCTTTTCATCGGTGCCGAAGGCGATGGCCATCGACGGGAAACCCGGCAGGTAGAAGTCGATGGCCAGGGGCGCGAAAGCGCTCAGGGCCCCGAGGATGAGGATCAATCGTAGGTTCATCGGGCATCCGGTAGCAGTGCGTGCAGCCGCCTAGTCTAACTGCGCGGGGATGCCTTGAACATTCCGATAGGTCGCTAACTAAATAAATGACCGGGAAATTCCCGGGATTGCCAGGCCGCTCCGGGCACGGCCTGGTACTGTCCCACGCAGAGCGGCGGAACGATCGGAGCGGTCAGCTCGCCAGCTGCACCGCGTAACCTTCATCGCTGATCACACTGATGACCTCGTCGGCCGACAACCGGCTCTGCACGCCGACTTCCTTCGCGCCGAGGTCCACCTGCACGCTGGCCGCCGGATCGCGGGCCTGCACGGCCTGGGTGATGGCCTTGACGCAGTGACCGCACGACATGCCCTGGACATTGAAGATTTGCATGACACTTCTCCTGTATTGAGGTTGGGAGCAGTCTCAAGCTTGCCATCGTGGCAAGGTCAAGTTCCTCGTGAAGCTGCCGGGCTGGCATTTCGCTCGCCCCTGCGCCAAGCTTCGTCATCGACGATCCAACCGTAGGAGATTCAGCCATGCGCTGGTCAGTTTTCAGCCTGTTCGGCCTTCTCAGCCTTTTCGGTGCGACACCCTTTGCCAGCGCCGCCGGAGAAAACTACGGGGTGCTGATCATCTCCCGTGAGCGCCTGGAGGTTTCGACGCCTTGCGAAATCGGCGTCTACCTGCAGGATCAATTGTCGGCGCGACTGTTCCAGGAACAGGCCACCTCCTTCAACCTGCCGCCCGGCGATGTTTCCGTGCGCCTCAAGGCGCTGCCGGGCCAGGCCCCTGGCTGTAACGCGAGCATGCTGGCGGCCCCGCAGCAACTGATCAAGCTCAATGGCGGGGACGTGCGCAAGTTCGCCATTGTCGCCGGGCCGAACGGACTGCGCCTCAAGCAGGTGCCGCTGGGTTATCAGTAAGTCGAACCCTGCGCAAAAGAGAGGCTTGACCTTGCCAAGGTGGCAAGGTTGATCCTGTGGGCAACTTCTCCAGGAGTATCGCCCATGCTCGAATCCACCCTTTTCGACCTGCCGATCGCCGGCATGACCTGCGCCAGTTGCGCCGGCAGAGTCGAACGCGCCTTGCGCAAAGTAACGGGGACCAGCGCGGTCAGCGTCAATCTCGCCACCGAACAGGCCCGCGTCCAGGCCCCCGCCGACAGCTTGCCGGCACTGCTGCAGGCCGTCGAACAGGCCGGTTACCAGGTGCCCAGCCAGAGCCTGGAACTGAGCATCGGCGGCATGACCTGCGCCTCCTGCGCCGGCCGCGTCGAGCGTGCCCTGAACAAGGTCGCCGGGGTGCGCAGCGTCAGCGTCAACCTGGCCAATGAACGGGCCCACCTCGAATTGCTTGGCCAGGTCGATCCGGCGCTGCTGATCGCCGCCGTCGGCGCCGCCGGTTATTCCGCCACCCTGCGTCAGAGCGAAGCCGCCACGGCCCAGGTGCAACAGCAGCGCCTGAGCCGCGAGCGCTGGTCGCTGCTGCTGGCCATCGCCCTGGCGCTGCCGCTGGTGTTGCCGATGCTCGCCCAGCCCTTCGGCTACGACTGGATGCTGCCGGCCTGGCTGCAATTCGCCCTGGCGACGCCGGTGCAGTTCATCTTCGGCGCACGCTTTTATGTCGCCGCGTGGAAGGCGGTCAAGGCCGGAGCCGGCAATATGGACCTGCTGGTCGCCCTCGGCACCAGCGCCGGTTACGGCCTGAGCCTCTACCAATGGGCCAACGCCGGCCACGGCCATATGCCCCACCTGTATTTCGAAGCCTCGGCGGTGGTGATCGCCCTGGTGCTGCTGGGCAAATACCTCGAAAGCCGCGCCAAGCGCCAGACCGCCAGCGCCATCCGTGCCCTCGAAGCCTTGCGTCCGGAACGGGCGATCCAGGTGATCGACGGCCGCGAACAGGACGTCGCCATCAGTGCCTTGTGCCTCGACGACCTGGTGCTGGTCAAGCCCGGTGAACGTTTTCCGGTGGATGGCGAAGTGGTCGAAGGCCAGAGCCATGCCGACGAGGCCCTGATCAGCGGTGAAAGCCTGCCAGTGCCGAAGCAGCCCGGAGACAAGGTCACCGGCGGCGCCATCAACGGTGAAGGCCGGTTGCTGGTCAAGACCCAGGCGCTGGGGGCGGAAACCGTGCTCGCACGGATCATCCGCCTGGTGGAAGACGCCCAGGCGGCCAAAGCACCGATCCAGAAGCTGGTGGACAAGGTCAGCCAGGTATTCGTCCCGAGCGTACTGCTGCTGGCCCTGGCGACGCTGGTCGGCTGGTGGCTGCACGGCGCGCCCCTGGAGACCGCCCTGATCAATGCCGTGGCGGTGCTGGTGATCGCCTGCCCGTGTGCCCTGGGCCTGGCCACCCCGACCGCGATCATGGCCGGTACCGGCGTCGCCGCGCGCCATGGCATCCTGATCAAGGATGCCGAAGCCCTTGAGCGCGCCCATGAAGTCAGCGCCGTGGTCTTCGACAAGACCGGCACCCTGACCTCCGGCACCCCGCGGATTGCCCACTTCAGCGCCGTCGACGGTGACGAAGCACTCGCCCTGCAACTGGCCGGCGCTCTTCAGCGTGGCAGCGAACACCCGCTGGCCAAGGCGGTACTCGATGCCTGCGCGGAACGTGGCCTGGCAGTGGCGGATATCCATAACAGCCGCTCATTGACCGGACGCGGTATCGCCGGCGAACTCGACGGTCGTGCCCTGGCCCTGGGCAACCGCCGCCTGCTGGACGAAAGCGGCCTGGCGGCCGGAGCCCTGGAGGCAACGGCGAGCGCCTGGGAGGCCGAGGGCCGCACCTTGTCCTGGCTGATCGAGCAGAGTCCACAGCCACGGGTGCTGGCCCTGTTCGCCTTCGGCGACACCCTCAAGCCAGGTGCCCGGCAGGCCATCGAGCAGTTGCAGGCGCGCCATATCAGCAGCCACCTGCTGACCGGCGACAACCGCGGCAGCGCCCGGGTGGTCGCCGAAGCCCTGGGTATCCGCGATGTGCATGCCGAAGTGCTGCCGGCGGACAAGGCCGCCACGGTCAGCGAACTGAAGAAGAGCGGCGTCGTCGCCATGGTCGGCGACGGCATCAATGACGCCCCGGCCCTGGCCGCCGCGGATATCGGCATCGCCATGGGCGGCGGCACCGATGTCGCCATGCATGCCGCCGGCATTACCCTGATGCGCGGCGATCCACGGCTGGTGCCGGCGGCGCTGGAAATCAGCCGCAAGACCTATGCGAAGATCCGGCAGAATCTGTTCTGGGCATTCGTCTATAACCTGATCGGTATCCCGCTGGCCGCCTTCGGCCTGCTCAACCCGGTGCTGGCGGGGGCGGCCATGGCCCTTTCCAGCGTCAGCGTGGTCAGCAATGCCTTGCTGCTCAAGACCTGGAAACCCGAAGACCTCGACTGAAGGAGATGGCATGAACATCGGCCAAGCAGCCCGCCAGAGCGGGCTGAGCGCAAAGATGATTCGTTATTACGAATCCATCGGCCTGCTTAAGGCAGCCACGCGCACGGACAGCGGCTATCGCCTGTACGGAGCGGACGAGTTGCATACCCTGGCGTTTATCAAGCGCTCGCGGGACCTGGGGTTTTCCCTGGAAGAAGTCGGCAAGCTGCTGACGCTGTGGCAGGATCGCCAGCGCGCCAGCGCCGACGTGAAGGCCTTGGCCCGGCAACATATCGACGAGTTGAACCGCAAGATCAGCGAACTCGCCGGGCTGCGCGATACCCTGCAAGACCTGGTGGAGCACTGCCAGGGCGATCATCGCCCGGACTGCCCGATCCTCAAGGACCTGGCATCGGGGAACTGTTGCGAGCCCACCTGAGCCCGCCCCAGGATCGTTGATCGTTCCCACGGTCCCCGTGGGAATGCAGCCCGTGACGCTCTGCGTCACAAGAGCGGACGCGGAGCATCCTGAGAGGCATTCCCACGCAGAGCGTGGGAACGATCAGCAACACGATCAGTGCTGCATCCAGGGCGGTGGCGGCTCTTCGGCCAGCTTGCCCGGCGGGGCGTCGTCTGCCGAACGGATGGCCTGGCGACGTTCTTCGTCGAAACGTGCCGCTTCGATCTCGCGCAGCACGCCACCGACATCCGCCAGTTCTTCCGGATCGTCGAACTCGCCGGTCAGGACGCTGGCCGGATGCAAGGTGCCAGCCTCGTACAGGGCCCACATTTCCTTGGCATAACGGGTGCGCCGCAGTTCCGGGGCAAACCGGCCGAAATAGGAGGCCATGTTGCCGACGTCACGCTCGAGCATGCTGAACGCGTGGTTGTTGCCGGCCGCATCCACCGCCTGGGGCAGGTCGATGATCACCGGGCCATCCGGCGTCAGCAACACATTGAACTCCGACAGGTCACCGTGCACCAGACCGGTACACAGCATCAGCACGATCTGCGAAATCAGGAACGCGTGGTACTCGCGCGCCTGGTCCGGCTCCAGGACCACGTCATTGAGACGCGGCGCGGCATCGCCGTACTCGTCCGCCACCAGCTCCATCAACAGCACGCCTTCGAGGAAATCGAACGGCTTGGGCACCCGTACGCCGGCACTGGCCAGACGGAACAGGGCCGCCACCTCGGCGTTCTGCCAGGCGTCCTCGGTTTCCTTGCGGCCGAACTTCGAGCCCTTGGCCATCGCGCGGGCCTGACGACTGTTACGCACCTTGCGGCCTTCCTGATACTCGGCCGCCTGACGAAAACTTCGTTTATTCGCCTCCTTGTAAACCTTGGCGCAACGCAGCTCGTTGCCACAGCGCACCACGTAAACAGCTGCTTCTTTGCCACTCATGAGTGGGCGCAGCACCTCGTCGACCAGACCGTCCTCGATCAGGGGTTCAATGCGTTTTGGAGTCTTCATCAGCTTTTATTGTGGGTCCTTTATTACCAAACACGCGAATGTCACTCGTTGTACGGCCATCCTCTCACAGCAGGAAGGAAGATGCCGACCTCGAATGTTCTCCAATGCACTCAATGTGCCAGATTACCGCGGCAAATCCACGAGCCCCAAGGATAATAGCTGACACTCATCAGACCACTACCAGGCGGGCACTCTGTCAGTTCCGACCATTGCCAGCCGTCGAATACTCGGCAAAAACGGGAATTTTCGCCAGACGGCCTCAATTTTTTCCTGGCCGGGCCGAAGCGCTCAGAGACAGAGGAGCGTTTGTCGGACAATCAGCACACCGCCCGCGAAACGGATTTTCAACACCGCAAGACTTTCACAGCAGCCCAGCTTCGCGCGCCATCGGTACGTCGTGGGCCCACAAGAAAAAAATCTGGAAGAATCTGGAGCGCGGATGAACATCAAGCAAAAACTGACCTGGGCGTTTGCAATCGTCGCCTGTTTGCCGGTGGTGCTGGTCGCCACCCTGGTGGTAATGAACCTGCGCAGCGAAGCGCGCAACAGCTTTGCCGACGGCAGCGGCCGGGAGATCCGCCAGGTCAGCAACGCCATGCAGCTGTTCTTCGAAGGCATCAGCCAGAACGTCGAATACCTGGCCAACCAGCCGCTGATCAAGAACAGCGATGGCAGCCTCAAGACCTACATGAGCGCCGATGCCGCCAAGGTCCCCCAGGGCGACATGGACAAGCAGGTCTACACCTTCCTCGAAGCCCTGGGCACCAGCCATCCGGCCTATGCCTACGCGATCATCGGCACCGAAGCCGGCGGCTACGTGTCCTGGCCCGACGATCCGAAGCTGAGCAACTACGACCCGCGCCAGCGCCCCTGGTACAAGACCGCCATGGCCAACCCGGGCAAGCCGCTGCGCACCGCCGCCTATTACTGGGCCCAGGACGACGCGACCTACGTCAGTACCGTGCGCACCGTCGCCAACAAGCTCGGCAACCCGGGCGGCGTGGTCAGCATCGACGTGACCCTCAAGCAGCTCACCGAGATCGTCAAGCAGATCAAGCTCGGTGAAAGCGGCTACCTGATGCTGCTGGAAAACAGCGGCAACCTGCTGGTCGACCCCAAGCAGCCGGAACACAACTTCAAGGCCCTGGGCAGCCTGGGCAGCGGTTATGCCGACCTGGCCAAGGCCGGCAAGGGCCTGGTGGAAGTCGAACTCAACGGCGAGCACTACATGGCCAATATCTGGCCTTCGGAACAACTGGGCTGGACCTTCATCGGCCTGGTCAAGCAAAGCGAAGTCATGGGCACGGCCAACCAGCTGACCTGGCTGATCGCGATCATCGCCGCCGTGCTCGCGGTGATCTTCGCCATCGTCGGCGCCAGTTTCGCCAGCCTGATCGTACGGCCGATCCGCAGCGTCTCCAGCGGCCTGGAAGGCATCGCCCAGGGCAACGGCGACCTGACCCAGAACCTGCAGATCCGCGGCAGCGACGAAACCGCGCAACTGGCGAGCTGGTTCAACCAGTTCCTGGCGGCGATCCGCAGCCTGATCCAGCATATCGGCCTGTCGGCGAACAAGATCCTCGACTCGTCGCGTAATTCCACCCGGGTATCGGGCGACATGGCCGACGCCGCCGGGCGCCAGCGTGAAGCGGTGGACATGGTGTCCACGGCGTTCCACGAGATGGTCGCCACCGCCAACGAAGTCGCGCGCTCCTGCAGCCAGGCGGCCGAGTCCGCCGACAGCGGCCAGCGCCAGGCCCGCGAAGGCCAGCAGCAGATCGATGCGGCCGTGCACAGCGTCGATCAGTTGAGCCAGGAGATCGAACAGTCGGCCCAGTCCATGCAGCAACTGGAAAGCGACAGCAACAACATCCAGTCGATCCTCGGCACGATCCGCTCCATCGCCGAGCAGACCAACCTGCTGGCGCTGAACGCCGCCATCGAGGCCGCCCGCGCCGGCGAACAGGGTCGCGGGTTTGCCGTGGTGGCCGACGAAGTGCGCGCCCTGGCCAAGCGCACCGCCGATTCCACGGCGGAAATCGATGGCCTGCTGGGCAACCTGGCCAAGCGCACCAGCCAGGTCGCGCAGCAGATGCATGCCAGCCTGGAGGTCTCGCAACAATCGGTGACCCGCATCGGCCTGGCGCGCACCAGCTTCGGGCAGATCCGCGAATCGGTGGACGTGATCCGCGACATGAACACCCAGATCGCCACGGCGGCGGAAGAACAGCATCAGGTGGCCGAAGACATCAACCGGCATATCAGCCAGATCCATGGCGATGCGCAGTTGGTGGCAGAGCTGGCGAACTCGGCACGGCTCGATTCCCAGAGCCTGGCGGGTCTGTCCAGCGAGCTGGATGGCCTGGTGAAACGCTTCCGGACCTGAGTCGGGGGGCGACTAGCGGAACAACTCTCCCGGCGTATAACCGAACAGGCCCTTGAAGGCCGCGATATACGCCGAGGTGGAGTCATAGCCGCAGGACAGCGCGGCACGGGTCACGCTGTCGCCCTCTTCCAGGGCACTGAGCGACGACAACAGGCGCATGCGCTGGCGCCAGCCGCGAAAGCTCAGGCCGGTCTCGCGCTGGAACAGGCGCATCAGGGTCTTCTCGGACATGCCCAGGCGCACCGCCCATTCGCTCAAGGTCACGCCCTGCTCCGGGCTTTCGATCAACTCGTTGCACAATCCCAACAACCGCGGATGGCGGGGCAACGGCAGGGAAAAGCCGACCTCCGGCAGACTCGCCAACTGGTCCAGCAACACCTGCACCAACCGCGCCTGGGCGCTGCCCTCCTGGGGATAATCCGCCGGCAGCAGGCAGAAGCTCTTGATCAGTTCCCGCGCCAGCGGCGTCACCTCCAGCACCCGGCAGCGCTCCGCCGCCCACGGGCAATCCTCGCGGCGCACATACAGGCTGCGCATTTCCGCCTGCATCGAAGTCACCACCTCATGCTCCAGCCCGGCCGGAATCCACACGCCCCACTGTGGCGGGGCAAAGAAACTGCCTTCGGAGGTATGCACCCCGAGCACGCCGCTGATGGCATAGGAAAACTGTACCCAGTCATGGCGGTGGCGCGGCGTCCAGGAGCCGGCATTCAGGCTTTCGGCACGGGCATAGAGCGGGCGCGGCAGGGCCGACAGCACGGGAATCTGTCTTTCGGGACCACGTTGTCCGTTGGTCGGCATGGATCAACCTTATGTCGCGCGATGGCTGGCGGGTGCGACCTTAGGCCAAGAACCTCCCGCCTGACAATGCCTTTGAAAACCTCTTCAGTGAGCGGCCCTGTGTGAGAGTGGACTTATGTGGGAGCGGGCTTGTGTGGGAGCGGGCTTGCCCGCGAAGAGGCCAGTGGATGCACCAAAAGCTTCGGGGGCAAGCCCCCTCCCACCTACAAAAGTCGCTCTCCTGCAGAAGCTCGACAGACCCACCGCTATCACCAGCAAGCCGGCTCCCACACAGACCGCGAGCTTATGTGGGAGCGGGCTTGCCCGCGAAGAGGCCAGTGAATGCACCAAAGGCTTCGGGGACAGGCCCCCCTCCCACAGAGACCACAAAGCTTTTGGCGGCCTCACCGCTCGATAATCGCCGTCACCCCCTGGCCACCGGCGGCACAGATAGAAATCAGGCCGCGCCCCTGGCCCGCCGTGTCGAGCAGCTTCGCCAGGCTCGCGACGATCCGCCCGCCGGTGGCGGCGAACGGATGCCCGGCCGCCAGGGAACTACCCTTGACGTTGAGCTTGCCGCGGTCGATCGAGCCCAGCGGCGCGTCGAGGCCCAGGCAGGTCTTGCAGTACTCGGGATCTTCCCAGGCCTTCAGGGTGCACAGGACCTGGGCGGCGAAAGCCTCGTGGATCTCGTAGTAGTCGAAATCCTGCAGCGTCAGGTTGTTGCGCGCCAGCAGCCGCGGCACCGCATAGGCTGGCGCCATCAACAGCCCTTCGGCGCCCTTGACGAAGTCCACCGCCGCCGCTTCGCCGTCACGCAGATAGGCCAGGACCGGCAGCCCGCGCTCCCTCGCCCATTCCTCGCTGCCCAGCAGCACCAGCGAGGCACCGTCGGTCAGCGGCGTGGAGTTGCCCGCCGTCAGCGTGCCCTTGGCGCTGCGCTCGAACACCGGCTTGAGCGCCGCGAGCTTTTCCAGGGTCAGGTCCGCACGCAGGTTGTTGTCGCGGGTCAGGCCGAGAAAGGGCGTGAGCAGGTCGTCATGCCAGCCCTCGGCATAGGCCGCGGCCATCTTCTGGTGACTTTCCAGGGCCAGTTGATCCTGCTCGCCACGGGGAATGTTCCAGGTCTGCGCCATCAACTCGCAGTGCTGCCCCATGGACAGCCCGGTACGCGGCTCGCCGTTGCGTGGCAGTTCCGGCTTCAGGTGATGCGGGCGCAATTGCAGCAGCGCCTTGAGTTTGTCGCCGGTGCTTTTGCTTCGATTGATTTGCAACAGGATCTGTCGAAGCCCTTCGTTGACCCCGATCGGCGCATCGGACGTGGTGTCGACGCCGCCGGCGATACCGCATTCGATCTGCCCCAGGGCAATCTTGTTCGCCACCAGCAGGGCCGCTTCCAGCCCGGTGCCGCAGGCCTGCTGGATATCGTAGGCCGGGGTCTGCGGCGACAGCCGCGAGCCCAGCACGCACTCGCGGGTCAGGTTGAAATCCCGCGAATGCTTGAGCACCGCCCCCGCCGCCACTTCGCCGAGGCGCAGGCCGTGCAGGTTGAAGCGTTCGATCAGGCCCTCCAGCGCCGCCGTCAGCATCGCTTGGTTGCTCGCGGTGGCATAAGGGCCATTGGAGCGGGCGAACGGGATGCGGTTGCCCCCGATAATGGCAACACGGCGCAACGAATTCATAAAAAACTCCCTATTATTTGAGTGACATTGCCGCTAAAAGAGTAGGCCCTTTCCTGCAAAACGAACCAGTGACGGTCCTTTGCGGTCAACCTTTGAACCCCTGCCGCCGGAGAGCGTTCCATGTCTGACCGTTATATCGACTTCGCCAACTCGACAATCGGTCAACGCCTGGTAGGCGCCCTCGGCCTGCCGGCGCCGACACGCCTGGAACGCTGGCAGGCCGGACGCCTGCGACCGGTGGAAGGCGCCCTGCTCCTGGGCGGCGGGCCACTGGCGGCAAAAGTCGGCGCATTCGCCCTGCGGCTGACCGATGCCGTCTACAGCTACGGCAGCGACGTGCCCGGATGCACCGCCTGGATTCCCGGCCACGGACCGAAGCTCAAGGCCCTGGTATTCGACGCCAGCGCGATTGTGCAGACCGACCAGCTCAAGCAGTTGCGCGAATTCTTCCAGCCGTTGCTGAGGAACCTGGAGTCCTGCACCCATGTGGTGATCCTCGGCCGCGCCCCGCAAAACCTGCGCGATCCTTTCGCGGCCAGTGCGCAACGGGCCCTGGAAGGCTTCAGCCGGTCGCTGGCCAAGGAATTGCGCAACGGCGGCACCCTGCAGTTGTTGCGGGTCGACGAGGATGCCGAAGATCAGCTCGAAGGCGCACTGCGCTTCTTTCTGTCGCCGAAGAGCGCCTACGTCAGCGGCCAGGTGCTGCACCTGGCGGCCTGCGCCAGCCAGGTCCAGGACTGGAGCCGCCCGCTGGCCGGGCGCAAGGCGCTGGTCACCGGCGCGGCGCGCGGCATCGGTGCGGCGATTGCCGAGACCCTGGCCCGCGACGGCGCCGAGATCATCCTGCTGGACGTACCACAGGCCAAGGCCGACCTCGATGCCCTCGCCGCCCGTCTCGGCGCGCGCAGCATTGCCCTGGACATCTGTGCCGAAGACGCCGCCACGCAACTGGTCGAGCAACTGCCCGATGGCCTCGATATTCTCGTCCACAACGCCGGCATCACCCGCGACAAGACCCTGGCGAACATGACGCCCGAGTTCTGGGACGCGGTACTGGCCGTCAACCTCAATGCCCCGCAGGTGCTGACCCGCGCCCTGCTCGACAGCGGCACCCTGCACGATGCCGGCCGGGTGATCCTGCTGGCGTCCATCAGCGGTATCGCTGGCAATCGCGGCCAGACCAACTATGCCGCGAGCAAGGCCGGGCTGATCGGCCTGGCCCAGGCCTGGGCCCCGCTGCTGGGCGAACGCGGCATCAGCATCAACGCCGTGGCCCCCGGTTTTATCGAGACACAGATGACCGCGCATATTCCCTTCGCCCTGCGCGAAGCCGGACGACGCATGAGCTCCCTGGGCCAGGGCGGCCTGCCCCAGGACGTCGCCGAGGCGGTGGCCTGGCTCGCCCAGCCGGGCTCGGGAGCGCTCAGCGGTCAAGCCTTGAGGGTCTGCGGACAAAGTGTATTGGGGGCCTGAACATGCAAGTGAATTGGCAGTACCTGACCATTGCCCCCGGGCTGCCGGGGTTGTACGTACGGGCCGCCCGGCGGCGCAAGATCACCGGTACCCAGTTGCCGGCCGAGGGCCTGTGCTGCTGGGTCACCGTCGACACCAAGCGTCTGGCGGCCTACCGCAAGGTCTGTGGGTTTGCCGATACCGGCCTGATGCCGGCGACCTATCCCCATGTGCTGGCATTTCCCCTGCAAATGCAGTTGCTCACCGCCAAGGACTTTCCCTTCCCCCTGATGGGCCTGGTCCACTTGAGCAACCGCATCCGCATCCTGCGTCCGCTGGGCGGGGTCACCAGCCTGCGGGTCGGCGTCCAGGTGCAGAACCTGCAGCCCCATGCCAAGGGCGCGACCTTCGACCTGCTGACCCAGGTCGACGATGCCCTGGGGCCACTGTGGGAAGCCGAGAGCCGCATGCTCTGCCGCGGAGTCGAGCTGGCGGGGGATGCGCCCGAGGAAGTCGACCGGCAACCCGGAGAACTGACCGAACTGACCCGCTGGCAATGCCCGGCCGATATCGGCCGCCAATACGCCAGGGTTTCCGGCGACTACAACCCGATCCACCTGAGCGCCCTCAGTGCCAGGCTGTTCGGCTTTCCCCAGGCCATCGCCCATGGCCTGTGGAACAAGGCGCGGACGCTGGCTGCCCTGGGCAATCACCTGCCGGCGGCGAATATCGAAATCGACGTGACCTTCCGCAAGCCGGTGCGCCTGCCCAACGAAGTGCTGCTGTATGCCAGTGCGCCGGGATCGAGCGGGGAACTGCGCCTGACCGGCGCCGGAGAGCTGGAGCACATGACCGGCAACTGGCATCCCATCGGCTGAGCCACGACCGCCAAGCTGACAGCTTGCTGACCGTGATGAATATTTCATCCGCCCGCGGTGTTCTCCCAGTAGCAAGGCCCTTGCTTCCCGTTCTCATCCGCCGGAAGCTAGTCGCCTTGAAGGAGAACACTGCGCATGAACCTCGACGAACTGACCCAACGCCTGCACGGCATCCGTGATCGCAACGACTGGAAACAATTCCACAGCCCGAAAAACCTGGCGATGGCCGCCAGCGTGGAAATGGCCGAGCTGGTGGAGATCTTCCAGTGGCTGACGGAAGCCCAGTCGCGCCAGTTGCCGGCGGAAAAGCTGGCCCATGCCGGGCAGGAAGTCGGTGACATCATCCTTTATCTCCTGCTGCTGTGCAGCGAACTGGGGCTGGACATGAACGAAGTGGTGCGGGCCAAGCTGGCCGACAGCGAACGGCGGTTTGCCCAATGAGCGACCGTCATTTCGATCAACTGGCCACGCGCTTCGCCGAGAAGATCTACGGCGGTGCCAAGGGGGCGATCCGCCTGGCGGTGCTCCAGGCCGACCTCGCCGAAACCCTGCCGGACCGGCCATTGCGGGTACTGGACATCGGTGCCGGGCTGGGCCATATGTCGTTGTGGCTGGCCGAGCGAGGTCACCAGGTCACCCTCGCCGAACCCGCCGAGCCGATGCTCGAAGGGGCACGCCAGCGCTTCGCCGAGGCGGGCCAGCCGGCGACCTTTATCCAGGCGCCCTGGCAGGACCTGCTCGGGCAACTCACCGAGCCCTATGACCTGGTGCTGTGCCATGCGGTGCTGGAATGGCTGGCCGAACCCCATGCGATCCTGCCGGTGCTGCACCAGTTGACGCGACCACAGGGCTGGCTGTCCCTGGCCTTCTACAATCGTGATGCGCTGATCTACCGGAATCTGCTCAAGGGCCATTTCCGCAAGATGCGCAAGAACGACATGGCCGGCGAAAAGCAGAGCCTGACCCCACAGCAGCCCCTCGATCCACGGGAGCTGGCGGCGCGACTCGAAGGCCTGTGGGCAGTCGAGACCCAGAGTGGCGTGCGGGTCTTCCACGACTACATGCCGGTCGAGTTCCAGGCCCGTGCCGAACTGATCGACCTGCTGGAAATGGAGCTGGCCCATCGTCGTCACCCAAGCTTTGCCGGGCTTGGGCGTTACCTGCACTGGATCTGCCGTCCGGTGTGATGCGGAGGATGCAATGAATCGCCGTTTTGTCTTGTTGACACTGTGCCTGGGGCTGGCCGCCTGTTCGAGCCCGAACCCTTATACCGCCGACTCGCGACCGATCCCGCCGGCCCCACCGCAGGCGGCCGGAACCCTGGACCTGAGCGCCTACCCGGCACCGGCCCGCGACTATGGCCGCTATCGCACCTGGGCCTGGCTCAATGACCGGCTGCCCGCCGGCACGACCTGGGCCGATTCGGCGCAACTGGCCGAGATGGTCGGCAACGCCCTCGACGAGCAGGGTTTGCGCCCTCGCCGCGCCGATGCCCCGGCAGACCTGCGGGTCAGTGCCGACGTGCATCTGGAAAAACGCCTGCGCCAGGTCCAGGAAGACTATGGCTATGCCGGCGCCTACGGTGGTGGTCCGTACGGAAACCGCTACGGTATGTATAACAGCGTGCCGATCGTGCGCACCTATGAAGTCCAGGTGCTCGTAGCGCGCATCAGCCTGTTCGACGCCGCGACCGGTCAGCCGGTCTGGAGCGCCAGTGCTGAAACCAGCAGCCAGGGCAACCAGCTCGAACGCGCGGATGCCTTGCGCGAAGCGGTGCACAAAGCCCTGGCCGCGTATCCACCCAGCTAGACAACCTCGCCAGGCAACCGGAGAAAAATCATGTTCCGCCGTCTCGCTTTAGTAGCTTTCGCTGTGCTGCTCAGTGCCTGCCAAACCGCCCAGGTCAGCCACGACTTCGACGCCAGCCGCGATTTCGCGGCGTATCGCAGCTGGAGCTGGAAAGAACCCGCCCTGCAATATCGGCCGGACGATCCACGGATCAAGAGTGACCTGACCGAGCAACGCATCCGCCAGGCGGTCAGTGAACAGCTCGACCAGCGTGGCTTGCGTCCTGCACCGGCCGGTGGCAAGGCCGATGTGCGGGTGCAGGCCTACCTGATCGTCGACAACCGCCAGCAGCAGATCAGCACCAACTACGGCGGTGGCTGGGGTGGCCCATGGCGTGGCGGCGGCTTCTGGGGCGGCCCGGGATACAGCGAAACCCGCAATGTCGACTATCAGGTCGCGACGATCCAGGTCGACCTGCTCGATGGCAAGGACGGCAAGCTGGTCTGGCGCGGCAGTGCCGAGCAGGTGGTCAACGAAACGCCAACCCCGGCCGAGCGCAGCGCCGCCATCAACAAGACCGTGGCCCAGGTGATGGCGAACTATCCGCCCCGCTAGCAGCTCCCGGAGTGCCTGGGCGGACGCCTTCGCGGGCAAGCCCGCTCCCACGGTTTCGCGGGCGAGTCCGGATATCGACTACGACCAGGAACCTCCAGGAACGGTCTTGCCCGCGAAGACGGCAGCCCAGGCCCCAAGACACTTCTGCCCCTCCCGCCTTCCATCAGTCGCCAAACCGGCGACTCGCCAGCCCCCCCTTCCAGCCTTGACTACACTGCCATGCAGTACAGGAAAGTAAGCGCTCGGCCATGCGCCGGCAAAGGAGTGCTCGATGTCTTTCCCTCGCCGTCCAATGGCGTTCCGCGGCCCGTCGAGGCAACGCGGCGCAATCGGCCTGATGGCCGCCCTGACCCTGGGGCTGGCGCTGTTGTGCATGGTGGTGGTGGTTGATAGCGGGCGGTTGTACCTGGAAAAGCGTTCATTGCAACGAGTAGCGGATTCGGCGGCGCTGGAAGCCATGAGCCGGGGGGGAAATTGCGTCGCGCCGGACGTTACAGCTGCCAGCTATGCCAATCAGAATGCCGTACGCAATGCCTTTGTCGTCGCCAACGGCAATCGCACGCTCACCACGACCTGCGGAACACTGGTGACCGGCGCCAACAATATTCGAACCTTCTCCGCCGACGCCACGAAATCCCAGGCCATCCGGGTGGTCGCCACCAGGACTGTCCCCACCAGTATTGCAGCCGGCATAGGTGCACTGTTCTCCGGCGCCGCCAACCTGAACACGACACTGACAGCGACCGCCGTTGCCTCCCCAAAACCTTTGCCGCCGCTGGCACAGTTGACCATTCGCAGCACGCTGGTCACGGTCGACTCGAGCAAATCGGCGGCCCTCAACCTGTTGTTCGGTCAGATGCTGAGGAGCAACCTCAATCTGAGCGTGGCGGGTTGGCAAGGCCTGGTCGATACCAATATCAACCTGCTGAGCTACATGAACCAACTGGCAATCGATCTGCACCTGTCCGCCGGAGACTACAACAGTGTTCTCAGCACCAATACCACCCTGACACGGCTGATTGATACAGCGATTACGGTCTTGACGGCGGGGGGACGACCACCAGCATCGCAGTCAGCGGGCTGACCGATCTCAAGGCTGCGGTGGGCAATACCCAGGTCAAGTTGGGCGACCTGCTCAAACTGCAGACCGCAACGCCGTCCTCCGGACTGGACGCCACCCTTCAAGTCTTTCAACTGGTCGAAGCATTCGTCCAGTTGGCGAATACCAAGAACGGCGCCGTCGCGAGCATACCGCTCAGCATCCCGGGATTGCTCAATGGCGGCGTCAAAGTGCAAGTCATCGAGCCTCCTCAGCTTTCCGCGACAGGTAATCCGCAGACAGCCGTCGATAACCCCAATGATCCTGCCAGTCAGATTTATGTCCGCACTGCCCAGGTACGGACGATCGTCACATTGAGCCTGCCGGTACTGGATACTCCTCTCGTCAACGGCGTGCTGACGGGGCTCGTGGGAACACTCTCGGATACGTTGAACAATCTTCTGCACCTGAACATCGTGGGTGCATTGAACAGTCTGCTTTGCCCGGTATCGTGTCAGAGGACCGACCTTAAAGTGCTGCCCACCGCCAGCATCAATATTGATCTCGAGGTCGGTAGTGCCGACAGCCACGTTACCGGATTCACTTGTTTGAGTGACGCGACCAAGACACTGACTACACAAACCAATGCTTCGCTGGTCAAGGTAAAAGTCGGCTCCTTCGACCCTTCACACGCATTTGACTCTTCGAGCGACATAGTTGTAGCGCCGCTCCCCCTGGTGGATATTGGCGTAGTTACGTGCTCGCTTTTGGGAGGCTGCATCCCATCCACCCGAGTTCCATTTTATGGAGGAGGGATTGGATTGAGCATCGACAGCACGGCTGGTAATGCCACGGCAAACCGCAGTACCCACCAGTACAACCAGCCGCCGGAAATCAAACAACCTCCGCAATACTGGACGCAACCCACCTCCAACATCGTGGGAGATCTCACCGGGGCACTCACAGGCCTGAAGCTGAATATCTACAAACCGACAGGTTCTAATGTCCTGGGCAGCTTGCTGACAGGGATCGGCAACGTTCTCAACGATCTGAACACCACTCTGGGGGGCATAATCAGCGGCGTGCTAACACCGCTACTCAATCCGATCCTGAACGGATTACTCAATAATCTTGGTATCAACCTGAATCAGATCGAAGTCGGCGCCAACCTCAGTTGCAAGCCACCGGGACGGGCCGAACTGGTGATCTAGTCCGTCAACACCACCGGCAACTCCACACAGAACCGCGCCCCATCGTCGCCATTACGCACGGTCATGCGCCCGCCCATGTTCTCGACGATGCCGTAGCTCACCGACAGCCCCAAGCCGGTGCCGATGCCCACCGGCTTGGTGGTGAAGAACGGTTCGAAGATCCGTTCCAGCAACCGGGGATCGATGCCGCCGCCGTTGTCCTCGACGATCAGCCGCACAACCCGCTCATCGCGCTCGGCCGTGACCGAGATCCACGGCTCGAAATCGCGGTTTTTCTCGCGCTTGCTCAACAGCGCATCCCGGGCATTGACCATCAGGTTGATCAGCACCTGCTCCAGTTGATCGACAAAGCCGCGCACCTGGACCTCGAACTCGATCGGCGGCACGCGCAACTCCACGCCCTTGCCTTTCATGCCCTCGCTCAGCAGCGACAGCGTGCCTTCGACCGCCTGCACGGGGTTGAACGGCGCGGCCTCGATTTCCGAACGACGACCGAACACCCGCATATGGTCGACCACCCGCGCCGCGCGCTGGACCTGGGCGTCGATGCGGTTGAGTTTGTCCTGCAGGTAGTCGATCTGCACATCGCCGTTGCCCAGGCGCTTGAGCACGTTGACGATGGCCATGCGCATCACGTTCAGCGGCTGGTTGATCTCGTGGGCCAGGCCGGTCGCCATCTCGCCGAGGGTGGCCATTTTCGCGCTCTGGGTCAGTTGCTGCTGGGAGCGACGGACCTCGGTGTTGTCGCGGCCCACGGCCTGGACTTCGAGCAACTGCCCCTGTTCATCGAACACGCCACGGTCCGACCAGATCCACCAGGCATGCTCGCGCCCGGGCAACTGCAGGCTGATTTCCGCGGTGCTCACCGGCTGTTCGGGGGTCAGTTGGGCCAGGCGCTGGACAAACGCCGCCTGTTGCTCCGGCGACATCCAGCTCCCCAGGTTCACCCCTGGCAGTTGCTCGGGCGCGCATTCCAGGTAGCTTGCCAGGGGCTTGTTGCCGAAAATCAGGGTCAGGTCCGGGCGGTAGCGACAGATCATCGCCGGCGAATCCTCCACCAGGATCCGGTAGCGCTCCTCGCTTTTCTCGATCCGCTCG
This sequence comes from Pseudomonas sp. Ost2, assembly GCF_018326065.1. Lineage (NCBI taxonomy): Bacteria > Pseudomonadati > Pseudomonadota > Gammaproteobacteria > Pseudomonadales > Pseudomonadaceae > Pseudomonas > Pseudomonas sp. Ost2. The sequence goes on along the minus strand of NZ_AP021904.1, from coordinate 781,734 downwards.
GCGGCCAGGGTCGCCTCGGTGACATCCATCCACAAGCCCACCGCTTCCACCGGCAAGCCCAGGTCATCGCGCAACAGTCGCGCCTCATCCAGCAGCCAGTGGTACTCGCCGCCCTTGTCGCGGATCCGGTAGCGGCAACTGACATGGCCCTCGCGCAACAGCTGGCGGGTACGCTCGAAATAACGATCGCGGTCCTCGGGGTGAATCCATTGCACCAGGCCGCCCCCGGCACAGTCGGCCAATGCCAGGCCGAGCAGCGGCAGCAGGCTGTCGCTGAAGAACACCGGGACCAGGGCACCTTCGACATAGCGCTGGACATAGATCACCGCCGGCGAACTGGCGATCAGGTTGTCCAGCCGCGCATGGGCGGCTGCGGCGGCCTGTTCCTGGTTCTTGACGTCGCTGATATCGAGCATGAAGCCGACGATGCGCTGCGCCTCGCCTGCCCCCAGCGCCTGCCCCTGCAGTCGATACCAGCGGGCAGCGCCGGCCGGATCTTCCTGGTACAGGCGCACGCAGAGCAGCATGTCCTTGCCCTGCTGCAAGTCGCGCATGCGGCTGGCCAGTTCCTGGCGATCGGCGGGATGGATCAGGGCCAGCCATTCGTCCATGGACACTATCGAGGCCGTCTCGCCAAGCCCCAGGCCCATCGCCAATGACGCCGCCAGTTGTAATTCGTCCCTGGCCGGCGACCACTCCCACCAGCCCGTCCCCAGCAACCCTTGCAACACGTCCAGGCGTTCCAGTTGCAGATGATGACGCTGCTGGCGCCAGCGGCTGAGCAGCGGCGCGGCCAGGGCCGCCGCCAGTAGCAGCCAATCCTGGTCCGTCAGCTCCGGTGCCCGTTGTTGTACCGGGTAGAAACCGCACAGCAGCCAGGCGGCCACGCCATGGTCATCGCGAAAGGGCACGAGGAAACCATCGGCATTGCCCATGAATCCCTGCAAGCGCAGGTGCTCGCTCAAGCCATCGCGCACGCCCAGGCGCAACGGCGCCATGCCGTTGAGGCTGTCCAGGCCGGTGCCCAGGGCCTGGCCGGTGTGCCAGAGCGTCGGCGCATCGTGACCCCGGTAGTGACTGTGGATCTGCCACTGTTGCTGCGACTCGTCCAGCAAGGCCAGGGCCACGCAGGGGATGTGCCAGCGCTGGGCGAGGCTCTGCAGTTGATCCGCCAGCACCTGCGGCAGGCGCGCCAGACTGCACAGGCGCAATTGCTCGCTCAGCTGTGCGGCGAAATGCTGAAGGTGTTCGCGGCTCTCCGAAACCTGGTTGTGCCTGAGCAGGTCGCCGATATCCAGCGCCTGCAACAGCCAGCCCCCCTGATGCGACTGGAGCCAACCGCGGGTCTGCACGACTTGCCCGGCCAGGCCATTGAAGTCCAGGTCGAGGCTGTGCCCGAGCCAATCGGCCGGCACGCCTTCCACTGACAACCGGCTGGACAGCGCCAGCAGGTCGCGCAGCCGATACGGCCTGCCATGGGGCAATGCTGCGAGCCCGTGGCGCAACGGGCCGCCCACGCTGAGGACGTGCCCTTCTTCGTCGAGCTGGATCTGCAACCCCGCCGAGGAGATGGTCGGCTCGGGCAGCAGGACAGGAGCCGGTTCGCCCGCCCGGCCGAGCAGGCGCCCGAACAGCTTCTCCCCTGAGTTCAAAACTGCATGCTCGTGGTCGAGGTGAGAGTGTCGGGCAGGCTGGGCACCGTGCCGATACCGGGCAGGACCAGGAAAGGCAGAACGTTGCGCAATCTCGAGGTTGGATAGCTGATCGTGACGGTGAGCACCTTCGCCGCGGTAAACTGCGTGGTGATATCACCGTTCTGAAAGTTCAGCGCCGTCGGGATCCAGCCCAGCCTCTGCTGCGCGGCGGCCTTGGCCGTGGTCTGAACCAAGGCCGGGTAGCCTGCGGCGTTCGGATCAACCGCCACCGCTTGTCGTGCCGCCTCGGCCGTCGCCGCGTTGAATGACTGCATCATCAGCAGCGGCAGGCTGTAGCTGACCAGCCCATAGAGCACCGCGAAAAAAATCACGAACACCAGCGCGAACTCGATGGCGGCGGCGCCTTTTTGCTTTTCGGGGAGGCTTGGGGTCATGACTGCGTCTACCCTGACAACTGCACGTAGCTATCAGCATAGAATCATTCGCCGGAAAGGGACGTTTTTTACCCGATGCACAGCCTTGTCCTGCTTCTCTGGTTCGCTCTCTGCGCCGCGCAGGATCTGCGCCAACGGGAAATCGCCAACAGCCTGACCCTGGGTGCCGCGGCACTGGCCCTGGCCTATCTGCTCTGGACCGGCACGACCTGGCTGGGGGCCACGGCGCAACAAGGCGGCTGGGCGTTTCTGCTGGCGTTGCTGTTCACCCTGCCCGGTTACGCCACCGGGCGACTCGGTGCCGGCGACGTCAAGCTGCTCGCCGCACTGGCGCTGGCGAGCGACAGCCGCTACCTGCTCGGCACCTTTATCGGCGCCGGCGTGGCCAGTGTCCTCTGGCTCTGGCTGGGCCCCAGGCTGTGGTCACGGCTGGGTCAACGTCTCAGGCATGTCCTGCGCCATCTCGAACCTGGCCTGTCAAGGAAACAGCCATTCGCGCCCTTCCTGTGGATCGGCCTTTTTTGTATGACACTCGGCATCCATTAGTCGCGGTCCAGGCTACTTCTATGTACATAGTAGGAAAGTGCGTCTACTTTAATTCAAAAGCCCCCGAAGCTGCGCGTGTGGGCAGGGAACTCGTAGTCATTGGCTCGTAAGGCATGGAGTGGCGCGTGAACAAGCTTGTATCGCAAGTGAAGGTGCTGGTAGTCGACGACCAGCCGCTGATCGTGGAAGAACTCTGCGAGTTTCTGGAAAGCAGCGGCTACCGCTGCATACCCTGCCTCTCCAGCCGCCAGGCCATCGAGCGGTTCAGGGAAGATGCCAGCATCGGGCTGGTCCTGTGTGACCTGCACATGCCCGAGCTCGACGGCATCGAGCTGGTCCAGGAACTGCAACGCCTGGCCGGCAAGCGGCGGATCTTCGAGTCGATCATGCTGACCGGCCGTGCCGACAAGCAGGACGTGATCAAGGCGTTGCGCGCCGGGATTGCCGACTACTACCAGAAGCCCGTGGACCTCGACGAATTGCTCGAAGGGATCCAGCGCCAGGAGGCGGTGATCGCCGAACGCAGCCAGAGTGACAACCTCGGTCACCTGAATCAGAAACTGCAGTTCCTCGCCGAGTCCATCGACGATCTCTATCACGATCTGGACATGGTTCGCCGTGCCCCCCAGGGCACGCGTGATGTCGCTAGCGGGGACGATCCGAACGACGCCGACAACCTGGAAATACCGGCCATCTTCAATCAGCTGTCGCCCCGGCAGGTGGATGTGGCGCGGCTGGTGGGCAAGGGCCAGACCAACTACCAGATCGCCTGTGAACTGGGCATCACCGAAAACACCGTGAAGCTCTACGTGTCCCAGGTATTGCGCCTGACCCACATGCACAACCGCACGCAACTGGCCCTGGCCCTGTCGCCCGGCGGTGCGCGCCAGCGGGACGTCACCGCGCACTGAGCGGCCCCGAGACCGGCGTTGCCCATCAGCACGCTTTCGCGGGCAAGCCCGGCTCCCACAGTGTTGTGTCGCACAAAAAATCGGCGGCCGACAAAAACCGTGGAAGCCGGTATGCCGGCGATGGCGCCTGCTCAGGCGCCGAATGACTCGGGGCAGGCTCAGTTGCTCTTCACCTTGCCCCCTTCATCCTGCTTGTAGAAATCCGGAATCGGATGCTTGTAGCTGTCCAGCCAGCGCTGCATGCTCTGTTCGCGCTCGCTGGGCGTCGCCACCTGGGGCGTGGGCGAACGTTGCTGGCCCTGGAGCTGCAACTGCAGCCAGTTTTCCGTCTCCTGCTGATAGCGCGACGACGGTCCCGGCTCGATGGCCTGGAGCGTCGATGACAACAACAGACACCCTGCGGCCAACCCTGCTCGATAGTTCATCTCGTTCTCCCTGACCTCAACCTGGCCTCAACCTGGCCTCAACCTGGCCTCGACTTACTTGACCGCCGGCTTGTCCGCCCCGGCCACCACCGCCACCTGATCCGATCCGGAGCCTGTCGGGTTCTTGAGTTGCTGCGCGCGGGCCTGGGCGTCGCCGACCTGTTCGGGACTCAGGCCCAGGCGGGTCACCAGTTGGGCCGCCTGGCTCCAGTTGTCCTGGTAGATCAGCAGCGTGACCAGGTTCACCGCGGCCAGTGGGTCGGACTGCTTGAGTTCGATGGCGGTGAGGAACTCGAAACGCGCATCCTCCAAGCGCAATTGATTGAGGTAGACCACCCCCAGGTCATTGCGCACCTTTTCATCGGTCGGTGCCAGGCGTGCCGCCCGCTGCAAATGTGCCATCGCCTGGCCGTTGTCCTTGCGCGCGGCGGCCAGTTGCCCGAGCCCATGCTCGCCCTCGGCCGCCAGGCAGGTGCCGAGCAGGCTGCGGTACAGCGGCTCCGCCTCGCCGCGGCCCAGTTGCCGATAGACCCGGGCCTTGCGCAAGCGCACCTCGTCCAGGCTCTCCGGCAGCTTCTGCAGATTGGCGAGACTGGCGTGCAGCTTGCCCTCGTTGGCCATATCGTCCGCCAGGTTCAGCGACAGCTCCTGATCGGCACTCGGTTTGCCGCAACTGCCCCCCGTCCCCGTGAGTGCCGCCCACGGCGCGCGCCCATCCGTGGCACAGCCGCCGAGGGCCAACAGGGCCAAGCCCGCAATCACCGCTTTCATCGCATCACTCCCTAGGTCGTGGCAAAGGCCCTGGCCAAGGCGGTAAAGCCCGGCCCGGCGAGGACAATCAATAACGCCGGAAACAGAAACACCATCATCACCACCGACATCTTCGCCGACATTTTGGAGATGTATTCCTGCAGGCGGGTCAGGCGCCGGTCGTCCAGCAACTGCTTGAGCGCCAGCAGCGATTTCATCGCCCCGCCGCCCTGCTGGATCAATTGCTGGAGAATCACGCAGGTGTCGTCCAATTCGTCCACCGCCAGCAGCCGCGCCGCCTTGCCCAACTCTTCACCGAGCTCAAGGCCGGAATCGACCCGCGCCAGCACCAGGCGCAGTTCGCTGGTCAGCACCGGCAGCAACTGCCGGGACTCGTTGGCGAGCACCCGCAACGCCTGCTCCACGGCCATGCCCGACTCAAAGAGGATCCGCAGCAGCGGGATAAAGGTCGAGACCTCGATGGCCACCTGTTTCTGGCGGTTCCTGGCGACCGCCGCCAGCACGCGCTTGGGCAACAGGTAACCCGCCGCCAGGGCCAGAAAGGGGGCGATCCAGGGGGATTCGACCGTGGGGAAAAACACGCCCTGGCCCAGCAGCACAATCCCCAGTGCCAGCAACGGCACGCCGATCTGGCTGGCGGCATACAGCGAGCGCTGGCTCGCCTTGCGCCACCCGATACGGTTGAGCAACACCTGGGTTTCGTTATCCAGGCTCACCGAGCGCTGGCCGAAGCGGCTATCGCCCAAGGCCCGCAACCAGCCGCTCAGCTTGCCGGTTTCGCGCACCATATGCCCCTGCAGGCGTTGCGTCACCGCCCGTTCGCGCTGGCGGTCCCGCAACAGACTGCCGACCATCAGCACCAGGGCGGCGAGAAACAACAGTGCGCTGATCAACAGGGCCATCTCATACGCTCCGCAACATGCGCCACAGCGCCAGACAACCGAACACCTGCAGGCCGAAGGAAACCAGCAACATGCGCTGGCCGCTGGGGTCCTGCCACATGTTCAGCAGGTAGCCGGGATTGGTCAGCATGAAGTAGCCCGCCACGCTGACCGGCAACAAGGCCAGGACAACCGCCGTCATGCGTGTCTCGCCGGTCATGGCACGCAGTTGCCGCGCGCCTTGCTCACGCTCGCGGATCAGCTTGATCAGGTTCTCCAGCAGCTCGCTGGCATTGCCGCCATAGCGGTGATTGACCTTCAGGCCGAGCGCCAGGAAACGAAACTCCTCGCGCTCGTAGAACTCGGCAAAATCATTGGCCGCCTCGGGCAGGCTGACCCCCAGATCGACATTGCGGCGCACCCGGCCCATGGCCTCGCGTAGCGGATCCGCCGACGCGTCGATGCCACCGAGGATCGCGTCGGCCAGGGTCTTGCCGGATTTCAGGCTGCGCATCGCATGGTCGAGCACGGGCGGCAGTTGTTCGACCATGCGCCGTACCCGGCGCCGGTAGCGCCAATCGACAAACAGGCGCAGGCCCAGCGGCGGTACCACCAGCATGACCAGCACGCCGATCAGGCCAGCCGCCGCCCAGCCCACCAGCACGAGCACTGCCCACATCACCAGCCACAGGCCCAGCCGCTCCCCCGGGCGGTCGAAGCCGGCACGCAGAAACAGCCGGTCCAGGCGATTGCGGGTCGGGCTCACGGCACTGACCAGCTCCGGCTGCCCCTCGGCCAGCCGGCTCAATACCCGCTCATTGCCGGTCTTGCGCATGCCCAGGTAGAACAGGCGCACCGAGGCGCCGAGCAGCAACAGGCCGATCAGACCGAGCAACAGCGCACCGAGCATGGTCGAGCCTCCTCAATCATCAAAGGTCAGCGACGACTCGCGTCGCAGCTTGTCGCCCGCCGGATTGACGGCATCGCGCAGGAACCCGAAACCGCTCCGCCGGTCCAGGCGGAACAGGGTGTTGGTGACATAGACGTCGTCGCGCACCCCGACCACTTCCACCACCTCGCTGACACAGCGTCGACCATCGGGCATGCGGGTCAACTGGATCACCACGTCCAGTGCCGCGCAGATCATCTGACGCAGGGTCTTCTCCGCCACCTGACGTCCGGTCAGCCCTACCAGGGTCTCCAGGCGCAGCAGGGCATCCTGGGCATTGTTGGCGTGCACGGTGCTCATGGAACCGTCGTGACCGGTGTTCATCGCGGTCAGCACATCGAGCACTTCGACGCCGCGGATCTCGCCGAGGATGATCCGGTCCGGCCGCATCCGCAGGGCGTTGCGGATCAGGTCGCTGGACTTCACCTCGCCATGGCCCTCGGCGTTCGGCGGGCGGGTTTCCAGGCGCACCACGTGGGGATGATTGAGCTGCAGTTCGGCGACGTCTTCGATGGTGACCAGACGTTCATGGCGGTTGATCAACTGGCTGAGGATATTCAGCAAGGTGGTCTTGCCGGTGCCGGTACCGCCACTGATCAGCACGTTGCAGCGCTTGCCCACGGCCTCCTGGAAAAACTCGAAAATAGCCTGGTCGATGGTCTGCATCGCCACCAGGTCGCTGCTCTTGAGCATGTCCTTGCGGAACTTGCGGATGGACAGGCACGGCCCGTCCAGGGCTATCGGCGGGATGATCGCGTTGACCCGGCTGCCATCGGGCATCCGCGCATCGACCATCGGCGACGATTCGTCCAGCCGACGGCCGAGGGGCGCGAGAATACGCTGGATGACCCGCTCCACATGATGGTCGTCGATAAACCGCAGGTCGCTCTGGTGCAGGATGCCGTCGCGCTCGACAAACACCCGGTGCGGGCCGTTGACCAGGATCTCGGTCACCGCCGTATCGCGCAGCAGCACTTCCAGCGGACCGAAGCCGGTGAGTTCGTCGACGATCTCTTCGGCCAGCCGCTCCATCTCGTAGCGGGAAATCGCCAGGTGCAGGCGCGACACGTACTCGCCGACCTTGTCGATGACAAACTGCGCCAGGGCCTGGCGCGAACCTTCCAGCAGGTTCTTTCCCGACTCCTCGATGGCATCGATGATGTAACGGTGCAGGACCAGCTTGAGGCCTTCGTGGTCGGTGTTGCCGGCCGACGAGCGCGACTGGCCGCCAAACAGTTTCTCGGCCATCACTTGTGTCCCCAGAGCCGGTTGAGCCAGCCCTCGGCCGTTTTGGTGCGTCCCTCGGAGCGCTTGGCCAGGCGCTCACCCAGGGTCTTGAGGCCCTGGGTCAGCGCTTCGCGGGGGGCCAGTTCGAACAGGGTCTGGCCCTGGTTCTTGGCATTGAGCCGGACCTCGGCGCCATAGGGCAGCACCGAGATGACCTCGAAGCCGAAGGTCTTGCCGAGGGTTTCCGAGTCCGGCGAAACCCCTTTGAGGTAGCGATCGACCAACAGCCGGGCGTGGTCGAGCTTCATGCCTTTCTCGCGCCACAGGTTGAGCACCGCCAGGTTGCGTCGGCAGTCGAGGACACTCTGGTCGGTGTACCAGAGCAGCTTGTCGCAATGACTGACAAAGGTGCGCAGGGCTTCGCTGTCGGACTGCCCGGTGAGGTTCACCACGATGTGCTGGAAGTGCTGGCGCAGGGCGCTGAGCAGCATGTACAGCTCGGCGGCGCTGGTGCGCTTGAGCGGCTCGTCGCCGCTGGCGTAGGCCAGGATGCGCAGGCCCGCCTCGGCGCTGGTGAAGGCGCTGTCGATCATCGTCGCATCCAGCCGGCGCAGATGACGCAGGGCATCGCCGAAGTGAAACGAACTTTCCAGGCCCAGCAGCGCCAGGCTGTCGCCACGGGGCAACCCCAGGTCGAGCAGCAGGGTCTGTTGCCCGCTCTTCTGCACCACCAGCGCCAGGTGCGTCGCCAGCAACGCCCCGTCGGCATTGCCCTGGACCCCGTAGAGCACGGTAAAACCACCCAGCTGGGTGCTCGGCGTCACCGCCGGCAGGCGCTTGCTCAGACGCCGGACCAGGCCGGCCACTTCACTGGAACGTGAGCCGTAGGCGACGAAATCCCGGGCACCGGCACGCATCGCATTGAGCACCAGCTGGTTATCCATGCCATCGCCGAGGGCAACGATCGCCAGCATCGGCTTGGCCTCCAGCACGCCTTCGATCAAGGCACTCTGGGCCACCAGGTTCTCGCGGTCGAGGCCGACGAAGATCAGCCCGGCGAAAGTGACGTCCACCAGCGACAGCAATTCATCGAGGCTGCCGCCGGCACTGACCACCTGCCCCAGCGGCGCCAGCGCGCCCTGCAGCCACTCCAGGTCGGTGGTGTTGCGGGTGATTGCCAGGAAGGTCTGGCTCAGGCTCTGGCTCATTGCGATAACCCACTGCGGCGGTCGTAGTTGCCGTTGTCGAGGAAGAACAGCCGGAACCAGTTCGGGTCGTACTCGCGCAGTTTCTCCCCGGGCAGGCCGGGCAACTGGGCATCCGCCGCCAGCGGCTGGACCAGGTGCGGGGTGACGATCATCAGCAGTTCCTGCTCTTCACGCTTGAGGCTCGAGTTGCGAAAGAACGCACCCAGCACCGGTATCTCGCCGAGTCCGGGGAGCTTGTTGACCTGGGAGCTGTTGCGCGTGCTGATCAGGCCACTGATGACGAAGCTCTCGCCATCGGCCAGGGAAATGCTGGTATCGGTGCGCCGGATGGTCAGCGCCGGCACCGGTGTGCCGGAAATGGTCACCGCGTTGCTGTAGTCCAGCTCGCTGACCTCGGGTGCGACTTTCAGGGTGATGCGGTTTTTGCCGATCACCGTCGGCGTCAGTGTCAGGCGGATACCGAACTCCTTGTACTCGATGGAGATGGTGTCGCTGCCGCTGCTGGGTACCGGGATCGGGATCTCGCCACCGGCCAGGAAACTCGCGCTCTGCCCGCTCAGCGCCACCAGGCTGGGACGCGCCAGGGTGTAGGCGAAGCCGCTGCTTTCCAGGGCATTGATCAGCGCCTTGACCCGTCCACCGCCAAAGCCGATATTGAAACCGCCGGTATCGAACGGCAGCCCTCCGGTCAGGCTGCTGCCGACCTGCGTGCCTGGGGTGCCAAACAGAAAGTTTTTACCCTGGCCGAAAATCGAGGTTCCAGCTTCCTTGAGCTTGGTCCGGCTGACTTCGACAAAACGAATATCGGTCTGTACCTGGCTGGGCAACGAGGGATCCGCCGAAGGGGCTGCCGAAGCCGTGGTCAGCCCCGCCGTGGCCTTGCCCTGGACAAACACCATGCTCTGGCGCGGCGTGCTGGAGCAGGCCGTCCAGACCATCAGGCTGGTGGCCCCCGGCGCCATGCCGGTGAGCAGGAACGCCTGGTTGCCGTTGAGGTGTACGTCGGCGATCTTCGGATCGCCCACCGCCAGCCGGGTGATTGCGACCGGCGACTGCAACGCCTGCTGCTGGCCTTCGCCCACTTCCAGCACGGCCGGCAACTGCCCGAGGCCGGAGCAGGATGCCGTCGAAGCCGCCAGCACCGACTCCAGCGGCAAACTCCCCAGGACCAGGGCCCAGACCACGCGTTTTACGCTCGACAGCGATCCACTCATGCGGAACTTCCTTGCAGGTCAGGGCGTTTGTTGACTGATTTGATTGCCACGAATCACCTCGACACCACGGCCATGTCCCGTTCCCGGCGTCGCCAGGGACTGGCCCCTGGGCGCGCCGGCCAAGGCCAGCTGGGTGAACTGGAACAACTCGTGGTTGGCGGTCTCGAGGTGGCCCGTGCCGACGTTTTCCCCGGCCCAGTAGCGCGGCAACAGATGCTCGTCGGCACTGCGCACGGCCAGGCGCAAGGTGCCGACCTGGGTCGCCAGCATCAGCCGGCTCAGCAGTTGTTCGGGCACCGCCAGGACCACGGTGCGGGCACCGGCGCGCCGCTGCTCCTGGCGGACACGGTCGTCCGCCGTCAGGGCCGGCGTGGCGGGCTTGCCGTCATTGGTCAGGCCCAGTTGCTCGCCGACACTGAGCAGGCGCATCGCCGGGATCACCACCTGGGCCGACTGCTGCAGGTTGCTCGCATCCTGGCGCAGGAACAGCAGCACATCGACATAGTCGCCCGGGGTCAACTGACCGCCAGCGCCGATCACTTCATCCACCGCCACCGCCAGCGCGCGCTCATCGGCACGGATCATCCGCGCCAACGGGCCACCGGCCTGGAAGCTTTCGTCACTGAGCCAGGTCCCGGCTTTCAGGGGACGCCAGGGTGTGCGGTCGACCGCCTGTTGCAACGAACCCAGGCTGCCGGCGGGTGCATTGCGCAGCCGTTCGACCACCAGGTCGGCGGCGGTCAGCGGCACAAAGGGCGGGACATCGTGGGCCAATACCACCACGGGTTGACGGGTCTGGTCTTCGGCGCTGGCCACAGCTTTTTCGACAGGCGCGGAGGGCGCCTCTGGCGGAGCGACCGGTGCCGGCTGACGACTCAGCGTCAATCCCCAATAACCGGCAATGATGGCACCGATCAACAAGATGACCGCAAGCACCATGGTCACGCGACTGTTCATGACGGCTCTCCCTTTCCTGCTGCACGACAGACTGAAAAACCTGCGCATTCAGGCAGCTATGAACATCAACTATTTCGCTATTTGAAGGTAGCGCAGCTAGGACAAAACGCCATTAACGCGTGGAAAATATACAAATGAATAGAAAGAAAACCGGACTTTATTGACGCCAACTTCCGGATTAATACTTTGGGATTAATCCGTTCTTACAGTTGTTGCTCGTCGTTTTCTTGACAATGCTGTGATGGCATAGGGAAACCATGTCGCAAGACCGCTGCAACGGCGCTTTCAAGCGCAAGGAGATGTCAGATGTTCCTTGAGTTGGTTATCAGACTATATGTGCAGGTCCAGGTTTTCTTTCACAGGAAAGAGGGCGCATCAGGTATCGAATATGCGATTGTCGCGGCAATGGTCGCCGTCGTGATTGCGGGTCTGGCGGGAGGCATAGGTGACAAAATCAAGACGGTATTCACCAATATCCAAAACGGCATAGGTTCCTGACCCCACTCCTCACGTCCCCCAAAGAGGCGCTACACTCCCATGCAAACCCAGTGACAGGAATCGTCCATGACCTCCTCTGTTCCCCCACGCCAACAGCTCCTTTTAGTGGATGACGAAGAGGACGCCCTTCTGGAACTGGCCGAGCTGCTGGAGGGAGAAGGGTTTTCCTGTTTTACCGCCACTTCGGTCAAGCAGGCGCTGTTCCACCTGACCAAACACCCGGACATCGCGCTGGTCATCACCGACCTGCGCATGCCCGAGGAAAGTGGCATGTCGCTGATCAAGCGTCTGCGCGAACACACCTCCCGCCAGCACCTGCCGGTGATCGTGACCTCCGGTCATGCCGATATGGACGATGTCAGCGATATGCTGCGCCTGCAGGTCCTCGATCTGTTCCGCAAACCCATCTATCACGTGCGCCTGCTGGAAACCCTCAACAATCTGTTTCCGCAGCCACGGATCCACGTCGTCGGCTCCTGAAGCACGCGCCTCCTCCGACTGGCGCCTGCCCCACCCTACAACTGATAGCTGAAGCTGAGGGTATAGCGTGGCCGCCGGTTGAAGGTGTCCAGCGCCATATCGGACATCGGCTTGGCCGCCTCCAGGGCGATGTTGTAATAACGCCCGTCGCCGAAACGAAAGCCCAGCGCCGCCGAGGACATGTCCGAGGCCTTGATCGGCGCGTCGTTGAACCAGGCCCGCGCGCGGTCCAGTACCACGTACGGCTGCAGTACCTTGACCCAGGCCCCGTCGCGACTGAAGCTGTAGTTCAGTTCGTAGGCCACGCCCCAGCCCTTGTCGCCATTACCCTGGTCATCGGGGTAACCGCGGCCGAAGTTCTGTCCGCCGAATACCGCCCGCTCGCTGTCCGGCAGATTGTCCCCGCTCCAGTACAGCGCCGCCGAGATCACCCCCTGCCAGTGCTCGAAAAACTTGTCGCTCTGCACCCCGGACAGCCGTAGCCGGAAGAAGTCCAGGTCGAACAGGGCGTTGTTGGTGTTGGCGCCCATGCCATTGATGCCCTGGTAGACGCCGGCACTGAGAATACGCAGGCGCTCGGCATCCGACTTGCGCCAGTCCCCCTCGAACGCCAGTGCTCGCAGGTCGGTTTTTTCCTCCACCTTCAGCGGTTGCCCGACTACCTGGTAACGGGTCTTGTCGTTCACCCCGTACAACCGCCCGCCGAGACTCAGCCATTCGTTGCTGGCGGCGATCAGCGGATGGCTGACGCCGATGGAAAACCGATCGTTCTGCCGATGGGGTTCCAGCTCCAGGTTGTTGTCCAGGATCAGGTTGCTGCCGGGATCGCTGCGATAGTGCGACCCGTACAGGCTCAGTTGGGTGCCTTCGGCATTGAGGAACTGGCTGTAGTCGACGCGGTAGTAGTGCTCCTTGTCCTTGCCCGGCGGAAACAGCCCGCTCACGCTCAGTTGTTCGCCCATCGACGTCCAGGCGTTACTGCTGGCGCCGAGCAGCGCCTGCAGGCTGTCACGACTGCTGTCCACGGTATTCAGGGAGGTGGTGAACGGTTTTCGGCTGGCGATGGCGATCAGGCTGGTCGCACCGTCGGTGGTCCCCGGCGGCGGGACCTGGGCTTGCAGGGCCACGCCGGGAATCCGGCTCATCAGAGTGGTGTAGCGTTCGAAGGTCTTGCGGGTCAGCGGACGCTCGGCCTTGAGCTTGGCCACCAGCTTGTCGAGGAGCCCGGACACCGCGCCGATATCCCCCTGCAACTGGTAGTCGCGGATATAGCCCTCGACCAGCACCACGCGGGCCAGGCCCTGGCTGAAATCCTGCGGAGGCAGGAACGCGTAGGACAGCAGGTAGCCATCTTCCTGATAGCGGCGGGTGATGCCGCGGGTCGCCTCGATCAGGTCGGCCAGGGTCGTCTCATGCCCCATCAACGGCTGATAGAGCGCACCGAGTTCCTGCAGCGGGTAAATCGTCCCGCCTTCGATCTGCAATTTGCGGATGGTCACCCGGGTCCCCATCAGCAACGCCTGCCCCTGGCTCGCGCCGGGTTGGGGCAACTGCGGGCTGATGGCCTGCGGACGGTAGGCATCGGCGGGCAGGTTCGGGGTCGGCAGGGTGCGGACGGTGTCGTTGCTGTTGAGAAAACTGGGAAGGGTATCGGCGTAGACGGATGAACAGAGGGCGCACAACGAAAACAGGGCAAAAACGCGCATGGGACACTCCATTGCCAGACCGCAGCGGCGTTGCGATAAAGAGAAACAAGGCTCGCGGTGCATCATCTGCCGTGACGCGACCGATCCAGGCGCCTTGCTACTGCACTCGAAAAAAGACGAGAGAATCAATTGAATCCCTCGTCTCAACCAAGCGTAGGCGCTGTAGGAATGGCCGTCGAACCGGCCAGGTGCAATTCGCTATTTTCGACTGGTCAGGCCCAGGCCATTGAGCAGCCCGCCGAGACCGCCCGTGCTGCCACCGGTAGCGGTGCCCGTGCCGCCGGCACCCACACCGCCGTTGACCAGACCGCCGACCGAACCGATGGTGGCGCCCACGGCGTTGACGGTTTGCCCCAGGGAGCTGACCACGGGATTGCCGCTGCTGCTGTCGAGCTTGGTGCCGATGCCGCTCACACCGCTGCCGATCTGCCCCAGCAGGCCGCCCACGGGACTACCCAGGCCGGTGGTGTTGCCGATGTTCTGGGTCAGGCTGGCGACTCCGGAGGTCACCGGATTGAGCGCATTGCCCAGGTTGCCGCCGAGGCTGGCCAGCGGTGCGCCGGCGCCCGTGTTGGCCATTCCGGTGCCGCCGAACGCGGTGCCCAGCGAGGCGATGTTGTTGCCCAGGGACAGACCGGTCAGCCCCAGCGAATCGAGCAGGCCATTGCTGCTGCCGGCTGCCACACCGCTACCGGCCCCGCCGACGATACCGCCCACGGTTTCCAGCAAGCCGGCACCGCCCAGGCCTGGCAGGCCGCCGGAACCCGAGCCGGAACCACTGCCCGAGCCGTTGGGATTCACATAGCCACCTGCCGTGCCCACCAGGGTCCCGGCATTGCCGAGCAGCCCGCCGACGGTGTTGGTCAGGGGATTGTTGTTGCCGGCATCGGTCACCTGGTCGCCGGTATTGTCCAGCGCCGTGCCGACGCGGTTGAGCAGGCCACCGACCGGATTACCCAGGCCGGTCGCACTGCCCACCTTGGCCGTGGTGCTTTCCACCAGCGAGATCACCGGGACCAGCCTGTCACCGACACCCTGGGTCACGCCGCCCAACGGGCCGGTGGTGGAGGCGGTACTGAGGGTGTCACCGAGCATGGTGACGCGCTGGCCGACGCCATCCACCAGGGTGCCGACCTGGCCCACGACCGGGCTGACAATCGGAATGTTCTGGACGGGCGCCGTGGCGGCAAAGGCCGTTACCCCTTTGCCGAGGCGGGACACGCCGGTGCCCAGGTCGCCGGTGGCATCGCCGACGCCGGCGACGGTGGTGCCCAGGGCATTGCCGTCGGTGCCCAACTGGCCCAGGCCGTTGGTCAGGCCGGCGCTCAGGCTGCTGACCGCATTACCGGTCGAGTCCACCAGGCCACCGACGCCACCGGTCAGGGCCGTACTGCCCAGCAGCGGTACTGCCGCCAGATTGGTGCCGAGGGTGCTGACCAGATCGCCGACGCCATCGGTGGTGGAGCCCACACTGCTGACCACCCGGCTGGTCACCAGAGGGGCAACCGTGCCGCCACCGGTTCCACCACCTGTACCGCCACCAGTGCCGCCACCGGAGCCGCCGCTGGCTCCCGAGCTGCCGTCCGAGGCGCTCGTCTCACTGTGACTGCCACCGCCACCACTGCTGCAACCCGCGAGGCTGACTGCCACAACCAACATCAATGCCGTACCTGTTTTCCACCATATTTGAGTGTTCATGAGCGTGAGTCCTTGCACCTGTGTACTGCCTGTTATTTTTTGAAAGCCCCCCGATCCTCGTGAAAGGGAGATACTTTCTTCCGTACAGACATGACAGTCCCGAAACCCACTTCCAACAACGCTAAATTTGGTATTAACAACTAATATAAACCTCGTAGAATCGACAAAAAAGTTAATACCAAGTAAATAACCTTTCCTTGGCGCCAATATAAAAATCCATATCTATCAAATACAAATAGAATCGCACCGGTACAACAAAACAAACCTATGACTTAAGTTGTATATATACAATTTCCAGTATCGACAGCCGGAAAACTCACTTGATCCGGGCCTCGCGCCCAAGTAAGCCGTCGCCACGCCGGCACACCATCCTGAATTTCCCCTTGCAAACCTCTATGCTTCAGGGAACTCGACGGCTCGCAGCATGGCCAAAGGCTGGAATCCGTCACCACACGCTCATCGGGATGCACACATGCAGGTAGAAAGTTTTTTCGGGTGGCTGGGCCAGGTACTGGGATCGGCGATCCGTTTTATCGTCGACGGACTGAGCGGGCTGTTCAATCTGCTGACCCACGCCGGCAGCAACTTCGTCGATGGCATGGCCCGGGCCCTGGGCATGGACACCTCGCTGATCAGCATCCTGATACTGATCATCGGCCTGATGTTCCTCTATTCGGCGGTCCGCGCCTTCATGCGCGCCTCGATCATTTTCGGCATCATCTGGCTGGTGCTCGGCCTGTGGCTGTTGAGCTGGATCATTCACTGACAGCCACCGCGACCGCCAGGGCCGGCGCTACAATGCGCGCTCTTTCGAGGAGCCCGCATGTCCACCCTGATCGCTGACTGGCGCGACCGCCCGACCCACCGCAAGGTCTGGGCGCTCGCCGCGCCGATGATCCTGTCGAATATCTCCGTTCCGCTCGTGGCCCTGGTCGACAGCACCGTGATCGGCCACCTGCCCCACGCCCATCAGTTGGGTGCCGTGGCGGTAGGCGCGAGCCTGTACATTTTCCTGGCCTGGGCCATGGGCTTCCTGCGCATGGGCTCCACCGGATTCGCCGCGCAGGCCGCCGGTCGCGGCGATGGCACGGCACTGCGGCAGATCCTCTTGCAGGGGTTGCTGCTGAGCCTGGGGCTGGCGGCATTGCTCGGGGCGATCGCCCTGCCCTTCAGCGACCTGGCGCTGAAGATCATGCAACCGTCCACCGAACTGCACCAGTTGACCCTGGACTTCTTCCACACACGGCTGTTCGGGCTGCCGGCCGCCCTGGCCAGCTATGCTCTGGTCGGCTGGTTCCTCGGTACCCAGAACGCCCGTGCGCCATTGGCGATCCTGTTGACCACCAACCTGATGAATATCGCGCTGAACCTGTGGTTCGTGCTCGGCCTCGACTGGGGCGTGGTCGGCGCGGCCCGGGCCTCGGTCATCGCCGAATGGAGCGGCGCCCTGCTCGGCCTGGCGCTGACCGGCAACGCCCTGCGCACCTACCCCGGCAAGGTCGCCTGGGCCGCGCTGGCGCTGTGGCAGAACTGGCGACCGCTGCTGACGGTGAATCGCGATATTTTCATCCGCAGCATGGCCCTGCAATCGGTGTTTTTCCTGATCACGGTGCAAGGTGCGCGCCTCGGCGACGCCACCGTCGCGGCCAACGCCCTGCTGCTCAACGGCCTGCTGCTGACGGCGCATGCCCTCGATGGCCTGGCCCACGCGGTGGAAGCCCTGTGCGGCCATGCCATCGGCGCCCGCGAACGGCAGACCCTGCGCCGCTCGCTGGTGGTTGCCGCCGGCTGGTCGCTGCTCGCCAGCCTGGCCTTCGCCCTGCTGTTCCTGCTCGGCGGCCACCTGTTCATCGCCCTGCAGACCGATATCCCCAGCGTGCGCGAAACCGCTTTCGGCTACCTGCCCTACCTGGCTGTGCTGCCCTTGATCGCGGTGTGGAGCTACCTGCTCGACGGCCTGTTCATCGGTGCCACCCGTGCCCGGGAAATGCGCGACGCCATGCTGCTCAGCGTGCTGTTCAGCCTGCCCGTTGCCTGGGTCCTGAGCGGCTACGGCAATCACGGCCTGTGGATAAGTTTCCTGCTGTTCATGCTGCTGCGCAGCCTGACCCTGGCCGCCAGTGCCCTGAAGCTGCGCCGGCAGGATCGCTGGTTCGACAGCCCGGCTCACTGACAGCGGATATCGCTCCCCCTCAGCCATGTGTCCGGCTCCAGGCCCGACGCAGGTTTTCCAGGCGCTCGCCCGGCGTGTCGCCCTCCAGGCCCGGCGGAAACGACGCCGCCGGATACTGCGCGCGCAACCCCAGCCAGTCATCGAGCGCCCCACTGTCGCGAAACCCCTGGGCAACCCCTTCCTGCAGATGGTGCCAGGTCTTGCCGTAGTCATGGCCGCTGGCACAGCTCCACTGATAGGCATGCCGCTCCAGCAGGCAGGTCTGCAATCGCTGCTGCTGCCGGGCACCGAGAAACTCCCGCGGGCCCAGGGTGGGGCCCGGCAGGCGCGGATTGATCAGTTGCTGCCAGCCAAGACTGCCAACGGCCTTGTCGGCCCAGGTGCCGCCATGCCAGTAGAGCAGGATGATCGGTCCGAGCCAGCGGCTCAGCTCGCGGGCATCGGCGCCATCGAAGAAGTAACTGGCAGTCTGCGGATTGTAGTAACTGAGCACACCCTGGCGATCCGCGTCGAAACGCACCACCAGCATCTGCCGCAAATGCGCCAGCAGGATCGCCACGGGGGCCCGGCTGAGCAGGAAAAGCCCGGCCCATTGGCGGGGTCGGGTCTGGCTCAGTTTTGCCAGGGGGCAGTCCGCGGTCAGCCTCACCAGGCGCGGCCCCCAGTCACGTACGCCATGGAACGGCGTGCCGTCGAACAGCAAGTGGCTCTCGTAGCTGGCGTAGCGTTCCTGCAACGCCGCGACCAGCCCCGGAGCACCGGGAATGTCCAGGAGCAGCCACAGCGTACCGGGTATTGCGCAATCGACGTCCCTCATGAGACACCGCCCTGGCCACCCGCCACGGTGCCGGGGCAATCGCAGGAAGCGGGCCCCTCACCCGCGAGCGCGGGCGGGCACAACAGCACCAGTGGATGCCCCTCCCGCAACAGCTCGAAGGCCGACCCGCCAGGGTGCCGCTGTCCGCTGCCTCGCGCCGGGGTCGCGCACCTGGCGTCACACCGCCCGACGATGCGCGGTCGATCCGGATCGCCTTCGAGGAAACGCACCCAGACCGCGGTTCCCGGCTCGAGTCCCGCCGCAAAGGCCTGGGGTTCGCCTGCCGTCGGCTGCGCCAGCGGTAACCAGCATTCGCCGTGGCGGGCCCCCTCGCCCTGGTAGAACGCCAGCAACTGCACCGCCAGCCGTCCCCGGGCGTCGCATCTGGCCCCGTGTTTGTCCGCCACCACCCAGGCGCGAAACAGGCCGGACAGCTTCGGTCTCGGGTAACGGGTCGGGGTCCGCACGGCCACCTCCCAGGACGTGGCGCGAAAGATATTGCTGTAAATCATCGAGCGCGGGTCCATGGGGTTGCTGTCCCCACGATGCTCAAGGGCCGTGAGCAGCCACAGGCGGTTCCACGGCGCACACGGATGGCCGGACAACGGCATGAAGCTGGCGCAGTGCAGACCCGGCAGATCGCTTTCGCCCTGCGCCGACTCCTGGCTGCGGCCGGCACGTCGACGACCCTGACCCGACAGGCTGACGCAGAAATCCCGCACGCCCGCCCCTTCGTCCGGACAGAAACGCGCCTCGCGCGCGCGACGCAAGGCCCCCAGGCTGTCGGCGAACACCAGCCGATGATTGTTCCTGGTGTGGCAGAAGTGGAAGTGGATACCCTCTTCGGCACACAGTCGCTGG
Source organism: Pseudomonas sp. Ost2 (assembly GCF_018326065.1). Lineage (NCBI taxonomy): Bacteria > Pseudomonadati > Pseudomonadota > Gammaproteobacteria > Pseudomonadales > Pseudomonadaceae > Pseudomonas > Pseudomonas sp. Ost2. Next base: position 762,323 of record NZ_AP021904.1, on the reverse strand, counting down.
ATGAACTGCAGGTCGGATTCGTCGAACTGCACGCAATACGGACGCAAGGTGCCGCGCCCCTTGAGGACAAAGCGAAAGGCGTCCTCGCCCAGGCCATGCTCGCCGAGCACCTGGGCAATGATGCCGGGCACCGAGCGCTGCTGGAACAGTCGCCGCCGCCAGCGCTGTGCCAGGCATCCCAGGCGCGGCCCAAGATGCAGGCGGAAGTGGCCCCGCGCCAACCCCGCGCACCGCAGGTTGACGCCCTGGATCTGCGCGTGGATGCCCTGGCCATCCTTCCCGAGGGCCAGGAAGCAACCGCGGTACATCAGTCCGCCCAGGTCCGGGCCGGCTTCCTCGTCCAGCACATCCAGCTCGAAAGCGAACAGTTCGCTGACCGCCTCATGACCACTGAACGAGGTGACGGTCAGAGAACGGGACAAGCCGGCAACATCCAGACGAAAGAACGACTCGGTGACTGGATCGGACATTGGCTTTCCTCTATGGAGCTACTGGGTAGAACCCGACTGGGGATTCGACTTGGGATTCTCGCCGACAGACAAGACCGAGTAGAGGGCCGAAGAGGTGTTAGAGAAACGACCTACGCAAAACGCGGAACCGAGGAAGCCATCACTTTGCCGTCAGCCAACAAAAAACCCACCGCTAAGGGTGGGTTTTTCGACAATCAGACGCTGCCTACACAATCAAAGGATAAAGCCCTTTACTGAAAGGGCTTCTTCCCAGGAACTTTCGGCCCTGCCTCAAGAGGACAGGTAGGAAGAACGAGTCAGGCCGAGACGCAGGGCGTCGAGGTACTGGGTCCGCTCTTTCGCGCTGATATTGGCGCTGGCGACCTTGTCGCGGTAGTGCGTCATCAGCTCTTCCGGCGACAGGTGCACATAACGCAGCATGTCCTCGATGGTGTCGTGGGTTTCGATACCCGCGTGGTACACGCTGCCATCCGCGTTCTGGTAGATGTTCACCGAGTCGGTATCGCCGAACAGGTTGTGCATGTCACCGAGGATTTCCTGGTAGGCACCCACCAGGAAGATCCCCAGCAGGTAGTCCTCGCCTTCGTTCAGCGCGTGCACCGGCAGGCTGGTCTCGATGCTCTGCTCGTCGACGTACTGCTTGATCTTGCCGTCGGAGTCGCAGGTCAGGTCCTGCAGCACGGCGCGGCGCAGCGGTTCCTCGTTCAGGCGGTGCAACGGCAGGATCGGCAGCACCTGGCCGATGGCCCAGGTGTCGGGCAGGCTCTGGAATACCGAGAAGTTGCAGATGTACTTGTCGGCCAGCTTGTCGTTGAGTTCGTCGAGTACCTGGCGATGCGAACGCTGGCGCGCCTTCAACGAGTTGTGCAGGCGCCGGCAGACGGCGAAGTAGCACTGCTCGGCCAGGGCTTTCTCGGCCAGGGTCAGCTTGCCGTCGGCGTACTGGGTGGCGACGTCGCTCATGTAGTGCGTGGCGCGCCAGTAGGTCTCGGTGACCATCTCGATATCGGTCGGGCCCAGCAGTTCCACCAGCCACTGCACGGTTTCCGGCAGGTTCTCGGGGTTCTCGATATGCGGCACGTCGTCGTTGTGTTTCTCGACGTCGGTGACCTGTACCACCAGCATGGCGTGGTGGGCGGTCAGCGAGCGGCCGCTTTCCGAGAAGATGTTCGGATGCGGCAGGTTCTGCGCGTCGCAGAACTCCTTGAGCATGCCGACCACGACACCGGCATAGTCATCCATGTCGTAGTTGATCGAGCTGGCATTGCGCGAGTGGGTACCGTCGTAATCGACACCCAGGCCGCCGCCGACGTCGATATGGTCCACCGGCAGGCCGAGGTTGCGCAGCTCGCCGTAGTAACGGATCGCTTCCTTGAAACCGTACTGGTAGTCCGCCAGGTTGGCGATCTGCGAGCCCATGTGGAAGTGCAGCAGGCGAATGCCCTGGTCCAGGCCGGCGGCGCGGAAACGCTCGACCACCGACAGCAGTTGCGCCGCCGACAGGCCGAACTTGGATTTCTCGCCACCGGTATCGGCCCACTTGCTCGAAGCCAGCGATGACAGGCGCACCCGCAGGCCGACCTGGGGCTTGACCTTGAGGGACGCCGCCTCTTCGATCACCAGTTCCACTTCGGATTCTTTCTCGATCACGATGAAGACGTTGTGGCCGAGCTTCTGGCCCATCAGGGCCAGGCGGATGAACTCGCGGTCCTTGTAGCCGTTGCAGACGATGGTGCCGCCTTTCGGCGCCAGCGCCAGCACCGCCAGCAGTTCCGGCTTGGAACCGGCTTCCAGGCCGATGGAGACGTTCTGGGTGGCGATGATGTTCTCGATCACCGCTTCCTGCTGGTTGACCTTGATCGGGTACAGCGCGGTGTACTTGCTCTGGTATTCCAGACGCTCGATGTTCGCGTCGAACGCGCCGGTCAACTGGCGCACGCGGTCCTGCAGGATATCCGGGAAACGTACCAGCAGCGGCAAGGACAGACCGCTCTTGCGCAGTTCGTCGACCTGCTCGAAGAGGTCGATGGGCGAACTGCTCGGGCCGTTCGGACGAACCTCGACGCGACCGGCGTCATTGATCGCGAAATACCCGGCCCCCAATGGCGAATCCCATAAACACTGCGGCTGTCCGCAACTGTCCACTGGCTGCCATCGTCTTTGCGTGTGCGTCGTACGGACATCGAAGTCCCCTATAAAGAAGTCAAATAGCGCCACCTGGATCCAGGCTGCGCGCAGTCTAAAGAATGAAAATGACGATTCGCCTGCATGCAAGGGACTAAGACCTTGAATCCAGCTTCGAGTTTAGAGGCTGTTCGGGAACAGGCTCTGTGAAAACCATGGGGACGACCGCCTGGCCAGGTTCAGCCGGGCCGGCAGGTCAACTTCACGGTGGTTTTCACAGAGGCTGCTAGCCGCCGGACTTCTTCGCCTTGAAACCGTGTTTCACCAGTTCCGCCAACAGCAACTCGACGTGATCGCCCTGGATCTCGATGACACCGTCCTTCAAGGCGCCACCGGTACCACAGCGTTTCTTCAACGTGGTTGCCAGTTCCCTGAGGGCGTCTTCGGCCAGCGGCACGCCGGTGATGGTGGTCACCGTCTTGCCGCCACGGCCCTTGCTTTCGCGACGCACGCGGGCAATGCCGTCACCGGCGGGGATCTGGGTTTGTTTGCAGATACAGGCGGCCACCGGCTGGCTACAGTCCGGGCAATGTCGACCTGCGTCGGTGGAGAACACCAGGCCGCCGAGGGCGGCGAAGGATGCGGCTTTTTTGGCCACCGGCAATCCTCTTGGGAGGACAAAGACTGGTCGTGACACCTGGGCAGGCGTTTGCGACCGCGAAGCCCCACTCAGGCAGGGGCAGCGCAACTCGAGCGGCCAGGCCGCTCAAGCTTGAAAAGTCGCGCAGTGTAACGGCAAAAAGCCGATGACCCAAGAGCCAATCGGCGCCATTTCATGAAGGTTTTGCGACCTCCAGGCCCCGGCCCTGCAAATAGCGCTTCAGCGCCGCCAGGGAGTCCGGGCAATAAGGCTTTTGCGCCGTTTCGCGCAGGGCAGCCTCGACCGGGATGAAACGCGCTTCCAGCACCTCTTCCGGTTGCAACCGCAACGGCCCGTCCCAGACGGCACTGAACACCGCACACCAGAGCCGGTTGCCGGGCTGATCGAAGAAAAAATGTTCATGGGCGGTCAGCGGCACGCCACCGACGCCCAACTCTTCCTCCAGCTCGCGGGCCGCCGATTCGGCGTAGCTTTCATCGGCCTGGACCATGCCGCCCGCCGCCACATCCCAGTAGCCGGGATAGATGGCCTTGCTCAAGGTCCGGCGATGCACGCACAACTCGCCGGCCGAATTGAACAGCAGGATATAGGTCCCGCGGCCGATCAGGCCGCGCTCGCGCAACTCGGCCCGGCCGAGAGCGCCCAGCAGGCGGTCCTCGCCATCGACCCAGGCGATCTGTTCGGCATCGGAGGCGGCGCGATGCGCAGCCTCCCTCGCAGAGACATTCATCGATCAACCCTGGTTGAGCAGTTGGCGCAGGTCGATCACCGCGGCGTTGGCCCGCGAGATGTAGTTGGCCATGACCAGCGAGTGGTTGGCGAGAATGCCGAAGCCGCTGCCGTTGAGGATCATCGGGCTCCAGACCGGCTCCTGCGAAGCCTCCAGTTCACGGATGATCTGCCGCACGCTGACCGTGGCGTTCTTCTTCGCCAGCACATCGGCGAAGTCGACCTCGATGGCCCGCAGCAGGTGCGACAGCGCCCAGGCCTGGCCGCGGGCCTCGTAGAACACGTTGTCGATCTGCAACCACGGGGTCTCGACCACTTCCTCATCGACCTGCGGCGCCTGGCCGGGGATCACGCTTTCGGTTTTCAGCGCGGTGTTGAGCTTGACCCGCCCGACGCTGGCCGACAGGCGCTGGGACAACGAGCCCAGGCGCGTGGCGACATCGCCGAGCCAGTTGTTCAGGTTGTCGGCACGGGCGTAGAACAGCGCGTTGTTCTGGTTCGGGTCGGACAGGCGGGCCTGGTAGCGGCTCAGGGAGTTGATCCCTTCCTGGTACTCCGACTCACTGGACGGCAGCATCCAGCTCTTGTTGTCGAAGTTGAAGCGCGGTTCGGCCTTCGCCAGATCGGCGTCTTCGGCCGATTGCGACTGCGAACGGGCGAAGTCCTTGCGCAGGGCGCGGGTCAAGTCGCGGACCTGGACCAGCACGCCGTATTCCCAGCTGGGGATATTGTCCAGCCACAGGCCCGGTGGGAAGCGGTCGTTGGAGAGATAACCGCCCGGCTTGGTCAGCAGGGTGCCGGCCACGCTCTTGAGGGTTTCGACCGTGGTGAAGCCCACGACCATCTTGCGCCCTTCCTTCTCGGCGGCGATCTGGGCGTTCTGCTGCACGGGAAACAGCGCAGGCTCCTGGCTCCAGTACCAGCCGAGCAGGATCGTCACCACCAGGTACAACCCGATCAGGGTCGCCAGGGCACGACTGAACAGCAGGCCGCCGAAATAGCCGCGGGTCGCCGACTTGGGTTCGGCAGCACGATCCGGCGCGCTGCCTGCGCGTTTTTTCCAGTCCAGCATGGCTCTATCCTTTCAATCACTTGAGTTCATCGGTTCGACCACAACCCTACTCCATCGTGCCTTGCCTGCCCCGGCTTAAATCGACCCGGGCAAATAAAACCAGACACGGCAGCGTTGCCATCCGTCGGGCAACTATAAATCAAGCCGCCCCGGGACGCTTCACACAAGCGCCATCCAATTGGCGATGCCCGCCACACAAGGCCCGCAGGCCGACCGACCGGTCACCAAATGAATCGGATAAATTGACACGTGGCACGTGTATTGACAGAAAGAGGTGCTAGCATAGAGCCACCAGTTATTCCTCCGTCGTTCGTCTAACCAGTAGTCAGGATATGACCGAGCCAGAAGACCCCAGTCGCGAGCGCCTCAAGCATCACTTTGCCCAGCGGGTCATTCATCAGGCACGTCAGATTCTTGAGATATGGCAACGCCTGCAGCGCAGCGAATGGTCGAGCGGCGACATGTCCGAGCTCAGCGAAGCGAACCTGCGCCTGCTGCGTTTCGCCGAACGCTTCGAGCAACCGGAACATACCCAGCTGGCCCATGGCATCAGCCGCTCGCTGGAAGCGGTGAACGCCAACCGCGGCCGCCTGAGCAGCAGCCTGATCACCGAACTCAATCGCCTGATGCAACGCCTGTCGCGCACCGGCCTGCGCCATGGCGATCAACTCGACCAGACCTTCCTGCCACCGCTGCGCAAGCCGGTCTACGTGATGCTGCAGGACCACGAGCGCGCCGAGCGACTGGCCAAGCAGCTGGAATTCTTCGGCCTCAGCGCGCAGTCGCTGGACAGTGTCGCCGCGTTCCGCTCGTCCATGGCCGAGCGCCTGCCGGCGGCGATCGTCATGGACGTCGACTTCAGCGGCAGCGGCATGGGCCTGCACCTGGCGGCCGAAGCCCAGCTCGGCCTGGAACAGAAACTGCCGCTGCTGTTTTTCAGCCTGCATGAAACCGATACGCCGACCCGCCTGGCCGCCGTGCGCGCCGGCGGCCAGGAGTTCCTCACCGGCACCCTGGAGGCTTCCAGCCTGCTGGAGAAAATCGAAGTCCTGACCTGCGTTGCCCAGTACGACCCGTACAAGGTCCTGGTCATCGATGACTCGCGGGCCCAGGCGCTGCACACCGAGCGCCTGCTCAACAGCGCCGGGATCGTCACCCGGACCCTGATCGATCCGATCCAGGCCATGGCCGAACTGGCGGATTTCCAGCCCGACCTGATCATTCTCGACATGTATATGCCGGCCTGTACCGGTACCGAGCTGGCCAAGGTGATCCGCCATAACGACCGTTATGTCAGCGTGCCGATTATCTACCTGTCCGCCGAAGACGACCTGGACAAGCAGCTCGACGCCATGAGCGAAGGCGGCGACGACTTCCTGACCAAGCCGATCAAGCCGCGCCACCTGATCACCACCGTGCGCAACCGCGCGGCACGGGCGCGCAACCTCAAGGCGCGGATGGTCCGCGACAGCCTGACCGGCCTGTACAACCACACCCATATCCTGCAACTGCTCGAAGACTGCAGCTTCCGCGCCCGCCGCGAATGCAAGCCGCTGAGCTTCGCCATGCTCGATATCGACCACTTCAAGCGGGTCAACGACAGCCACGGCCACCCCATGGGCGACCGGGTGATCAAGAGCCTGGCGCTGTTTCTCAAGCAGCGCCTGCGCAAGACCGACTTTATCGGTCGTTATGGCGGTGAAGAATTCGCCATCGTCATGCCCGACACCGATCTGGAGTCGGCCTACAAGGTGCTGGACGAGATCCGCCAGCGCTTCGCGGAAATCCATTATCCGGCGCAACCCCAGGACCTGTGGTGCACCTTCAGCGCCGGGGTGGTCGAACTGCATGAAGACAGCGACAGCCTGATGATGGCGACCCAGGCCGACGAAGCGCTCTACCGTGCCAAGCATGCGGGACGCAATCGCGTGCAGGTCGCACGGCAAAGTGCCAGCTTTTCATCGGATTCGACGGATACCGTCATGACACTGTAACCAAACAGCAATAACTTCAGGCACTTACCACTCTTTGTCGTGGATAGAATCCTGAATGCGCCTGAAGCTGCTGACCAATCTCAATACCCTGTTGCTCGTTGCCGTGTGCCTGGCGCTCGGGGCTACGTTGTGGTGGTCGCAACAGGCGCTGGAGCGTCCCTATCAGTTGATGGAGCGCTACCTCGGCCTGTCGCAGCAGTTCCAGAACCAGGCGGCGCGCAATATCGAGGATTACCTGGGCAGCGGCGATGCCTTGCGCCTGAGCAGCGCGAGCCAGGCCATGGAGGCGATCGAGCAGGAACTCGCCGCCCTGCCGCCCTCGATGACCGAGACCCTGCGCCCCAGCCTCGCCGCCCTGAACGACTTCAGCAAGACCGACCTGCTGGCCGCCGGCAAACTGGCCGGCGACCCGCAAGCCCTGCTGTTGCAGGCCGAACGCGAGCTGGGGGGCAATCTCGAACAACTGAGCCAATACGCGACCGGCGCGAAAAGTCCCGAGGCCGCTGCCTACCTGCCACCGTTGCTGGCGGCCTCCTCGCACCTGGCCAAGCTGTCATTGGCCCGGGACAAACTGGTCAGCAGCGGTCGCAGTGAACTGGCCGCCGATGTCGAGCGCGAGCTGGCCAGTATCAGCAGCCAGGCCGGACAGCTGGAAGCCCTGCCCCTGCTGGGCGTGACCTCGAGCAGCGAATCCAACACCGACGACTTCAGTGCCATGATGGGTCTGGAAAGCAGCGAGAAAACCGCGGCAGTGGACACCGGCGTCGACCTCAAGCGCGAACTGCACAGCCTGCTGACCCGCTACCCGGCCGAACTGACCCGCACCCGCGAGCAGATCCAGCGCCGGGCCGACCTGGCAACCGCGACCCACCTGAAGATCAGCGCCGTGCAACAGGCCATCGCCGCGCTGGAGCCGGTGGTGCGGGCCCAGCACGGCAAGATCCAGGGTGAAGTACGCCTGATGCAGGGCGTGATGATCGGCCTGATCCTGCTTATCGCCCTGTTGATCGACACCCTGCAGCGCAAGCTGGCGCGGGTCCTGACCAACCTCGCCCCGGCCCTGTCGACCTGGGCCGAAGGCGACTTCAGCCGGGATATCCAGCTGGGCAAGACCAATCGCGAACTGCACGATATCGAAGCCTCGCTGAACCGCCTGCGCGCCTACCTGGTGGATCTGGTGGGGACCATCCGCCAGAACGCCGAACAGGTCGCCGGCAGCAGCCGCGCCCTGGCGCAACTGAGCAGCGGCCTGCATACCGGGGCCGAGCGCCAGGCCGGTGATACGGCACAGATTCGCGACTCCCTGGGCGAGCTGGAGGCAACCATCCAGCAGGTGGCCGGCGATGCCAGTCAGGCCGCGGACGCCAGCCGCAGCGCCGGCGCGGCGGTGGAACACGGGCAGAAGGTCATCGGCCTGAGCCTGGCCGGCCTCCATGCGCTGGTCGGCGAGGTACAGGGCAACGCGCAGATGATCGAACACCTGGCCGAAGAATCGGCGACTATCGGCGGCGTGCTGACGGTGATCCGCTCGATTGCCGACCAGACCAACCTGCTGGCGCTCAACGCCGCCATCGAGGCCGCGCGCGCCGGGGAAATGGGCCGCGGCTTCGCCGTGGTCGCCGAGGAAGTGCGCACCCTGGCCCAGCGTACCGCCGGCGCCACCGGGGAAATCCAGACACTGATCGCCGGGTTGCAGAGCGCGGCCCGCCAGTCGGTGGAAGGCATGCGTGCGCAGGTCGAGCACGCCGAGGCCACCGCCGACCAGGCCCAGGCCGCCGATGGCGCGCTGGATGAAATCGTCGGCGCGATCCAGACCATCTCCGATACCGCGGTGCGCATCGCCGACGTCACCTCCCAGCAGAGTGGCGCGGTCAGCGAAATCCGCGATCACAGCGAACGCATCCACCAACTGGGCGGCGACAACCTGCTGCGCATCGGCGAGGGCCGCAGCCAGGGCGAACGCCTGCTGGAACTGGGCACGGAACTGCATACGGCGGTGCAAGCCTTCCGCGTTTAATCCCCTCGCGGCGGCGGCGCACTTCGTTATCATGCGCACTCTTCCGATTCGCGAGATCGCCATGCGCCGCCTGTTCTGCCTGATGCTCCTGCTGTGTGCCTTCCCGGCCTTCGGCGCCAGCCTGCTCGACGGCCGCCCCAGCTCGACCCTGGGCGCCATCAACAACAGCAAGGACTTCCTGCCCGTGCATGAGGCCTTCCAGCTGAGCCTGGTCAGCAGCACGCCGCAAGCGATCACCCTGCGTTTCGTCCCCACCGAAGGGTATTACCTGTACCGCCACCGCTTCCAGTTCCGCGCCGAGCCGGCGGATATCCAGCTGGGCGCCGCACAATTGCCCGCCGGAGAGCAGAAACACGACGAGTACTTCGGCGATGTCGAGGTCTATCACGGCATTCTCGATGTCACCCTGCCCCGCTCCGCCGGCGACACTCGCGCCTTTACCCTCGCGGTGACCTACCAGGGCTGCGCCGACAAGGGCCTGTGCTACCCGCCGGAAACCGAACGCCTGCGTATCGACGGCAGCCCCGCGTCTTCCGGCGCCGCCCCCGCGGCAGCCGGAACCGCCTGGAGCTGGAGCGCACTGGCGCTGTTCTTCCTCGGCGGCCTGGCACTGACTTTCACACCCTGCGTCCTGCCGATGCTGCCGATCATTTCCGGTTTCGTGCTGCACGGACGCGTCAGCGGCGTGCGCGGCTTCAAGCTGTCGCTGGCCTACGTGCTGGCCATGGCCGCCTGCTTCGCCCTGCTGGGCGCGCTGATGGGCCTGTTCGGCGCCCAACTGAACCTGCAGGCACGCCTGCAATCGGCCTGGGTGCTGGTGCCCTTCGCCGGATTCTTCGTGGTGTTCGCCCTGGCGATGTTCGGTCTGTTCGAGTTGCAACTGCCCCAGGCCATCAGTGGCCGCCTGAACCGACTGGCCAGCGGCACCCAGGGCGGCTCGCTGTGGGGCGCGGCCGTGCTCGGGGTGGTGTCGAGCCTGCTGGTTTCACCCTGCGTTTCCGCCCCCCTGGCCGGCGCCCTGCTCTATATCAGCGCCAGCGGCGACGCCTTGGGCGGTGCCTTGAAACTCTTCGCCCTGGGCCTGGGCATGGGCACGCCGCTGTTGCTGGTCGCCACCGGCGGCGCGGCCTGGCTGCCGAAAAGCGGCCCGTGGCTGGTCACGGTGAAGAACGCCATTGGCGTGCTGTTGCTCGGGGTCGCGCTGTTCCTGCTCAGCCGCGTGCTGCCCGGACCGATCACCCTGCTCCTGGGCGGCTTGCTCGCCGCGGGTGTCGCGCTGTTTCTCGGCGCCCTGGAGTTCGTCGAGAAAACCGCCAGGCAACGCCTCGCGCAACTGCTCGGCCTGTTCCTGCTGGCCTACGCCCTGAGTTGCTGGTACGGCGCCTTCAGCGGCCAGAGCAACCCGTTCCAGCCCATCGGCGGGACACCGACGGCCGCCGGCAGCTCGCCCACCACCAACGGCCAGTGGCAGACCATCAGTACCCCGGCCGAACTCGACAGCGCCCTGGCCGCGGCGAAAAGCGCCGGTCAGCCATTGCTGCTGGACTGGTACGCCGACTGGTGCATCAGTTGCAAAGTCATCGAACATGAAGTGCTGAACGAGGCGAACGTCCTCGAAAAGCTGCAGGGCTACCAGCTGGTGCGGTTCGATATCACCGCCAGCAACGCCGAACAACGCGCCCTGCTCGACCGCTACCAGTTGTTCGGACCGCCGGCGCTGATGTTCTTCGCCAAGGATGGCAGCGAAAGGACCGATGTCCGGGTCATCGGCGAGATCAGTGCGCGGGACTTCGTCGAACGCGTGACGAAAGCGAATGACCGCTTTTAACAAATGAGTCACAAATTTCGCGCAAACATCGGACATCGTGCTGGCTATTGCAGGTAACTGGACAGTCATCCGGGCTTTGCGGCATAGTCGGCGCGCATTGACAATTGCGCACAGATAACAAGGAAACAGCCGATGGCGACCCTACTGGTCCTGCATGGACCCAACCTGAACCTGCTGGGCACCCGCGAGCCGGGTGTCTACGGCGCGGTCACACTGCCCGAGATCAACCAGGATCTGGAGCGTCGGGCCCGGGAAGCCGGGCACCATCTGATGTATCTGCAGAGCAACGCCGAGTACGAATTGATCGACCGGATCCACGCCGCCCGCGGCGAAGGCGTGGATTTCATTCTGATCAATCCAGCAGCTTTTACACATACAAGTGTCGCATTACGTGACGCGCTGCTGGCGGTGAGCATCCCATTCATCGAAGTGCATTTGTCGAACGTGCATAAACGCGAACCTTTCCGCCATCACTCCTACTTTTCAGATGTTGCGGTAGGAGTGATCTGCGGCCTTGGCGCCAGCGGTTACCGACTGGCCCTGGAGGCCGCACTAGAGCAGCTTGAACTACAAGCTAAACGCCCCTGACCGACCCTTGGGAGTTGATGATTCATGGATATCCGTAAAGTTAAGAAACTGATCGAATTGCTGGAAGAGTCCGGTATCGACGAACTCGAGATCAAGGAAGGCGAAGAGTCCGTACGCATCAGCCGCCACAGCAAGACCCCGGCGCAGCAGTACTACGCTCCGATGCCTGCCCAGGCTCCGGCTCCCGTCGCCGCCCCGGCCGCTCCGGTTGCCGCCGCCGCAGCTCCTGAAGCCGCTGGCGCACCGAAGCTGAACGGTTTCGTGGTCAAGTCGCCGATGGTCGGTACCTTCTACCGCACCCCGGCCCCGACTTCCCCGGCGTTCGTCGAAGTCGGCCAGACCGTCAAGAAAGGCGACACCATCTGCATCGTCGAAGCGATGAAGATGATGAACCACATCCAGGCCGAAGCCAGCGGTGTGATCGAATCCATTCTGGTAGAAAACGGTCAGCCGGTTGAGTATGACCAGCCGCTGTTCACCATCGTTTGAACCGCGGAGCGCCTTCGATGTTGAAACCTGCGAAGCTGGAAAAAGTCCTGATCGCCAACCGCGGCGAGATCGCCCTGCGTATCCTGCGCGCCTGTAAGGAAGAGGGCATCAAGACCGTCGCTGTTTACTCGACGGCCGATACGGAACTGATGCACGTGAAACTGGCGGACGAAAGCATCTGCATCGGCCCGCCCCTGGCTACCCGCTCGTACCTGAATATCCCGAACATCATCGCGGCCGCCGAAGTCACCGGCGCCACGGCGATTCACCCGGGCTACGGCTTCCTCGCGGAAAACGCCGATTTTGCCGAACAGGTCGAGAAATCCGGGTTTGCCTTCATCGGCCCGAAAGCCGACACCATTCGCCTGATGGGCGACAAGGTATCGGCCAAGGCCGCGATGATCGCTGCCGGCGTACCCACCGTTCCCGGCTCCGACGGCCCGTTGCCCGAAGATCCGGAAACCGCCCTGCGCATTGGTCGCGAAGTCGGCTACCCGGTGATCATCAAAGCCGCTGGCGGCGGCGGTGGTCGCGGCATGCGCGTGGTACACAGCGAAGACGAGCTGATCGAAGCGGCCAAGCAGACCCGCGAAGAAGCCGGTGCCTGGTTCAGCAACCCGATGGTCTACCTGGAAAAGTTCCTGACCAACCCACGCCACGTGGAAGTCCAGGTGCTTTCCGACGGCCAGGGTCATGCGATCCACCTCGGCGACCGCGACTGCTCGCTGCAGCGCCGTCACCAGAAGGTCCTGGAAGAAGCCCCGGCACCGGGCATCGACGAGCAGGCGCGCGCAGAAGTGCTGGCCCGCTGCGTCAAGGCCTGTATCGATATCGGCTACCGCGGTGCCGGCACTTTCGAGTTCCTGTACGAGAACGGCCGCTTCTACTTCATCGAGATGAACACTCGCGTGCAGGTAGAGCATCCGGTATCGGAAATGGTCACCGGCATCGATATCGTCAAGGAGATGCTGAGCATCGCCGCTGGCAATCCGCTGTCGTACACCCAGGACGACGTGAAGATCCACGGCCATGCGCTGGAATGCCGGATCAACGCCGAAGACCCGAAGACCTTCATTCCGAGCCCGGGCCTGGTCAAGCATTTCCATGCGCCAGGCGGCAACGGCGTGCGGGTCGACTCGCACCTGTACAGCGGCTACAAGGTTCCGTCGAACTATGACTCCCTGATCGGCAAGCTGATCACCTGGGGCGCCACTCGCGACGAAGCCATGGCGCGCATGCGCAATGCCCTGGACGAAGTCGTCGTGGACGGGATCAAGACCAACATCCCGTTGCACCGCGACCTGGTTCGCGACGCCGGGTTCTGCGAAGGTGGTGTGAACATTCACTACCTGGAACACAAGCTCGCCCATCAATGAGCCGGTGATCCCAACGACAAGGCCGCTTTCGAGCGGCTTTGTCGTTTTTGCATACCGCCCATGCGCCTGCTCGCGTAAACTGGCGCGCTTCTCGCAACCGAGCCGGTTGCACATTCACTTTTTTCACAGGTGCCCGCCATGCCTTGGCTGCAAGTACGCCTCGCCATCAGCCCGGAACAAGCCGAAACCTACGAAGACGCTTTCCTTGAAGTCGGCGCTGTTTCGGTAACCTTCATGGACGCCGAAGATCAGCCGATTTTCGAACCCGAACTCAACACCACCCCGCTGTGGTCCCATACCCACCTGCTGGCGCTGTTCGAAGGCGGCACCGAGGCGGCCAGCGTCCTCGCGCACCTGGAATTGCTGACCGGCTCGCCACTGCCCGAGCACCACAGCGAAGTGATCGAGGACCAGGACTGGGAACGCAGCTGGATGGACAACTTCCAGCCCATGCGTTTCGGCCAGCGCCTGTGGATCGTGCCCAGCTGGCATGCCGCCCCGCAGCCGGACGCGGTCAACCTGTTGCTCGATCCGGGCCTGGCCTTCGGCACCGGTACGCACCCGACCACCGCGCTCTGCCTGGAATGGCTCGACGGCCAGGACCTCAAGGACTGCAATGTCCTCGACTTCGGCTGTGGCTCGGGCATCCTGGCGATTGCCGCGCTGCTGCTCGGCGCCCGCGAAGCGGTCGGCACCGATATCGACGTGCAGGCCCTGGAAGCTTCCCGCGACAACGCCGGACGCAACAACATCGCCGAGGAACTGTTCCCGCTGTATCTGCCGGAGCAATTGCCACAGGTACAGGCTGATGTGCTGGTCGCCAACATCCTCGCCGGCCCCTTGGTTTCCCTGGCCCCGCAGTTGTCCACCCTGGTCAGGCCGGGCGGCCGCCTGGCGCTGTCCGGCATCCTCGCCGAACAGGGCGAGGAAGTGGCTGCCGCTTATGCCAAGGACTTCGATCTGGACCCGATTGCCGATCGCGATGGTTGGGTGCGCATCAGTGGCCGTCGGCGCTAGAATGGGCGCTTGGATAAACCGGATCGCCGCATGACCGACAGCTTCGTCACCCAGTGCCCGCATTGCCAGACCAGCTTCCGCGTCAGCCACGCCCAATTGAGCGTGGCGCGCGGGGTGGTTCGTTGTGGCTCCTGCCTGCAGGTGTTCAACGCCGCGCGGCAACTGCTGGAGCAACGCGCGGCCCGGGAAGCCGGGACAGCCCAGCCGGCAGCGGTCGCGGCGGCCACCCCGGTCGCGCCCCCCGCGCCCCTGCTGCCCCCCACTCCGGCGACACCTCCCGCTCCACCGCCACGGGCCATCAGCCAGAAGCAGTGGACGACGCAAGAGCTGGATCTGGACGACCTCGATCTCGACGAAGAACTGGCCCGCCTGGAGCAACGGGAAATCCAGCCGGCCAAGGCCTTCGGCGAGCACGGCGGCCAGGGCGAGTCCTTCAGCGCCCGCCGCGACAGCGATGACGACGAGGCCCAGTGGTCAGGCAGCCTGTTCAGCGAACCGGCCGGCGCACACGATGAAATCGCCGACGACGGGCCGCCCGCGCCCACCGTCACGACCAGGACCGAGCGCAAGCCAGAGCCACCGCGGCCGAGCCGTACCGAGCCGTCGCTGTCGTTCGATCTCGCCGACCTCGATGACGAGCCCCAGGCTCCGCGCCTGAAAATCGAAGACGACGAGCTGGAAGACGCCACGACCCACGAACCGCTGGCCGCCGACGAGCACGACGAAGACGAACCCGCGGCCGCCGCCCCGAAGAAGCCTGCGCGCACCCGCAGCGAACCCGGCATGCACGACGACGTGCTGCTGGACCTCGAGGACGACCCGATTCATCTCGACTGGCAACGCCGCCGGTCCCCCTGGGGCAAGCGCCTGCTGTGGCTGTTGCTGGTACTGCTGGCCGCCGCGGCCCTGGCCGGCCAATACATCGCCTATCACTTCGACGAACTGGCGCGCCAGGACCAGTATCGCCCGTGGTTCCAGCAACTGTGCCCGGAAATCGGCTGCAAGGTGCCTTCCAAGGTCGATATCGCCCGAATCAAGAGCAGCAACCTGGTGGTGCGCAGCCACCCGGACTTCAATGGTGCGCTGGTGGTGGACGCGATCATCTACAATCGCGCATCGTTCTCCCAGCCATTCCCGCTGCTGGAGCTGCGCTTCGCCGATCTCAACGGCCATCTGATCGCCAGCCGGCGCTTCAAACCCGGCGAATACCTGGGCGGCGACCTCAGCGGCCAGAGCGAAATGCCACCGCAGACCCCGATCCATATCGCCCTGGACATCCTCGATCCAGGCGCCAAGGCCGTGAACTACAGCCTCAGCTTCCACTCACCCGAGTGATTCAGGGCCTGCCGTGCTCGTTGACGGTGTTTTTCCGGCGGTAACCAAACTGCTGGCGATAACGGAATAACTGTTCAGATTTTATCCAATTTTGCCTTTATCCGGTCATCGAGAGCGGGTATCATGCCAACCCTTTTTCGAACTCTAATGATCCGGCCCCACAACAGGGAAGTCCTATGTCGGCGGTACGCATCGGCCCATACACACTGCAGAACGGCTTGATTCTCGCCCCGATGGCGGGGGTCACCGACCAGCCCTTTCGTCAGCTTTGCCGACGCCTGGGCGCGGGCCTGGTGGTTTCGGAAATGGTAACCAGCGACATGAGCCTGTGGAACAGCCGCAAGTCGCGTCTGCGCATGATCCACGAAGGTGATCCCGAGCCCCGCTCGGTACAGATCGCCGGCGGTGATGCACAGATGCTGGCGGATGCGGCCCGGGCCAATGTCGAGCTGGGGGCACAGATTATCGACATCAACATGGGATGTCCGGCCAAGAAGGTCTGCAACAAGGCCGCCGGTTCCGCGTTGCTGAAGGATGAAGACCTGGTGAGGGAAATCCTGCACGCCGTCGTGGCGGCAGTCGATGTCCCGGTCACCCTGAAGATACGGACCGGCTGGGACCGGGCGAACAAGAACGGCCTGACGGTGGCGAAGATCGCCGAGCAGGCGGGCATTACCGCCCTGGCGGTGCACGGCAGAACCCGTGCCGACCTGTACACCGGTGAAGCCGAGTACGACACCATTGCCGCGATCAAGCAGGCGGTGTCGATCCCGGTCTTCGCCAACGGCGATATCGATTCGGCCGAAAAGGCCCGGTACGTGTTGCAGGCGACCGGTGCCGACGGCCTGTTGATCGGCCGGGCCGCCCAGGGGCGGCCATGGATTTTCCGTGAGATCGAGCATTTTCTGCGTACCGGCGAAACCCTCCCGGCACCGGAGCTGTTCGAAGTGGAACGCATTCTGCTAGAGCATCTGGCCGCGCTGCATGCCTTCTATGGGGAGGTCATGGGCGTCCGCATTGCCCGCAAGCATGTCGGCTGGTATCTCGCAACCTTGCCGGGCGCCAGGGAGTTTCGCGCCCACTTCAATCGTTTGGAAGATACGGAAGCACAATGCGCCAACGTTCGTGAGTTCTTTGCCGAACGTTACAAGAGCCTGGTGACAGGGGACGGAGAGGGGGTGGCCGCATGACGATGATGACCGAGACTTTAGTGAGTGGAACAACGCCCGTGAGCGACAACGTCAATTTGAAACAGCACCTCAATACGCCGAGCGAAGAAGGCCAGACCCTTCGCGGTAGCGTCGAGAAGGCGCTGCACAATTATTTCGCCCACCTTGAGGGCGCGGCCGTCACGGACGTGTACAACCTGGTGCTCTCCGAAGTCGAGGCTCCCCTGCTCGAAAGCGTGATGAACTACGTCAAGGGCAACCAGACCAAGGCCAGCGAACTGCTCGGCCTGAACCGCGGCACCCTGCGCAAGAAACTCAAGCAGTACGATTTGCTGTAAGCATTCAATCAAACCAGAAAGGCGCCCCAGGGCCTGCAAGAAAACTCGCCAAGCGGCGATCAGGCAAGGCAAAAACAGGCGAGGAAGCGGAGTGTAGAGGCCTACATGAGCATTCCGAGCCTGTTTTCAACGCAGCATGATTGTCGCGCAGGCAGTTTCCGTACAGAACCCGGAACCGGTCGCCTTATTTGCTGACCCCTTGCTTTTGATGGACATTGAGATGACCGACCAGACTACCCGCCTGCCGATCCGCCGCGCCCTGATCAGCGTTTCCGACAAGACCGGAATCCTCGATTTCGCTCGTGAACTGGAAGCCCTGGGCGTGGAAATCCTCTCCACCGGCGGTACGTTCAAGCTGCTGCGGGACAACGGCGTCGCCGCCGTGGAAGTCGCGGACTACACCGGCTTTGCGGAAATGATGGATGGCCGGGTGAAGACCCTGCACCCGAAAATCCACGGCGGCATCCTCGGCCGTCGCGGCATCGACGATGACATCATGAGCGAGCACGGCATCCGCCCGATCGACCTGGTCGCGGTCAACCTCTACCCGTTCGAAGCCACCATCAGCAAGCCGGGCTGCGACCTGCCGACCGCCATCGAGAACATCGACATCGGTGGGCCGACCATGGTCCGCTCGGCGGCCAAGAACCACAAGGACGTCGCCATCGTGGTCAATGCCGGCGACTACGCCCAGGTCCTGGAAAGCCTCAAGGCCGGTGGCCTGACCTACGCCCAGCGTTTCGACCTGATGCTCAAGGCCTTCGAACACACCGCCGCCTACGACGGCATGATCGCCAACTACATGGGCACCGTGAACCAGGCCGCCGAAACCCTGAGCACCGAAGGCCGCAGCGAATTCCCGCGCACCTTCAACAGCCAGTTCATCAAGGCCCAGGAAATGCGCTACGGCGAGAACCCGCACCAGAGCGCGGCGTTCTACGTGGAAGCCAGGCCGGCCGAAGTCGGCATCGCCACCGCGACCCAGCTGCAAGGCAAGGAGCTGTCGTACAACAACGTGGCCGACACCGATGCCGCGCTGGAATGCGTGAAGAGCTTCGTCAAGCCGGCCTGCGTCATCGTCAAGCACGCCAACCCGTGCGGCGTGGCCGTGAGCCCTGACGCCGAGGGCGGTATCCGCCAGGCCTACGAACTGGCCTACGCCACCGACAGCGAATCGGCCTTCGGCGGCATCATCGCCTTCAACCGCGAGCTGGATGCCGAAACTGCCAAGGCCATCGTCGAGCGCCAGTTCGTCGAGGTGATCATCGCCCCGTCCGTCAGCGAAGAGGCCCGTGCCATCGTCGCCGCCAAGGCCAACGTGCGCCTGCTGGCCTGCGGCCAGTGGGATGCCAACCGCGCCCCGGCCTGGGACTACAAGCGGGTCAACGGCGGCCTGCTGGTACAGAGCCGCGATATCGGCATGATCGGCAGCGAAGACCTCAAGGTGGTGACCAAGCGCGCACCGACCGAACAGGAAATCCATGACCTGATCTTCGCCTGGAAAGTCGCCAAGTACGTCAAGTCCAACGCCATCGTCTACGCCAAGAACCGCCAGACCATCGGTGTCGGCGCCGGCCAGATGAGCCGCGTCAACTCCGCTCGCATTGCTGCAATCAAGGCCGAGCATGCTGGCCTGCAGGTGCAGGGCTCGGTCATGGCTTCGGACGCGTTCTTCCCGTTCCGCGACGGCCTCGACAACGCGGCCAAGGTCGGTATCACCGCGGTGATCCAGCCGGGCGGCTCGATGCGTGACAATGAAGTGATTGCCGCGGCCGACGAAGCCGGTATCGCGATGGTATTCACCGGCATGCGCCACTTCCGTCACTGATAACACAGCCCCTGTGGGAGCCGGCTTGCTGGCGATGAGGCCAGCGAGCCTGGCATTGAGCTTGCGGCCGTTATCGCCAGCAAGCCGGCTCCTGCAATGCTCTCTTAGAATTCAGCGTCATCGAGGTTTTTGAAATGAATGTTTTGATCATCGGCAGCGGTGGCCGTGAACACGCCCTGGCCTGGAAAGTGGCGCAGGATCCGCGTGTCGAGAAAGTCTTCGTCGCCCCGGGCAACGCCGGCACTGCCATCGAAGCCAAGTGCGAGAACGTCGCCATCGACGTCCTGGCCCTGGAGCAACTGGCCGACTTTGCCGAGAAAAACGTTTCCCTGACCATCGTCGGCCCGGAAGTGCCGCTGGTAGCCGGTGTTGTCGACCTGTTCCGGGCCCGCGGCCTGGACTGCTTCGGCCCGACTGCCGGTGCCGCCCAGCTGGAAGGTTCCAAGGCCTTCACCAAGGACTTCCTGGCCCGCCACAAGATCCCGACCGCCGATTACCAGAACTTCACCGAGATCGAGCCGGCCCTGGCCTATCTGCGCGAGAAAGGCGCACCGATCGTGATCAAGGCCGACGGCCTGGCCGCCGGCAAGGGTGTGATCGTCGCCATGACCCTGGCCGAAGCCGAAGACGCCGTACGCGACATGCTCGCCGGCAATGCGTTCGGCGAAGCCGGTTCGCGGGTGGTGATCGAAGAGTTCCTCGATGGCGAAGAAGCCAGCTTCATTGTCATGGTCGACGGCAAGAACGTCCTGCCGATGGCCACCAGCCAGGACCACAAGCGCGTCGGCGACGGCGACAGCGGCCCGAACACCGGCGGCATGGGCGCCTACTCCCCGGCCCCGGTGGTCACCTCCGAGGTGCACCAGCGTGTCATGGACCTGGTGATCTGGCCGACCGTGCGCGGCATGGCAGAGGAAGGCAACGTCTACACCGGCTTCCTGTACGCCGGGCTGATGATCGACAAGGCCGGCAATCCGAAAGTCATCGAGTTCAACTGCCGCTTCGGCGACCCGGAAACCCAGCCGGTCATGCTGCGCCTGCAATCGAGCCTGGTGCTGCTGGTCGAGGCCGCGCTGGCCCAGGCCCTGGACAAAGTCGAAGCCCAGTGGGACCCGCGTCCGAGCCTGGGCATCGTCCTGGCCGCCGGCGGTTACCCGGGCGATTACGCCAAGGGCGCGCCGATCAATGGCCTGGAAGATGCCGCTGGTCTGGAAGGCAAGGTCTTCCACGCCGGTACCGCGCTGAAGGATGGCCAGGTCGTGACTTCCGGTGGCCGGGTGCTCTGCGCCACGGCGCTGGGCAACAGCGTCGACGCGGCACAAAAGCAGGCTTACCGGTTGGCAGCTAAAATCAATTGGGAAGGCTGCTTCTACCGCAGCGATATCGGCTATCGTGCAATTGCACGCGAACGCGCAGAAAGCCAGGAATAAGCTATCCGATCGGATAGGCAAGGGCTTCAGGCCCTTGCCGTCTTATTCCCGCCCCGCGCATAGTTATGACTCAGGCATCAACCTACGAAGGGATTTCGCCGTGCGCTGGCTCAGGATTGCCATAAGTTTCACCGTCAGCCTGCTGACCCTGCTTTGCCTCGCATCGGCCGCCCACGCCTCGCAAGGCAGTGGCTGGGCGGTATTGTTCGACGATCAGGCCGACCTGCAACTCAGCGATATCCGCTCTTCGCGCTACATCAACCAATTCAGCCCCGTCGAACTCGACCGCCTGACCGCCGCCGAGCCCGATGGCGCGCTGTGGTTGCGCTTCCGTCTGCAGCCGGGCAAACACGAACAATTGCTGCGGGTCTTTGCCCCCGACCTCGCCCGCCTCGACCTGTACACCCTCGACGGCGACACGCTGATCGACCAGGTCCGCAGCGGCAATGACCTGTCGAAAGCCGAACGACCGTTGCCCAGCAGCGATTTCATGCTGCCCCTGATACAAAGCCCCAAGCCCCTCGACATCTACCTGAGGCTGGTCTCGAAACACGAACTGCGTCCCCATATCACCCTCGAATCGGCGGTGATGAGCGCCGCCGACCAGGGCCAGACGTTGCTCTACGGCCTGCTGTTCGGCTGCCTGTCGATGCTGATCCTGCACAACCTGACCCGCTTCGCCTATACCCGTTCGCGCAGCAGCCTGTGGCTGGCGTCCTGTGAGGCCCTGCTGTTGCTCAGCGCCCTGTTCCTGCTCAACCTGGCGGGGCCGTGGCTGCCCGACTGGCACGGCGCGCAGACGCCCGGCGCCTACCTGGCGCTGTTGCTCACCGCGCCCTGCGGCCTGATGTTCACCTACAGCTTCTTCTCCCCCCTGGGGCCGCATCCGCTGAACAAGCTGTTGCTGGGCGACATCCTGGTGATCTGCCTGGGCGGGCTGTTGCTGCTGTTCGTCGACACCCTGCCCCTGAACGTGATGACCTACGGCCTGGTCGGGCTCGCCAGCCTGAGCATCCTGCTGGTCGCCGCCTATCACTGGCAGAAGGGCTATCGTCCGGCGCGACTGTTCGTCGTCGCCATGGTCATCTTCAATATCGGCACGCTGGTCATCCTCCCCGCCCTGCTGGGCCTGACCCTGGTGCCGCCGCAGGGCCTGATCGTCGCCCTGCTGATCTTCATCTGCATCAGCGGCCTGTTGATGAGCATCGCCCTCGGCGAGCGCCGCCGCAGCATCACCGAAGACCAGTTCAGCGTCAGCCGCGACCTGGCCGCGAGCAACGCCGAAATCGCCGCCAAGGCCGAGTTCCTGGCGAAGATCAGCCACGAGATCCGCACCCCGATGAACGGCGTGCTGGGCATGACCGAGCTGCTGCTGGGCACGCCGCTGTCGGTCAAGCAGCGCGACTACGTGCAGACCATCCACAGCGCCGGCAACGAACTGCTGACCCTGATCAACGAGATTCTCGACATCTCCAAGCTGGAGTCCGGGCAGATCGAGCTCGACGACGTGCAATTCGACCTCAATGCCCTGATCGAAGACTGCCTGAGTATTTTCCGCGCCAAGGCCGAGCAGCAGAACGTCGAACTGATCAGCTTCATCCAGCCGCAGGTCCCGCGGGTGATCAGCGGCGACCCGACGCGCCTGCGCCAGGCCCTGCTCAGCCTGCTGGAAAACGCCCTGAAAAAGACCGACGAGGGCGAGATCCTCATCGTCGTCGCCCTCGACGAACGCAGTGGCCAGCCACGCCTGCGCATCGCGGTGCAGGACAGCGGCATGCCGATGGATGACGAAGAGCGCGATGCCCTGCTGCACGCCGAGTTGCAGAGCAAGAACTTCCTCGCCGCGACCCGCCTGGGCGGCCATCTGGGCCTGGTGATCGCCCGTCAGCTGATCCTGCTGATGCATGGCGAGTTCGGTATCAAGAACAGCCCCAACCAGGGCAGCACCCTGTGGCTGACGTTGCCGCTGGATCCGCTGCACCTGGAACACCCGACCTCCGACCTCGACGGCCCGCTCAAGGGCGCGCGGGTGCTGGTGGTCGACGACAACGACACCTGTCGCAAGGTCCTGGTGCAGCAATGCAGCGCCTGGGGCCTGAACGTCAGCGCCGTGCCTTCGGGCAAGGAAGCGCTGGCCCTGCTGCGCACCAAGGCGCACCTGCGCGACTACTTCGACGTGGTCCTGCTCGACCAGAACATGCCCGGCATGACCGGCATGCAACTGGCGGCGAAGATCAAGGAAGACCCGAGCCTCAACCACGACATCCTGCTGATCATGCTGACCGGTATCAGCAATGCGCCGAGCAAGATCATCGCGCGCAATGCCGGTATCAAGCGCATCCTCGCCAAGCCGGTGGCCGGCTACACCCTCAAGACCACCCTGGCGGACGAACTGACCCAGCGCAGCAAGGGCCCGGCCGCGGTGCCCGCCCCGAGCACGCCGGCCGTGGCCCCCATCACCGTGCCGAGCGATTTCCGCATCCTCGTGGCCGAAGACAACAGCATCTCCACCAAGGTGATTCGCGGCATGCTGGGCAAGCTCAACCTGCAGCCCGACACCGCCAGCAACGGCGAAGAAGCCCTGCGCGCGATGAAGGCCCAGCGCTACGACCTGGTCCTGATGGACTGCGAAATGCCGATCCTCGACGGCTTCTCCGCGACCCAGCAACTGCGAGCATGGGAAGTCGGCAACCAGCGCGTGCGCACGCCGGTGGTGGCGCTGACCGCGCATATCCTCAGCGAGCACAAGGAACGGGCGCGCCAGGCCGGCATGGACGGCCACATGGCCAAGCCGGTGGAACTCTCGCAACTGCGCGAGCTGGTGGAGCACTGGGTCGCCCAACGCGACAGCCAGCAAGTCCAGGCCCCCACCACCTCCTGAGCCGACAGACCGCGCGGCGCCTGATAGACTGCGTCCGCCCTCCTCCGTTCGAGCTCAAGCCATGCTCCACGTGTTGTTCAGCGTTTACCTGAAGATGCTGGTGCTCTACAGCCCGTTCTTCGTCCTGTCCTGCTTTATCAGCCTGACCCGCGGCTACTCCAGCAAGGAGCGCCGGCGCCTGGCCTGGAAAGTGGCGCTCGCCACCCTGGTCTCCAGCGTGCTGCTGTATCTGTTCGGGAGAGTGATCTTCAGTGTGTTCGGCATCACCGTGGACGCCTTCCGCATTGGCGCGGGGAGCGTGCTGTTCATCTCGGCACTGGGCATGGCCCAGGGCAAGTCGGCCGTGCAGACCGACAACGTGCAGCAAGACGTGACCATCGTCCCGCTGACCATTCCTTTGACCGTCGGCCCCGGCACCATCGGCGCCCTGCTGGTCATGGGCGTCAGCCAGCCCCATTGGGACGACAAGCTCACCGCCATCGTCAGTATCGCCCTGGCGAGCTTTACCGTCGGCGTGGTGCTGTACCTGTCGAACCGGATCGAACGGATCCTCGGCGACCAGGGCCTGCAGATCGTCAGCCGCCTGATGGGACTGTTCGTCTGCGCCCTGGCGGCGCAGATCATCTTCACTGGGGTGCGCGGCTACCTGGTGCCGTGAAATCAGGACCCGGTGCGGTCACCGACGCCCTCAGGAACCAGGCTTTTCACCGTACCAGCGCGGCGTATAGACCCACTCGCCGCCGTCGGCCCGCGGGAAGACGCAGGTGGTGGACGAGCCGATGATGACCATGGTGCGCATGTCCACCTGCTCCGGCGTCAGCTCACCCAGGGTGGTCACCCGCAAGGTCTGTCCCGGCCGGCCGATATCCCGGCCCAGCACCACCGGCGTCTGCGGCGTGCGGTGTCGGGCGACGATTTCCAGCGCACGACCCAGTTGCCACGGACGCGAGCGCGAGATCGGGTTGTAGAACGCCAGGGCCAGGTCGGCCTGGGCCGCGAGGTCGAGACGCTTCTCGATGATCGTCCAGGGCTTGAGGTTGTCCGACAGGGACATCACGCAGAAGTCATGCCCCAGGGGAGCACCGGCCTGGGCCGCCGTGGCGAGCGAGGCGGAAACGCCGGGGAGGATTTCCAGCTCGACGTTGTGCCAGGCCGAATCGTCGGACTCATGCAGGGCTTCGAGCACCGCCGCGGCCATGGCGAATACGCCCGGATCGCCGGATGACACCACCACCACTGAACGGCCCTCGGCCGCCAGTTCAAAGGCATGCCGGGCGCGCTGCATTTCCTCGCGGTTGTCGGTGCAATGCAGCACCTGGTCGGCACGAAACGGTCCGGCCATGCGCACATAGGTTTCATAGCCCAGCACGTCGTTGGCCCGGGCCAGCTCGGCCTTGACCGCCGGCACCATCAGCTCGGCAGCGCCGGGCCCGAGGCCGATCACCGCCAGGCGCCCGCGCGGACGACCGATGCGCTCAGGTTCCAGCGGCTGGCTGGCGACGGCAATCGCCAGGCCCTCGCCGACACAGATCGGCGGCAGCAACTGCGGTACCGCCTGTTGCGCCATGGTCGCGACAGAGCCGTTCGACGCGATAAAACGCAACGGCACGCCCAACTCGACCGCCGCTTCACGCAGCGCAGGACTGGCCATCTCGCTGTCCGCCGCCAGCAGGCAGGCCAGCGACTGCCAGGCGATGTTCGCCCCGTGCAAGGCGTCACGAACCGCACCGGCCAGCCCAGGCACCGCGGCCGTCACCGCCACCAGGACGCTGCGCGGATAGATCAGCAACTCATTGGCCACCGGCGCACGCTCGGCGCTGCCGACATGAATCGACAGGCGCGCCTGACGGTCCTCCGGCAAGTGCGCCTGCGCCAGCCAGGGCGCCGCCCCTTCGATACGCACGCTTTCGCCGGCCAGCAAGTCCGAGACAAACCGCTTGCCCAGCTCCAGGTCGCCCAGCGCGTAGCCACTGGGCGGGTTCAGCAGGCAGGTGCCGAAACGCAGCTCGCCGCTGGTGGTGATGGCCGCCGCCACACCCAGGCCTGCCGCC
Source organism: Pseudomonas sp. Ost2 (assembly GCF_018326065.1). Classification (NCBI taxonomy): domain Bacteria; kingdom Pseudomonadati; phylum Pseudomonadota; class Gammaproteobacteria; order Pseudomonadales; family Pseudomonadaceae; genus Pseudomonas; species Pseudomonas sp. Ost2. Next base: position 736,926 of record NZ_AP021904.1, on the reverse strand, counting down.
ATTTCCCGGGCCATGACATTCACCCCACCGAGCCCCCCAGCAGCGGCACCACCGCGCTGCCGTCCTCGGCCACGGCCAGTACCGGCGGCTCGGCGCCTTTTTCCAGGAGCACCGGAGCCAGCGTGCGGATCACGATGCCGGCGGCGCACAGGGCAATGATCGGCGTGTCCTGCTGGTAGAGCTGGCGCATCGTCGCGCCAAATTCGTGATACAGCCGGTCCGCGCCGTCGACCCGCTCGGCCAGGCCATAGACCAGCGCATCCGGATAGATCTGTTGCAGCCTGCGGGCCGTCGCGAGGCTGCCATTGCCGAGGATGACAATGGCCGGTTGCGGGCGACTCATCCCTGCCACCGTTCGCCGGGCACGATGATCAGCGAGAAGTAAGGCGAGGACATCGGCTCGACCTCATCGAGCGGCACAATCTTCTGGTTGGCCATGGTCGCCCGCTCCACATACAGCGCGCGACCGGCCAGGCCCAGCTCTTCGAGCACCTGGCGGACCTTGTGGAAGTTACGCCCCAGTTTCATGATCACCGCCGCATCGGCATCGGCCAGGCGCCGCTTGAGTTCGTCATGGGGCAGCACGCCGGACAACACCGACAGGCTCTGGTTGCGGTACACCAGCGGCACACCGAGCACCGAAGCGCCACCGAGCATCGAGCACACGCCGGGAATCACCTCGGCGTCGTAGCGCTCGGCCAGGCGGTCGTGCAGGTACATGTAGGAGCCGTAGAAGAACGGATCGCCTTCGCAGATCACCGCCACGTCGCGGCCGGCATCCAGGTGCGCGGCCACTTCCAGGCTGGCCTCGTCATAGAAGTCGCTGATCACCTGCTCGTAGGACAGCGGCGCCGGCAGGGCCTCGGTGGTCACCGGGTAGACCAGCGGCAACAGGGTCTGTGCTTGCTGCAGGTGCGCCTCGATGATACCGAAGGCATTCCCCTTCTTGCCCTTGGCGACGAAGTACGCCACCACCGGCGACTCGCGCAACAGGCGCAGCGCCTTCACGGTGATCAGTTCCGGGTCACCCGGCCCCACGCCGAGGCCGATCAGACGTCCAGGCTGCTGCATCATTCAATCTCCGTGGCGAGTGCGTTGACGGCGGCGGCGGCCATGGCGCTGCCACCCAGGCGGCCTTGCATGATCACGAACGGCACGCCACGGCTGTCGGCGGCGAGCATCGCCTTTGACTCGGCGGCACCGACGAAGCCCACCGGAAAACCGAGGATCAGCGCCGGCTTCGGCGCGCCGGCATCGAGCATTTCCAGCAAGTAGAACAGCGCGGTCGGGGCATTGCCGATCACCACCACGCTGCCTTCCAGATGCGGCCGCCACAACTCCAGGGCCACCGCCGAGCGGGTGTTGCCCTGCTCCCGCGCCAGCTCCGGCACACGCTCGTCGCGCAGGGTGCAGATCACCGGGTTGTTCGCCGGCAGGCGGGCGCGGGTGATGCCTTCGGAAACCATGCGCGCGTCACAGAGGATCGGCGCGCCGGCCGCGAGGGCATCGCGCCCGGCCTTGCCGGCACCCGGCGAGAACTGCAGGCCGTCGATGGCATCGACCATGCCGCAGGCGTGGATGACCCGCACGGCGAGCTTTTCGAGATCGGCGGGAATACGCGCCAGGTTCGCTTCCGCGCGAATGATCGCGAAGGAGTTGCGATAGATCTCCTGACCATCGCGGATGTAATCAATCATCGGTACTGCTCCGTGAGCGGGCTTCGAGCAACGCGCCCGCCGCATCAATAGTAAGGTTGCGCGCGTGCAGCAGGCCGAAGCCGGGCTGGGCTGCATCGCGGAAATAGAGGTCGTAGTGGCCGGGCGAGACCGCCAGCAAGGTGCTCGGCGCCACATGGGCCGCGGCGCAGGAGCGGCCGCAACCGGACAGGTGGACGGCCTGGGCCCGCCCGGACAGCAGCGTCGCCAGGCGCCGGGCATCGGCCTTGGTGTCGGCCAGGCCCTTGGCGCAGCCGCCGGCCCCGGTGCAGGCGATGATCCGGGCCAGCGCCTGGTCGGCGTCGCAGAGCAGGCCGAGTTGTCGCAGGCGCGCGGTGACGCTGGCCGCGTCCTCCTCGCGGATATTGGGCAGCAGCAGGCTCTGCCAGGGCGTCAGGCGCAGGCTGCCATCGCCCTGTTGCAGCGCCAGCCGGGCCACGCCGTCGAGCATCGGGGCATCGAGGCGTCCCAACGGGAACACGGCACCGATATGCACCAGGCCCGGCTGGCGCTGTGGATAAGTGCCGATATGCCGCAGGTCGGTGGCGGCAGGCCGTTGCCAGTGCGGGACCGGCGTCAGTGCGCTGCCGAGACGCGCGGCCAACTGCGCCAGGAACGACTCGACCGGCACCTCGCCCAGCAGGTGGCGCATGCGCGTCTGCTCCGCTCGGGCCAGGTCGAGGAACAGTTCCAGCACCGCCACCACCAGGTCGTGGCCCTGCTCCAGAGGCACTGCGGCCAGGGGCGCGTCATGGGCCGGACAGCCGGCGAGACCGAATGCCAGCCACGGCCTGCCCTCGATCGACAGCGCCGACAGCCACAGGTCATGGGGATGTTCGAGCATCGCCAGGGCTTCGCCGCCGTCGAGTTGCAACGCGAACTTGGCCGACAGCTCATGGAAGCGCCGCTGGCCCTGCAACGTGGCGAGGATCTGCGCGGCGAGGGGGCGCGTGTCGATCAGCATCCGGGCGTCGATACCGGCGCTGGGGCTGAGCATCAGGTTGCGCACGTCATCGGCGCCGGAGGTCTGCGCCTGATTGGCAACCTGCCCCCCTGTGGAGATCACTGCTCCTGTGGGAGCGGTGTCCGTCGCCTCGGCGTCGGGCCCGAGACCGGCGGCCAGCAAGGTGGCGACCAGGGCCGCATGCTGCTCGCCGATCCCGCGAATCTGCAGGTTGGCCCGGTTGGTCGCCTCGATCACCCCGCCGGCATAACGCTCGGCGGCCTCGGCGACGGCCCGGGCCTGGACGGCGCTGATCACGCCCCCGGCCAGCTTGATCCGACAGATACCGCCATCCAGTGCCGGGACGATGCGCAACAACCCCGGACAGGCCGAGGGGCGGATGGCATTGGCAAGCGGGTGTTCGTTCAAGGGGCAACCGACAGTAAGGGAAAGGCGTTTCGCCGTCGAAGGCGCGGTATTATGCCTGCTTTGTCCGAAGGCATGAAAAGACTGCCCGTCGGAACAGCCGTGTTTTGAGGATTTTAGATGACGCCCTGGCTGACAGTAGTGGGAATCGGTGAAGACGGCTTCAGTGGCCTGGGCAAAAATGCCCGGCGCGCACTGCTGGGGGCTGCGCGGATATTCGGCGGGCAACGCCAGCTCGACCTGCTGCCGGCGTGCATCCGTGCCGAACGCCAGGCCTGGCCCAGCCCGTTCTCCATCGAACCGGTGCTGGCCCTGCGCGGTACGTCGGTCTGCGTGCTGGCGAGCGGCGACCCGATGCTGTTCGGCGTCGGTGCCAGCCTGTCGCGCCAGGTGAGCGCAGAGGACATGCAGGTGCTGCCCGCACCCTCCGCCTACTCGCTGGCCGCCGCCCGCCTGGGCTGGGCCCTGCAGGATGTGGTGTGCCTGTCGGTGGTCGCCCGGCCCGTCGCGGCCCTGAGTGCGCAACTGCATACGGGCGTGCGCCTGCTGGTGCTGAGCAATGACGGGCAGAGTCCCGCCGCGATCGCCGCCCTGCTCCGCGAACGGGGTTTCGGGCCGAGCCGTATCAGCGTACTGGAACACTTGGGCGGTGCGCTGGAGCGTCGCGTCGATGGGGTGGCAGACACCTGGCAGGAGCCCACCATCGCCAAACTGAACCTGGTCGCCATCGACTGCCTGGCCGATCCGACGACGCCGCGCCTGTCGCGGATCGGCGGCCTGCCGGACTCGGCTTTCCGCCATGACGGCCAATTGACCAAGCGCGACGTCCGCGCCATCACCCTGGCCCGTCTCGCCCCGGTGCCCGGCGAACTGCTGTGGGATGTCGGCGCCGGCAGCGGCTCCATCGGCATCGAATGGATGCGTGCCCACCCCGGTTGCCGGGCCATTGCCGTCGAGGCGGACGACGGTCGCCAGCAACTGATCGAATACAACCGCGACGCCCTCGGCGTGCCCGGCCTGCGCCTGGTGCGCGGCAGCGCGCCGGAGGCCCTGGCGGACCTGGAGCCGCCGGACGCGATCTTTATCGGCGGCGGCGTGACCCGCCCCGGCGTGCTGGACACCTGCTGGGCCCGGCTCAAGCCCGGCGGACGCCTGGTGGCCAATGCCGTGACCCTGCAAAGCGAAGCGCTCCTGATGCACTGGCGGCAGGTCCATGGCGGCGAGCTGACCCGTATCCATATCGCCCAGGCCCAGCCCCTCGGTGACTTCGATACCTGGCGCCAGGCGCTGCCCATCACCCTGCTCGATGTGGTCAAGTCTCGCGATGCGTGACGAAACCGCCGAACAACCCGCCCCCCTGCGCAGCGGCCTGACCACCGGCAGCTGTGCCACCGCCACCTCGCTGGCGGCGGCGCGGCTGCTGCTGGCCGGCGTCAGCCACGATGCGGTGCGGATCATCCTGCCCAAGGGCAAGCAGGTGGAAATGCGCCTGGAGTTCTGCCGCCTGCACGAAGACGGTGCCGAGGCCGGGACCCTCAAGGATGCCGGCGACGATCCGGATGTCACCCACGGTGCACTGCTGTATTCGCGAGTCCGCCTGATCGCCGAGCCCGGCGTGCAGTTTCACGCCGGTGCCGGTGTCGGCACCGTGACGCGCCCGGGCCTGGTGCTGCCGGTCGGCGAACCGGCGATCAACCCGGTGCCGCGCAAGATGATCAGCGACCACCTGCGGCAACTGGCGGCCGAACACGGCTATGCCGGTGGTTTCTCGGTGACCGTCAACGTCGAGGGCGGCGAAGCCCTGGCCCTGAAGACCATGAACCCGCGCCTGGGCATTCTCGGCGGGCTGTCGATCCTCGGCACCAGCGGCATTGTCCGGCCGTTTTCCTGCGCGGCCTATATCGCCTCGATCCACCAGGGCATCGACGTCGCCAAGACCAACGGCTACCTGCATATCGCCGCCTGCACCGGCAACGCCAGCGAAGACACCATGCGCCGCGTGTACAACCTGCCGGAGATCGCCCTGATCGAAATGGGCGACTTCGTCGGTGCCGTGCTCAAGCACCTGCGCAAAGTGCCTGTGGATAAATTGAGCCTGTGCGGCGGCTTCGGCAAGATCAGCAAGTTGGCCGCCGGGCACATGGACCTGCACAGCCGGCATTCGAGCATCGACCTGCCGCAACTGGCCGAATGGGCCGCGGCGGTGGGGGCCGATGAGACCTTGCAGGACGCCATCCGCCAGGCCAATACCAGCCAGCAGGCCCTCGCCATGGCCAGCGCCGCCGGGATCGCCCTCGGCGACGCGGTCTGCCGGCATGCGCTGGACTTTGCCCGCAGCGTGGTTCCGGCGCAGGTACAGGTCGAAGTCTTCGCCATCGATCGCCAGGGCGGTGTCGTGGGTCATGCGGGAGCTTTCCGATGAAGGTATTGCTGCTGGGCGGCGTCACTGAAGCCCTGGCGATCGCCCGTACGCTGGGTCCGCGGCATATCTACAGCCTCGCGGGGGTTGGCCGGGTGCCGGGCGACCTGCGCTGCCAGGTACGGGTCGGCGGCTATGGCGGGGCCGAGGGCTTGGCGGGTTTTATCCGCGAAGCGGGCATCGACCTGCTGCTGGACGCCACCCATCCCTATGCCGCGCAGATCAGCCGCAATGCCGTCGCGGCGGCCGCTATCAGCGGCATTGCCTGCTGGGCACTGCGCCGCCCTGCCTGGGTGGCCGAGCCCGGGGACGACTGGCGGGAAGTCGCGGACTGGGCCGAACTGGTCAACGCCCTGAAACCGTTCCAGCGACCGCTGTTCACCCTCGGCCGCGAACCGCTGCAACACCTGGACGAAATCCCCGCCGGACAATTCTGGACCTTGCGCGCGCTCGACGAGTACCCCGGCAACGAACGCTGCGAAGTGATCGGTGCCCGTGGCCCGTTCCGCCTGGAGGACGAGCGAGCCCTGTTCGAACGTCGCGCCATCGACGTGCTGATCAGCAAGAACAGCGGCAGCAGCGCGACCGAGCCCAAGCTGCAGGTGGCCCGCGAACGCGCACTGCCGGTACTGATCCTCAAGCGCCCGGTATTACCGGCTGCGGCACGCGAGTTCCAGACGCTCGAGGAAACACTTGAGGCGTTGGCAATCGCCCTTCAATAGATCACGATCGTCGCTTGTCAAAATAGTAACTTATTTGTTACCTTGAGGACGCGGATGATCGATGTCGAAGAATACATACGGGACAACCACGGCAACCCGTTCGAAAAGTGGTTCGCTTCACTGGATGTGCAAGCGGCCGCCAAGGTTTCCACCGCCCTCCTTCGGCTGGAAATGGGCAATACCTCCAATATCAAATGGTTTGACGGGCTCGGGGAATACCGTATCGACTGGGGCCCTGGTTATCGGATCTATCTGATACAGGATGGCAAGCGCCTGATCATTCTGTTTGGCGGGGGCAACAAGTCCAGCCAGAAAAAAGACATCCGGCGCGCCAAGTTGCTGGTTGACGAATACAAGCGCCGCAAAAGCGCAGAACTGCATACGAGGTAACGCCAATGGCCCTGACCCGCAGCTTCAAGCAAACCGTCGCCGAACGGGCACAACGCGATCCGGCATTCGCCGAGGCGTTGCTGGACGAAGCCGCCAGCCTGTTTCTCAATGGCGAACCGGAAATGGCCCGGGTGATCCTGCGCGACCTGGTCAACGCGACAGTCGGCTTCGAGGGATTGGCCAGGGAAACCGACAAACCCAGCAAAAGCCTGCACCGCATGCTCTCCGCCAACGGCAATCCCAGCATGGACAACCTGGCAGCCATTTTTTCCGTGATCCGCACAACACTGGGGGTCAGCATTGAAGTACACGCGGTGCCGGCAACCTGAGTGCTTGCTGCTACGCTTCACCGAAGCCTGCCGGGGATAAATCCCCTGCCTTGTTGCGACCTTTCACCGCAGCGCCTGCTTTTACTTATGAAGGACGTTCAGGCTAAATAACCCACTGCCTTGAAACATCTGACGGAAATCCTTCCATGTCCCGACAACGGCTCGCAGTAGCTACCTGGATCGCCTGCTGCGCAGTGCTGTTCAATCTGCTCGCCATGCCGATTTCCGGGGCCATGGCGCAATCGCTGGATCGCTCCGTGTCGGAACAACTGCTGTGGGGCAGCTTCTGCTCCGCCAGCGGCAGCCGGCTCGTTGCCATCGACCTCGGCAAGCTGGAGCAGAAGGCCCCGGCGAGCGACGAACACTCCAATATGCAGCACTGCTGGTGCTGTTCCGGCTCGGCGCCGTTGGTGGCGTTACCCGGACACATGCCCCAGCTACAGGTTGCGCGCCTGGACGCCAGCCACAGCCGTGCCGGCCGACCTGTCGATACACCCACACCCCGCCAGCAATGGCCCTCGCTCAACCCCCGAGCCTCTCCGCCAAGCTGATTCACACTCGCAACCCTTTGCGTTTTGAATCGTTATGGAGAACTCCCATGCTCAAGAATGCCCTGTTCCTGATGGCGCTGATGTTGCCTGCCTGCTTTGCCCATGCTCATGAATTCAAGGTTGGCGACCTGCAAATCACCCACCCGTGGTCACAGGAACTACCGCCCAACGCGCCGACCGTAGCCGCCTATTTCGTGATTCATAGCCAGGGAGCCACACCCGACCGCCTGACCGGCGTCGACAGCCCCATCGCCAAAAAGGCCGAGTTGCATGAACATGTGATGCAGGGCGACCTGATGAAGATGCAGCAGGTACCGGGCGTCGACATCCCGGCCAAGGGCGAGGTGAAATTCGCGCCCATGGCCTACCACGTGATGCTGCTGGACCTGAAGGATCGCAGCCTGCTGCAGGACGGCAAGCACTTCCCGTTGACCCTGCATTTTGAAAAGGCCGGCAGCGTGACCGTCGAGGTCGCGGTGCAGAAACAGGCGCCCGCCACGACGGGCGACACGGAACATCAGCACGCCCAGTAACCGACGATCCCACTGAGCGCCATGCGCCGTTCCCACCTCAGGCCCAAGCCCTCCCACGTCCAGGTACGTGGCGGCTGGCTGAGCCTGTTCGCCATGTTGATGATCTTTGTCGGCCCGCTGATATCCCAGGCGATGCCGATGGACCATCACGCCATGTCGATGTCGATGGACATGAACATGGCAATGCCCATGGACATGCCCGGACAGGAGGACGCGGATGCAGGGCATGCCGGTAGAGGACATCACGGCAGCGGCGGCGAACATCACGCCCTCTGGGAAAAGTGCGGCTACTGCACACTGCTGTTCAGTTGCCCGGCCCTGCCCCAGACCCTGACCTTCGCCGCCCTCGACGGCCCCCGGCCCACGGCGCAGACCGCCACGCAAACCCGCCTGGGCCATGCCCAGCGCACCATCTTCCCCGGTGCCCGCACCCGCGCCCCACCCGCATTCGGCTAGGCAATCCCACAACGCTCACACGGTCGTCCCGCACGGTGGCAAACAGCTGCTGCGCGGTGACTGTGTTGTATTCGCTTGAATGATGGAACGCTTATGTCCACAGCAAACACTCGCCTGCGCGCTACGCGGGCGGCACTCCCTTTCGCTCCCGCCGAACCCCGTGCCCGCTTGCGCCAGGCCACCACCCTGGTGTGCGGGGCTCTGCTGGCACCGACGCTGTTCGCCGCCGAGACGGTCGACGATCCCTCGCCGCAAGCCCGGGAAATCAGTCCGACAGTCATTACCGCCGTCGCCCCCAGCTCGCCACTGACAATCGTCACCAACCCCGGGGATCCGCGCCAGCCGGTACCGGCCAGCGACGGTGGCGACTACCTCAAGACCATCCCCGGCTTCGCCCTGGTGCGCAACGGCGGCACCAACGGTGATCCGGTGTTGCGTGGCATGTTCGGCTCGCGCCTGAATATCCTGACCAATGGCAGCATGATGCTCGGCGCCTGCCCTGGCCGGATGGACGCACCCACGTCCTACATCTCGCCGGAAACCTACGACCGGCTGACCGTGATCAAGGGTCCGCAAACCGTGCTCTGGGGGCCGGGCGCCTCGGCCGGCACCATCCTCTTCGAGCGTGAGCCCGAGCACTTCGGTGAACTCGGCACGCGGCTCGACGCCAGCGTCCTGGCCGGCTCCAACGGCCGCTTCGACAAGGTGATCGACGCCGCCGCCGGCGGCCCCCTGGGTTATCTGCGGGTGATCGGCAACCAGGCCCACGCCGATGACTACAAGGACGGCAACAACGACACCGTGGCTTCGCGCTACGACAAATGGAACGGCGATGTCGCCCTTGGCTGGACCCCGGACGCCGACACCCTGCTGGAGCTGACCGCCGGCAAGGGCGACGGCGAGGCGCGCTACGCCGGGCGGGGCATGGACGGCTCGCAGTTCAAGCGCGAAAGCCTGGGCCTGCGCTTCGAGAAGTCCGATATCGGCGACGTGCTCGACAAGCTCGAGGCCCAGGTCTACTACAACTACGCCGACCACGTGATGGACAACTACACCCTGCGCCAACCCTCCGGGACGGGGATGATGGCCGGCCCCATGGCCTCCAATGTCGACCGGCGTACCCTGGGTGCGCGGCTCAAGGCCACCTGGCGCTGGGCCGACTGGCAACTGATCGGCGGCCTCGATGCCCAGACCAACGAACATCGCGCCCGCAGCAGCATGGGCATCGATACCTACAAGGACCTGCCACGCACCAGGGACGCCGACTTCCACAACTACGGGGTATTCGGCGAGCTGACCTGGTACGCCGCCGAACATGACCGCCTGATCAGCGGTGCCCGCGTGGACCGCGCCTCGGCCCGGGACTTTCGGCAACGCATCGGCTCAGGCATGGGCGCCCGCGCGAACCCGACCGCCAACGACACCCGCGCCGATACCCTGCCCAGCGGTTTCGTACGCTATGAGCACGACCTCGCCGACAGCCCGGCCACCTTCTATACCGGTCTCGGTCACGCCGAACGTTTCCCCGACTACTGGGAGCTGTTCTCCCCCGATAGCGGCCCGGCCGGTTCAGCCAACGCCTTCGACGGGATAAAGCCGGAGAAGACCACGCAACTGGACTTCGGCGTGCAGTACAAGACCGCCGACCTGGAGGCCTGGGCATCGGGCTACGTCGGCCAGGTGCGCGACTTCATCCTGTTCGACTACCAGCCGGGGATGATGGGCATGACCTCCCAGGCACGGAACATCGATGCACGGATCATGGGCGGCGAACTGGGCGCGGCCTACGCGCTCACGTCCAACTGGAAGGCCGATGCGACCCTGGCCTATGCCTGGGGCAAGAACACCAGCGACGGCAGGGCGCTGCCGCAGATACCACCACTCGATACCCGCCTGGGCCTGACCTACAGCCAGGATGACTGGAGCGCCGGTGCCTTGTGGCGAATGGTTTCGGCGCAGAACCGCATCGACCCGGACAAGGGCAACGTGGTCGGCAAGGACTTCTCCAACAGTGCCGGGTTCGGTGTGTTTTCCCTCAATGGCGCCTACCGGATCAACCGGCACCTGAAGGTCAGCACCGGCGTCGACAACCTGTTCAACAAAGCCTACGCCGAACACCTGAACCTGGCGGGCAATGCCGGGTTCGGGTATCCGGCCAATGACCCGCGGGCCATCAACGAACCGGGCCGGACCTTCTGGACCAAGGTGGACATGAGTTTCTAAACACACCGCAGAACCTGTAGGAGCCGGCTTGCCGGCGATGGCATCGACGTGGCGGCCTCGCTGGATCACGTCGCCTGGATCGCCAGCAAGCCGCCCCCACAGGGTACAGCCTCAAATAAACCCAAATCTTGCGGAGCACTCCCGATGAGCCAACCAAAGATACCCTTCTACAACCTCGCCTGGCGCTGGCATTTCTACGCCGGGCTGTTCGTCGCCCCGTTCATGATCCTGCTGGCCCTGACCGGGATCATCTACCTGTTCAAGCCCCAGCTCGATCCGCTGATGTACGGCAATCTGCTGAAGGTCGAGCCCGGTCATCACCTGATCAGCGCCGATGAACAATTACAGCGGGTCCAGACCGCCTATCCACAGGGCCGCATCAAGCAGTACCTGCCGCCGGTCGACGCCGGGCACAGCGCGCAGTTCGTGGTGATCCAGGATGCGCGGGAACTCAACGTGTTCATCGACCCCTACCGCGGCAACGTCCTCGGCGACCAGGATGCCAAGCGCAACCTGCAAGCCATCGCCCGCGCCCTGCACGGAGAGCTGATGATCGGCACGGTCGGCGACCGCCTGGTGGAACTGGCCGCCGGCTGGGGCGTGGTGCTGGTGGTGTCCGGGGTCTATCTCTGGTGGCCGCGCGGGCGCTCTCCAGCCGGCGTGCTCTGGCCGCGCCTGACCAGCCGTGGCCGACTGCTGTGGCGCGACCTGCATGCGGTCACCGGCTTCTGGGGCGCGGCGCTGCTGCTGTTCATGCTGCTCAGCGGCATGACCTGGACCGGCTTCTGGGGCAAGCAATATGCCGAGGTCTGGAACAAGTTCCCGGATGCCATGTGGAACAGCGTGCCCAAGTCCGACGTCGAGGCCCGCAGCCTCAACACCGCCACCCGCCAGACCGTGCCCTGGGCCATGGAAAACACGCCGATGCCGATGTCCGGCGACCACGCCGAGCACATGAACCATGGCGCGGCCCACGCCGGTCCGGCCGCGCCGACCATCACCCTGCAACAGGTGGTCGAGATCGCGCGGGCGCGCCGCATCGAACCCGGCTACAGCATCACCCCGCCGAGTACCGCCGAAGGCGTGTTCACCATCGCGGTGTTCGCCGACGACCCGCGCAACGACGCCACCCTGCATGTCGACCAGTACACCGGCACGGTTCTCGCCGACGTGCGCTGGCAGCAATACGGCAATGTCGCCCGGGCCACGGAAATGGGGGTGATGCTCCACGAAGGCAAACTCTTCGGGCCGCTCAACCAGTTGGCGATCCTGCTGATCTGCCTGATGATCCTGCTGAGTTCGATCAGCGGCGTGATCATGTGGTGGAAACGGCGCCCGCAAGGTGGCCTCGGGGTTCCGCCGCTGCGTCACGACCTGCCGAAGTGGAAAAGCGCGATGCTGATCATGTTTGCCCTGGCGATCCTGTTCCCGCTGGTGGGCGTCTCGCTGATCGTGATCTGGGTGGTCGACAAGCTAGTGCTGTCGCGCCTGAACCGCCAACATGAATCGACCTCACCTTCATCCTGAAAAGCGTTGAGATGCGCGAAACAGAGGGTTCTATAAACTTTCGGGAGCATCGTCTTGCAACCCTATATTGTTATAGTATAACAATATCGCGAGATACCCGACCCACAGCCGCCCGCTGCGGGTCTTCCTGAAGATAAGCGACTTACCACCCCGATGAACAAGTACCTCGTATCCGGCCTCTGCCTGCTGGCGGTCAACCATGCCCAGGCGGATGCCACGCTGACCCTGCCCACCGGCACCATCACCGCGCCTGCCGTCGATAGCGACGCAGTCGATCTGAAGACGCCCACCACGGCAGGCTCGCGCCTGGGCCTGACCGCGCTTGAAACACCGGCCAGCACGGAAAGTCTCACCGGGGAACGTATTCGCGAACGCGGCGACAACACCGTGCAGGACGCGGTGTCGCGTAGCACCGGCCTGAGCCGCACCGGCACGCCCGGCGATGGCGGCACGTCATTGCAGGCCCGTGGTTTCACCGGGCAGAACTCGGTGATGCAGTTGTATGACGGCACCCGCCTGTACAGCGGCGCGGGCACCGTGACCTTTCCGGTGGATGCCTGGTCGGTCGAGCGGGTCGACGTCCTGCGCGGCCCGGCCTCGGTCCTCTATGGCGAAGGCGCCACCGGCGCGGTGATCAACACCCTCCCGAAAAAACCGTTCTCGGGCGAAATCGAAAACCATGTGCGCCTCGGCTATGGTTCCTACGACAGCCAGCAGCAGGCCCTGGACAGCGGCGGCTCGCTGACCGACAACCTGAGCTATCGCGTCAATATCAACCGCCTGGCCAGCAACGGCTGGGTCGACCGTGGCGAATCGAGCAGCAATTTCTTCAGCGCTGCCCTGCGCTGGCAGGCCAGCGATGACCTGGTGTTCACCCTGTCCACCGACTATGGCGACCAGCAGCCCACCGACTACTTCGGTTCGCCACTGATCAACGGCAGCTACCAGAAGAGCCTGCGCTTCAAGAACTACAACGTCAGCAACGACAAGCTGCACTACAACGACCAATGGACCCGCCTGCGCACCGACTGGCAGATCTCCGATGCCATCAGTTCCAGCAACGAACTGTATTACCTCAAGGCCCGACGCCGCTGGCAGAACGCCGAGAACTACAACTTCGACCCGGCGACGCAGACCTTGTCGCGGGCCAGCTATATCGGCATCAAGCACGAGGAGGAGCAGACCGGCGACCGCCAGACCTTCACCTTCAAACACAGCCTGTTCGGGCTCGACAGCCAGACGCTGACCGGCGTGGATATCAACCGTATCCGCTTCCAGCTCAACAGCAACGCCGGCTTCGACGACCTGCCCGGCAGCCCGCCACTGGACCTGAACCACCCGCAACCCGGCCAGTTCGAAAGTGCCGACGCCTACCAGCCCCAGTTCGCGACGACCACCAGACAGTTCTCGCTGTTCGCCGAAAACCGCACGCAACTGAGCGAGCGCTGGTCGCTGGTGACCGGGGTGCGCCGCGACTATGTGCATATCGAAAATGACGACCAGATCAACGACACCCGCAGCGACAAGAGCCTGGCCGGCAACAACTGGAAAGTCGGCCTGGTGTTCGCCTTGAGCGAAGACACGTCGCTCTACGGCCAATACGCCACCAGCACCGAAGGCGTCGACGGCCTGGTGACCCTGGGGCCGAAGGCGCAGAATTTCGACCTGTCCACCGCCAGGCAATCGGAAGTGGGCCTCAAGCAGATGTTCTGGGACCAGCGCGGCGAGTGGACCCTGGCGGCTTATCACATCGTCAAGAAGAAGCTGCTGACCACCGACCCGGGCAACTCGCAGAACCAGTTGCAGGTCGGCCAGCAATCGTCCGACGGCCTGGAGGCCAGCCTCGACCTGAAACTGGCCCGCGACTGGCAGTTGCAGGCCAATGCCTCGATCCTCAGGGCGCAATACGATGACTTCGACCAGTCGGTCGGCAGCACGGTCGTGTCCTACAAGGGCAACCGTCCTGTGGATGTGCCCCGCCGCACCGCCAACCTCTGGCTGAGCAAGGCGATCACCGACGAGGTGAAAGCCGGTGCCGGTGTGCGGTATGTCGACGCGCGTTATGCCGACCTCGCCAATACCGCCGAACTGCCGAGCTACACCGTGGTCGATGCCAACGTGTCGTGGAAAGCCTTGCGCAACACCACCCTGGGCCTGCAATTGAACAATCTGTTCGACCGCCAGTACGCGCAAAGCCAATACAATAGCGGCCAACAATGGATCATGGGGCAGCCACGCTCGTTCTTCGTGACCGCGGACTACACCTTTTGACAGTACCGGGATCGTTCCCACGCTCCGGCGTGGGAACGCCGCTATGGGCGCTCCGCGTCCGCTCTTGTGACGCAGGGCGTCACGGTATGCGTTCCCGCGCCGAGCGTGGGAACGATCAATCACAGACAGGAATGGAATGACCTCGCTGACCCTCGCCAACCTGGCCTGGACACCCCTGGGCCAGAACCACTGCCATCACCAGTTCCAGCTGCGTGACGCCAACCTGCGGGTGGCGGCGGGTGAATTCGTCGGCCTGATCGGCCCCAACGGCAGCGGCAAGACCAGCCTGCTCAAGTGCGCCTATCGCTTCAGCCAGCCGGAAAGCGGCGAGGTCCTGCTCGAACACCAGAACGTCTGGAAACAGTCGCCCCGCTGGTGCGCCCAGCGTATCGCGGTGGTGCTCCAGGAGTTTCCCGATGCCTTTGGCCTGACCGTCGACGAAGTGGTCGCCATGGGCCGCACGCCCCACAAGAAACTGTTCGACGGCGACAGCGAGTTCGATCGCCAGCTGGTTCGCCAATGCCTGGAATCGGTCGGCCTGCTGGGCTTCGAAGAGCACGCCTTCGCCACCTTGTCCGGCGGTGAAAAACAGCGGGTGATCCTCGCCCGCGCCCTGGCCCAGCAGCCGCAACTGCTGATCCTCGACGAACCGACCAACCACCTCGATCCGCGCTATCAGCTGGAGCTGCTGACCCTGGTCAAGCGCCTGAAGATCGGCACGCTCGCCAGCATCCACGATCTCAACCTGGCGGCCGCGTTCTGCGACCGGCTGTATGTGATCAACCATGGCCGCATCGTCGCCAGCGGCACGCCCGACGAGGTGCTGACGGCGGATCTGCTGCGCGCCGTGTTCGGCGTCGAGGCCCTGATCGACAGCCACCCCCTCTGCGGCTACCCACGAATCACCTGGATAACCCAACCATGAAGTTACTGCGTCTGGCGCTTTGCCTCGGTTCCCTGTTCGCCTCCCTCACCGCCCTGGCCGAGCCCACCCACTACCCATTGACGGTGCAGAGCTGCAACCGCCAGGTGACCTTCAAGGAGGCACCGAAACACGCGGTCAGCCACGACATCAACATGACCCAGATGATGCTCGCCCTGGGTCTCAAGTCGCGGATGGCCGGCTACAGCGGCATCAGCGGCTGGAAAGCGGTGACCCCGGAAATGGCCAGGATCCTCGACGGCCTGCCGGAACTGGCGGCCAAGTACCCGTCCGTGGAAACCCTGCTCAATGCCAACGTCGACTTCTTCTTCGCCGGCTGGGACTACGGCATGCGCATCGGCGGCGACCTCACCCCGCAGACCCTGGCGCCGCTGGGCATCAATGTCTACGAATTGACCGAGTCCTGTGCCTTCGTGATGAAGCGCCCGGGCGCCAGTCTCGACGACACTTACAACGACCTGCGTAACCTGGGCCGCATCTTCGATGTCCAGGACCGCGCCGAAGCCCTGATCAGCCAGATGCAGGCCAGGGTCGCCGCAGTGCGCAAGAACCTGCCCGCCGAGCGTCCACGGGTATTCCTCTACGACAGCGGCGAGGACCGCGCCATGACCTCCGGCCGCCTGGCCATGCCCCAGGCGCTGATCGAAGCCGCGGGCGGGCGCAACGTGCTGAACGATGTCGACGCCAGCTGGACCCGGGTCAACTGGGAAACCGTGGTGGAGAAGAACCCGCAGGTGATCGTCATCGTCGACTACAGCGAAGTCACCGCCGAGCAGAAACAGCACTTCCTGGAGACCAACCCGGCCCTGCAGTCGGTGGATGCGATTCGCAACAAGCGCTTTATCGTCATTCCCTATGTCGAGGCGACGCCGGGGATCGATAACGTCAAGGCCATCGAAACCCTGGCCAAGGGTTTCCACCCACAATGATGAGCCGCCGCTACCCCCTGCTGCTGGTCGCCCTCGGTGCACTGTTGCTGGTGTCGTGCGTGGTGTCGCTGGGCTTCGGCCCGGCGCGGGTGCCGGTGGACGTGGTGTGGCGGATCCTGTTGTACAAACTGCTGGGCACCGGCACGGTCGACTGGAGCGCCGGCCAGGAACATATCGTCTGGCTGATCCGCGTCCCGCGCATGCTGCTCGGCGCCCTGGTCGGCGCCGGACTGGCCCTGATCGGCGCGGTGCTGCAAGCCGTTACCCGCAACCCGCTGGCCGACCCGCACCTGCTGGGCGTGACTTCGGGCGCCACCCTCGGCGCGGTGATCGTGGTGCTGCACGTCGGTGAAATCATCGGCCTGCTGACGCTGCCCATCGCCGCCTTTATCGGCGCCCTGGGCAGCATGGTGGCGGTGCTCGCCATCGCCAGCCGCAAGGGCCGGCTGGACAGCGATCGCCTGCTGCTGTGCGGGGTGGCGGTGTCCTTCGTGATGATGGCGATCGCCAACCTGCTGCTGTTTCTCGGCGACCACCGGGCCAGCTCCGCGGTGCTGTTCTGGATGCTCGGCGGGCTGGGGCTGGCGCGCTGGGAACTGCTGCCGGTTCCGTCGGTGATCGTGCTGCTGGGGCTGGTCCTGCTGCTGAGCATGGCCCGCTCGCTGAATGCGTTGATGGCCGGCGAACAGACCGCCGTGACCCTTGGCCTGAATGCACGCAATGTGCGCTTGCGGGTCTTCCTGATCGCCTCGCTGATGACCGGCGTGCTGGTCGCCATCAGCGGCTCCATTGGGTTTGTCGGCTTGATGGTGCCGCATATTGCCCGGCGCCTGGTGGGCGCCGAGCATCGCCGCCTGCTGCCGGTGTCGGCACTGCTGGGCAGCGTGTTCCTGGTCTGGGTCGATGTCGCGGCACGAACCCTGATCGCCCCCGAGGACTTGCCGATCGGCGTGGCGACCGCGGCCATTGGCGGGCTGTTCTTCATCGGCTTGATGCGCCGTCGCTAAAAGCTTCGCGGGCAAGCCCGCTCCCACAGTGCTCGACTGCCGCGGCTATTGCGCTGGCAGTCGTAAGGTCCTCTTCGTGGCGGTGCGGCGTCCCGACAAGCCCACCGCCAAGGCCATCGGCACCAATCTGGCGCTCCTCGCGCACCACAACGCCAATGTCGCCCCCGCCTGGTGCAACTGTTCAGACCACGCGCCCCGCAAAAACCACCTGTCAGCCGGCTCAGATTCGGATGCCGGAAGTTCCTGGCCAAGGCGCTGTGACGAGTCATGGCCCGCCATGGCGAGGAACGGCAACACAGGGCGAGGGCTTATGGCGCCGAAGTTGACCGGTCACACAGGCCACTCGGCACACCCCTTGCAAAAGCCCCTTCAGCATCTGCATCTGCCAACCAAAAAAAACGTTGAGAATCTGGAGATCGCACCATGAAGCGTCGTAGCTTGATCAAGGCTTTCACACTGACGGCATCCATTGCCGCCATGGGCATGACCTGGACCGTCCAGGCCGCCGAAACCATCAAGGTCGGGATCCTGCATTCGTTGTCCGGCACCATGGCGATCTCCGAAACCTCGCTCAAGGACATGGCCTTGATGACCATCGACGAGATCAACGCCAAGGGCGGCGTCAACGGCAAGATGCTCGAACCGGTGGTGGTCGACCCGGCCTCCAACTGGCCGCTGTTCGCCGAGAAAGGTCGCCAGTTGCTGACCCAGGACAAGGTCGCGGTGGTGTTCGGCTGCTGGACTTCGGTATCGCGCAAATCGGTGCTGCCGGTGTTCGAGGAACTCAACGGCCTGCTGTTCTACCCGGTGCAGTACGAAGGCGAGGAAATGTCGCCGAACGTGTTCTACACCGGCGCCGCGCCCAACCAGCAGGCGATCCCGGCGGTGGAATATCTCATGAGCGAAGACGGCGGCGGCGCCAAGCGCTTCTTCCTGCTCGGCACCGACTACGTCTATCCGCGCACCACCAACAAGATCCTGCGTTCGTTCCTGCACTCCAAGGGTGTGGCGGACAAGGATATCGAAGAGGTCTACACCCCGTTCGGCCACGCCGACTACCAGACCATCGTCGCCAACATCAAGAAATTCTCCGCCGGCGGCAAGACCGCGGTGATCTCCACCGTCAACGGCGACTCCAACGTGCCGTTCTACAAGGAACTGGCGAACCAGGGCCTGAAAGCCACCGACGTACCGGTGGTGGCGTTCTCCGTGGGCGAGGAAGAACTGCGCGGTATCGACACCAAGCCGCTGGTGGGCAACCTCGCGGCCTGGAACTACTTCGAGTCGGTGGATAACCCGACGAACAAGAAATTCGTCGCCGACTGGAAAGCCTACGCCAAGAAGAAAAACCTCCCGGGTGCCGACAAGGCCGTGACCAACGACCCGATGGAAGCCACCTATGTCGGTATCCACATGTGGGCCCAGGCGGTCGAGAAAGCCAAGTCCACCGACGTCGACAAGGTCCGTGAGGCCCTCGCCGGCCAGACCTTCGCCGCGCCGTCGGGCTACACCCTGACCATGGACAAGACCAACCATCACCTGCACAAGCCGGTGATGATCGGCGAGATCCAGCCGGACGGTCAGTTCAACGTGGTCTGGCAGACCGAAGGGCCGATCCGTGCCCAGCCGTGGAGCCCGTTCATCCCGGGCAACGACAAGAAGCCGGACTATGCGGTGAAGAGCAACTGAACCGCCGCTGAAGGTCGAGCCCGACGCTTGTACGCGGGCTGAACCACACCACTTGTGGGAGCCGGCTTGCCGGCGATGGCGGCCGCAAGGTCGACGCAGGACTTGCCGGCCTCATCGCCGGCAAGCCGGCTCCTACAGGGTCTTATGCAAGGCCGATGATATGTCCACTGCCCTATACCGTCTGTTCCTCGCCCTCGCGCTGCTATTGCCGATGGCCGCCCACGCCAGCGATGCCAGCGACTTCGTCGCGGCCAATCCGCTGCAACAGGCCAAGCTCCTGGAAAGCTGGGCCGCCCAGCCCGATCCCGCGCGCGTCGAACTGATCAACAGCCTGCAACAGGGCGAGATCAGCGTCGACGGCGCTCCCCCGCAACCCGTGCGCCTGAACAACCGCCTGCGCGGCCTGATCGAGACCGCCGTCGCCGCCCAGCAACTGCTCGCCGCCGACGCCAAGGTGCGCCTGGGCGCCGCCCGGGAACTGCAGAAAAGCGCCAAGCCCGCACAGTTGAATTTCCTCGACCGACAACTGGCCGGCGAGACCGATGCCGATGTCCACGCGGCCCTGAGCCTGGCCCTGGCCAACCTGCAACTGGTGGACAGCGACCCGGCCGTGCGCCTGGCCGCCGTACGCCTGCTCGGCGAGACCGGCGATCCCCTGGCCCGGACCCGCCTCGAAGGCCTGCTCGCCCCCGGCGTCGAAGCCGATGCCGGCGTGCATACCGCCGCCGAGACAAGCCTGGCCCAGGTCAAGCGCAAGCTGATGGTGGGCGAGATCCTCGGCCAGGCCTTCAGCGGCATGTCCCTCGGTTCGATCCTGCTGCTGGCGGCCCTCGGCCTGGCGATCACCTTCGGCCTGCTCGGGGTGATCAACATGGCCCACGGCGAGATGCTGATGCTCGGCGCCTACGCCACCTACGTGGTGCAGTTGCTGTTCCAGCGCTTCCTGCCGCAGGCCATCGACTACTACCCGCTGGTGGCCCTGCCGGTGGCGTTCTTCGTCACCGCGGCCATCGGCATGGCCCTGGAACGCACGGTGATCCGCCACCTCTACGGCCGCCCCCTGGAAACCCTGCTCGCCACCTGGGGCATCAGCCTGATGCTGATCCAGCTGGTGCGCCTGGTGTTCGGCGCGCAGAACGTCGAAGTCGCCAACCCGGCGTGGCTGTCCGGCGGCATCCAGGTCCTGCCCAACCTCGTCCTGCCCTACAGCCGTATCGTGATCATCGCCTTCGCCCTGTTCGTCGTGGTGCTGACCTGGCTGCTGCTGAACAAGACCCGCCTGGGCCTGAACGTGCGGGCGGTGACCCAGAACCGCAACATGGCCGCCTGCTGCGGCGTGCCCACCGGTCGCGTCGACATGCTCGCCTTCGGCCTCGGCTCCGGCATCGCCGGCCTCGGCGGCGTGGCCCTGAGCCAGATCGGCAACGTCGGCCCCGACCTGGGCCAGAGCTACATCATCGACTCGTTCCTGGTGGTGGTCCTCGGCGGCGTCGGCCAGTTGGCGGGCAGCGTCATGGCTGCCTTCGGCCTGGGCATCGCCAACAAGATCCTGGAACCGCAGATCGGCGCCGTGCTGGGCAAGATCCTGATCCTCGCGCTGATCATTCTGTTTATCCAGAAACGTCCGCAAGGGCTGTTCGCACTGAAAGGACGGGTGATCGACTGATGAACCAGCCCCTGATATTGACCGCGAGCCAGAAGGCCGGGCCAAAGGTGACCCTGATCGTCGGCGCCGTGGTGCTGCTGTTGCTGCTGGCGTTGCCGCTGCTCTCGCTGCTGGCGCCGGAAAACCCGCTGCAGGTCTCCGCCTATACCCTGACCCTGGTGGGCAAGATTCTCTGCTACGCCATTGTCGCCCTGGCCCTGGACCTGGTCTGGGGTTATGCCGGCCTGCTGTCCCTGGGCCATGGCCTGTTCTTCGCCCTGGGCGGCTATGCCATGGGCATGTACCTGATGCGCGAGGCCTCCGGCGATGAACTGCCGGCGTTCATGACCTTCCTGTCGTGGACCGAGCTGCCCTGGTACTGGACCGGCACCAGCCATTTCCTCTGGGCCCTGTGCCTGGTGGTACTGGCGCCGGGACTGCTGGCCCTGGTCTTCGGTTTCTTCGCCTTCCGCTCGCGGATCAAGGGCGTGTATTTCTCGATCATGACCCAGGCCCTGACCTTCGCCGGCATGCTGTTGTTCTTCCGCAACGAGACCGGCTTCGGCGGCAACAACGGCTTCACCAACTTCCGCAGCATCCTCGGTTTCGGCATCACCGAGCCGGGCACCCGCGCGGTCCTGTTTCTCGCCACCGTGCTGCTCCTGGTCGCCAGCCTGTACTGCGGCTGGCGGCTGGCCCGGAGCAAGTTCGGCCGG
Source organism: Pseudomonas sp. Ost2 (assembly GCF_018326065.1). Taxonomy (NCBI): domain Bacteria; kingdom Pseudomonadati; phylum Pseudomonadota; class Gammaproteobacteria; order Pseudomonadales; family Pseudomonadaceae; genus Pseudomonas; species Pseudomonas sp. Ost2. Next base: position 715,492 of record NZ_AP021904.1, on the reverse strand, counting down.
GTGCTGACCGCCCTGCGCGACGCGGAAAACCGCCTGATGTTCTGCGGCTACGATCCGCGCGGCTTCAAGCTCTTCGTCTGGGTCCTGAGCGCGGTGCTGTGCGGCCTGGCCGGGGCGCTGTATGTGCCGCAGGTGGGCATCATCAACCCCAGCGAAATGTCGCCGACCAACTCCATCGAGGCCGCCGTCTGGGTCGCCCTCGGCGGGCGCGGCACGCTGATCGGCCCGCTGCTCGGCGCTGGCCTGGTCAATGGCATGAAGAGCTGGTTCACCGTGGCCTTTCCGGAATACTGGCTGTTCTTCCTCGGTGCGCTGTTTATCGTCGTGACCCTGTACCTGCCCAAGGGTGTGATCGGCCTGTTGAAGAAAAGGGGTGAACAATGAGAATCACAGCAACGGCGCAGTTCATGCTGGAACCCATTCTCGAACCCCCTGCCTTTGATGCCAATCGGGACGCCGGCAGCAGCCGCGATGCCATCGGTCTCGGCCAGGCCGCTGGCACGGGCCTGAACACCCGCCACGGGACCATCCTGACCCTGGAAGATATCAGCGTCAGCTTCGACGGCTTCAAGGCGCTGAACGACCTCAACCTGTATATCGGCGTCGGCGAACTGCGCTGCATCATCGGTCCCAACGGCGCGGGCAAGACCACCCTGATGGACGTGATCACCGGCAAGACCCGGCCCAGCCACGGCAAGGCCTGGTTCGGCGAAACCCTCGACCTGACGCAGATGAGCGAAGTGCGGATCGCCCAGGCCGGGATCGGCCGCAAGTTCCAGAAACCCACGGTGTTCGAGGCCCTCAGCGTGTTCGAGAACCTCGAGCTGGCGCAAAAGACCGACAAGTCGGTGTGGGCCAGCCTGCGGGCGCGCCTGAGCGGCGAGCAGAAGGACCGCATTGCCCAGGTCCTGGAAACCATCCGCCTGACGGCCTCGGTCAATCGCCCGGCGGGTCTGTTGTCCCACGGCCAGAAGCAGTTCCTCGAGATCGGCATGCTGCTGATGCAGGACCCGCAACTGCTGCTGCTCGACGAGCCGGTGGCAGGCATGACCGATGCCGAGACCGAGTTCACCGCCGAACTGTTCAAGACCCTCGCCGGCAAGCATTCGCTGATGGTGGTGGAACACGACATGGGCTTTGTCGGCTCGATTGCCGACCATGTCACGGTGTTGCATCAGGGCAGCGTGCTGGCCGAAGGATCGCTGGAACAGGTGCAGGAAAACGAGCGGGTGATCGAGGTCTACCTCGGGCGCTGAACCACAAGGAATCCGAACATGCTGCAAGTCGACAAGCTGCACCAGTACTACGGCGGTAGCCACATCCTGCGGGGCCTGTCGTTCGACGTGAAGGTCGGCGAAGTCACCTGCCTGCTCGGCCGTAACGGCGTGGGCAAGACCACCCTGCTCAAGTGCCTGATGGGCCTGCTGCCGGCCAAGGAAGGTGTCGTGCAGTGGGAAGGCAAGCCCATCACCCAGTTCAAGCCGCACCAGCGGGTGCATGCCGGCATCGCCTACGTCCCCCAGGGTCGGGAAATCTTCGGCCGGCTGACGGTGGAGGAAAACCTGCTGATGGGCCTGTCGCGCTTCCCGGGGTCGCAAGCCAGGGAAGTCCCGGCGTTTATCTACGAACTGTTCCCGGTCCTGCTGCAGATGAAGCAACGCCGTGGCGGCGACCTGTCCGGCGGCCAGCAACAACAGCTGGCCATCGGCCGCGCCCTGGCCAGTCGTCCGCGCCTGCTGATCCTCGACGAACCCACCGAAGGCATCCAGCCCTCGGTGATCAAGGAGATCGGCGCGGTGATCAAGAAGCTCGCGGCCCGCGGCGACATGGCCATCCTGCTGGTGGAACAGTTCTATGATTTTGCCGCCGAACTGGCCGATCAGTACCTGGTGATGTCCCGGGGCGAGATCGTCCAGCAGGGTCGCGGAGAAAATATGGAAGCCGAGGGTGTACGCGGCCTGGTTACGATCTAACCTGTAGCGTCCTGACGATAATCGGAACTCATGAACCTGCCCGCCTCCACCGCCCTGTTCACCCCCAGCTGGCACGCCGAGCTGGAGCTCGGCTACGCCCGTTTCGGCGCCACCACGCGCCCGGTCCAGCGCCGCCACAAGGGCCCGCTGCGGGTGCAGAAACACCTGTATGCCGAAGGCCCGGAGGTCTGCCAGCACATCATCGTCCACCCGCCGGGCGGGATTGCCGGCGGTGATCGCCTGGATATCCGCGCCAGCGTCGAACGCGATGCCTGGGCACAGCTGACCAGCCCCGGTGCCGCCAAGTGGTATCGCGCAACCGGCCCGGCCAGCCAGACCCTCAGCCTCAAGGTCGCCGCCGGGGCCACCCTGGAATGGCTGCCCCAGGAAACCATCGTCTTCAGCGCGGCCCAGGCCGAGCTCGCCACCCGCATCGAGCTGGAGGGCGACGCGCGACTGTTCTACTGGGACATGGTCGCCCTCGGCCGCCCGGCCAGCGGCGAACGTTTCGACCGCGGGCACTTCCAGGCGCACCTCGATATCCGCCGCGACGGCCAGCCGCTGTGGCACGAGCGCCAGCGCATCGAGGGCGACGACGGCCTGCTGGATTCGCCGATCGGGCTCGACGGCCAGCCGGTGTTCGCCACCCTGCTGGTCACCGGTGAAATCGACAACGAGTTGCTGGAGCGCTGTCGCAACCTGTCGACAGCCGTACGCGGCGACCTGAGCCAGCTCCCCGGCCTGCTGGTGGCCCGCTGCCTGGCTGGCCAGGCCCTGCATGCCCGGGCCTGGCTGATCGAATTGTGGCGGCTGCTGCGCCCGGCACTGCTGGGTCGTGAGGCGGTGCCGCCAAGGATCTGGAACACATGACGTGCCTGTTCAACTGCCTGCCTTTTCCCTGCCTGCCAATGGATCCTTGAACCATGGACCTGACTCCCCGCGAAAAAGACAAACTGCTGATTTTCACCGCTGGTCTGGTTGCCGAACGGCGCCTGGCCCGCGGGGTGAAACTGAACTATCCGGAAGCCATGGCCTATATCTCGGCCGCCCTGCTCGAAGGTGCCCGTGACGGCCAGACCGTGGCCGAACTGATGCACTACGGCACCACCCTGCTCAGCCGGGAACAAGTGATGGAAGGTATCCCGGAGATGATCCCGGAGATCCAGGTGGAAGCGACCTTCCCCGACGGCACCAAGCTGGTCACCGTCCACCAACCGATTGCCTGAGGCTCTTCATGTCCTACGTTATCCGCGACGCCCAGCATGCCGACCTGCCGGCCATTCGCGACATCTACAACGACGCGGTGCTCAACACCACCGCGATCTGGAACGAGCAACCGGTCGACCTGGGCAATCGCCAGGCCTGGTTCAGCGCCCGCCAGGCCCAGGCCTATCCGATCCTGGTGATCGTCGATGCCACGGACAGCGTGCTCGGCTACGCCTCCTATGGTGACTGGCGGCCCTTCGAAGGTTTCCGCCACACCGTCGAACACTCGGTCTACGTACGCAACGACCAGCGCGGCAACGGCCTCGGTCCAAGGCTGATGGCGGCGCTGATCGAGCGCGCCAGGGAAGGCGGCAAGCACATCATGGTGGCCGCGATCGAAAGCGGTAACGCCGCCTCCGTCCGCCTGCACGAGCGCCTGGGCTTCGCCAGCACCGGGCAGATGCCCCAGGTGGGCGTCAAGTTCGGCCGCTGGCTCGACCTGACTTTCATGCAGCTCTGCCTGAATCCGGGCGCAGAACCGCCCACCGCCAACCAGGAGTGATCCGCCGATGAACGCCGCCCAACTGCGTCGCGTCAATGCCGAAAGCTTTGCGCACTACCGCCAGGGTCTGATCGATCTCTTGCTCGATGCCGTGGGGCATGGCGCTTCCGTGGGGTTCATGGCCGACCTCGACGCCCACCAGGCCCGCACCTACTTCGACGAGGTGCAGGCCGCCCTGCGGGACGGCAGCCTGCTGCTCTGGGTGGTGGTGCGCAACGAGCAGGTGCAGGCCAGCGTGCAACTGGGCCTGTGCCAGAAGCCCAACGGCCTGAACCGCGCCGAAGTGCAGAAACTGCTGGTCTTCAGCGAAGCGCGCCGCCATGGCCTCGGCCAGCAACTGATGCAGGCCGTGGAGCAGGCGGCCCGGGACCACAAGCGCGGCCTGCTGTACCTCGATACCCAGGCCGGCTCCGACGCCGAGGCGTTCTACAGCGCCCTGGGCTATACCCGCGTCGGCGAGCTGCCGAACTACTGCATGACACCGGACGGTCGCCACCAGGCGACCACCCTCTACTACAAGACACTGGGGTTACCCGCATGATTCCTGGCGAATACCAGATCCAGCCCGGCGAGATCGAGCTCAATGCCGGTCGTCGCACCCTGCGCCTGAACGTGGCGAACAGCGGTGACCGACCGATCCAGGTCGGTTCCCACTACCACTTTTTCGAAACCAACGATGCCCTCGACTTCGACCGTGCCGCCAGCCGCGGCATGCGCCTGAACATCCCGGCCGGCACCGCCGTGCGCTTCGAACCGGGCCAGGCCCGCGAAGTGGAACTGGTGGATCTGGCGGGGCTGCGCCGGGTGTTCGGCTTTGCCGGACGCGTCATGGGCGACCTGGACAAGGAACCTGCATGAAAATCTCCCGACAAGCCTACGCCGACATGTTCGGCCCCACGGTCGGCGACAAGGTGCGCCTGGCCGATACCGACCTGTGGATCGAAGTGGAAAAGGACTTCACCACCTACGGCGAAGAAGTGAAGTTCGGCGGCGGCAAGGTCATCCGTGACGGCATGGGCCAGGGCCAGTTGCTGGCCGCCGAGGTGGTCGACACGCTGATCACCAACGCCCTGATCATCGACCACTGGGGCATCGTCAAGGCCGACGTCGGCCTCAAGGACGGACGCATCGCCGCCATCGGCAAGGCCGGCAACCCGGACATCCAGCCCGACGTGACCATCGCCATCGGCGCCAGCACCGAAGTCATCGCCGGCGAAGGCATGATCCTCACCGCCGGCGGCATCGACACCCACATCCACTTCATCTGCCCGCAGCAGATCGAAGAAGCGCTGATGAGCGGCGTCACCACCATGATCGGCGGCGGCACCGGGCCGGCCACCGGCACCAACGCCACCACCTGCACGTCCGGGCCCTGGCATCTGGCGCGCATGCTGCAGGCCGCCGATGCCTTCCCGATGAACATCGGTCTCACCGGCAAGGGCAACGCCAGCCTGCCGGAACCGCTGGTCGAGCAGGTCAGGGCCGGCGCCATCGGCCTCAAGCTCCACGAAGACTGGGGCACCACGCCCGCGTCCATCGACAACTGCCTGAGCGTGGCCGACCAGTACGATGTGCAGGTGGCGATCCACACCGACACCCTCAACGAATCCGGCTTTGTCGAAACCACCCTCGGCGCGTTCAAGGGTCGTACCATCCACACCTATCACACCGAGGGTGCGGGTGGCGGCCATGCGCCGGATATCATCAAGGCCTGCGGCTTCGCCAACGTCCTGCCGAGCTCGACCAACCCGACCCGGCCCTTCACCCGCAACACCATCGACGAACACCTGGACATGCTGATGGTCTGCCATCACCTCGATCCGAGCATCGCCGAGGACGTGGCCTTCGCCGAAAGCCGCATCCGCCGGGAAACCATCGCCGCCGAGGACATCCTCCACGACCTCGGTGCGTTCTCGATGATCAGTTCCGACAGCCAGGCCATGGGCCGGGTCGGCGAAGTCATCACCCGTACCTGGCAGACCGCCGACAAGATGCACAAGCAACGCGGGCCGCTGCCGGGCGATGGCGAGGGCAACAGCAACTTCCGGGTCAAGCGCTATATCGCCAAGTACACCATCAACCCGGCGATCACCCACGGCATCAGCCATGAGGTGGGTTCCATCGAGATCGGCAAGTGGGCCGACCTGGTGCTGTGGCGCCCGGCCTTCTTCGGCGTCAAGCCGACCCTGATCCTCAAGGGCGGGGCGATTGCCGCCAGCCTCATGGGCGACGCCAACGCCTCGATCCCGACGCCGCAACCGGTCCACTACCGGCCGATGTTCGCCAGCTATGGCGGTTCGCTGCACGCCACCAGCCTGACGTTCATCAGCCAGGCGGCCCGGGATGCGGGCCTGCCCGAAAGCCTGGGGCTGAAGAAACGGATCGCCGTGGTCAAGGGTTGCCGTACGGTACAGAAGACCGACCTGATCCATAACGACTACCTGCCGGATATCGACGTCGACCCGCAGACCTACCAGGTCAAGGCCGATGGCGTGCTGCTCTGGTGCGAGCCGGCGGAGGTGCTGCCGATGGCGCAGAGGTATTTCCTCTTCTAGGAGCAGGCAGGGCAATGATTAGGGGCTAAGATGCAACACATCCAGCCCCTTTCGCAGTCTTCATCAAGGTATCGGTCATGCGCCTGTCTGACTTTATCGTGCAGCATGTTGACGCCATCGTCGATGATTGGGAGCAGTTTGCCAAAACCCTGACGCCAGCGGCGGACAGCATGGGCCGGGTCGCCCTGCGCGATCATGCCAAGTCGATCCTGCTGGCGGCCGCGCGGGACATGGAAACAGCCCAGAGCGCCAGCCAGCAGGCGGACAAGGCCAAGGGCGAAGGCCCGGAGAACAGCCCCAGCCTCGATATCGCCGCCGCCAGCCATGGTGAATTGCGCCATAACGTCGGTTTCGACCTGGTCCAGATGACGTCGGAGTTCCGTCACCTGCGCGCCTGTGTGATCCGGCGCTGGGTCAACAACCTGTCCTCGCCGCAACTGACCTACTTCCAGGACATGATCCGCTTCAACGAAGCCATCGATGAAGCCCTCGCCGAGTCCACCGTCGCCTATGCCGAGCAGGTCAATCGCTCGCGGGACATCTTCCTCGCCATTCTCGGACACGACCTGCGCGCGCCCTTGCAGGCGGTGACCATGTCCGCGGAAATGCTGGTGCGCAAGACCCAGCTCAATGAAACCGCCATGGGTTATGTGAAGAACATCAAGAGCAGCGCCCGCCACATGGGCGCGATGGTCAACGACCTGCTGGAGTTCGTGCGCAGCCGCCTGGGCAGCCAGTTGCCGATAGACCCGGCGCCCATGGACCTGGTGAGCGCGGCGAAAGCCGTCCTCAACGAAGCCTGGGCCGGCCAGCCGGAGTGTCGCCCGAGCCTGAAGGTCGAAGGCGATATGCATGGGGTCTGGGATCGGGGGCGGATCGAACAGATGTTGCAGAACCTGATCGGCAATGCCCTGCAGCACGGTGCCAGCCAGCGCAAGGTGACCCTGACCCTGATCGGTGGCGAAGACAGCGTCAGCCTGTCCATGCACAATTTCGGCCCGCCGATTCCGGCCGAGTCGCTGGCGACGATCTTCGATCCGCTGGTCCGCAACGCCGCCGAGGAACTCGGCCAGACGGGCGCCTCGACCAGCCTGGGGCTGGGCCTGTTTATCGTCAAGGAAGTGGTGACGGCCCATCAGGGCAGTGTCGAGGTCAGCTCCAGCGAGGAAGAAGGCACGCGGTTCAGGGTCGTGCTGCCGCGAGTCTCGCGCGCCGAATCCTGAGCGGCGGTCGGGCTACTCGTCGACCAGCCGGTCCAGGCGCTGCCTGAGCATGCGGTTTTCCGCCCGCAGCTCACGGACCTCGCCCAGCAGCTCCAGGGCCAGGGCGACGCCTTCCCACTCCAGTTCGAGGTCGTGGCGCAGCTTCGCCGCGCGCCGGGCGATGACCAGTTCATGATCGAGAAAGCGCCAGGCCTCCGGTGAGCGGCCCTGAGGTTCGAGGATGCCGTGTTCGACGATTTCGATCACGTAGGCGACCGGCAGGTCGGACGCCTCGCAGAAGGCTTGCATATCCAGTTGAACGACGCTCAGGGCTGGGCTCATGATCAGCTACTCCATTGCTCTCTCGGGTCGAATGCGGCCTTCTTCGCCAGTTCCTGCCACAACGCCTTCACGGCATCGTCGCTCTGCCTGGGCATGACCGCCTTGAGTTGCACGAACAGATAACCGCGCTGCCCGGCTTTGTTCAACAGGCCGTGGCCCTTGGCGCGCATGCGCTGGCCGTTCTGGCTGCCCGCCGGGACCTTGAGGTTGATCTTGCCGGTCAGGGTCGGCACCGCCACTTCGGTGCCCAGTGCCAGTTCCCACGGCGCCAGGGGCAGCGTGATGATCAGGTCTTCACCTTCGACATCGAATTTCGGATGGGGTGCGAAGCGGATCGTCAGGTACAGGTCGCCATTGGCCCCGCCACCGAGCCCCGGCGCGCCCTGGCCCTTGAGGCGGATGCGCTCGCCGTCGGTCACCCCCGCCGGAATCTTCACGTTCAGGCTCTTGCTGGTGTTGCTCACATGCTGGCCGGCCGCGTTGTACTGCGGGACCTGGAAGGTGACCTTCTTCGATTCGTTGGTCAGGCTCTCTTCCAGGAAGATCGGTAGTTCCATTTCCACGTCTTGCCCTCGACGACCGGCGCTGCGGCCCGATTGTCCGCTACTGAAACCGGCACCGCGCGAGCCGAAGATCGAACTGAAGAAGTCCGAGAAGTCACCACCACCAGCGCCACCAAAACCGCCGCCCGCGCCACGTCCCTGCCAGCCCGGCGGGCCCTGGAACGGCTGGCCATGCTGGCCGTATTTGCGCAGATCGTCATATTCGGCGCGCTTGTCGGCGCTTTTCAGCGCTTCATAGGCTTCGGAGGCGTCCTTGAATTTCGCCTCGGCGTCCTTTTCCTTGCTGACATCCGGGTGATACTTGCGCGCCAGCTTGCGGTACGCGGCCTTGATGGTCTTGTCGTCCGCCGTCGGCTCAACACCCAGGATCTTGTAATAGTCTTTGAAGTCCATCTAAGGATCACCCTGCGTTATCGATATCGCACCGTCCGACAGCCCACAGCATGCGCTTTTCGGCGCAACGAGGATTGACCGATCTCAAGGCTGTGACTGGGCGGTGCGGCAAAAGTTTATCGGCCGTGCCGGCGATTTCTTGTCATCGCCGTTACACAAGTCGAACCAATGACTGCAAGTTTGGGGGTGATGGCCCGCCTTTCAAGTCGACAAGGCACGATTTAGCGGATAGTCGGCCTTCGATTCCGCGCCCGACTGACATACACTGCGCGGCCGTTTTTTAACCGGAACTCGAAAGACATGAAAAGCGCATCTCCAGCCCGTGCCTGCGGTATCGACTTCGGCACGTCCAACTCCACGGTCGGCTGGCTGCGCCCCGGCATGGAAACGCTCATCGCGCTGGAGGACGACAAGATCACCCTGCCTTCGGTGGTCTTTTTCAATATCGAGGAACGTCGCCCGGTCTACGGCCGCCTGGCGCTGCACGAGTACCTGGAAGGTTACGAAGGCCGGCTGATGCGCTCGCTCAAGAGCCTGCTGGGGTCCAAACTGATCAAGCATGACACCAGCGTGCTGGGCACCGCCCTGCCGTTCAAGGACCTGCTCGGGCTGTTTATCGGCCAGCTGAAAAGCCGCCTGGAAGCCACCGCCGGTCGTGAGTTCGACCAGGTGGTACTGGGCCGCCCGGTGTTTTTCGTCGACGAGGACCCGGTCGCCGACCAGGAAGCCGAAGACACCCTGGTGGAAGTGGCGAAGAAGATCGGCTTCAAGGACGTGTCCTTCCAGTACGAACCGATTGCGGCGGCCTTCGACTACGAGTCGACCATCGAGCGCGAAGAGCTGGTCCTGATCGTCGACATCGGCGGCGGTACGTCCGACTTCTCGCTGGTGCGCCTGTCGCCGGAGCGCCGTGGCCTGGATAACCGCCACGACGATATCCTCGCCACCGGCGGCGTGCATGTCGGCGGGACCGACTTCGACAAGCAACTGAGCCTGCAGGGCGTGATGCCGCTGTTCGGCTACGGCAGCCGGATGAAAAGCGGCGCCTACATGCCCACCAGCCACCACATGAACCTGGCGACCTGGCACACCATCAACTCGGTGTACTCGCAGAAGTCCCAGCTGGCCCTGGGCAGCATGCGCTACGACATCGAGGACACCGGTGGCATCGACCGCCTGTTCAAGCTGATCGAACAGCGCGCCGGGCACTGGCTGGCGATGGAAGTGGAAGAAACCAAGATCCAGCTGACCCACGCCGAAAGCCGCCATGTACCGCTGGATCGCATCGAGCCGGGACTGAGCGTGGAGTTGAGCCGGGCGCTGTTCGAAGCGGCCATCGACAACCTGCTGGAGCGTATTCGCAACAGCGTCACCCGCTTGCTCGATGATGCCGGCGTGAGCGTCGAACAGGTCGACACGGTGTTCTTCACCGGCGGTTCGAGCGGGATTCCGGCGCTGCGCCAAAGCGTCTCGGCCATGCTGCCGAACGCGCGGCATGTGGAGGGGAATATCTTCGGCAGCATCGGCAGCGGCCTGGCGATCGATGCGCGCAAGCGCTACGGCTGAAAATCACGGGAGCTGGCAGGCTCCCACAGCGCCCTGTGTCGCACACCACAATCAGCAGCGCCCCCAGACCTGTAGGAGCTGGCTTGCCAGCGAAGGGGCCATCAGCGGCGCCCCAAACCTGTAGGAGCTGGCTTGCCAGCGAAGAGGCCATCAGCGGCGCCCCGAACCTGTGGGAGCTGGCTTGCCAGCGAAGGGGCCATCAGCGGCGCTCCAAGTCTCAAGGCCCACTCCCACAAGGTTCGAACCACGCCCGGGGTTGGACTCAGACCAGCTCCGCCAGCCTCAGCTCGCTCTTGAGATACGCATAGTAGATCGGTCCCGCCACCACCCCCGGCAAGCCGAATGCGGCCTCGAACACCAGCATTGCCATGAGCAACTCCCACGACTTGGCACTGATCTGCCCGCCGACGATCCGCGCGTTGAGGAAGTACTCCAGCTTGTGGATAAACATCAGGTAGCCCAGGGCCGCCGCCGCGACCCAGATCGACAGCGACAGGCCGACGATGGTGATCAGGGTGTTGGACATCAGGTTGCCGATCACCGGTAGCAGCCCGAGCAGGAAGGTCAGCACGATCAGGGTCTTGGTCAGCGGTAGCTTGATCCCGCAGAGCGGCAGGATCACCGCCAGGAAGATCGCGGTGAAGGCGGTATTGAGCGCCGAAATCTTGATCTGGGCGAAGACGATATTGCGAAACGCCTGGACCAGCAGGCGCAGGCGATCGAACAAGGCCGCCGCCAGGGGCTTGCGCTGGCTGACATCCGAGACGTGCTGCAAGGCCACGATCGCCCCCAGCACCATGCCGATCAGCAGGGTCACGAACATATGCGCCGCGTCCTTGCCCACCAGTTGCAATTCGCTCAGGTGCTTGCTCAACCACTCGCCGATAGCCACCTGGAACTCCGCGGCGCTGGCCGGCAGGTAGGCGTCGATCACCGGCGGCAACTGTCCGCGGGCCTTGTCCACCACGACCATGAACTTGCCGAGGGAGGCCCCGGGGTTTTCCGCCTCATGCAACAGGAAGCTGATGGCGCCGGCAAAGATCAGGCTCAGCACACTGACGATCAACGTGCCCAGCAAGGCCACCGCCAGCCAGCGCGCGCGCCGCCCGGCAATCAGGTGCTCGAGCTTGGGCGTGAGCATATTGACCAGCTCGAACACCAGCAGGCCGGCCAGCAGGCTCGGCAGCAACTTCAACGGCAATACCAGCAGCAACCCACCGAAGACGATGATCAAACTGGCCAAGACTACGTAACGCTGGGAAAACGCTGACATACAGCCTCAAAACAAAATGCAGCTAAAGGATAGGCAGTCTGCCAGCGTTCCACCGGCAGGACTAGGGGGACTTGGACGCCTCGGCAAACGAAGCGGGAAAGTCATCGAGCAACGTGACAGGGATGCGCTGACCAGCCCGGGTGACGTCATAAACCTGCTGCCGGCACGCATCGCCGTCATGGATAAAGCTGAACTCCACCAGATAGACCTTCTGCTTCTGCGGCACAAAGCTGCTGCCAAGGGTTCCGCAGCTGTAGGAGGTAGGCACTGTCGGATTGGCGACCTGTTTCTGCTCCCACTTGTTGCTCGAATAATTGAACGTGTGCTCCGTCGTGTACTCGCTGATATAGCCCGGTGCCGGTTTGCGGCCATTAAACTGCGAATAGCCAAGTACCTTGAACCGCTGGTCGGGGTCGACCTGCAGTTCGCGCCTGGTACGAAGCCATCCCCACTTCGAGGGTTTGACCAGAGTCCCCAGCTCTTCCGGGCTCTGTTGCGCATCGCTGCCGCGCTTCGCCGAGAACTGCACCGGGTTGAAGGTATCCCCGGCCACCTGCAGGATGACTTTCGCATGCTCGGCGTCCACCACCAACGGCTGGTCTTCAGGCCGGGGGGGCAGGCGAAAATCCGGTCTCCAACGCTGGAGCTGGGCGCCACTGCAAGCGCATTGGGTCAGGACCAGGAGCAGCAAGACGATTCTCTTCACGGCACATCCCTATGGTGACCAATGGACGCCCCCAGGGAGGGGTATCGTCTCATCCGCGGCGCACAATAACAAAACGCCACTATCGCGCCGAATCATAACCAAAGGGACAGCCTGAAGTGCGGGGATTTCGCAAACCGACCAGGAATACGGCAAGGCCTCCCACCGCCACGGGGGAGGCCTTGCCGGGCAGGGCTACTTGTTCTTCAGGCAGGTGCTCATGAAGGCCTTGCGTTCGTCGCCCTTGAGCGCCTTGGTGGTCGCATCGGCATTGCAGGTCTTCATCTTGTCCTGCTGGGTGGCGGGCTTGGCGGCTTTCAGGCAGTTGCTCATGAAGGCCTTGCGTTCATCGCCCTTGAGCGCCTTGGTGGTGGCGTCGGCGTTGCAGGACTTCATCTTGTCCTGCTGGGCCTGTTGCGCGGCGGTGGCGGCAAAGCCCTGGGAACACAGCAGCAGGCCTACCATCAACAAAGGAATACGCAGCATCTTCATGGAGTTTTCTCCTTGTTACCGCGCCGATGGGCACGGCCTCTGAAGGAGTGTAGACAAACACTGTTACACCTCCAGCCGCAGGCGCCCTAGAGTGAGCGCGACTGCCGGCGATACTGCTCCGGCGAACAACCGGCCTGGCGCTGGAACATGGCGATAAAGGCCGAGGCGGTGCTGTAGCCCATGTCGAACGCGATCTCCTGCACGCTGCGCGGCCCTTCCAGGGCCTGGATCGACCAGACAAAGCGCAGGCGCTGGCGCCATTCGCCGAAACTCACGCCCAGCTCCCGGACAAACAGGCGCGCCAGGGTCCTCTCGCTGACATGCAGGCTCGCCGCCCATTGCCCCAGCGAGCGGTTGTCCGCCGGATCGTCCTGCAAGCCTTCGAGCACCGAGAGCAACCCCGGCTCATCGGAATACGGCAGGTAGCAGCTGTGGACCTTGGCCAGGTGCAACTGGTCCACCAGCACCTGGGCCAGCCGCACATCGGCCGGATCGCTGGGGATCTTCACGTCGCGGCGGGCGAAATCGCTGAGAATCGCCTTGAGGATATCGCTGATCGCCAGGGTGCTCGCCACCTCGGGCATCCCGTGGCAGTGCTCCTCGGCGAGGTAGACCGAACGGTAGACGATCGCGTGGGCGTTGTAGGCGCTGTGCTCGGTGTTGGGGGGAATCCACAGGGCGTAGCGCGACGGCGACATGAAGCGCTGGCCGGCCACTTCGTAGTGGATGACGCCATGGGACACGTAGTCGAGCGAACCCCAGGAATGCCGATGGGACTCGGCATGGCTGCCGGGGCCGAATTCGGCATAACGAAAGTACACCGGCGCCGGCAGATCGGGGAAACGGGGGATCTCGATGGGGATCTTGCGCATGCTGTCCGGATTCCGACGCTGATTGACCGGATCGAAGTATAGGCTTTGATCCGGACAGATGGATAATTCCCGCTCACTACTGCTCTGGTCGTCACCCCATGCAATACGCGTTTCCCCTGCTCGCCATTTTCATCTGGGCCGGCAACACCGTCGTCAACAAGATGGCCGTCGGCTCGATCTTCCCCGCCGAGATCGGTTTCTATCGCTGGCTGCTCGCCGCGCTGCTGTTCACCCCCTTCATGCTCCGTCCGGTCATCGCCAACTGGGGGGCGATCCGCGCGCACCTGGGCAAGATCGTCGTCCTCGGCGTGCTCGGCATGGCGGTCTACCAGAGCCTGGCCTACTACGCCGCGACCCTGACCACGGCGACCAACATGGGCATCATCCTCTCGCTGATGCCACTGATGTCCCTGGCCCTGGCGATCATCAGCCTCGGCCAGCGCCTGACCGCCGGCGCGCTGACCGGCGCGGTGCTGTCCTTCGCCGGCGTGCTGGTGGTGGTCTCGGCCGGCAACCTCGGCTCATTGCTGACCCACGGCGTCAACCTGGGCGATGCGATGATGCTGATCGCGACCCTGGCCTATGCGATCTACAGCACGCTGCTGAAGAAGTGGCAATTGCGCCTGCCACCGTTGCAACTGCTGTACCTGCAGATCCTGGTGGCGGTGGTGGTGCTGTTCCCGCTGTTCTGGCTCTCGCCCAAGGTCGGGCCGAACCTGCAGAACGCTGGCCTGGTGCTGTACGCCTGCCTGTTGGCGTCGATGCTCGCGCCACTGATGTGGATGAGCGCGGTGGGCAAGCTGGGACCGAGCCGCACGGTGCTGTTTTTCAACCTGCTGCCGATCCTCACCGCCCTCATCGCCGCCGCGGTACTGCACGAACAACTGGCGCTGTTCCACCTGTTGGGCGGGGCGCTGACCCTGGGCGGGGTGATCCTCTCCGAGCGCTGGACCACACCACTGGGCAAGGCCCGCTGAGTGTCTGGCGGGGCGCTAAAGCCCCGCCGCCCTCAGGCGCCGGGCATGCTCGACAAACAGGCGGATCGGCGCGGCCCCCTTGCCCACCAGGCCCATTGACTGGTTGACGATATCGAAGTGGTCCAGGGGATAGTCGTCGCCGATCACCGTCCCCAGGTGCGAGCTGTAGCGCCCGACCATGCCATCGCACTGCCCGGCTTCGCGGATAAAGGTCCTGGCGAACAGGCGGCAACTGCGATTCGTGCCGTCGAACAGATTGCGCCCGCGATCGGTGATGCCCGGCTGCAAGGTGCCGGACCAGGAGTAATAGCGCACGCCGTCGACCAGCTCGGGCCCCTGCCCGCCCCAACTGTCCGGTAACCCTTGCGGGTACTGCCGGTTGAACAGGGCCACGCCTTCGCTGGTCAGCGACTGATGGGAGGCGGCCAGGTCCATCGGCAGGCCCGGCCCGCGATAGCCGGTTTCCAGCCAGCCCATGATCCGCGCGACGACACAGAGCACGAAGGTCAGCAGGCGCCCGCGCACGCTGGTCGGCGGGTAGTGCCGCTGGAAGTGGTCGGCCAGCTCCGAACCATGGTTGGGCCCGGCCACCGAGGTCACCGAAGCCACCCACTCCGGACGCCTGGCCGCCGCATAACGTGCCGTCAACGCCCCCTGGCTGTGACCGATCAGGTTGACCTTGTCGGCCCCGGTTTCGCGGCGGATCTGCTCGATGCGCTGCAGCAACTGCTCGCCACGCACTTCATTGGCGTGCAGCGGCGACACCTGCACCGGGAATACCGTCGCCCCGCCCTGGCGCAACGCCTCGGCGATACCGTACCAGTAGGGAAACAGCAGCAGCCGGACAAATCCGAGCATGCCCGGCACCAGCACCAGCGGATAACGCGTGGCGAGTTCTTGCGACATCGACGACCATCCATGACGGGAAGAAATAGAGCCTAGCCGCAATGCACCGGCCAGGTGCAAAAGCATCGGTACTGAAGATGACAACACGGCGACACGACGCTTATTTCAACCCCACCACGCCGACCACGATCAGTCCGACCGACACCAGCTTGACCGCCGTCAGGCTTTCCCCCAGCAGCAGGAACCCGAGCAATACCGTGCCCAATGAACCGATGGCGGTCCAGATCGGATAGGCGATGCTGACCGGCAGCACCCGCAGCGACAGGGTCAGGAAGTAGATCCCGCCCACCGCCGCGATCACGGTGGCGAGCGAGGGCCAGAGGCGGGTGAAACCCTCGGCGTACTTCATGCCCAGCGCAAAGGTGACTTCGAAGGCCGCCGCGATCAGCAGATGGATCCAGGGCATGGCCATCCCTCAGAGCGTCCGCGCCAGGTCCAGCAGGCGCCGTTCGGCGTCGGCCAGGGCGGCCTGGAACGATGCCCCGCCGGACTCCTCGCCCTCGACGGCGACAACCGTGACCTCCTCGATTCCGATAAAGCCCAGCACCGTACGCAGCAACGGCTCGGCGTGGTTCATCGCCTCCAGCGGTCCGCCCGGCCCCATGCCGTGCCCGCCACGGCTGCTGATGATCAACGCCTTCTTGCCCTGCACCCGCGGGTGATACTGGGCGACACCATTGTCGAGGCTGAAGTCGAAGGTCAGCCCGACCCGCACGATCTGGTCCAGCCAGGCCTTGAGCCCGCTGGGAATACTGAAGTTGTGCATCGGCGTGGCAATCACCAGCAGGTCGTTGAGCAGCAGCTCGCCCACCAGTTCATCGCTGAACGCCAGGTCCGCCTGCATCGCCTGCGGGCGCTCGGCGGGCCGTGGATAAAACGCCGCGGCGATAAACGCTTCGTTGACCGGAGCAATCAACGCACGCCCGGTCTCCCGGCGCGTCAGGCGGGCCTGGGGATGCGCCTCGCCATAGGCCCCCAGAAACACCTCGGCCAGACGCCGCGACTGGGAACGCTCACCCCGTGGACTGGCTTCGACAACAAGAATCCTGCTCATCTGTTTCCCCTTTACCGAACACTGCTGGCCAGCTCAGAATGAACCTGCCTCCTGCCGCAAAAGCTAGAGGCAACGCCTCATCGGAACAAATGAGCAATAGTCATTCAGGATGAGTTCAATTCATCCATGGAGCCGAGCATGTTCGCCAGCCTGCCACTCACCGCGCTGCGCGCCTTCGAATCCGCCGCGCGCCTGCGCAGCTTCAAGGCGGCCGCCGAAGAACTGACCGTGACGCCGACCGCCGTGTCCCATCAGATCCGGTCGCTGGAAGGCTGGCTCGGCGTACCGCTGTTCGAACGCCTGCCACGCCAGGTGCGCCTGACCGACGCGGGCGAGCGACTGTTCCGCAGCCTGCATGGCGCGCTGCTGGAGGTCGCCCAGAGCGTCGATACCCTGCGCCCGCAACGCAGCGGCACCAGCCTGACGATTTCCACCACCCCGGCCTTTGCCGCCCTCTGGCTGGTGCCGCGCCTGGGACGTTTCTATGCAAGTCATCCGAACATCAGCCTGCGCCTCGACACCCACTGCGAAGTCCACGACCTGCACCAGGACGCCAGCATCGACATGGTGATCCGCTACAGCCTCGACGACTGGCCGAACCTGTACGGCCAATGCCTGTTCGACGAATGCTTCACGGTCTACGGCTCACCGGCCCAGGTGGCCCTGGCGGCACAACACCAGCCGACCCTGATCAGCGTCCACTGGCACAACTCCAAGCTCTACGCCAGGGGCTGGGAAGCCTGGTGCGACCTGGCGGGGGAAAGCTGGATGCAGGGACAACCGGTCATTCGCGAATACGATGAGGAGCATTACGCATTGCAGGCGGCGATCGGCGGACAGGGCCTGGTGCTGGCCAGTTCGATCCTGGTCTCGGAAAGCGTCGCCAGTGGCCTGCTGCAGGCTTATCGCCCGGACATCAGCGTCGACGGTGCCGGCTACAGCGCCCTCTGCGTGCCCGGACGCGAACGGCATCCGCCGGTGCGGGCGTTTTTCCAGTGGTTGGCGCAAGAGGCGCGGGCGTCCGGACACCGGCCGATCCGCCCCCTCGCGGTCGAAGAGACAATCGGATAAAACTTTTCCCGTCGCCCGAGACTCACAACCAGGTAGCGATCTCGCCAGCAGAGCGAGGCGCCTAACCGGATTAGTCAGGAGATCGAGATGAGCGACATGCATTTGTCCGATGTAACCACCCTTCGTGAACGCGCCCGCAAGAACGTCGAAAACGGTGCCGTCACCGAAGGCTACAGCGCAGACCGCGACGAGATCCTGCGGCTGCTCAACGAATCGCTGGCCACCGAGCTGGTCTGCACCCTGCGCTACAAACGTCACTACTTCATGGCCACCGGTCTCAAGGCCAGCGTCGCCGCCGACGAGTTCCTCGAGCATGCCAACCAGGAAATGGCCCATGCCGACCGCCTGGCCGAACGCATCGTGCAACTGGGTGGCGAACCGGAATTCAATCCGGACCTGCTGTCCCAGCACTCCCATGCCCAGTACGTGGCCGGCAAGACCCTCAAGGAAATGGTCTATGAAGACCTGGTGGCCGAACGCATCGCCGTGGACAGTTACCGCGAGATCATCCAGTTCATCGGCGACCAGGACCCGACCACGCGGCGGATCTTCGAGGACATCCTCGCCCAGGAAGAAGAACATGCCGATGATATGGCGGATATCCTGAAAGACCTCTGAATCACGGAAACATCTGCCCCTTGTGGAAGCAGGGGGCACTGTGGGAGCGGGCTTGCCCGCGAAGAAGATATCGCGGTGTACCTGATACACCGCGGCGCTCTCAAGATTCGCGGGCAAGCCCGCTCCCACACAAGCCCGCTCCTACCTTAAGCCCGCTCCCACAGGCCCACTCTCACATGGCCCGTTCCTATATGGCCCGCTCCCACACCTCTCCCACACCTCTCCCACACCACAATCCGACCGCGCAACGCCTAGCAGGCCGAGGCCGGTCTTCAATTGCGGACGGTCTTGGGCGCCTTGCCCGACTTCATCTGCTCCAGCAACGGCGCGCACTGATTCGGCACGTCGCCACTGGGCGCCACCAGCGCCAGCAATCCCGCCGCCGGGCCGGCGATCACGCCCAGGGCAACCATGCCCGCGCCCCGCAGCAACAGCGGCACCGCTTGCACACCGGCATCGGGTTTGATGAACTTGCCACGCACATACAGGGGCGAACGCAGGGACAACAGGCGGAAGCCCTTGGATTCGGGACTGATCTTCAGGTCCAGTTGCTCATTGGCGAAATTCGCCGTGCCATCGATATAGATGATCGCGTTCTCGGTATCGAAGACAAACAGCCGGGTAGTCGCCAGACCGCTCTTGATCCCCAGGTCCGCGGCCGCACAGTTGATCTTCACTTCCTTGTCGCCAAAGATCTTGCCGACCACGTAGTTGCCGACATTGAGCCCGGCGATCTCCATCAGGCCACGACTGATCGCACCGTCGTTGACCAGCATCTTCAGGTCGCCATTGGACGTGCCCAGCAGCTTGGCCACCGAGTTGCCGGTGCCGCTGATGTCGGCATCGCCATTGAGCTCGCCGAAGCTGGTCTTCATCGGCTCGAAGGTCGGGAACAGTTGCTTGAGCTTGAAGTTGCGCGCGGTCAACCGGGCCCGCCCCTGCATCGGCGCCGTACGACCATTGAGGCGGATCTGCGCATCGAGCTTGCCGCCCGCCACGCCGAAACGCAGGGGCTCGAGGCTCAGTTCGCCGTCGGTGAGCACCAGGTGGGTATAGAGATCGGTGAAGGGCAACTCCGCGCTGTGGACGATACGCTTGCCGGTGAACTCCACATCGGCATCCATATCGCGCCAGCGCTCGGTGCGGAACTCTTCCACCGGCAGGACCTTGTCCGCGGGCTGCTTGCTCTCGCCACCACGGGCCTTCTGCTTGGCATTTGAATCGGCGCCGATCAGCGGCGCCAGGTCGGTCATCAGCAGTTGGTTCGACACCAGCACGCCGCTGAGCTTGGGCCGCGGCTGGCTGGCGACATAGGCCAGGTCACCGTGGATGTCGCTGGTGCCGATCTTGCCGTTGAACTTCTCGTAGGTGAAGGTCGCCCCGCCCGGCTCATGCAGCCGCGCAATCAGATGGCCGTCGGTTTCATAGGCCGGCGAGTCGGGCAGGGTCACCCCGGTCAGCGGGTAGAGGTTGCCCAGGCTGCTCCCGGCCAGCGTCAGGCGCAGGTCCAGGGCGCCAAGGTTGCGCGGGTCGGTCAGGGTACCGGCGACGGCGATACGGGTGTCGGCGATTTTCACATCGGCCTGCACCGGGAAGGGCCTGGTCGCGTCCTGCAACGCCAGCAGGCCGCCGACCTTGCCGGTACCGGCGAGATTCTGGCCGTGGTACTGGCCCTTGACCTTCAGCGCGAACGCGTAGTCCTGCGGTGCGACGCCCTTTTCCCGGGCCTTCTTCGCCGCGCTGTCACCGACGATATCGCTGAACGGAACGGGCTTGCCCAGCGGATCGATCAGCAGGTCGAGCCGGGTGTTCAGGCTTTTGTCATCCAGGGTCACATGGCCCTTGTCGAAGCCGATGGCACCGATATCCACCACCCAGCTGGATGGCTGCTCGTTCGGGTCCTTGGGGTCGAACTGGAACGTCCAGTTGGCGCGACCATCGGCCAGGCGTTCGAGGCTCGCATTCGGCTCGGTCAGGTCGATCCGCGGGATCACCACCCGTTGCGCCAGCAGCGGCAACGGCGACAGCCGCAACTCGACGCGCTTGAGCTCGACCATCTGCGGGGTCTTCGACCAGTCCGGATTGCCCAGCGTGAGGTCTTCGGCAATCACATGGGGCCAGGGCACCCAGGCCCGCCAGCCGCCCTCGTCGGGCTCACGCTGCCAGCGCACCGCCAGGTCGCCATTGATGGCGAACGGCCGATGGAGGATCTCGGAGACTTTGGCATTGATCGGTGGCTTGACCCGGTTCCAATCGAAGAACGCGATGATCGCCACCAGCACCGCCAGCAGCAGGACAAGGCTGGCGCTGGTCCAGGCGAGGATTTTTCGAGTGCGCGTCATTGCACGGGGGCTCCTGATGACAACTGAACGTCCAAAAAGCGACGCGGAATACCTTTACGACTGACAAACACCCGCCAAGGTTTAATGAAAAAGACCATTGATCGACAAATCCACGGCCGCCGGAGCTGACCAATCAGACAGTTTTTTGTTCCACCGACGCCCTGCCATGGCGCAAGCATGGGTAGAAAATACCCAATACGGAGCACCGGTAACGCCCGGAAAGCACCGACCTAGAGGGGTTTGGGTAGAACAATCAATTCCGTTGATTATTACCATTGTCTTTATGAACTTTTATATCGACTTTGCAAGAGTAGCATTAGCTTCGTACCCACTTTCTCGCCCTCCTACGGAGCAACCGATCATGAAACGCCAATTACTGCTCAGCCTCACCCTTGCCGTCCTTGCTGCCAACGCCTATGCCTTGCCAGCCCGCGAACAAGCCGCACCTCAGGCACAAGCCAGCCACGCCACTGTCAGCCAGTCGCTGAACACCCTGGCCGCGGATGGTTCGGATCGCACGCCACAAGGCCAGACCCAGGCTGCCGCCGACGATACCTCTGACCGTGCCCCACAAATCCGCTCCCTGGCTTCCGACGGTACCGAGCGCACCCCACAAGGTCAGACCCTGGCTGCCGATGGTAGCGACCGTACCCCACAAGGCCAGACCCTGGCTGCCGATGGTAGCGACCGCACTCCACAAGGCCAGACCCTGGCTGCCGATGGTAGCGACCGCACCCCACAAGGTCAGACCCTGGCTGCCGATGGTAGCGACCGCACCCCACAAGGCCAGACCCTGGCTGCCGATGGTAGCGACCGCACTCCACAAGGCCAGACCCTGGCTGAAGGTGGCAACGATCGCCTGAAAGACAAAGGCCTGATCACCGAAGGCGGTGCCGATCGCCTGGCCGAACGTCACCAGTCCTTGAGCTAAGGCCATGCTGGCCTGGAACAAAGCCCGGTCCCCTGGATCGGGCTTTGACATTTCTGTAGCACCGGTTCATCGCATCACCCGCCAGTTGCATCGCCGCGTTCGACGCCGGCAAAGCTGATTTGCTAGAGTGCCCCGCTCTTGTCCTCCAGAAAAACGCCCCTCCCGATGCTGCCCCGTGCCGAACAGAAACAACAGACCCGCCATGCCCTGATGGACGCCGCGCGCCATCTGATGGAGGGTGGGCGTGGGTTTGGCAGCCTCAGCCTGCGGGAAGTGGCAAAAACCGCCGGCATCGTGCCGACCGGCTTCTATCGGCATTTCGACGATATGGACCAACTCGGCCTGGCGCTGGTCAGCGAAGTCGGCCAGACCTTCCGGGAAACCATCCGACTGGTCCGGCACAACGAGTTCGTCATGGGCGGCATCATCGATGCCTCGGTGAGGATCTTCCTCGATGTCGTGGCGATGAACCGCTCGCAGTTCCTGTTTCTCGCCCGCGAGCAGTACGGCGGATCATTGCGCGTGCGCCAGGCCATCGGCATCCTGCGCGAACATATCAGTTCGGACCTGGCCGCCGACCTGACCTTCATGCCCAAGCTGCAGCACCTGGACGCCGCCGGCCTGGCGGTCATGGCCGACCTGATCGTCAAGAGCGTGTTCGCCACCTTGCCGGAAATCATCGACCCGCCCCTCGAACCGCTGCCCGAGCACCTGACGCCGCAAGCCAAGATCACCCAGCAACTGCGCTTCATCTTTATCGGCTTGAAACACTGGCAGGGCCTGGGCAGCACCGAGTAACGTAGCCCGGGGGAGCGAACCTGTGGGAGCGGGCTTGCCCGCGAAGAGGCCCCAGAGCGAAAGACGCACCGGAATAGCGCCAAAAATCCCATCGCGCACCATCTTGAAACATTCAGAAACACCGCTACGCTCCCTTTTCAGGCGCTCCGTGCTTTCTGACAGGGCTTTCCTACGTTTCGCCCGATTGGCAAGCCCCTTGCTCTAGCTCAAGCATTGCTCACTGCTGGAAGCCTCCCGATGCTGGTGATTCATAGAAGAATCGAACCTCAGCCCACCTGGGCCGCCGAGTTGCACCTGAACTTCGAAGCCCGCAGCAAAAGCCGCCTGCGCTGTTTCAGCGCCGAGGGTGAAGATGTCGGACTGTTCCTCGAACGCGGTCAGCCCCCCCTGTACGACGGCGAATGCCTGGAAGCCCAGGACGGCCGTATCGTGCGGGTCTGCGCCCGGCCCGAACAACTGCTGCATGTCACCTGCAGCAATGCCTTCGAACTGACCCGCGCGGCCTATCACCTGGGTAACCGCCATGTCGCCCTGCAAGTCGGCGATGGCTGGCTGCGCCTGCTCGACGACTATGTGCTCAAGGCCATGCTCGAACAGCTCGGCGCCCGGACCGAAACCCTCGAAGCCCCGTTCCAGCCGGAACACGGCGCCTATGGCGGCGGCCATCACCACTCCCGACATGGCGACGAGGACTTCAACTACCCGCCGCGCCTGCACCAGTTTGGTGTCCGCACATGAATCCGGCCTGGGCGCTGCTGCGCCTGGCCAGCCCGCAATTACCGATTGGCGGCTACAGCTACTCCCAAGGGCTGGAAATGGCCGTGGAGCAGGCCCGGGTCACGGATCCGGCCAGCGCCCGGCGCTGGATCAGCGACCAGTTGCTGCTCAACCTCGCCCGTTTCGAAGCGCCGCTGCTGCTCGCCCATTGCAACGCGGCAGCCGCCGCCGACTGGGCCACGCTGCGGCAACTGGGCGAAGAACACCGCGCCAGTCGTGAAACCCGAGAGCTGTATCAGGAGAGCCGGCAAATGGGCTATTCCCTGCAACAGTTGCTCAATGGCCTGCCGGAACTCGATGACGCCGCCCGCGCCTTTCTCGCCGGGCAAGCCGAACCGCACCTGGCCCTCGGCTGGGCCCTGGCCGCCCGGGCCTGGCGGATCAGTCCCCAGGATGCCCTGGCCGCCTGGCTGTGGAGCTGGCTGGAAAACCAGCTGGCGGTGCTGATGAAAACCCTGCCCCTGGGCCAGCAGGCCGCCCAGCGCCTGACCAGCGAACTGCTGCCGCTGCTGCAGCAGGCGCAGCAATCGGCCACGGCACAAGATCCGCGACAAATCGGCAGCGCCGCCTTCGGCCTGTCCCTGGCGTGCATGGCCCATGAGCGCCAGTACAGCCGCCTGTTTCGTTCCTAGGAGAGAAAAATGAACGCACAACCCTTGCGTGTCGGTATCGGTGGCCCCGTCGGCTCCGGCAAGACCGCCCTGACCCTGGCCCTGTGCCTGGCCCTGCGCGACCGCTACAACCTGGCGGTGGTCACCAACGACATCTATACCCGCGAGGACGCCGACTTCCTGGTGCGCAACGAAGCCCTGGCGCCCGAGCGGATCATCGGCGTGGAGACCGGTGGCTGCCCGCACACGGCGATCCGCGAGGATGCCTCGATCAACCTCGAGGCCGTGGACCAGTTGAACCGGCGCTTCCCGGGCCTGGACCTGATCCTGGTGGAATCCGGCGGCGACAACCTGTCGGCGACCTTCAGCCCGGAACTCTCTGACCTGACGATCTATGTGATCGATGTCTCGGCCGGCGACAAGCTGCCGCGCAAGGGCGGGCCGGGAATCTGCAAGTCCGACCTGCTGGTGATCAACAAGATCGACCTCGCACCGCTGGTGGGCGCCTCCCTGGAAATGATGGATGGCGACACCCGGCGGATGCGCGGCGACAAGCCGTTCGTGTTCAGCAACCAGAAAACCGGGCTCGGCCTGGATGCCATCGTGGCCTTTATCGAACGTCAGGGCCTGCTGACCGCCGCCTGATCCATCAACAACGAGGAATCCGTACATGACACTCAAGAAGCTTTTCGGCGCCGTTGCCCTGCTGCTCACTCCGGCCCTGGCCTTTGCCCACCCCGGACACGGGGACAGCGGCCTGCTCGCCGGGGTGGAACACCCGATCGGCGGCATCGACCATTTGCTGGCCATGCTGGCAGTCGGTCTCTGGGCCGCGCAACAACGGGGTGCGGCGCGCTGGGCGCTGCCGTGTACCTTTGTCGGCACCATGCTGATCGGCGGCGTGCTCGGCTTCGAAGGCCTGCAGTTGCCGGCGCTGGAAAGCGGCATCGCCGCCTCGGTACTGGCCCTGGGCCTGGCCGTGGCGCTGGCGGTACGACCACCGTTGAGCCTGGCCATCGGTGCAACGGCCGTGTTCGCCCTGTTCCATGGCGTCGCCCATGGCCTGGAATTGCCGGAGATGTCGAGCCCCTGGGCCTACGCCGCCGGTTTCGTGATGGCGACAGCCGCCCTGCATGCGCTGGGTTATGTCGTGGTACGGGTATTGCCGCAAGCCGCGGCACCGCTGGTACGACTGGCCGGCGCGGCTTCGGCGGCGACCGGGGTCTGGTTGCTCGCGGGCTGAGAATCATAGTGTCCAGGCTGGCCTGCCTGTTACCATGTCGCGCAAACGCCCTTGCCCTGACGACGCCAGCCGATGCCCGATGTTTCCAGCTCTGCCTCCCAGCCTGAATTGACCGCCCTGTTCGCCGCGCTGCAACGGCACTTTCGTCAGGTGATCGTGCCCCTGTGGCAAGGCCCGGGGTGGAATGCCGAACTGGCATTGCCCTATGAAGCGCTGGACGCCGGCCATCGCCCGCTGCCCCCGCAGCGCTATCGCGCGATGGCCTGTGCCCGCCAGCTGTATCTGTTCTCCAGCCTGATCGGCGACAGCGCCTTCCCCGACGCCGCCGGTCGCGCCGCGGCGTTGTTCCGTTCGCTGCAACGGCATTTCCACGACGCCGAGCATGGCGGCTGGTTCTACAGCATCGATCCGCAAGGCAAGCCGCTGGATACGCGCAAGGACCTCTACACCCACGCGTTCATCCTCTTCGCCTGCGCCCATTACTGGGACAAGGTCCGCGAACCGCTGGTGGAGTCGGTGCTCAACGCCGTCCTGGAAGTGATCGCCGTGCGCTTCGCCAATGGCGACGGCCTGTATGAGGCCAGCCTGGATCGCGACTGGTCGCCCCTGGGCAGCGGGCCGTTGCAGAACCCGTTGATGCACCTGGCCGAAGCCTTTCTGGCGACCCTGTCGGTACGCGAGGATGCAGCGACGCAAAGCGCGCTGCTGGCCCTGGCCGCCGGCATGCAGCAACGTTTTATCGACCGCCAGCACGGCGTGATGCTGGAGAAACCGCTGGGGGCTGTGGATAACTGGTTCGAACCCGGCCATCAATTCGAATGGCTGTTCCTGCTGGAGTCGTCTCCCCTGCTTCGCGACACGCCGCTGCATGGCTCGCTGGATCGCGCGTTCGCGTTCGCCGAGCAGTCGGGGGTCGATCCGCACAGCGGTGCGGTCAGCGGCATGCTCGCGCTCGATGGCACCGTGCGCGATGGCACCCGGCGGATCTGGGCCCAGGCCGAATACCTGCGGGCGTTGACCCTGCGTGTGGATAACTCGGCCCGCCTGCAGCGTCAGTTGACCGCCTTGCAGCAGCACTTCATGCATCCGGGCGGCTGGCACGAATGCCTGGACGCGACAGGCGTGGTCAGCCGCGAGGACATGCCATCGACCACGCCTTACCATCTGGCGACCTGCCTGTACGGCCTGGCCGACTATCTGCGCTGACCGGCTCCTACAGGGTCCGGGTTAACACCGGATATCGGCTACAGCCGAAGACTTGTGGGAGCTGGCTTGCCAGCGATGAGGCCATCAAGCCATTCGCCGCCCTTGTGGACGCCATCGCCAGCAAGCCGGCTCCTACAGGGTCCGGGTTAACACCGGATATCGGCTACACCCGAAGACTTGTGGGAGCTGGCTTGCCAGCGATGAGGCCATCAAGCCATTCGCCGCCCGTGCGGACGCCATCGCCGGCAAGCCGGCTCCTACAGGGTCCGGGTTAACACCGGATATCGGGTGCAGCCGAAGACTTGTGGGAGCTGGCTTGCCAGCGATGAGGCCATCAAGCCATTCGCCGCCCGTACGGACGCCATCGCCGGCAAGCCGGCTCCTACAGGGTCCGGGTTAACACCGGATTCGGCTACAGCCGAAGACTTGTGGGAGCTGGCTTGCCAGCGATGAGGCCATCAAGCCATTCGCCGCCCGTGCGGACGCCATCGCCGGCAAGCCGGCTCCTACAGGGTCCGGGTTAACACCGGATATCGGCTACAGCCGAAGACTTGTGGGAGCTGGCTTGCCAGCGATGAGGCCATCAAGCCATTCGCCGCCCGTGCGGACGCCATCGCCAGCAAGCCGGCTCCTACAGACTTTGTCATTCAGCCCTTGTTGCGCTCGATGGCGAACCCGGCCCAGGTCTGGCTCACCGGCATCAGTTCCAGGCTGTTGATATTGACGTGGGCCGGGGTGTTGAGCACCCAGAAGATGGTGTCGGCGATATCCTGCGGCTGGATCGGCTCGGCGCCGGCGTAGGTCGCGTCATACCGCGCCTGGTCACCGGCGAAGCGCACCAGCGAGAACTCGCTCTCACACAGCCCCGGCTCGATATTGGTCACCCGCACGCCCGTGCCCTGCAGGTCGCAACGCAGGTTCAGGGAGAACTGTTTGACGAATGCCTTGCTCGCGCCATACACATGGCTGCCCGGGTACGGGTAGTTGCCGGCAATCGAACCCAGGTTGATGATCCCGGCGCCACGGCCATGGGCGATCAGCCGCGGCAGCAGCAGGCGGGTGCTGTACATCAGGCCCTTGATGTTGGTATCGACCATGGTGTCCCAGTCGTCCAGGTCGCACTTGGGCGCCGGGTCCACGCCCAGGGCCAGGCCGGCGTTGTTGATCAGCCCGCGCAGGGTGCTGAAACTCGGCGGCAGGTTGGCGATGGCGGTTTCCATGGCCTTGCGGTCACGCACGTCGAGCACCAGGCCATGGACTTCGGTCTGCCTGGACAGCTCGGCGCAGAGGGCGTTGAGGCGCTCTTCGCGACGCCCGGTCAGCACCAGTTTCCAACCGGCCTCGGCAAAACGGCGGGCACAAGCCTCGCCAAAACCCGAAGTGGCGCCCGTGATAAACAGCGTGGATGTCATCATGTTCTCCTTGCTCGGCCTGGTTACAGCCAGAAATAAAGTCGGTCGTTGCCCAGCATGCCCGGCCTGAGTGAGGCCAGCAACTCTACCCGTTCGCCACGCTCTCCCCGGCGTCACTGTACAAAAAACGATCAATCACCGCCAAGACAGGCGGGCCGGGCCCTGGCGCCTGATGTGCGCACCTTATCCACAGTCCCGTCCACAGTCTCTGGGGGCAAGTCGAAAGGCGTCGAGCCCCCTATCCACAAGGCTTGCGGCCCTGTTTCAAAAGTTTTTTGCTTGACCCCGGACGACCCCGTATGCAGCGGTCGCCGGAACAGCTCATCCAGCCCATTTCAAAGGGGTGGCTCCAGGCCAGTAACTACGCTGCTCGCGGCGGTCTTTCCAGAGTTTGCCCACAGAGTTATCCACAGGCTGGACAACTCCTTTCCGGCACGGGTTGCACAGCAACAAATCTGTTGACAAATACCTCGGAGACTTGCGCAAAAACCACTGATCAAAAAACATACAACAGGCTACAAGCCACGATTTCAAAGGCCTGTAGCGAGGTACTCCCACGTTACCCACAGCCACCTCCACAGCAAACGGGGACAAGTCAAAACTGTGACAAAACAACTGTTTGCAGCGGCTTTATGTCGCGTTTTACGAAGTTTCCAATTTTGTTGTCCACAATTTCGCGGCGCCGCTGTGGATATGAAAAACGCCCCGGATCCGAGGATCGCGGGGCGCTTCAAGGTTGCACATAACCTGCAGGAGCCGGCTTGCCGGCGATGGCGTCCTTTTGGGCGCCGCAGGACTTACGGGCCTCATCGCTGGCAAGCCAGCTCCCACAGGTATGTCGTCGCCCACCTATTTTGTGTACGACACGAAACTGTAGGAGCCGGCTTGCTGGCGATGGCGTCCTTTTGGGCGCCGCAAGGCTTGCGGGCCTCATCGCTGGCAAGCCAGCTCCTACAGTGACCGTGCCCTGCTGTTACCTCTCCGGTAAAGGCTTAATGCCCGCCCAGATAAGCGTTGCGCACCTCCTCGTTGACCAGCAGTTCCTTGCCGGTGCCACTGAGGCGGATCTGTCCGTTGACCATCACATAGGCCCGGTCCGACAGCTTGAGCGCGTGGTTGGCATTCTGCTCCACGAGGAAGATGGTCATGCCCGAGGCCGCCAGTTCCCGCAGGGTGGCGAAGATCTGCTTCACCACGATCGGCGCCAGGCCCAGGCTCGGTTCATCCAGCAGCAACAGCTTGGGCCGGCTCATCAGGGCCCGGGCAATGGCGAGCATCTGCTGCTCGCCACCGGACATGGTCATGGCCCGCTGGTTGCGCCGCTCCTTGAGCCGGGGGAACAGCTCGAACATGCGCTGCATATCCTCGGCGGCGAACTGGTCGCCAATCGGGATGGTGCCCATCAGCAGGTTCTCTTCCACCGTCATGTCGGGGAACACCCGCCGGCCTTCCGGCGACTGGGCAATGCCGTTGGAAGCAATGTAGTGGGAGGACTTGTGGGTGATATCGACGCCACGGTAGAGGATCTGCCCACTCGCCGCCCGGGGCTGGCCGAAGATCGACATCAGCAGCGTCGACTTGCCCGCGCCGTTGGAACCAATCAGGCTCACGGTTTCGCCTTCGTCGATATGCAGCGAGACTTTTTTCAGGGCCTGGATCGGACCGTAGAACACGTCCAGGTCCTTGAGTTCGAGGATAGGTTGACTCATACCAGCTCCTCTTCGTCCGCACCCAGGTAGGCCGCGATCACTTTCGGGTCGTTGCGGATCGCCTCGGGCCCGCCCTGGGCGATCACGTTGCCGTGGTCCAGCACCACGATGTGGTCGGAAATGCTCATTACCATGCCCATGTCGTGTTCGATCAGCACCACGGTCAGATCGTGCTCGTCGCGCAGCAGCCGGATCATCGCGCTCAGCGCTTCGGTTTCCTGAGGGTTGAGGCCGGCCGCCGGCTCGTCGAGGCAGATGATCTGCGGCCGCGTGCACATGGCCCGGGCGATTTCCAGGCGACGCTGCTGGCCATAGGAAAGCTCACCGGCCAGGCGGTTGGCGCAGTCCACCAGGTCGACCACTTCCAGCCAGTAGAACGCCGTGTCCAGCGCGTCGCTCTCGGCCTGGCGATAGCCCCTGGTGTTGAGGATGCCGGCCAGCATGTTGCGATTGACCCACATGTGCTGGGCCACCAGCAGGTTTTCCAGCACCGACATTTCCTTGAACAGACGGATGTTCTGGAAGGTCCGCGCCAGTCCCGCCCGGTTGACCAGGTGGGTACCGCCGAACATCTTGTAGTAGAGCCGGCTGGCGAAGGTCTTCGGCGACACGAAGTCGCTGACGCGGAAAGACTCGCCGAGCAACTTGATGACATTGGTCACCTCGCCACGGGTATTGAGCTCGATGCGACCGCCGGAGGCCTTGTAGAACCCGGTCAGGCAGTTGAACACGGTGGTCTTGCCGGCCCCGTTGGGGCCGATCAGGGCGAAGATCGAGTTGCGTTTGACTTGCAGGCTGACGTCGCTGAGGGCCTTGATCCCACCGAAGTGCATCATCAGCTTCTCGACCGACAGAATGATTTCATCGTTCATTGCGCGGCTCCCTCGTGCAAAGCGCCTTTACGCGGGGTGACACCGGTCCGGCTGATGCGGATCAGGCCACGGGGGCGCCAGATCATCATCAACACCATCAAGACGCCGAACAGCAGCACGCGGTATTCGGCGAAACTGCGCAGCAACTCCGGGGCGACGGTCAGGACAAACGCCGCGATCACCACGCCGATGGTCGAGCCCATGCCGCCGAGCACCACGATGGCGAGGATCAGCGCCGATTCGAAGAAGGTGAACGAGGTCGGGTTGACGAAGCCCTGGTAGGTGGCGAAGAACACCCCCGCCAGACCTGCCGTCGAAGCACCGAGGGTGAACGCCGAGAGTTTCACCAGCACATGGTTCAGGCCCATGGCGCGGCAGGCGATTTCGTCTTCACGCAGGGCTTCCCAGGCGCGACCGACCGGCATGCGGGTCAGGCGGTGCTTGATGTAGAGCACCGCCAGCACCACCAGGAACAGCACGGCGTAGATGAAGTAGAACTTCACGTCCGGGTTGTAGGCAATCCCGAAGAACTCGTGGAACGGAATCCCGCCCTCCTTGGCCCGCTTGCCGAACTCCAGGCCGAAGAAGGTCGGCAGCGGCGCCGGCATGCCGTTGGGGCCACCGGTCAACGACAGCCAGTTGTTGAGGATCAGGCGGATGATCTCGCCGAAGCCCAGGGTCACGATGGCCAGGTAGTCACCATGCAGGCGCAATACCGGGAAACCGAGGATGCAGCCGGCCATCGCGGCGGCGATCGCGGCCAGCGGCAGCACGGTCCAGAACCCCAGCCCCAGGTATTGATAACCCAGTGCCAGGCCATAGGCACCGATGGCGTAGAAGGCCACATAACCCAGGTCGAGCAGGCCCGCCAGGCCGACCACGATGTTCAGGCCGAGCCCGAGCAGCACGTAGATCAGGCCGAGGATCACCACCCCCAGCAGGTAGGAGTTGGAAAAGAACGGGAAGATCACCGCAATCGCGATCATCAGCGGGATGATCCAGCGCAGGCGCGACTTGTAGTCCGGCGCCAGCACGTGCACGCCCGAGCCGCTGCTCTCGAAACCGTCGAGAATGCGCAGGCCCTTCGACGTCTGCAGGAACAGGCTGAGGGCAAAGCGGCCGAGCATGACGATTGCCACCAGCCAGGCAACGCGGGTCGGTTCCAGGTTGAAGCTGTAGCCCTCCAGGACGATCCCGACGATGGGACCGAAGACGATCAGGGCAATCAGGCCGGCAAGAATGGCATCCACCAGGCTTTTTTTGATATCGAGCGATTTTTTAGTGGCTGAGGACATTGCTTACACCTTCGACACAAGAGGACGGCCGAGCAGGCCTTGCGGCCGAAAGACCAGGACCAGGACCAGCAGCGAGAAGCTGAAGACGTCCTTGTAGTCCGAGTTGACCAGGCCGGAGAACAGCGACTCGGAAATCCCGAGGATCACCCCGCCCAGCATCGCGCCCGGCAACGAGCCGATGCCGCCGAGCACCGCGGCGGTAAACGCCTTGATC
Organism: Pseudomonas sp. Ost2; assembly: GCF_018326065.1. Lineage (NCBI taxonomy): Bacteria > Pseudomonadati > Pseudomonadota > Gammaproteobacteria > Pseudomonadales > Pseudomonadaceae > Pseudomonas > Pseudomonas sp. Ost2. The sequence goes on along the minus strand of NZ_AP021904.1, from coordinate 683,754 downwards.
CCGATGACGAAGCCGGCATAGAAGTCGAAGGTGCCGTAGTTCATGGTGATCAGCACGCCGGCCAGGGCCGCCATGGCCGCGCCGATGACGAACACATAGGAGATCACCCGGTCGGTGTTGATCCCGAGGATCGAGGCCATCTTGCGGTCTTGCTGGGTCGCGCGGCACATGCGACCGAGCTTGGTGTACTTGATGACATAGGTCAGCAGGCCCATGCCGAGGAACGCGGCGATCAGGATAAAGACCTTGGTGTAGGTCAGCTGGACGAAGCCGGTACCGACCTCGATGCGCCAGGCGCCGGTGAGCAGGGTCGGAACCCCTTGCTGTTTCGGACCCTGGGCGATCTGTGCGTAGTTCTGCAGGATCAGCGAAATACCGATGGCGCTGATCAGCGGGGCCAGGCGGGTGGAGTTGCGTAGCGGTTTGTAGGCGATGCGTTCGATGGTCCAGCCATAGACGCCGGTGACGACGATGGTGAAGATCAGGGTACCGAGCATCAGGAGCGGGAAGGATTCAATACCGAAGTAAGCCAGCAGAGCCAGACTGATTGCCGCGAGGTAAGCGGAAATCATGTAAACCTCGCCGTGGGCGAAGTTGATCATGCCGATGATGCCATAGACCATTGTGTAGCCGATGGCGATCAGGCCATAGACCGACCCGAGGGTCAGGCCGTTGACCAGTTGCTGCAGGAAAATACCATCCATAACGCAATCTCACGCATTTGGAGAGACTGCACGCAGGCGCACCGCGACGGACCGGGGTTCAACCACCGCCGCAGCACAGCCATGTGCAGTTCTACGAGAAAAGACAGGTACTGCACGAACACGCATGACGACCGGCCGGCCCCCGCGGGCGCCGGCCGGATCAGGTCTTCATGTCACTTCTGTTTTTCCAGCTGATGGTATTTGCCGGTGTTGTCCCACTGATAAACCACGTAGTCGGAGACTTTCAGGTCGCCCTTGGCGTCCCAGGTCTTCTCGCCCATCACGGTCTTGACCGGGTGCGATTTCAGCCATTTGGCCGCATCTTCGCCCTTGTTCGACTTGGCGCCGTTGAAGCCGGCGGCCAGTGTCTGGATCGAAGCATAGGCGTACAGGGTGTAGCCTTCAGGCTCGGTGCCGGCCTTGCGGAACTGCTCCACGACCGCCTTGCTGTCCGGCAGCAGGCGCGGGTCGGCGCCGAAGGTCATGTACACGCCATCGACGTATTGCGGGCCACCAGCGGTGGTCACCAGTTCGTCGGTCACGACACCGTCGTCAGACATGAACTTGACGTCCTTCAGGCCTTCGGTGCGCAGTTGCTTGACCAGCGGGCCGGCTTCCGGGTGCAGGCCGCCGAAATAGACCACGTCGGCACCGGCCGCGCGGATCTTGGTGACCAGGGCGCTGAAGTCCTTCTCGCCACGGGTCAGGCCTTCATAAAGCACCGGCTTCACGCCACGTTTTTCAAGCTGCGCCTTGGTGGCATCCGCCAGGCCCTGGCCGTAGGTGTCCTTGTCGTGGATGACCGCGACTTTCTTGCCCTTGAGCACGTCGACGATGTAGTCGCCGGCGACGATGCCCTGCTGGTCGTCACGTCCGCACATACGGAACATGGCGCTCAGGCCGCGCTCGGTCACCTGCGGGTTGGTGGAGCCGGGGGTGATCGCGATGATGCCCGCCTCGTCGTAGATTTCCGACGCCGGGATGGTCGAGGACGAGCAGAAGTGCCCGACGACGCCGGCCACTTTCTGGTTGGCCAGGTCCTTGGCGACCGTTACCGCCTGTTTCGGTTCGCAGGCGTCGTCGCCTTTGACCAGGACGATCTTCTCGCCGTTGACACCGCCCGCCGCGTTGACCGCATCGGCCGCCGCTTGTGCACCTTTCATGTACTGCTCGCCAAAGGCGGCGTTGGCACCGGTCATGGGACCTGCCACGCCAATCTTGATATCAGCCTGAGCAAACGCAGAAACACCCAACGCAGCAGCCACTGCGAGGGCTACAAAGCCTTTCTTGTAAAACGTCTGGGACATGAGGTGGTGCTCCAAGGTTTTTTTAGTTGGCACTGCGACTTCACTGAATGCTCAGAGCAAGGGGCGTGCCATAGGTTTTTTGTTCTGCAAAAAGTCGCTGTCTTATTGTTTTATGGACTGTTTCGGGCCCTTTTTAACTGGGCGTGCAACCGTCTAAACCGCGGAAGGTGAAACCCATTTTTTCAAAAGGTGCAACCTAAAGGTGCCACTACTGCAACCACCGCACCGAAAGGCGTGCAACCGCCCTGTAACAACGTGCGTCACCGAAGTGCACACTCACAGTGCGCGACTGCTACATCGCGCACCATTACAGGCTAGCTGCATTGGGTAAAAGCGCCGTCCGTATTGGCGCTTTTGTTGTATCAAATCACTATGCGCAGGCACTGGCCCGCGTGATACAGCGAGAATCCGGCCTCGTACAGACAACTGCGCAGCCCCACCGCCGGGACCGGACGCATCGGCGCGAAGGGAATCGGCAGGGCCTGAGGATTTCCGTTACACAGGTAATCGGCGAATGCCTTGCCGACCACCGTTCCGGTGGTAACGCCGCGACCGTTGTAGCCGGTGACTGCCACTAAACCGGGCGCCGGCTCGAACAGGCGCATCAGGTGATCGGGGGTAAAGGCGATGCAGCCGGTCCAGGTGCACTCCCAATCGACCTTTTTCAGGTAGGGGAAGTAGTGCTGCTGCACCCGATCGGCCCAGGCGCGCAGGAACCACGCGGGTTTCTGATTACCGTTGCCGAGGCTGCCCAGCAGCAGCCGACCGTCGGCATCGCGACGGATGCTGCTGAGCACCTGGCGGGTGTCCCAGGAGCCCTGCCCGCCCGGCAGGATCTGCCGCGCGGCGTCTTCGGTCAGCGGGCTGGACGCGACCTGATAGTAGTAACCGGGAAAGAAATTGCGCCGCAGCTCGGTCCATTCGCCCTCGGTGTAGGCGTTGGAGGCCATGACCACCTGCTCCGCGCTGACCGCGCCATCGGCCGTCTGCACCGACCAGCGCTGGCCCTGGCGCTCCAGGCGGGTGACCGGAGAATGATCGAACAGTTGACCACCGAGCCCGGCAGCCGCCCTGGCCAGGCCCGAGGTGTAGGCCATGGGGTTGAGGGTGCCGGCGCGCCGATCGAGCAAGGCGGCGGCGATCTTCCTGGTCCCGGTGGCGGTTTCGCAGGCGCTGCCGGTCAACAGTTCCACCGGCGCCCCACGACGCTTCCATTGTTCTTCGCGGCTGCGCAGGTCGGCCTCGCCACGGGCATTGTGGGCCATGTGCAAGGTGCCTTCGCGGCGCAACTGGCAATCGATGGCATATTTGTCGACCAGGCTGAACACCAGGGCCGGGGCGGCACCGAGCATGCGATTGAGCTGGCTGCCCACCGCTTCGCCGAAACCGGCCTCGATCTCGTCCGGCGGGATCCACATCCCGGCATTGACCAGCCCGACATTGCGCCCGGAACCGCCATGGCCGGTGCGATAGGCTTCGAGCACGCAGACACGCTTGCCTTGTTCCAGCAGATGGATCGCGGCGGACAGGCCGGTGATACCGGCACCGATCACACAGACATCGACGCTCAGCTCACCCTTGAAGCGCGCCGCCTCAGGTCGCTGCGGCGTCAGTTTTTCCCATAGACACTCTTCGCGTAACGGCATTGCCAGACTCCGAAAATGAAACCCAACAAACTCCTGGACTTGATACGCCCCCCTGTAGCAGCGGGCTTGCCGGCGAAACTGCTGGCGCCCCTGAAGACGCCATCGCCAGCATGCCGGCTCCTGCAGTGTCCGCACCCATCCGGGCAGTGCGGACGAGCACTGCGCTCGCAGGGCCTCAGTCGAAGGTGATGCCCTGGGCCAAAGGCAGTTCCAGCGAGTAGTTCACGGTATTGGTCTGGCGACGCATGTACCCGCGCCACGCATCGGAACCGGACTCACGGCCGCCACCGGTTTCCTTCTCGCCGCCGAACGCGCCGCCGATCTCCGCCCCGCTCGGGCCGATATTGACGTTGGCGATACCGCAATCGCTGCCCACTGCCGACATGAACTGCTCGGCCTCGCGCACATCGGTGGTGAAGATGCACGACGACAGGCCCTGGGGCACTGCATTGTTCAGCCGCAGGGCCTCGGCGAAGTCGCTGTAGCCGACCACGTACAGGATCGGCGCGAAGGTCTCGCTGCAGACCACTTCACTCTGCTCCGGCATTTCGACGATGGCCGGCGACACGTAGTAGGCATTGGGGAATTTGTCCTGCAACTGGCGCTCGCCACCGAACACCCGCCCACCCTCGCTCAGGGCCTGTTCCAGGGCGTCCTGCATGTTCTCGAAGCTTTGCTTGTCGATCAGCGGACCGACCAGGTTGCCTTCCAGCGGATGGCCGATGCGCACCTTGGAATAGGCCGCCTTCAGACGGGTGACGATCTCCGCCTTGACCGATTCATGGGCGATCAACCGCCGCAGGGTGGTGCAACGCTGGCCGGCAGTACCGACGGCGCTGAACAGGATCGCGCGTACCGCCATGTCCAGGTCGGCGCTCGGGCCGAGGATCATCGCGTTGTTGCCGCCCAGTTCGAGAATGCTGCGGGCAAAGCGCGCGGCCACTTTCGGCGCCACTTCGCGGCCCATCCGCGTGCTGCCGGTGGCACTGATCAACGCCACACGCGGGTCATCGACCAGCGCGGCACCGGCATCGCGACCACCGATGATCACCTGGCTCAGGTACTCGGGAGCATCGTGGAAATTCTTCAGCACCCGCTCGAACAGCGCCTGACAGGCCAGAGCGGTCAGCGGGGTCTTCTCCGACGGCTTCCAGATCACCGAGTTGCCGCAGACCAGCGCCAGCGTGGTGTTCCAGGCCCAGACCGCGACCGGGAAGTTGAAGGCGCTGATGACGCCGACCACGCCCAGCGGGTGCCAGGACTCACGCATGTGGTGGCCCGGACGCTCGGAAGCGATGGTCAAGCCGTAGAGCTGGCGCGACAGACCGACCGCGAAATCGCAGATATCGATCATTTCCTGCACTTCACCCAGGCCTTCCTGGGTGATCTTGCCGGCTTCCCAGGACACCAGCTCGCCCAGGTCGGCCTTGTATTCACGCAACACCTCGCCGAATTGGCGCACCAGCTCGCCACGACGCGGGGCCGGTACCTTGCGCCAGGCGTCGAAAGCGCGCTCGGCACGGCTGACCTGCTGTTCCACTTCCGCCGGGCCTTCCCAGCTCACGGAGGCGATGCGACTGCCGTCGATGGGCGAATGCACGGGCTGCCTGCCCTGTTGGTACAGCGCCGGGTTCACGCCAAGACGATCGAGCAATGCGGCAACCATGGGGTCACTCCTTCAAACGGGAATCGGAAATCTTCAGCCGGAAAAACACGGCGTTTCAGACCTCTAGTTGTAGCGGCCTTGAGACTTGCCAACAAACGACCTTTAGGCGAGATATCATTCCGTTTATTCATGCAGCGCAAGAAACAGAAGAAAAGGCCCGTTCATGCTGAATAAAAGACACCTGCCCTCGATCACGGCCCTGCAATGTTTCGAGGCCGTCACCCGCCACCTGAGCTTCACCCGCGCGGCAGAAGAGCTGAACCTGACCCAGAGCGCCGTCAGCAAACAGGTCGCGCAGCTCGAGGAATTGCTCCAGCACCTGCTGTTCCGTCGGGTGCGGCGGCGCCTGCAACTGACGCCGGCGGGCGACCTGTACCTGGTGGAAGTCCGAAAAATCCTGACCCAGGTGGAAATGTCGACGCATTACCTGCGCTCCTACGGCGGTGAAACCGAAGTCCTGCGGGTCTCCACGCCGTCGACTTTCGGCGCCCGCTGGCTGGTGCCGAGGCTCAAGGGCTGGCGCCTGCGTCACCCGCATATCCACCTGGACCTGTGCAACGAGCAGGAAGCCGACGATCTGCTGCAAGGCCGCAGCGACCTGGCGTTCTATTTCGGCCAGGGCTCGCGCCCGGGCACCGAGTGCGTGAAGCTGTTCAGCGAGGAACTGGTGCCGGTCTGCGCGCCCTCCAGCCTGCCGGACAAGCCGTTCGCCGATCCGACGCAATTGAGCGACCTGGTCCTGCTGCAGAATGCCTCGCGCCCCCAGGCCTGGCATGACTGGTTCGAAAGCCAGGGGTACCAGACCGAACACAGCTACCACGGGCCGCGCTTCGAAACCTTCTACATGTGCATTCGCGCGGCGCAGGTCGGCTGTGGCGTGGCCCTGCTGCCACGGTTCCTGGTGGAAGAGGAACTGGCCGACGGCAAGCTGGTCATTCCCTGGCAGCACGCGATGCCCAGCCACGACGCCTATTACCTGGCCTATCCGGAGCATTCGGCGGAAGTACCGAAGGTGCGCGATTTCGTGCGCTGGATGCTGGAGCAGATCGACAGTCCCATGCAATCTTGAGGACCGCTTCGCGGGCAAGCCCGCTCCCACAAGGGATATGCGATCGACTGCAGGAATGAGCTTGCCCGCTCTTGCAAGGGATATGCGATCGACTGCAGGAATGGGCTTGCCCACTCCTGCTGGGGGTATGCGATCGACTGTGGGAGCGGGCCCGGTCCGGGCGGCACTCCGACGAAAAGGCCGGGGCAGCCAACAAAAATCGCTGGTAAAACCGCCCGCGGATATGCGCCACTAGCGGTCTTCATTCAAGTACTGCCAGGACGCTGCCATGACGCGCGACCGGCATGGAGATACCCGTTATGAGCGATAAGGCCTTCGGCGATCGCATTGTGCAGAACCTGCTCGACACCGACTTCTACAAGCTGACCATGATGCAGGCGGTGCTGCACAACTACCCCAACGTCGAAGTCGAATGGGATTTCCGCTGCCGCAACAGCGAGGACCTGCGTCCGTACCTGGCGGAAATCCGCTACCAGATCGAGCGCCTGGCCGAGTTGAGCCTGAGTGCCGACCAGTTGAGCTTCCTGGAACGCATCAGCTTCCTCAAGCCGGACTTTCTGCGCTTCCTCGGCCTGTTCCGCTTCAACCTGCGCTATGTGCACACAGGGATCGAAAACGGCGAGCTGTTCATCCGCCTGCGCGGCCCGTGGCTGCATGTGATCCTGTTCGAGGTGCCTTTGCTGGCGATCGTCAGTGAAGTGCGCAACCGCTACCGCTATCAGGAAACCCTGCTGAGCCAGGCCCGCGAGCAGCTGTATCGCAAGTTCGACTGGCTGAACGCCAATGCCAGCCCCGACGAGCTCGCCGAGCTGCAGGTCGCCGACTTCGGCACCCGCCGGCGTTTCTCCTACCGGGTCCAGGAGGAAGTGGTCAGCGTGCTCAAGCATGACTTCCCGGGGCGCTTCGTCGGCACCAGCAACGTGCACCTGGCCCGCGAGTTCGACATGAAGCCCCTGGGCACCATGGCCCACGAATGGATCATGGCCCACCAGCAACTCGGCCCCCGGCTGATCGACAGCCAGATCGCCGCACTCGATTGCTGGGTCCGCGAGTACCGCGGCCTGCTGGGTATCGCCCTGACCGACTGCATCACCACGGACGCTTTCCTGCGGGATTTCGACCTGTATTTCGCCAAGCTGTTCGACGGCTTGCGCCATGACTCCGGCGACCCCGTGCATTGGGGCGAAAAATGCATAGCCCGTTATCACCAGCTGGGCATCGACCCGATGAGCAAGACCCTGGTGTTCTCCGACAGCCTCAGCCTGCCCAAGGCCCTGGAGATATTCCGGGCCCTGCGCGGTCGGATCAATGTCAGCTTCGGCATCGGCACCAACCTCACCTGTGACATTCCCGGGGTGGAACCGATGAGCATCGTGCTTAAAATGACCGCCTGCAACGGTCAGCCGGTGGCGAAGATTTCCGACGAGCCGGGCAAGGCCCAGTGCAAGGACCCGAACTTCGTCGCCTACCTGCGGCACGTGTTCCAGGTGACCGACTGATCCGTTTTCGATTGAATATTACGTGAGGAGTGAATCATGCAAGCCGTACAGCGCCAGATTGCTGAACAGCTCAAGGTCCAGCCGCCGTTCGCCAACCAGGCCGCCCTCGAGGCCGAGGTGGCAAGGCGCGTCGCCTTTATCCAGAACTGCTTGCGCAACTCGGGCCTCAAGACCCTGGTGCTGGGCATCAGCGGTGGCGTCGATTCGCTGACCGCCGGCCTGCTGGCCCAGCGCGCCATGCGTGAACTGCGCGAAAGCACCGGCGACGCGCAGTACCGCTTTATCGCGGTGCGCCTGCCCTATGAAACCCAGTTCGACGAACACGACGCCACCGCCTCGGTGAACTTCATCGACCCCGACGAGCGCCATACCGTGAATATCGGTCCGGCAGTGAAGTCGCTGGCCGGCGAAGTCGCGGCCTTTGAAGGCAAGGCGGCGGTTTCGCGGGACTTCGTTCTGGGCAACACCAAGGCGCGCATGCGCATGGTCGCGCAATACACCATCGCCGGCGCCGCCAATGGCCTGGTGATCGGTACCGACCACGCGGCGGAAGCGGTGATGGGCTTCTTCACCAAGTTCGGCGACGGCGCCTGCGACCTGGCGCCCCTCAGCGGCCTGGTGAAGAACCAGGTCCGGGCAATTGCCCGCAGCTTCGGCGCCCCCGAGTCGCTGGTGGAGAAGGTTCCGACCGCCGACCTCGAAGACCTCGCGCCGGGCAAGCCGGACGAAGCGTCCCATGGCGTGACCTATGCCGAGATCGACGCCTTCCTGCACGGCGAAGCGGTGCGCCAGGAAGCCTTCGATATCATCTGCCGGACCTACGAAAAGACCCACCACAAGCGCGAGATGCCTTTCGCGCCGTAAGTTCTCGCAGAACCGATCGTTCCCACGCTCTGCGTGGGAACGCCTCACCGGACGCTCCGCATCCAGCCTTGCTGCGACGACGCGGAGCGTCGAGGGCTGCATTCCCACGCAGAGCGTGGGAACGATCAAAGCGCGAGATGCCCTTCGCGGGCAAGCGGTTCGCCCACAGGTTGCGTTCGGACCGGGAATCCAGCTCCGACGCGATCACTGTGGGAGCCGGGCTTGCCCGCGAAAGCGCCAGCCCGAGGAACAAATCCCTTCCAGACACCACAACCCGACAAAACGGAATGAACCCAGCATTTTTTTTCGCTTGCCCGGTTGCCGTCCGAGGGCTTTCATAGGGACTCATTTTTGCCGCCAGAGTCCTGCCCCATGTCCTCCTTCGAAGGCCTGTTCTCCCTTGTCGCTTCCGTGCTCGGCCAACCCGCCGCCCAGTGGCTGGAACAACACGTCGACGTGCCGGCGGCGCTGCATGACTTCTCCTTCGACGACGACGCCCTGCATCGGGTCTGGCTGGCCGAAGCCCTGAACCTGTGCCTGTTCCACAAGCTGGTGGAAGCCGTGCCCGATGGCCGCCGCTATGTGGAAGAACAGGCCGGGGACGGCCGCAAGGTGGTGTTCGACCATGGCGCCATCCGTACCGTCGACTGGCCCGAAAACGGCGAGTTGCCGCGCGGACGCCTGGCCTTCTCGCGACTGCTGGAGCCCCTGGGCTTCACCGATGTCCGCACCTACCCGCTGACCAAGCTGGGCATGACCGGCTGGGGTTATCGCCAGATGGACCTGCCGGAGGATATCGCCCAGTTCTTCGTCTCCGAACTGCACCCGGGACGCTTCAGCGAGGCCTTCCAGGACGCCGTCGGGCGCGTGGTCGCTTCCAGCCGCGACCCGCTGCAGGCCGAGCACCTGAGCATTCTCAAGCGCCTGCGCCTGACCCGCCATTGCCAACTGGGCGAAGCCCTGGTCCTGTTGCCGGCGTTGTACCAGGCCTTTGGCCGGCAACACGGCGCGGTGCACGAGGCGGACTACCGGGTCCTGCTCGGCGAAAGCGCGGAAATGGCCTGGATCGCCACCGAGGGCAACAGCTTCAACCACCTCACCGACCGCGTCGCCGATCTTGAGGCCACGGTCGCCCAGCAGCGCCAACGCCAGCGACCGATGAAGGACAGCATCGAAGTCTCCGCTTCCGGCCGTGTGATGCAGACCGCCTACCGTGCCTGCACGGTCAGCCGCGGGCTGATCGATGCCCAGGGCCAGTATCGCGAGCATTCGGTGCCGGGCTCCTTCGTCGAATTCATCCAGCGCCGGATCGATCCGGAAACCGACCGGCTCGACCTGAACTTCGACAGCAGCAACGCCCAGGGCATTTTCAAGATGACGGCCTCGAAGGCCTGAAGCAATGGCCTGTTTATCGTAGGAAATTTCTGTTTTATTCGGCACCTCTTGAGACGCCGGAAACACCTCGGCAGTCTGCGCCAACCCTTGTTGGTCAGGACTGCCGCCGATGTTGTTCCCGCACAAAGCCCCTCATATCCGAGCCACGCCCCTCTTCCAGCGCCCGTGGATCATTCCGCTGTTCGGACTGATCGGCGCACTGTGCTGGATCGCCACCGCCACCAGTCAGTCAGGCACCACGGCGAACGGTCGTCCCAGCAAGGAACACTTCACCCTGACCGGCGCCATGCCCGGCCAGACGGCATTGCGCGCCAGTGCCCGCTATACGCCCGATCGCCAGCAGGCGGGTTGCCCCTACCAGCATCCGACCCTGCACTTCGATACCCCTGCGGGCGACACCCGCCGCGACTTCGACTTCGACATACCCACCGGCTATGAACTGCCCGACTGCCAGCTCTCCCTGAGCGAGGTGAGCTTCGAGACCGAGGCGTTCTACGGCCAGGACAACCACCAGCGCAGCATCAGCAACAGCGGCGCCATCACCCTGCGCGACGATCTGCGGGCGGGCGTGTCGGGATTTCCGGCGTCGGGGGAAAAACACTATCGCGGTCTCTGCCACTGGCAGGAGCAGGACACACCGGCCGGCGTCGAGCCGCAGAAAACCCTGAGTTGCTACAGTGTCGACGAGCAGTGGCAGATGCTTGGCAATGACTACAAGCGCAAGCAGCTGGGCGGGGTATTCAGCCGCCAGGAGCTGGAGGGGAGGAAGATTCGGCTGGAGTTGAGGATGGGCGATCAGTCCTGACCCCGCGTGGCGCGGGATCAGGTGCGACAAAGGCCGTTACTTGAGGGTGACGGTGCCTTTCATCATCGAGATATGGCCCGGGAACGAGCAGAAGAAGCCGTACTTCTCACCCGCGGCCAGCTTCGACACATCAAAGGTCACCGAGTCTTTCTCGCCGGCACCGATGATCTTGGTATGGGCGATGACACGGGCGTCGCCGTCCTTCAGGTAGTTCTTGTCGATCCCCGCCGCCATGCCGTCAGAGGCGATCGGCTGCATATCGGCTTCCTTGCTCAATACCCAGTTATGGCCCATGACATTCTTTGGCAGGCTGCCGCTGTGGGTCAGTTCGACGGTGAAGGTCTTGCAGCTCTTGTCGATTTCAATGGCCTTGGTATTGAAGGACATCTGGTCGGTGGAATCGACGGTGGTCTTGCACTCGGCGGCAAGCAACTGACCACTGGCGAGGGTCAGCAAGGATACCGCAACAACTTTGGCGAACATGGTGAATCTCCAAGGCAGGGTATGAAAATCAAGGGATCAAATGGGAAGACTGCCTGAAACCAGGCCGGGTTCCCATGATCTGAATCAAGAGATTGTATACAATCCTAAGCTATCGCCTCGATGGATACAATCAACCAGCCAGACGAACCGGCGCGGCTTAACATTAGCCCATCGTCATCCACCGGAGCGTCTGCCATGCCTCTCAACAGCCTGCTGTACAGTTTGCTCGCCGCCTACGCCTGTGGTGCCTGCGGCACCTGTGAAACGCCGGTCCGCGAGCGTTAAAGCTTGGAGCCTGGTCGGCCAGCCTTTACTCTGGAGGCAGAGCGCGCTGGCGCCCGTGTCCGCCCGTGCCATTGCCACGTGTACTGCGTGACGAACACAGGCACAATACGCGCCGCTCAACCTCACCTTCGACCCCAGAGGATCGCCCATGGCCAAACCCAATTACTCCTTCGCCAAACGTCAACGAGACTTGGCCAAGGAACAGAAGAAAGAGGAAAAGCTGCAACGCAAGAAAGCCGAGGCCGAAGCCCTGCTGACCCCTGAAGCAGACAGCGACACCGCGCAAGACACCGAAGAAAAAGAGCAGGCGCCGGACGCCTGATCACACCGGACACTGGCAGGGCAGAACTAGTCCAGAAGCCGGCAGGTGTGGAAACGGGCCTGTGTGAGAGCGGGCTTGAGTGGATGGGGCTTGTGTGGGAGCGGGCTTGCCCGCGAAGCTTTTAGCGATTGCGACCGCTCCCACGCTGCGCCTCACCCACAGAGCGGACGCGAAGCGTCCAGCGAGGCGTTCCCACGCGGAGCGTGGGAACGATCAATCAGAGCCCTGCCTCGCCCACCGGCATCACCGTCACCCGGACTTCCGGGTCATGGCTGCCGCCCCCCAGAATCACCCCCCGCAACGGCGACACATCGGAGAAATCCCGGCCCCAGGCCAGGGTGATGTGTTCCAGTGCCGGCTGCACATTGTTGGTCGGATCGAAATCCACCCAACCCAGCACCGGACAGAACACCGACACCCAGGCATGGGACGCATCGGCGCCGATCAGACGGGGCTGGCCGGGCGGCGGCTGGGTCAGCAGGTAGCCACTGATGTAGCGCGCCGCCAACCCGCGCGAGCGCAGGCAGGCAAGCATCAGGTGGGCGAAGTCCTGGCAGACCCCGCGCCGGCGCTCCAGCACCTCCACCAGCGGCGTGGCGACCTGGGTCGCCTCGGCATCGAAGGTGAACTCGTGGAAAATCTTCTCCATCAGGGCCTGTACGCCCACCAGCAACGGGCGTCCCGGAGCAAAGCAGCTCTCGGAGAACTCGACGAAGCTTTTCTTCAGGTGCACATAGGGTGACTCGAAGCGATAGCGGCAGGCCTCCAGCAACTCGGCCGTCACCGGCTGGCTGCTGTAGGTCAGGGCACCGCGCGTCTCTTCCCAGGCCGGCGACTGGTTGAAGTCCAGTGCCGGCCGCGCCAGCACTTCCACCGTCAGGCAGGCGTTGACCAGCAATTCATCGTGGGGCCGCTCGAATGCCAGGCGGGTCAGCGGGTTGCCGAAGACATCCAGCTCATCGCGGCGGGTGGTCGGCTCGGGGCTGATCTGCAACGTCCGCGCACTGCAGCGCTGCCAGTCGCAGGCGCGCGGCCACAAGTGCGCCAGCTGCTGGGCGAGGGACACCGGGCTGTCGTAGTGATAGTGGGTGTCGTGGAAGATCTGGTACTGGGCACTCATCACACGGACACCGTCTGCTGGCTGATATCATCGACATGGGCGAAATGCCGCAAGGCCAGGCGATCGGAGACCTGGCCGCTGGCATCGGCGACCTCCTGCAACAGCCCGGCGAGACCGTCGAGCACCTCGCGCACGCCGGTGTCGCCGAACAGCGCGCTCTCCAGGTTGCCCAGGTCGAACCGCGCCAGACGCTCCACCAGCTGGTTCAGGCCCAGCTCGCGCGGCACCCCGAAGTCATCGTTCAGGCGACGCAAGGTGCGGCTCACCAGTTTCAGCTGGAACAACACCGCATGGGGGTTCTGCTCGTCGAGCAGCAACAGGTCGAGCACCGGGATCAACTGCGGCACCGCCAGGTAGCGGGAACGGTAGGTGATACTGCTGTTGCCCAGTTCCAGCAGCCACTCCAGGCCGGCCTGGTCGAACACCGCGATCCCGCGCAGGAACGCCGCCAGGCTGCTGCTGAGAAACTGCAGGCGCTCGATGCGCCGCCCGATCATCAGGAAGCGCCAGCCTTCGTCGCGGGTCATGTCGTCCAGGGCAAAGCCGGACAACGCCGCCAGGGACATCACCAGCCGGTTGAGGAAGTCCAGCAGCTCACCGAAATCCGGAGCTTCGGTTTCCAGGCTCAGGGCCTCGCGTTGCAGCTCCACCAGGGCCTGCCAGTTTTCCCGCGACAGCTTGCCGCGAACCTGGGACGCCGCCCACTGCAAGCGCTGCAGGTTGGCCCGCAGGCTGAAATGCCAGTCGTCACCGAGCAAGGCAGCCTGCAGGCGCTCCGGCAGCTCGCCTTCGTCCGGCAGCAGCATCAGGCTTTCGCCCAGGTCGACCGCCGCCTGCAGGGCTCGCGGGTCGTCGCCATCGACATACCGCGCGAGCATGATCCGCAGCAGCCGCGCGCTGTCGTCGCAGCGTTCGCAGTAGCGACCGAACCAGAACAGGTTTTCCACCACCCGCGACGGCAGGTAGGGATCGCGCCGCACCAGGTCGTGCACCCCCAAGGAACGCTGGGCGCGCCATTGTTCACCGCTCGGCATGCGTTCGCTGAGGACCCAGGTGTCCTTGCTCGCACCGCCGCGCTGCATCGACACCACTTCGGCATCGGCTTCCGCCGCGACCCGGGTCAGGCCGCCGGGCAACACCCGATAGCCGTCGGCACTGGCGACCGCATAGACCCGCATGCCGATGGCCCGCGGTTGCAGGCTGCCGTCCTGTTCCTGCCAGATCGGCGCATGGGACAACTGCGCCAGTTCCTGGGCGACATAGGCGTAGGGCCGCGCCCGCATCCGCTCGGCCAGGGCCTGGCGCTGGGTATCGTCGAGATCGCGGCCGAACACCGGCACGAAACTCTGGGACGGAAAGGCCGGCTTGATCAGCAGCTCGGGGAGTTTTTCCAGGGCCTGGGCCAGTACCGGGGCCTCACCGCACCACCAGGTGGCGATGGACGGCAGGAGCAGCTCTTCACCAAACAGATGCTGGTTGATCTTTGGCAGGAAACCCAGGAGTCCGGGCGACTCCAGCACGCCGCTGCCCAGGGCGTTGGCCACCAGCACCCGGCCCTGGCGCACCGCCTCCAGCAGGCCGGGCACGCCCAGGGCCGAGTCGGTGCGCAGTTCCAGGGGGTCGCAGAAGTCGTCGTCCAGCCGGCGCATGATCGCGTGGACCCGCTGCAGGCCGCTCAGGGTCTTCAGGTAGACCGTGGCGTCGCGCACGGTGAGGTCGCCGCCTTCCACCAGTGGATAACCCAACTGGCGGGCCAGGTAGAGATGTTCGAAGTAACTCTCGTTGAAGCGTCCCGGGGTCAGCAGCACCACCAGCGGCGCTTCGGCGTCGCTCGGTGCCTGGCGCACCAGGGTTTCCTGCAGCGTGCGGAAGAACCCGGCCAGGTGATGCACCCGCAGGTCGCGGTACAGGTCGGGAAACGCCCGCGATACGATGGTCCGGTTTTCCAGGGCATAGCCGGCCCCGGAAGGTGCCTGGGTACGGTCTGCCGTGACCCACCAACGGCCATCGGGAGTGCGCGCCAGGTCCACCGCGAACAGGTGCAGGAAGGTGCCGTCCGGCGGCCGGATCCCCTGGCAGGGCCAGAGGAAATTGTTATGGCCGAACACCAGCTCGGCCGGCAGCAGGCCGTCGCGGATCAGCGTCTGCGGGCCGTACAGGTCCGCCAGCACGGCGTTAAGCAGCCGCGCGCGCTGGGCGATGCCGGCGGCCACCTGCTGCCATTCGTCGGCCGGGATGATATGCGGGAGCAGGTCGAGCTCCCAGGGCCGGTCGGCACCCTTGGGGTCGGCATAGACGTTGTAGGTCACGCCGTTTTCCTGGATCTGCCGGGCCAGCAGGGCCTGGCGCTGGGCCAGTTGTGTCGGCGTACTGCGCTGCAGTTGGTCGAACAGCGGCCGCCAGTGCGCACGGACCGCGCCACTGTCGTCCAGCAGTTCGTGATAGGTACCCGGTGTCAGCGGGTAGCGGTCAAGCAGGTCGGGCATGGAAAGCTCGGCAGACGGCAAGGGAAGTCAGGTTAACGCAGACATGTGACGCACGGATATGCGAAAACTCCGTGCGCCCTGTCAGGCTTATGTGTGTCGCAGGTCCAACGTCATCGGCAGTTCATCGTTGATCTTCAACAGCGGGATCGCCAGCACGCCCGGGCTGTGGCCAAGGCGGAAGAAGCGCGCCATGCGGCGGCTCTCCGCCTCGTTGGCGTTCACCGGCAGCGTCTCGTAGTTGCGCCCGCCCGGATGGGCGACGTGGTACTGGCAACCGCCGAGGGAGCGTTGCATCCAGGTGTCCAGCAGGTCGAACACCAGCGGGGCGTGCACCGGGATGGTCGGTTGCAGGCAGTTGGCCGGTTGCCAGGCGCGATAACGCACGCCAGCGACGAACTCGCCGACCCGCCCCGTCGGCTGCAACGGCACCGGGATACCGTTGCAGGTCAGCAGGTAACGTTGCGGCGGCAAGCCGTTGAGCTTGACCTGCAGGCGCTCCAGGGACGAATCGACATAACGCACCGTCCCGCCGACCGCGCCCTCCTCGCCCAGGACATGCCAGGGTTCGAGGGCCTGGCGCACTTCCAGCTCGATGCCATTGACCGCGTAGTCGCCGACTTTCGGAAAGCGGAACTCCAGGTGCGCGGCAAACCATTCCGCGCGCAGGGGATACCCGGCGGCGTTGAGGTCGACGATCACATCGGCGAAATCCTGCTCGATAAAGTGCGGCAGCAGGAAGCGGTCATGCAGCTCGGTGCCCCAGCGCGCCAGCTTCGGCGGTGCATAGGGCTCGCGCCAGAAGCGCGCCACCAGCGCCCGCAGCAGCAGTTGCTGGGTCAGGCTCATGCGCGCATGGGGCGGCATTTCAAAGGCGCGCAATTCCAGCAGGCCGAGACGCCCGGTGGCGCCGTCCGGCGAGTAGAGCTTGTCGATGCAGAACTCGGCACGGTGGGTGTTGCCGGTCACATCGATCAGCAGGTTGCGCAACAATCGGTCCACCAGCCAGGGCGGGCACTCTTCGCCCGGCGCGGGTATCTGCGCGAAGGCGATTTCCAGCTCGTACAGCGAATCGTTGCGCGCCTCGTCCACCCGCGGCGCCTGGGAAGTCGGGCCGATGAACAGTCCGGAAAACAGGTAGGACAGCGACGGGTGGTTATGCCAGTAGCTGATCAGGCTGCGCAGCAGGTCGGGGCGCCGCAGGAATGGCGAATCCGCCGGGGTCGCGCCGCCGAGGACAAAGTGGTTGCCGCCACCGGTACCGGTGTGGCGCCCGTCGATCATGAATTTCTCGGTGGTCAGGCGGGTCTGGCGCGCCTCCTCGTAGAGGAACTCGGTGCGTTCGACCAGTTCGTCCCAGCTCGCGGACGGCTGCACATTGACTTCGATCACGCCCGGATCCGGCGTCACCCGGAAGTTCGCCAGGCGACCGTCGGCGGGCGGCTCATAGCCTTCCAGCAACACCGGGCAATGCAGTTCCCCGGCGGTGGCCTCGATGGCGCCGACCAGTTCCAGATAGTCCTCGATCCGCTCCAGGGGCGGCATGAACAGGTACAGGCGGCCTTCCCGCGCTTCGGCGCACAAGGCGGTGCGGGTCAGCCAGTTCGCCGACTGATCGATCTGCGGCACGCGTTCGTCGACCGGTGCCGGCTCGCCGTGGGCCTTGAGGGCTTCGGTGCCGGGCAACTCGGGCAGGTCCTGGTTCGGGTCGAGCGGATGCACGAACGGGTATTCCGCCGCCGTCACCCAGGGCTGGGAGGCCAGCGGCAGGCGGTAGCCCAGCGGCGAGTCGCCCGGCACCAGCCGGCAATGGCTGTCGCGCAGGTACCAGCGTCCGCTCTGCCAGCGGTCATTGGCGGCGGTGCGCGCCAGCGGCAGGACCTGGCCGATCACCTTGTCCAGGCTCTGGGAGAACACCTTGCGCAGGCGCGCGCGCTCCAGTTCGTCGCTCAGCCGCGGATCCTCGGCGCTGACGTTGATCGGCAACTGCCCCTCGCGCCAGAGGTAGTAGAAATTGTCCTCGTAGGCCGGGAAGACAAAACGGCCCGGCAGTTTCAGGCGTTCGGCGACGCTGGCGAGAAAACGCCCGGCCAGTTCGCCATCGGCGCCATAGTCCTCCTGCTCATCGGCGATCAACGCACTGTTGTGCCAGATCGGCACACCGTCGCGGCGCCAGTAGCAGTTCAGCGACCAGCGCGGCAGTTGCTCGCCCGGGTACCACTTGCCCTGGCCGAAGTGCACCAGGCCTTGCGGGGCATAACGCTTGCGCAGGCGCTGGAACAGTTGCGCGGACAGCCGGCGCTTGTCCGGCCCCAGGGCCGCGGTGTTCCACTCGGAGCCATCGGGATCGTCGATGGAGACAAAGGTCGGCTCGCCGCCCATGGTCAGGCGCACATCGCCTTCGAGCAGGTCGGTGTCGATCTGTCGACCCAGGGCCTGGATCGCCAACCATTGCTCCTCGGTGTAGGGCTTGGTGACGCGGGGCGCCTCCCAGATCCGCTCCACCGACATTTCATGGCTGAACTGCGACTCGCAGGGCTCCACCAGGCCGCTGATGGGCGCCGCTGACGACGGATCGGGGCTGCAGGCCAACGGGATATGCCCTTCGCCGGCAAACAGCCCGGAGGTGGCGTCCAGGCCGATCCAGCCGGCACCCGGCAGATAGACTTCGCACCAGGCGTGCAGGTCGGTGAAGTCGACCTCGGTCCCGGACGGACCGTCCAGGGCCTTCACATCGGCGGTCAACTGGATCAGGTAGCCGGAGACAAACCGTGCCGCCAGGCCCAGGTGACGCAGCAGTTGCACCAGCAGCCAGGCCGAGTCGCGGCAGGAGCCGGACGCCGCTTCCAGGGTGTATTCGGGCGTCTGTACGCCGGGCTCCATGCGGATCAGGTAGCCGATGTCCTCGCTCAGGCGCTGATTGAGGGCCACCAGGAAATCCACGCTGGGCTTGGGCGTCAGGTCGATGCCGTCGAGATAGGCCTTGAACCTGGGCGTCAGCGGCAGCTTCTCCAGGTAGGGCATCAGCTCGTGCTTTTCATCGGCCGCGTAGGCAAACGGGATCTTCTCGGCGTAGGGCTCGAGGAAAAAGTCGAACGGGTTGAACACCGCCATCTCGGCGACCAGGTCGACCTCGATGCGCAATTCGTCGGTCTTTTCCGGGAACACCAGCCGCGCCAGGTAGTTGCCCTGGGGGTCCTGCTGCCAATTGATGAAATGCTGCTCGGGCGCAACCTTCAGCGCATAGGAAAGAATCCGCGTGCGGCTATGGGGCGCCGGACGCAGGCGAACGATCTGCGGGCCGAGCTCGACGGCGCGCTCATAGCGGTAATGCGTGACATGGTGCAATGCGACATGGATCGACACGGCGTGCCTCCTGCGAGCCTGGGCTTATACCTGTGCGCGCAAGACTTATGCCACCCGGGCAAGTCCTGCGCTTTCGGCGTGAGTCGTGCTCGCTCAGCTAAGCACAGCACCAGAATGGCGCCAGCTTGAGGGCGTAGTGCAGAGAGTCGCACAGAAACGGGGCGAACGCCCGGACATCAGCCCTGGCGTGACTTGCGCCGCGCCTTGAGGGCCTTGCGCAGGGCTTCGCGCTGGTGGCGGATAGCGACGAGCCGGTGGCGCATTTCGCGGTGGCGCCGACTGTTGAGCAACAGCAGGCCAACCAGCGGGGCCAGGACGGCCAAGGCGTAGATGAACCGATGGGGATGCGAGGTGATGGTCGGCAGCACGCTCAGAAAGCACAGTGCAAAGACCAGGACCAGCCCCAAACCCATTGCGGACGGCCGCGCACGATCAGGAAGTTGCAGTGCACCACCACCAGGGCCAGGACCATGACCGCGACGAACATGCCGGTCGCCTGGCCGTCCAAGGAGGCATCGGGAAAAAAGTGGTCGCCCACCAGGGGCACGCCACAGCTGATAGCGACCAGCGCGGCAAAAATCCCGCCGATGAAGGTGGGGAAATACTGCGCCAGGAAACGCGGCAGGCTCAACTCTTCCATTACTCCTCGATCTCCTCGTAGAGCCCCACGGCAATGGTTTTCACATTGCCGGACAAGGCACTGCCGGTCAGGCCGATCGCCGCCCCCAGGGAGTCCTTGATCTGGGTCACGGTGGCATGCTTGATCTGGGTAGGCGTGAAGCGCTTGGGCAGTTCGCCGGCCAGTTGCTTGAGCTTGAGCATTTTCGGCGTCAGCCGCGGATCGTTGATGCTCAACAGCTCCTTGGTCAGCTTCGAGCGCTCCTGGCGGTTCAGGCCCCGTAGCACTTCGCGGATTGTCTTGCCGGTGGTGGCCTTGGTCATGCGCACCAGCTTGAGGGTGGTCAGCGACGAGGCGCCGACTCCGACCAGGGAAGCCGCATCCAGGGCGATGGAGGTGTACTGGTACCAGGCCTCGCCATCGAGGTAGTCATTGCGGGCGGGATTGACCGCTTCGTTGACTGTCCGGTAACCGCCGACGACGCATTGCGCGGTACTCGCGACCGCCGCGGTGTAGCCAATGGCGACCAGCACCGAACTGGCGCCGGCCGAGAACGGCACGGCCACCGAGCCGCTGAGCACCACCACCCAACCGATCACCGCGCCGGCGCACGACAGGCTGGTATTGATCGCCTCGCCGACCAGGCGCGACTCGCGGGGATTGTCCTGCACCTGCTGGGCGAACTGCACCGGCGCGATGTACTTCTGCGCCTCGCGCAGGATGATGCGCTTGGGCTTGATGCTGCAGATCGGCTGGAATTCACGCAGGGTGACCACGTTGAAGTCGGCGTCGATATAGACCACGCCAGCCCCGACGATGCCGGGGTCGGCATCGATCGCGGCAAACAGCTGGGGCAGGTTGATCTGGCTTTCGATGCGTTTGCGCGCGAGGAACTGCGAGGGGCTGGAGTCCATGCCAATGCCAGGGAGCGGGTTGCTCATGCAGTGTTCATCCTTGAATCGAGCGCGGGGGAAATTCGCCGCACCTTAGCAAACGAACCTGGTCTCCGATAGAAACCAAAATGCCAGTATCCGGCCAGCCCGCAGCTTTCGCCGGGGCGCCTGGCACCCACCGGCAGGTCGCTCGACCCGCCTGCGGACGAGAGCGAAATCTCTGCACGGTAGATATCTAACACCTTGGCAAGGCCGTTCGGCCCTTAGATGACACTCCGACTGTTTCTGCCCCTGACTGACGCAGGCAACGCCACTGAAGAGAGTGTCTCCATGACCGCAATCGCCCCCTTCCCTGTAGTCGACTCACCTGGCGACTATCTGATGTCCAGTGACACCTGGTCCGACTACGATGCGCTGGACACCATCGAACACCAATTGACCTCTTTCCTCGCGCCACTGAGCGCCGAGGAACAGAAACGCTACCTGGCGCTGTGCCGGGAAGAACCACGGCTCAAGCAAAAGCTGGCCGAATCGCTACAAGGGTTCAAGGCCCGTTTCGAACGCAACGCCAGGCACGATCTGCGCACGGCACTTCATGAGGAAACCGGCCAGTACATCGATGCGGAAAAATCCCGGCTGAATACCAAAACGCTGAAAGTCCCCCCGCGTACCGACGCCAAGGACCCGATCGAGCTCATCTACAGAATCATCGAGCAGTATCGGAAAACCAGGCATCGCAGAGCCCTGGACCCAAGCGCCCCGGTAGAGGAGATCATCTCCATATCCCTGTGGCAGGCCGCCAGGGAGAACTTTTCTTTCACCGGCGCCACGGCCTCGTTTCCTTCGGGCTTCGACTTCCAGAGGCACAGCAGCATCAGTGTCGTCTGCGAAGATCCCGCGCAGAGAGTATCCCTGAGCGTGGATCGCTTTATCTCGGTCGTTCGCGCCCTGGACCTGGGATCGCGCCTGAGACGCGAACTGCATGAACAAATGATCGGCCAGATCAACGACGCACTGAGCGCCCTTCAGAAGGCCAGCCTGGAACTCGCGGTCCTGGAAGCCTTGCGCCAGCAGACACTGCCCGGCACCGATCAGCCCTCGGCGGAAAAATTCATGCAGGCCGTGGCCGATAAACAGCTCATGAGCGCACAGTTCTACAGCCTTGATTTTGGTCGCGACTACCTGCCCAATTTCGGCGATCTGCAATGGCTGCCGCTGCCCTTCTGCCTGATGCGTTTCGAGCGCGGAGCCTCTCAAGGCGTATTCAGTTATTTCCCGGACCGGCCGGGCGGCGCCCTGCGCTACCACCTGACGTCCGCGCTGGCGCTCAAGGATCTGCGCGATCAGATACGCGAGGATGCGGGCACGGGCCAGATCACCTGGCTCACACGCACCATGTCGCTGATGAACCAGGCCGACTTCTACGGCAAGCTCAAGGTCCCGAGCGTCGATGAAAACGAACTGACCACCCCCGCCCGCTGGTTGTACAAGGCGTTTGGCGATACCGAAGCACCGGCCCGACGCATCAATCTGGTCATGACCCCGCAGGCGGAACGCGAGCAAAGCAGTTCGGTGCTGGACACGCTGACCCGGACCCAATCCCTGAGACTGATCGCCGACATCAGCAATCTCGCCACCACCCGCCGCAGCCTCGACTGGCAGACGCTGATCAACACCCTTCAATGGATGGCCAGCGAGACAATGGAACTGCTCCTGCTGCCCTTGCCTGGCGGAGTGCTGGGCCTCAACCCTCTGATGATCAGCGCCAGCCTCGGCACCCTGGCCTACCAGAGCCTGGTGGCCAGCACCGAATTGGCCAGCGGCAGAAAAATGGAATTCGTGCAGGCCGTCACCGATGTGGCGGAGCTGGTCATCACGGCTCGAATCCAGGCGATCGGCGCACGCCTTTCGGCCCGCCGCACCCGCGCACTGATCGAGTCCATGGGCAGGCCCCGCACGGTGACACAGGCGACCGGCAATGCCCTCTGGCTGAGTGACCTGCGCCCCTACACGCCGCTCGCCCAGAGCAGCGTCGAGGGGCTGGCGGTTGATGCCCAGGGCCTGATCAGAAAAGACGGCAAGCTCTATGTCCAGATCAAGCTCGACACCGAGACCCGGGTCGGCGAGGTCATGCTGGACAAGGACACCGGGCGTTATCACCTGTTACACCCGGATGCCGGCCGCTACAGGCCCGCCATGGTGTTCGATCCTGTTACCCGCTCGTGGAAACTGGCGCCGGTCGATATCAGCGCACTCTCCGACACCCAGTTGCTGCAGAAAATGCTGCGCCGCGATCTACCCTCCCTCAATGAGCAGGAACTGATCCGGTTGCTGGCATGGTCGGACCTTTCCCGGTCGAAACTGGAAAAAATCTGGCGGGGCGATGAAACGGCCCCCTGGGAAGCCAATCAGGCCATTGCCGAGTTGCAGGTGCGCAAGGCCCTGGATCAGCTGCGAGACGCCCTCGACAGCCCCGACGCCAAACTGGCGCCCTATGCCGACAAGGCCTTGCCCGCCCTGCTCGCCCGGCAACTGCAGGCGCCCCTGGAGATCGAGAGCCGCGAGCCGGGCACGTCCAGCCGCTACGCCGACTTGCCACGCGCGGATGCCAGGCCGAAACCGACGATCATGCTGAGCGAAGTCCAACCAGGGCGCTACCGACCCGCGTATGAGCCGAAGTCGGCCGAAACGGGGGCACTGCTGGAAACCACCCTGAAGGCCTACGAACACCTCAACCAGCGCCGTTGGGCGAGCGAGACGGCGGGCGTGATCGAGCAGAGTTTCGAACAGCGCCTGACCCAGCTACGCCAGGCGCTCGCCCGGGATATCAGGGATCACCAGCACGCCCTGTACCTGGCCCTGCTCGACACCCCGACGCGCTCACAACTCAAGCCGAGCGACCCGGCCTATGCCTTTGCTCCCGTCAGCCAACCCGGCAAGCCTCTCAAGCCCGCCGTCGGCGTCCTGCGGGAACGCTTTCCGGGATTGAGCCAGGCGGCGGCCATAGACCTGGTGGACAAATACTCATCGCTCCAGGCCATTGCCCTGGATAGCCGGATCGAGCCCGCGGTGCTGGCGGCGGTTCAGGCGTCACAACAGCAGAGCCGAATCATCAGTGCGCTGGCCGGTTGGGCGGACAGGGCCGAGCGCGGCCTTGGCGAAGACAGCGAGGCCCTGTTCTGCCGGCTGTTGTGCAGCCTGCCACGCTGGCCCGGCAACCTGAAGATCCGCATCGACCCGGGAATCGACAGCAGTGGCCGACCGATCATCTCGACCCTGCCCTCGCGCAGCTACGGGCTGGAGGACGCCACGACCACCCTCAGGTTGTTCAGAAACGACGAGCGCTACATGGGCATCGATGCCACCGGCGGCCTGATCTACGGGCCCTCGGCCGAACACAACCTCGCCGGCAGCGTGCTGCGCTCACTCAATGATGCCCAGCGCGATGCCCTGGGCTATCGACTCGACGAGCCGCAGCGCCTGGTCGACGATCTGCTGCGACTCGCCCAGGAGCATCGCGAGGATCTCAAGGAGCTGCTTCCGGTTCCCGACCAGTACCTGCTCACCCCTGGCCGACTGGCGCATTTTCGTCAGGACAAGCACCTGCCCATCGCCGACGACGAGCAATCGCTGTACAACTTTGGCGGCAAGCGCTTTGTGAGCATCGACGGCGGCGCCTATCAGGTCATGGATGATCGAGAGGCCTCGACGCCGACGCGCAAGGTCTACCGCATCGTCAGACCCGGCGACCCGGTGGCGGCGGACCCCGAGAATAGCTATGTCGCGACGCGCCCCGGCAGAAGCGAGCCGATCACTCGTCGCGCGGACGGCCAATGGGTCGGGATTATCGTGGGCGGGGCCGGCGGCATGCCACGCAGGCTAAGCCGGCTGGAAACGATCAAGCTGCAGGACGACCAACTTGTCCACGAACTGGCAACCCATCATCGCGCGCTGCAAGCCTCCCAGGAGCGAATGCCGGCAATGCGCGACGCCGTCATCCGGGCGGCTGACGACAACGCCCGCAGGATTGCCAGGATCGCCAATGAGGTTTACCTGCGCACCCACCTCAATCTGCTTGAGCAACACATCAAACGCTACGAAACCCACAAGGAACTCTGGACCCGGAAACAGGCGACCGATATCTACCGCAGAGAACTGCACGATATGCGCTCCAGCCAGGTGGAGTTCTACTCCAGGCTGTTCCTCGCCGAGGACGACAACTTCATCTCCCAGGCCGGCCCGGTCCTGCCGAACCCATTGACTCACCTGCGAGAGTTCCGGGACTTCAACAGAAAGATGCTGGCAAGCCTCACCAAGCGAACGCCCATCCTGGAACAACGGCAGGTCGCGATTGCCAGCCTGCGCGAGCTGGCGCCAGGCGGGCAGACCGAGCAAAGGATCGAGCAGTTGATCCTGGGGACGCCCACCACGATCCGGGCCATCGACATGGGCAAGCTGATCGCCCTGAGCAATCTGTATTCGGTCGGCGACCCGGTGAATCTGAGCGCACCGCCCACTTACCACTTCGAGGCGACCCAGGAAATGACGCGGTTCAGGGAAGTCTTCGTGACCCTGGACCAGATCAGGCTGATCCCCGAGGACAAGCAGATCGCCGTACTCGATAACCTGCTGGAACAGACCTCGGGGATACGGGAAAACTTCGAAGCGATGCGCGACTACCCCACCGCCGCCACGGAGACCGCCCATCAAAAGGCGATCATCGACCTCATCGGCGAGTTCAACGACGCCATCGTCGGCGAGCTGGAACAACGCTATGCACAGGCCCACAGCAATGAAGCCCTGTCCACCGACCTCGACGCCATCGACCTGGACTTTCTCCCCGCCCAGCCATCGACCAGCCATTTCCCGCCCCCGCGAAAGCGCCTGATCAAAGTCAGGCGGGGCGGCCAGGATCACCTCAAGCTCGGCCAGGAACGCATCACCGACGATGGCGAAACCCTGGTCGATATCATCGAAGAGAACAAGCCGGGCCTCCCCTTCCGGTCCTATCGCCAGGTCAACGGCCAATGGCAAGGGACTCTCAGCGAAGCCCCCGCGGCCCCCGTCGAACAGCCCAGCAAATTGCCAGCCACCCGGCTCAGCGACGCCAATCAGCTCCTGGGGCAAGTGGAAACCTATCTGGCCAAGGCCCAACGAGATGAACAGGCCAGGCAGAACCCGAGCAACATCGTCGAATACCTTGACGCCAGGGCCGAGCGACTGGACCAGCACGCCACGGACATCGCCGCCCTGTCGGCCGCCGAGGCCCCGCAGGCGCCGGCCTTGGCCGCTCGCCTCAGGCAAGCCGGCCAGAACCTGCGCAACGAAGGCGAGAACATCAGGCTGAGGCTATACAAGGACCCGAACGTACTCAGCGTGCAGCGCCTGCTCTATCTGATCGACAACGATCAGATAGAGGTCAGAAAGATCCAGGACCGGGTCGAGCGCGGCAAAGGTGCCAGGAAAAACTACCTGGATGTCTATTCGATACGCGACAAGGCCAACCGGAAGGAACTCTGGCATGCGCATTTCCACTACGCGCGCAAGGATACCCCGCCGCGCAATTTCGAACTCAAGGGCGGGCACCTGAAAACCCTGGCACAAAGCAGGCTGGGCGTGGAAAGCCAGATTCGCCAGCAACAGCAGGGGTTGCCCCATACACCCATCTGGCGCGAAGCCTTCGATGGGCGTACGGCACAACAGCTGTTTGATCGGGTTGCCTGAGGCGGGGCTGCCCCCACCCGGCAGCGCCTGGTTTCAGCGTGGGACCACCGGCTTGCGGGGCGGCTTCTTGCCTTTGCCCTTGGCGGCATCGGCGCGCTCCTTGGCCGCCTGTTTGTTGCGGGCGAACGCGGCGGCCTTGGCCTGCTCGCGCTTGTCCCAGGCGTTGCCACCGTCGCTGGCACGCGGCGGCAGGCCGGTGTGCTGGGTGAGGATTTTGGTCGTGGTTTCCTTCGCCACCTTGTGGCTACCGGCCGGCGTCGAGTTCTTCCGGCGGGCGCTCTGGTAGCTGTCGGTCGCCGGCTGGTGCAACGGGATCAGCTGGTTCTTGCCCGGCCCGATCAGGTCGCCACGGCCCATGCGCAGCAAGGCTTCACGCAGCATCGGCCAGCCCTTCGGGTCGTGGTAGCGCAGGAACGCCTTGTGCAACCGGCGCTGCTCCTCGCTCTTGACGATGGTCACCGAGTCACTCTTGTAGGTGACCTTGCGCAGCGGGTTCTTGCCCGAATGGTACATGGCCGTGGCGCTGGCCATCGGCGACGGGTAGAAGGCCTGCACCTGGTCGGCGCGGAAACCGTTGCCCTTGAGCCACAGGGCCAGGTTCATCATGTCTTCGTCGGTGGTGCCAGGATGCGCGGCGATGAAGTACGGAATCAGGTACTGCTCTTTCCCGGCTTCCTTGGAGTACTTCTCGAACATCCGCTTGAACTTGTCATAGCTGCCGATGCCCGGCTTCATCATCTGGTTGAGCGGACCTTCCTCGGTGTGTTCCGGGGCGATCTTCAGGTAGCCGCCGACGTGGTGGGTCACCAGTTCCTTCACGTATTCCGGCGACTCGACCGCCAGGTCGTAGCGCAGGCCGGAGGCGATCAGGATCTTCTTCACGCCCGGCAACGCGCGGGCACTGCGATAGAGCTGGATCAGCGAAGAGTGGTCGGTATTCAGGTTCGGGCAGATGCCGGGGAACACGCACGATGGCTTGCGGCACGCGGATTCGATTTCCGGGCTCTTGCAGGCGATGCGGTACATGTTCGCGGTCGGGCCGCCGAGGTCGGAAATCACCCCGGTAAAGCCCGGCACCTTGTCGCGGATCTCTTCGATCTCGCGAATGATCGACTCTTCGGAGCGGTTCTGGATGATCCGTCCCTCGTGCTCGGTGATCGAGCAGAAGGTGCAGCCGCCAAAGCAGCCACGCATGATGTTCACCGAGAAACGGATCATGTCGTAGGCCGGGATCTTTTCCTTGCCATACGCCGGGTGCGGGACGCGCTGGTACGGCATGCCGAACACGTAGTCCATCTCTTCGGTGGTCATCGGGATGGGTGGCGGGTTGAACCAGACATCCACCTCGCCATGCTTCTGCACCAGCGCGCGGGCGTTGCCCGGGTTGGTTTCCAGGTGCAGCACGCGGTTGGCGTGGGCGTAGAGCACCGCGTCATTGCGGACCTTTTCCACCGACGGCAGGCGGATCACGGTCTTGTCGCGGGTCATGCGCGGGCTGGCCAGGATCTGCACGACCTTGGCTTCCTGCGGGTCTTCAACCGGCCCTTTCTCCTGCTCGATGGCGCAGGCCTGGGTGTCCTGGGTGTTGACGTACGGGTTGATGATCTTGTCGATCTTGCCCGGCCGGTCGATGCGCGTGGAGTCGACTTCGTACCAGCCTTGCGGCGTGTCCCGGCGAATGAACGCAGTGCCGCGCACATCGGTGATGTCTTCGATCTTGTGGCCGTACGACAGGCGCTGGGCGACCTCGACAATCGCCCGCTCGGCGTTGCCGTAGAGCAGGATGTCGGCGCTGGCGTCGATCAGGATCGAGTTGCGCACGCGGTCCTGCCAGTAGTCGTAGTGGGCGATCCGGCGCAGCGAGGCCTCGATGCCGCCGAGCACGATCGGCACATGCTTGTAGGCTTCCTTGCAGCGCTGGCTGTAGACCAGGCTGGCGCGATCCGGACGCTTGCCGGCCATGCCGCCCGGCGTGTAGGCGTCGTCGGAGCGGATTTTCTTGTCGGCGGTGTAGCGGTTGATCATCGAGTCCATGTTGCCGGCCGCGACCCCGAAGAACAGGTTCGGCTCGCCGAGCTTCATGAAGTCGTCCTTGGACTGCCAGTTCGGCTGGGCAATGATCCCGACGCGGAAGCCCTGGGACTCCAGCAGCCGACCGATGATCGCCATGCCGAAGGACGGATGGTCAACGTAGGCGTCACCGGTGACGATGATGATGTCGCAGGAATCCCAGCCAAGCTGATCCATCTCTTCCCGGCTCATGGGCAGGAAGGGCGCTGGCCCGAAACATTCGGCCCAGTACTTGGGATAGTCAAATAACGGCTTGGCTGCTTGCATGGCGATGACCGATGTCGAGATGGGAAGTATCGAGATGAAAATTCGCGGGGGCGGAATATAGCACAAATTTTGATCAAGTCCGACTATAACCGTCGGTTTTACCCGCGCCCCTTCCCCAGGGGCGGGCCGACAACTATCTAGTGCCGCCGCACCGCCGCCTTGTCGTTAGCTGGCGCTTCAAGAATCCGGCAAGGCCACCGTCATGACTCCATCCCCCACCCCGCTCTCCAACGAGCAGCCGCATTTCGACGTAATCAAGGAGCATCTGCCCGCCTGGCTGCTCGATGCGCCTGGCGAACAACGCGACGCGTTGCGCCAGAGCATGATAGCCAGTTGCAATTCCCGCCATGACGTCGAGCAGATGATGGCAAAGCTGCAAACGCCGGCGCAGTTCGTCAAGCCGCTGCTGGAAGAAGCCATCGCCGTCAATTTCCGACTGACCCTGGATGTCGAGCAGGCGACCTTCGTCCATGTGCGCAAGAACGACTATTTTTTCGGCCTGGTTTCGGTCCAGGGCAGTACCAGCGAACAAACCCTGCTATCGGCGGCCCTGCACAACTTCGACGAATCGCTGACCAGCGCCGACG
Organism: Pseudomonas sp. Ost2; assembly: GCF_018326065.1. Lineage (NCBI taxonomy): Bacteria > Pseudomonadati > Pseudomonadota > Gammaproteobacteria > Pseudomonadales > Pseudomonadaceae > Pseudomonas > Pseudomonas sp. Ost2. The sequence goes on along the minus strand of NZ_AP021904.1, from coordinate 654,580 downwards.
CCTTCGGCGCGGGCTCGGGGATCTACCGGGTGCCAGGCGCCCTCGATAGCAAGACCCCGATCAGACCCGAGGAGTTCGCCCTGGTCTGTCGCCGGCTCGACTTCGGTCGCCTCTACCAGGCCCACCTGCGATCCGTCCTCGATGCCGCCGCCCCGGTCGATGGCGACGACCTCGCCAGCCGTGCCCGGGACCCTCTGCTCCAGAGCGGCAAGGACGCCTTCGCCAGCGCGATACACCTGGCCATGCTCAAGCAGGAAATCACGCCGGCCAGCTACCGGGTACTCCTCGACGTACTCAATGATCGTTATGTCGTCCGTTATGGCACCCAGCCCTGCTCGCGGCTCGAACTTCTCGGCATGGTCGCCAGCGAGGTGCTGGTCATCGGCCTGGACACCAGCGACGACACCCGTCCATGCCTGGTCTACATACCGCAGGACCCGATCAGCCCCCTGGCGCGCTACGGCTCCCTGCGGGATTTCGAAAACGAGTTGAGCCGCAGGCTGCTGTCACCCGCCTACCGCTCTTTCTTTTCACGTTTCCTCCCGGCCAGTCACCAGGGAGCGCTGCTCAGCCAGACGATCAGGCAGGCCATGTGGCAAAAGTGGCATCCCAAACCCGGTCTTGTTGCGGAGCACGGGTCAGTCTTGCTTGTACTGCACCCCATCGATGGCAACGTGTTCAAGGGCCTGCGCGACCTGCGCAGGCAACAGATCGAACGCCATGGCCGCGAGGTCGTCGTGCCCACGGCGCAGACCGACGCCCAGGCCCGCCGACAGCTGCTGCAAGCCTACGAAAAGGCCGGCCTGAGCGCCCTGGTCCTCGCGGCCTCGTTCATCCCCGTGATCGGCGAGGTCCTGCTGGTGTCCACGGGGATACAGCTGATCCATGAGGTCTATCTGGGGTTCGATGCCTGGCGGCGCGGCGAAAAGGTGGAGGCGCTCAACTACCTCATGGATGTCACCGAACAGATCGTGCTCATGGGCGCCACCGCGGGTGCCGCCAAGGCCGGCCGCTTCGTCGGCTCGCTGCTGCGTGTCAAGTTTGCACCCCACCGCTCCGGCCTGTGGAAACCGGACCTGGCCCCCTACCGACAATCCCTTGAACTGCCGCAGGCGCTGCTTCCCGATGAACAGGGCCTGTACGACTACCAGGGCCGGCATTACCTGTCACTGGACGATCAGCTCTATGAGGTCAGCCATGGGGGCTCCCCGCCCGAGTGGTCCATCCAGCACCCCGACGACCCGTGGGCGTATGCGCCGCCCTTGCGCCATAACGGCAGCGGGGCCTGGCGTGCCCTGCATGAAAACCCGCGGGAGTGGAGCGACCTGAAACGGCTCAAGCGACTGGGACCGGTCGCAGCGAGCACCCGCCCCGAAGACCTGGCGCCGATTCTGCACGCCAGCGCCAGCGATTCGAAGCTGCTGCTTGAACTTCATCGCGACAGCCAGTCGCCGCCGGCGCAATTGCTCGACACCTTGAAACGCTTCCAGCTCGACCGGCAGATCCAGCACCAGCGACAACTGGAAAGCCCGCCGATCAATGACGGCACGCCCCCTTCGGCGACCGTCGAACCCAGCGCCGCGGAACGCTTCGAAGATCGTTATCAGCAGAGCGAACAGGTGCAAGGCCCGCTGCCCGAACAGATCCGACAGGACTTTCCGGACCTGCCCAAAAGCTATGTGCAAGCCATGGCGAAGTCCATCAGCCCCGCCGAAGCCCGGCAGATCCTGGAGCAGAAAAGCCTGCTGCCCTATCTGAAGGACGAAGCCGAGCTGTCGATGCAGAACGTGGATGCCGCCCGGCTCCATGAAGGCCTTTATCTGCACACGACGTTCAATCCGGATTCGGACCGGCTGGCGTTCCAGACCCTTGAGGCACTGCCGGGCTGGTCGGGCGACGTTCGCCTGGAACTGTACTCGGCGACACTGGCCGAACCGCCTGCCGCCACCGCCGGGAGCGCCAACGCCACGAGCATCAGGCGCCTGCTTCGTGAAGGCTCGCGCTATCGGGTCTACGATACCGGCAGCCTGCAGGTCTTCGCCCCGAGCGACCTCTACTCGGCCATCGGACAAGCCCTGCCCGACACCGAGTTCGAGAACCTGGGCTTCAGCGGCCCGAACCGAACCAGCGCCCTCAAGCGAGCGTTGATCGACAAGATCAGGCAGTTGAGCGCCTCCCCTCCGGTCGTACGGCAGATTCCTGCCGCGATGCCCTCGCGGCCCCGCCGGCCCGGCCGCGCCCTGGATATTCACTTCGCGCTGGAAACCCCACCGGGCGATCTCGAGCACATCGGTGATGAGCTGTACCGGGGGGCTTTTCCCGCCACTACATCCGGGAGGGAGAACGGTACTACCAGGTCGAGCCGTCAGATCCCGGCTGGAAACTGATCGATGCCCGCAACCCTTTCCGCTTTTATCGCCCGGTGCTGCGGCGAACGGCCGGACGCTGGGAAATCAACACGGACATGGGCTTGAAAGGCGGCGCGCCAGGTCCGGTGCAGAGCAAGATCGAGCTGGTGGAAAGTGAATCGAGCATGGTCTCGGCGCAGGAGTACATCAAGCCCGAGCCCTTCACCCGCGAAGACCTGGAGCGCATGAAACTCATCAAGTCCTATCAGCGCCAGCCCAACCGGATGGGCGACTACGACCGGGTGAACAACGGCCGCTATCCGTTGCGCGACCTGCAGGGCAAGCCGCTGCGCATCAGGAAAATCCAGAGCACCAGCGACGTCACCGATTCGGGATTGCGTTACCAGGCCAAGGACATCCTGCCGTACCTGAAATGGCAGAGCCACGAAGAGGTCGCCCGGCTCTACGAGGAGAAACTGCTGCTGCGCACGTTCACCGCACAGGACGCCAAGTTCCCCCAGGAAACGAGCATGATCGGCCAGGCCATGGTCGTCGCCAGAAGGCCGTTGAAGGCCGGGGAGGCCCTCGGCGTATACGGCGGCAACTTCATCCCGTTTCACGTCAGCAATGCCCGCAAGGATCCGTTCGTGATCGACATCCTGCCCGACGCTCCCGGCGGCAGGCCGAAATGGGATCGGCTGGTGCTGACGGGGGACAACATCATTTCGCGGATCAACTCCATTTTCGAATACGAGGGGCGCCTGCCGGTCCGCCAGGCCAGCAGCGGCTACAACGTCGAGGGGGCAACGTTTCCCGTCGATGTCGAGGTCGCGGACGGTCGCCTGGAGCCCTTCCTGCTCAGCGCCTTCTTCACCACCCGGGCCATTCCCGTCGATGAAGAACTGCGCTGGAACTACGGCTACACCGAGGCGGGAGTCCGCACCACGTTCGCCGAACCCGAGACGAGCCTGGAAACCTGAAGGCAGGTGCCACGCAAATCCTGCCCCCCGTCAAGCCGACAATGAGCCCCGCCATGCACACGAAGCCAGCAACAAACCCACATCGCACATTGCCCCATTACAGTTTCATCAAGTCCCGCCTGCCGGACTGGATGACCGACTCGACAGCCGCACAGCGCGCCGAACTGCGCTCGGCCCTGCTGAAAAATGCGGCCTCCAGGCTCCTGGTGGCCAATATCCTGAGCCAACTCAAGAGTATCGAGATCTTCGCCGAGCCTATTCTGGAGCTCGAGATAAGGAGTCGTGCTCCCGAGCTCAGAGACATGCAGGCCGCCACCCTGGTCATCCGCCGGAAAAAATACAATCTCCTGGGCCTGATCCCCATCTACGACACCAGCCCCGAATACTCGCTGCTGGAAGCGGCGCTGTACAACTTCGAGGAGTGGGAAACCCACGCCAGCGCTTTCGAAAGCGGCTCGGCCATCTATTGCTCGGGCAAGGCCGCGGGCCTCGAAAGCGGCCTCAGGCCTGAAGTGTTTGCCCGCCGTTGCCGCACGCTCGATCTTGGCCGCGCCTATATCGATCATCTCGGGGAAATACTCGATCTCGATCGCCCTGCCGACGAACTGATGATCTTCGCCAGCAAGCGCGAGCACTTCGTGCGCCATGAACAGAGCCGTTTCGAGGTGGTGTTGCAGATGGCCCTCATGAAGCAGGACATCACGTCCAAGTGCCACGACCGATTGAAACATTTCCTGCTGCCCGTCAAGCAAAGAGCCGGAAAACTGCCACTGTTCCATCGGGTGAAATTTCTCGATCTCACGCTGCCCGGCGTCATTCATTTCGCGTCCGACCCGGACAACCCCAGCGGACCTTGCGCCATCTACTTTCCGGAGCACCCCGAGGCCGAGCTCAGGGAGTATCCGTCGCTCGTCGCCTTTCAGGAGGATTACCTGGAACAGATGCTGACCACGGACTTTTGGCAACTGCTGGGCCGACTCATGCCCATCGACCACCAGGGCCGCCTGCTGAACACCAGGATCGGCAAAGCCGCCGAGGGCCGCTCGCAAGCCGAACGGACGAGCCTCATCAGTCTTTCAGAGCTTACAGGCGAGCTGTTCGAAGACATCCACGGGCAGCGTCTGCAACGCCTTGGCAACGACGCCGGCAGACTGGCGATCCCCGCCACGCGCGCCGATGCACTGGCGCGCGAACAATTGCTGGAGGAATTCCAGACCGCGCGCCAGGACCTGCTGTCCAGCCTGAAGAACCTCATTCCCCGGTTCCACCAGACCCTGCTGGCACCGCCAGGCAGCCAGCTCACGGCGGCGATCTATCAGGACCTGTTTATCTGGAGCCCGTCCCAGGTGAACGCCGGCCTGGTCCATTTGCTGAATGTCCTCGAGGCGCCGGCGAACGGCCGGACAACCACGGCGACAGAAGGACTGCCCGAGTTGATCCCCGTGCGGTTCCAGGGCCGCACCCGCCTCTGGCGGCCCGACCTGACGCCCTATCAGTCGGCGATCAAGCCGCCTGACGAACATTGGCAGGCGAACGCGCTGGGTTTGTACTCATGGGCCAGGACCAGCGTCCTGAAACTGGACCGGCAGTACTACAAGGTCGAGCACGGTGAAGACACCGACCGCTGGCATATCGTGCTGACCGGTTATCCGGGGGTTTATCCGCCGCCCCTGCAGCACAACTGCCTCGGCGCCTGGCGGACGATCCACGAGAAAGTCCCGAGCTGGTCGAAACAGCAACTGATCGCCCGCCTGGGACCACACGCCGCCAGGCTGTCCGAAGCCCTGGCGGACGCGGCGTTGACCCTCAGCGGCACCCGCCTGGACACGCTGCGCCAGATTCATCAATACAGCCGTCGCACCCCGCCCCTGCTGCTCGACTGCCTCAAGCGCCTGTGGATCTTTCAGGAAATCGGCGACTTCGATCTCGACCGGGCCAGGGGGACCGTGATCTCGCAATTGTCACCGCGGATCCAGTGCTATCTGCTGACCCGGCTGCCCGGCTGGCCCATGGACAAAGCGCTGGGAGTCCTGAGCAGCGGCTCACAGACGGCCATCCAATATGGCGCGGGGATGAACATGGTGAACATTTCCGAACAGCGCTGGACGACTGGAAAGCTGCTCGACGTGGTACTCGAGGCGCTCGACCAGAAAGAAATCGATACGTTGCCGGAGAGCAATATTTCCCACCTCGATCAAGCGAACCAGTTGGCGCTGAACCTGCAGGCCCAGGCGAAACACAACAGCTTGGCGCTGTTCGAGCATCTGTACGACGAGACAGAGCAAGCCGACACCCCGGTGCAACGACAGCTACACGAGGAATACGCCGAACTGCCGAAAAGTCATCGGGTCGACGCCATCTTCTCGTTGGGACTACAGAAGCAAGCCAATCCTGAAACAGCGCCGGCGCTGCAAAGGGAGATCGACCGGGCCCTGGAGCAGGTGCGCATCGCCCGGGTATTCGAAGGTCTCTATCCGGCTTGGCCGCACGCCCAGCAAAGTGACCGGCTAGCCTTTTCCCTGCTGGAAACCCTGGAAGCCTGGCCGCAGGATATTCGTCTTGAACTGTGGGACCCCGACATCGACACCGCGACCGCCCTGGAGGCCATCGGCGAACACGACAGCCTGACCTGCAGGCGCCTGAAGAAAACCGAAGCTTTCTACCAACTGCAGGACCGCCAGGGCAAGACGCTGTCCGGCCCCCATGATCTGTATACCGGCGCCTGGCTGGCGATGCCGAAACTGACGCAGCTGACCCTGAACAGCACACACGGCATCAGCCTGGATGAAAGGCAGGCGGCGCCGGACCTGAAACAGGCCATCTTCGCGCGAGCCTCGAGATTACGCAGCCAGGAGCCGGCCCTGCGTGGCCCGCGCCCTGCGCCAGAGGCGCACGGGACAGGTACTACCACCCGCCTGCCGGAGAGTTTCGCCGTGCGCGGGACAACCCTGTCCGGCCTGGAGCTGCGCGACGGCATCTACTGGAATCTCAACCACAAGCCCGTCGCCGCCCATGCCCACCCGCACTACATCCGCGATGGCAGCCGCTACTACCCGGTCAGGCAGGTTGCCGAGGGCTGGCGACTGTTGAACGCGCGCAATCCCTACAGCTTTTATCAGCCGTTGCTCCAACACCAGGCTGACGGTCAATGGGCCGTGTATCGAGATGCCGGCCCCTCCGTGCCTTCAGGAACCGGCACCTTGCAGGTCCAGACGGAATCCGGCGCCCCGGCCGAGGCCACTGACGACAAGTATTTCACCGCCGATGAACGACAGCGCATGCGCACCCGCAAGTCCTACCGATCCCATTTGAACTCCGCCCTCACCTACGACCGCGTCGACAACGGTCGTTATCCCTTGCGCGACCTGGAGGGAGAGCCCCTGACCGTTGTCGCCATCCACTACAGCGAGGCCGAGGGGAGCCGCCAGTCCAGGGCACGCGCGGAGCAGATCGTCCCTTACCTGCAATCCCAGGGTCATGAAAAGGTCGCTCGCCTCTACGAAGACAAACTGGAGATCACACGGTTTGAACACGATGACATGCGCTCCCCGCAGGAAGAACATCTGGTCGGCAGGTTTCTGGTGTCTGCCAGGCGCTACCTCGGGCGAGGCGAAATACTCGGGGTCTACGGCGGCATGCTGACTCCGCTGATCGTCAGCCACCATCGTCGCGATCCCTTCGCCGCCAGGGTCCGGCTGGACGCCACGGCGGAACTGATCAGCTTTCGCAAGGGCAGGCCAGAACCGGCCGCACCCTGCCTGTCAGGCGACAATATCCTGTCGAGGATCAATACGATCTACGAATACAGCAACGCGGTGCCCGTTCGACAGGCCTACGACGGCTACAACGTGGAGTCGGTCGCCTTCGCGGTCGACGTCAGGAGCCGTGACGGCAGCCTCGAGAAAAACCGCTATTTCGTCACGGCCCTGTTCACCAGCCGGGTCATCTACGGCTTCCGCGAGCTACGCGTGAATCACGGCTACACCTGGGAGCAGATCCAGACACTGGAGGCGGAATGGCCCAGCCACTAGAACGCCAAGGGGATAACGCCCTTACTCGTCATCGTCGAAGTTGTAGCTGCCCGGCGCCAGGTTCTCGAAGCGCGTGTACTTGCCGATAAAGGCCAGGCGGATAAAGCCGATCGGACCGTTCCGCTGCTTGCCGATGATGATCTCGGCGATGCCCTTGTGCTCGGTTTCCGGGTGGTAGACCTCGTCGCGGTACACGAACATGATCACGTCGGCGTCCTGCTCGATCGCTCCGGATTCACGCAAGTCGGAGTTCACCGGGCGCTTGTTCGGCCGTTGCTCCAGGGAGCGGTTGAGCTGGGACAGGGCCACCACCGGGCAATTGAATTCCTTGGCCAGGGCCTTGAGGGACCGGGAAATCTCGGAAATCTCGTTGGTCCGGTTGTCGCCGCTGGAGCCGGGGATCTGCATCAGCTGCAGGTAGTCGATCATGATCAGGGCGATATCGCCGTGCTCGCGCACCAGGCGCCGGGTCCGCGCGCGCATTTCCGACGGGCTGATACCGGCGGTATCGTCGATGAACAGCTTGCGGTCGTTGAGCAGGTTGACCGCCGAGGTCAGGCGCGGCCAGTCGTCGTCTTCCAGGCGACCGGCACGGACCTTGGTCTGGTCGATCCGACCCAGCGAGGACAGCATACGCATGATCAGCGATTCGCCTGGCATCTCGAGGGAGTACACCAGCACCGCCTTGTCGCTGCGCAGCACTGCGTTTTCCACAAGATTCATGGCGAAGGTGGTCTTGCCCATCGAAGGACGGCCGGCGACGATGATCAGGTCGGCCGGTTGCAGGCCGCTGGTCTTCTCGTCGAGGTCGGTGTAGCCGGTGGACAGGCCGGTGATGGCGTTGTCGGTGTTGAACAACGTGTCGATGCGGTCAATGGCCTTGGTCAGCAGGTCGTTGACGCTCACCGGGCCGCCGGTCTTCGGCCGCGCTTCGGCGATCTGAAAGATCTGCCGCTCGGCCTCGTCGAGGATCTCGGCGGCGGTGCGGCCTTCGGGGTTGAAGGCGCTGTCGGCGATCTCGGTGCTGATACCGATCAACTGGCGCAGGGTCGCCCGCTCACGCACGATCGCGGCGTAGGCCTTGATGTTGGCGACCGACGGGGTGTTTTTCGCCAGCTCGCCGAGGTAGCCCAGGCCGCCGACCTGCGAGGTCTGGCCTTCCTTGTCCAATTGCTCGGCCAGGGTCACCACGTCGATCGGCATGTTCTGATCGGCCAGTCGGGCGATCGCACGGAAAATCAGGCGGTGGTCATGTCGATAGAAATCGCCGTCCGAAACCTGGTCAAGCACGCGTTCCCAGGCGTTGTTGTCCAGCATCAGGCCACCGAGCACGGCCTGTTCGGCCTCGATGGAATGCGGCGGCACCTTCAGGGCAGCGGTTTGCAGATCATATTGCTCGGGAGCGGAGATATCGTTCATGGCCACTTGAAATCAGATGGTGAGTGCAGAAAAACAAAGGGCACGACCTGAATGAACAGAGTCGTGCCCGATGTTAACCGCCTGGCGGACAAGCCGCCAGACGATCGAGTGCTGCTTAAGCAGCCACCACAACAACGCGTACGGTTGCTTCGACTTCGGCGTGCAGGTGCACGGCCACGTCGAATTCGCCAACGTTGCGGATGGTGCCGTTCGGCAGACGCACTTCGCTTTTTGCCACTTCAACGCCGGAGGCGGTCAGGGCATCGGCGATGTCGTGGGTGCCGATCGAACCGAACAGCTTGCCTTCGTCACCGGCGGTGGCAGTGATGGTCACTTCCAGCTCAGCCAGTTGGGCGGCGCGCGATTCAGCCGAAGCTTTCTTGTCTGCTGCGGCTTTTTCCAGCTCGGCACGACGCTCTTCGAACGCAGCCAGGTTGGCAGCGGTCGCAGCGGTGGCTTTGCCGAAAGGCAGCAGGTAGTTACGGCCGTAACCAGCCTTAACGTTTACCTTATCGCCCAGGTTGCCCAGGTTGGCGATTTTTTCCAGAAGGATCAGTTGCATGTGGAAATCCTCTTAACTTTTAACCTTCACCGTTCGCGTTATCGGCGTCTTTCGACGCGAGACGACCGCGAAAATCAATCAGGCTGTCGACAATGGCCAGAACCACGAGCAACGGACCGAGCAAGTGCATGAAAGGCAACAACGTCACGTATATCCCCACCAGCCAGAAACCGGCCAGTCGCTTCTGCGCCACCAGCCCGTGAATCAGGGCCAGACCGGCGAAGACCAGCGGTACGCCGCACAACGGCAACAGGATCAGTGCATGCAGCCCGAAAAACGGAGCCACACACATGACGGCCAGCAGCGACAGCGCCACGTTCTTCGGCAGTCGGATGGCGCGAAACTCGCGACCGAAACCACCGGGGTTATACAACAACGCCTGCCAATAGCGCCCAAGAATCAGGCACAGCACGCTAAAGACCTGCAACGAAATCGCTGTCGAAATGATCATCAGCGGAACGGTCAGGGCAGTGAGAAACGCCTTCTGGTCTGCCGAGAGTTTCTCGTAGACCTCACCCATCGCCAGCGGCAGGACGTGTTCGAACGTCTGCGCCAGTGACTCGATGAAGGAACTGAACAGCGTTCCCAGGCTCACCGCACACAACAACCCCACGGCCATGCTGCACAGCAGCACGCGGTTCCAGGTATGCCCGGCGCGCAGAACCAGCGCCAGGCTGCAAGCCCCGAACAGCACCAGAAGGGCCGTCGGGTCTTTCAGGAAATGCCAGCTCAACAACACCGACAGCAACCCGATACCCAGGACGCTCAAGGCGTCCGAACCACGCCGCAGGAGCACGAGGCATCCGGCGGCGGCACTCAACCAGAACAACAGCGGCAATGCCGCAGATCCGGCCACAACCAGCGTGGCCTGCACGCGTCCCCGCATGATGAAGTCAGCTAAGGCGCGCATGCATTCAATCCCTTACTACTTGTCGACTGCCCAGTCTCAGCGGCCGTGGCTGTCGGTGTAGGCCAGCAGGGCCAGGAAGCGGGCACGCTTGATAGCGGTGGCCAGCTGACGCTGATAACGAGCTTTGGTACCGGTGATACGGCTTGGAACGATTTTGCCGGTTTCGGATACGTAGGCTTTCAGGGTGTTGAGATCTTTGTAATCGATCTCTTTCACGTCTTCAGCGGTGAAGCGGCAGAATTTACGACGACGGAAGAAACGTGCCATGTAATTGGCTCCTCAAAAGGTCCGTGGATTACTCGTCAGCGTTATCGCTGTTGTCGCTGTCATCACCATCAACGCCTTCGGCGTCGGAGTGCTCAGGACGGTCGCGACGCTCACGGCGCTCACTGCGGTTTTCTTCAGCCTTGAGCATCTCGGATTGGCCGGTGACGGCTTCTTCGCGACGGATGACCAGGTTACGGATCACAGCATCGTTGTAGCGGAAGTTGTCTTCCAGCTCGGCCAGGGCCTTGCCGGTGCACTCAACGTTCAGCATCACGTAGTGAGCCTTGTGAACATTGTTGATTGCGTAGGCCAGTTGACGACGGCCCCAATCTTCCAGACGGTGGATTTTGCCGCCGTCTTCTTCGATCAGCTTGGTGTAACGCTCAACCATGCCGCCGACTTGCTCGCTTTGATCCGGGTGGACCAAAAAGATAATTTCGTAATGACGCATGAATGCTCCTTACGGGTTGTAGCCTGCCGCTCAAAAGCGGTCAGACAAGGAGTGAATGACACTGGTGTGTCTTGCCTTCGAGTAGGCACAAATGCGCCAGCCATCACGGCAAGGGGCGCAATTGTAGAGAAGGGGGGCGAGGGGCGCAAGACAATTGGTGATTATTTGAACAGCCCGGCGCAACAAGCACCGCCGACTTGCCCCTTGCATCACAACCGAGGTGAATGCGATCACTGTGGGAGCCGGCTTGCCGGCGATGAGGCCGGCAAGCCCTGCGGTGACTGTGCGGCCATCATCGCTGGCAAGCCAGCTCCCACAAGGGTTTTGCGGTCGTCAGGCTTTTTTGCTGGAAGCCTTGACGCTGCGCTGGCGCAGCGCTTCGAACAGGCACACACCGGTGGCCACGGAGACGTTCAGGCTGCTGACGCTGCCGGCCATCGGCAGTTTCACCAAGTAGTCGCAGTGCTCGCGGGTCAGGCGACGCATGCCCTTGCCTTCGGCGCCCATGATCAGGATCGTCGGGCCGGTCAGGTCCTGCTGGTACAGCTCCTGCTCGGCTTCGCCGGCGGTACCAACCACCCACAGGCCGCGCTGCTGGAGCTTTTCCAGGGTACGCGCCAGGTTGGTCACGGCCACCAGCGGAATCACTTCCGCGGCGCCACAGGCGACCTTGCGCACGGCAGGCGTCAGGGTCGCGGACTTGTCCTTCGGCACCACCACCGCCAGCGCACCCGCCGCATCGGCGGTACGCAGGCAGGCACCGAGGTTGTGCGGGTCGGTCACGCCATCGAGCACCAGGATCAGCGGTGCGCCCTCGGTGCGATCGAGCAGCTCGTCGAGCATGGCTTCGCCCCAGACCTGGCTGGGACTGACTTCCGCCACCACACCCTGGTGCACGCCTTCGACCCAGGCATCCATTTCACGACGCTCGGCCTGGCCGACGGAGACCTTGTTTTCGCCGGCCAGTTGCAACAGGCCCTGGACCCGCGGATCGCTGCGGCCTTCAGCCAGCCAGATCTGCTTGACCCGCTTGGGGTGATGACGCAACAACGCCTCCACGGCATGCACGCCGTAGATTTTTTCCAACTGACTCATGACTTGGCCTTGGGTTTGCGCGCCCCGCCGCTTTTCGCGGGACCGGTGCCCGCCTTGGGCGGACCTTTACGATGCTTGCTCGGCTTTTCCGGGGCCGCGCCGCGACCCGGCTTGCCATCGGCCTTGGCCTTGCCACCGTTTTTCGCCTCGGCCAGCAGCGCCTGCTTCATTTCGCGGCTCTTGCGCACTTCAGCGTTTTTCGCGGCGGCATCGCTTGGACGGTAGGCCTCGCTCGACTTCTTCTCGGCAGTGGTGCGACGCCCGGTCTTGACCGGCTCGGCGGCTTTTTCAACGGCCGCCGGCGCACTGCCTTCAGCACCACGCTTCTTGCGACCAATCGGTGCGCTGAGGGTCTTCTCGGCCATCTCGAAGTCGATCTTGCGCTCGTCGAGGTCGACGCGCATGACCTTCACTTCCACCGTGTCGCCGAGGCGGAAGCTGCGTCCGGTGCGCTCGCCCGCCAGGCGGTGATGCACAGGGTCGAAGTGGTAGTAGTCACCCGGCAAGGCGGTGACGTGCACCAGGCCCTCGACGTAGATATCGGTCAGTTCGACGAACAGGCCGAAACCGGTCACCGCGGTGACCACGCCCGGGAACGACTCGCCCACGCGATCCTTCATGAACTCGCACTTGAGCCAGTTCACCACGTCGCGGGTGGCTTCGTCGGCACGCCGCTCGCTCATCGAGCACTGTTCGCCCAATTGCTCGAGGATCGCCTCGTCGTACGGATAGATCCGCGCCTTCGGGATCGTCATCGCACCAGCGCGCCGTACGTGCGGGGTGTCCTGCTTCGAGTGGATGACGCTGCGGATCGCACGGTGCGTCAGCAGGTCCGGGTAACGGCGGATCGGCGAGGTGAAGTGGGTATAGGCCTCGTAATTCAGGCCGAAGTGGCCCTGGTTGTCGGCGCTGTACACCGCCTGGCTCAGGGAACGCAGCATCACGGTCTGGATCAGATGGAAGTCCGGACGGCTCTGGATGCTGGCCAGCAAAGCCTGGTAATCCTTCGGCGACGGCCCCTCCTTGCCCTTGTGCAGGGACAGGCCCAACTCACCGAGGAACGCCCGCAGTTTCTCCAGGCGCTCTGGCGGCGGACCGTCGTGCACCCGGTACAGGGCCGGAATTTCGTGCTTCTTGAGGAATTCGGCGGTGGCCACGTTGGCCGCCAGCATGCATTCCTCGATCAGCTTGTGGGCGTCGTTGCGAGTGGTCGGACGGATTTCGGCGATCTTGCGCTCGGAGCCGAAGATGATCCGGGTTTCCTGGGTTTCGAAATCGATCGCGCCACGGGTATGACGAGCCGCCAGCAGCACCTTGTACAAGGCGTACAGCTGCTTGAGGTCCGGGATCACTTCCGAGTACTCGCCACGCAGCTTCTTCGCCTCGGTGGTCTTCGGCTGCTCCAGGATCGAGCTGACCTTGTTGTAGGTCAGACGGGCATGGGAGTGGATCACCGCTTCGTAGAACACGTAGTCGGTCATCTCGCCCTTTTTCGACATGGTCATTTCACAGACCATGGCCAGGCGATCGACATGCGGATTCAGCGAGCACAGGCCGTTGGACAACTCTTCCGGCAGCATCGGTACCACGCGCTCCGGGAAATACACCGAGTTGCCACGCACCTGGGCTTCGGCATCCAGTGCCGAGCCGATCTTCACATAGCTGGAAACGTCGGCAATCGCCACGTACAGCTTCCAGCCACCGGAGAACAGCCGCAGCTTGCCCGGGATCGCTTCGCAGTAGACCGCGTCGTCGAAGTCGCGGGCATCTTCGCCGTCGATGGTGACGAACGGCAGATGGCGCAGGTCGACGCGTTTCTCCTTGTCCTTCTCCTCGACGACCGGCTTGAGCTTGCTGGCCTCCTTGAGCACGGCCTCAGGCCAGACATGGGGAATATCGTAGGTGCGCAGGGCAACATCGATTTCCATGCCCGGCGCCATGTAGTTGCCCACGACTTCGACCACGTCGCCCTGGGGCTGGAAGCGCGGTGTCGGCCAATGGGTGATCTTCACTTCGACGAACTGCCCGACGCGGGCATCGGCATTGCGGCCCGGCGTGACCAGCACTTCCTGCTGGATCTTCGGATTGTCGGCCACGACAAAACCGATACCGCCTTCCTCGAAGTAACGGCCGACGATGGTCTCGTGGGCACGGGACACCACTTCGACGATCACACCTTCGCGCCGGCCACGCCGGTCCAGGCCGGAAACCCGTGCCAGGGCACGGTCGCCATCGAACACCAGGCGCATCTGCGCCGGGCTCATGAACAGGTCGTCGCTGCCGTCGTCCGGGATCAGGAAGCCGAAACCGTCACGATGGCCGGCGATGCGGCCGAGGATCAGGTCAAGCTTGTCCACCGGCGCGTAGGTGCCGCGGCGGGTGTAAATCAGCTGGGCATCGCGCTCCATGGCGCGAAGGCGGCGGCGCAGGGCCTCCAGCTGGTCTTCGGTGGTCAGACCAAACTCTTCCACCAACTGCTCGCGACTCGCCGGCGACCCGCGCTCGGAAAGGTGCGCCAGGATCAGCTCACGGCTAGGAATAGGGTTTTCGTATTTTTCCGCTTCACGAGCGGCCTCGGGATCGAGGGACTGCCAATCGGCCATTAGATAAATTTCACCTTGTCTATATGCGGGTTAGTTTGGCATACGCGTATTGAAACGGGAAATTTCAGGCACGGATGACACCCGAAAACCCTTTTGTCGGCGGCTTCAGGCGCCGCTACAGACCATTCGCGATATTTTTTTCACTTTTTCGATCACAGGGGTTTACAGTACAAGAGAGCCTCCGTATAGTGCGCGCCATCGACGACGGAGACGTTGTCGATGCTGCCCAGATGGTGAAATTGGTAGACACGCCAGCTTCAGGTGCTGGTGACCGCAAGGTCGTGGAAGTTCGAGTCTTCTTCTGGGCACCAATTCAAGACTTCAGAGATTCTGGAGTCCTCCAGAAACCCGCGAAAGCGGGTTTTTGCGTTTCTGGCTTCCGCAATTCTTGAACACGCCAATTCCCCTGTGGGAGCCGGCTTGCCGGCGATGAGACCAGCAAGTCATCCATCGATCCTGCAGACGTCATCACCGGCAAGCCGGCTCCCATCAAGACACCCTCCCCCTTGCGCCCGATATTTGATTTATTAAAAGCAAAACAGGGGTTTACAGATCAAAACAGCCTCCGTATAGTTCGCCACATCAACAGCGGCAACGCTGAAGATGCTGCCCAGATGGTGAAATTGGTAGACACGCCAGCTTCAGGTGCTGGTGACCGCAAGGTCGTGGAAGTTCGAGTCTTCTTCTGGGCACCAATTCAAGACTTCAGAGATTCTGGAGTCCTCCAGAAACCCGCGAAAGCGGGTTTTTGCGTTTCTGACTTCCGCAATCCTTGAACACACCAGTCCCTGCGGGAGCCGGCTTGCAGGCGATAAGGCCGGCAAGTCTTGCCTCGATCTTGCCGACGCCATCGCCGGCAAGTCGACCCCTACAGAATCCGAATAACGGGACGCCCCCACCACTCCGCCCGATCAGGCCCGGAACTGCCCCAGACTCGCCTTGAGCTGCGCCGCCAGGCTGTCGAGCACCTTGCCGCTGGCCGTGGTTTCCACCACCGCCTGTGCCGCGCGCTCGGCCTGGGCATGAATCACCTCGACCCGTCCACGCACCGCATGCGCGCCTTCGGCCTGCTGCGCCGCCGCCTGGGTCGCCAGGCCGATGGCCGCATGCACCTGCTCCACCGAGGCCTGAACCGTCTGCTGCAACTTCACGCTGTTGCGCAGCACCGCCAACCCTTCGTTCGCCTGCCGCCCGGCCTGGCCGATGGCCGCCACGGCCTCGCGGGCCCCCTGCTGCAAGGCGCCGATATGCGCCTGGATATCTCCGGTGGAGCTCTGGGTCTTGCTAGCCAGCGCCCGCACCTCATCCGCCACCACGGCAAACCCACGACCGGTTTCACCCGCCCGCGCCGCCTCGATGGCCGCATTCAACGCCAGCAGGTTGGTCTGTTCGGCAATCCCGTGGATCACCGTCAGCACCACTTCGATCTGCTCGCTCTGCTGGGCCAGCCGCTCGATCACCTTGGAACCGGTATCGACCTGCACCGCCAGGGCCTCGATCAGACCGCCGACCTGGGCCGAGGTCCGGGTATTTTCATCAGTGGCCTGGCGAATATCGATCACCTGCTT
The DNA here is from genome assembly GCF_018326065.1 of Pseudomonas sp. Ost2. Lineage (NCBI taxonomy): Bacteria > Pseudomonadati > Pseudomonadota > Gammaproteobacteria > Pseudomonadales > Pseudomonadaceae > Pseudomonas > Pseudomonas sp. Ost2. The sequence continues at coordinate 638,346 of NZ_AP021904.1, read as the reverse complement.
GAGGGCCGCCTGCATCGCCTGGCTCTCCGACTGCGCCTCATCCGCCATGCGCTCCAGCGCCCGCAGGCTCTGCTCCACTTCATCGCGCTGCAACTCGGCCGCCTTGTCGGCACCGGCGTTGCGCAGACTCATGGCTCCGATCTCGACACCGGTACGCTGGGCCACATCCCCCGCCTCACGGACGATAGGCTGCAGCTTGTCGACAAAACGATTGACCGCCGAGGCCATGTCGCCGATTTCATCATTGCTGTTGAGCTGGACCCGCTTGGTCAGGTCGCCCTCGCCCGCCGCCAGGTCATTGAGCGCCGCGATCAACAGATGCAGTTTGCTCACCACTCGCCGCCCCAGCACCACCGCCAGCAACAGCAACACGCCGAGGCCGACCAGCGCCAGGCCCAGGCCGATGCGCCAGCGCAGGGTCTGCGCCGCATCCTGCACCGTACCGGTGGTGTTCACCTGCATTTGCGCAGCCGTCGACTGTGCCGACTGCAGGCGCGCGCGCATGGCCGTCGAACTGTCGGCCGCGGCCCCCTGCAGGCTGTCGCCCACCAGCTTGTCGCTGCTGGCAATCAGGGCCGAGAAACGCTGGTCCAGGGCTTTCAGGTCGGTTTCGACCGAGGCCGTCGAGACCCCCATCAGGACCTTGCCGATTTCCACGCCATTGGGATTGATCGACGCCTCGAGGTAGTAGACCGACGGGTCGTTTTTCGCCGCGTTCAGCACCTTGTCCAGCGCCCGCTCGCCCTGGCCCTTTTCCAGCAGGGCCTTGTTGATCGGGTTTTCCCGGTTCAGGTAGCGGGTCAGGTGCTCGCCATTGGCGTCGTCGTAGACCACGAACAACACGTTCGGATTGCGCTGGGCGCGGCGGGCGAATTCGGACAGGGTCGGCACGTCGCTGTCCCACATCGCCCGGGGAGCGACGGAGGCGAGCAATTGCGCCATATCGTTGGCGGAATCCTGCAGATCCTTCTCCAGCGTGGCGCGCAGTTGAACCTGCTCATCCTTCAATCGCGAGGACAAACCGCTGGTCAGGCGCTGACGCGTGCTGGAAGAAAGATTGTCGAGGCTCGACGTCACTTCCTTGCCAGCCTGCTCCAGCTCGCCGGAGAGTTTCTGGCTATCGACACCCAGGCGACTGCCAAGATCGGCCTCGAGGGCAGTGACGGTGCTTCGGGTCAGGGCGACCGCTACCAGCACTTGCACCAAAAGGGCGATACCGAGCGTAACGAACACAGGCCGCAGTAAACGGCTTTGTAACAGTGAGAGAACGGCCGACACTGGAGACTCCTCCACTTTGGCGCCATTAATTTGATGGCACACTTTTTAGAAGATAATCACAGCAAGGGCCGTGCCGCACAACAGACATAAACGACAAAGGGTCCCACAAGGGACCCTTTGTGATCTACATCAACGGCTTATCAGGCGAAAGGATGACGCAGAACGATGGTTTCGTTGCGATCCGGACCTGTCGAAATAATGTCGATCGGCGCGCCGACCAGCTCTTCGATGCGCTTGATGTAGGCACGGGCAGCCGCCGGCAACTCTTCCAGGGTCTTGGCACCCAGGGTCGACTCGCTCCAGCCTGGCATCTGCTCGTACACCGGCTCCAGGCCGATATAGCTGTCGGCATCGGTCGGCGCGTCGATGACCGCACCGTTCTCGTTCTTGTAACCCACGCAGATATTGATGGTTTCAAGACCGTCCAGTACGTCCAGCTTGGTCAGGCACAGGCCCGAGATGCTGTTGACGTCGATGGCGCGACGCAGGATGACCGCATCGAACCAGCCGCAACGACGGGCACGACCGGTGGTCGCACCGAACTCGTGGCCACGCTTGGCCAGAAAGGCGCCGACGTCATCGAACAGTTCGGTCGGGAACGGGCCCGAACCGACGCGCGTGGTGTAGGCCTTGGTGATGCCCAGGATGTAGTCCAGGTACATCGGACCAACGCCCGAACCGGTGGCGATACCGCCCGCGGTGGTGTTGGAGCTGGTGACGTACGGGTAGGTACCGTGGTCGATGTCCAGCAGCGAACCCTGGGCGCCTTCGAACATGATGTCCTTGCCGGCACGACGCAGGTTGTGCAGTTCGGCGGTGACGTCGAGCATCATCGGTTTGAGCAGCTCGGCGTATTCCATGCACTCGTCGAGTGTCTTCTGGAAGTCGATGGCCGGCTCTTTGTAGTAATTGACCAGCACGAAGTTGTGGTAGTCCAGCAACTCGCCCAGCTTCGCGGCAAAACGCTCGCGGTGGAACAGATCACCGATACGCAGGCCGCGACGGGCCACCTTGTCTTCGTACGCCGGGCCGATGCCACGACCGGTGGTACCGATCTTCAGCTCGCCACGGGCCTTCTCGCGGGCCTGGTCCAGCGCCACGTGATAGGACAGGATCAGCGGGCAGGACGGGCTGATACGCAGGCGCTCGCGCACCGGTACGCCTTTCTCTTCCAGCTTGGTGATTTCCCGCAGCAGGGCATCCGGTGCAACCACCACGCCATTGCCGATCAGGCACTGCACGCCTTCGCGCAGCACGCCCGAGGGGATCAGGTGCAAGACGGTTTTCTCGCCGTCGATCACCAGGGTGTGACCCGCGTTGTGACCACCCTGGTAGCGCACTACGGCGGCAGCATGTTCGGTCAGCAGATCAACGATCTTGCCTTTGCCCTCATCACCCCACTGGGTGCCCAGGACTACGACATTCTTACCCATAACACTTGTCCTCATTCGCGCAAACTTGGTGCCGGCAGCCGCCGGCGGGAAAACTCAAGAAGCCAGCGGCAATACTTGCCAAAGCCCGTTCTGCAGAATCAATTGCCGGTCGCAGTCCGCTTCACGGGCGGCGGCCAATGGCTGCCCAGGCAAGGCCTGGACGACACGCTGACCCTCACTGCGCAACCGGCAGACTTGCTGCCAGAGTGCCGCATCCGCGCTGTCAGGCATCCAGATACCGCCAGACGGTAGCTCGATCTCAGCACGCCCCAGGGTCACCAGGGTTTTCAAATCGGTGGAAAAACCCGTCGCCGGGCGCGCGCGACCGAAGTCCGCGCCGATATCGTCGTAACGACCGCCCTGGGCGATGGCCTGGCCGACACCCGGGACAAACACCGCGAACACCACACCGGTGTGGTAGTGGTAGCCGCGCAACTCACCCAGGTCGAAGTACAACGGAAGGTCGGGGAAACGCACCGACAGCCGCTCGGCAATCGCCAGCAGGTCGTCCAGCGCCGCCGTGACCGGTGCCGGAGCCCCCGCCAGGCGCACGCGCGCGGCCGCCAGCACTTCACGACCGCCACACAGGTCGACCAGCGCGCGCAGCATCGCCGCGAGCTCGGCCGGCAGGCCTTCGGTCAGGTCGATCACTTCGTCGATGGCCTTGCGCTGCAGGGCATCGAACAACTGTTGTTCCACTTCGCCGGACAGCCCGGCCGCACGGGCCAGGCCACGATAGATACCGACATGCCCGAGATCCATGTGGACATCCGGTACGTCGGCCAGTTGCAGCATCGCCAGCATCAGGCTGATGACTTCGACGTCACTGCTCGGACTGGCATCGCCGTACAGCTCGGCGCCCAACTGGATCGGGCTGCGCGAGGACGACAGGGCCCGCGGCTGCGCATGCAGTACGCTGCCGGCGTAGCACAGGCGGCTCGGACCTTCGCGACGCAGGGTATGGGCGTCGATACGCGCCACCTGCGGCGTGATATCGGCACGGAAACCCATCTGCCGGCCCGACTGCGGGTCGATCACCTTGAAGGTACGCAGGTCCAGGTCCTGGCCCGCACCGGTCAGCAAGGACTCCAGGTACTCGATATGCGGGGTGACAACGAACTCATAGCCCCAGCTCTGGAACAGATCCAACACCTGGCGGCGCGCCACTTCGATGCGCGCCGCTTCAGGCGGAAGTACTTCTTCGATGCCATCTGGCAGGAGCCAGCGGTCTACCGTTGCCATTACGCCTTTCCCCTATGATCCGGGCGGCAAGCCCACAGGCGAGCCTTGAGTGAAGCAGAAAATGGTTAACGCGCGCGCAAGAACGACGCGACGAACAGCCGAAAACCGGCTTCGCCTACCACTTTCCTCGAAAAACCTGTCGAGTCGATCAACTCGGTTTTGCCAGCCTGCCGGCTAATCAACCATGCAGACGCAAAAAAGCCGGGAATTTCCCGGCTGCCGCATCATACACACGTTTTCCGAAAGGATCACCCCGCCAGGCGTTTTAGCCGCCGGGCGGGTGTGTTGATGCGCTGTAGATCAGGGCTTGGCTTTTTCCAGGTAATGGAAGAAGTCACTGCTCGGGTCCAGAACCAGCACGTCGCTCTTGTTCGCAAAGCTTTCGCGGTAGGCGCGCAGGCTGCGATAGAACGCATAGAACTCCTGGTCCTGGCCGTAGGCCTTGGAATAGATGGCAGCGGCCTGGGCATCACCGTCACCGCGAGCCTCTTCGGACTGGCGATAGGCTTCAGCCAGCAGCACGCGGCGCTGACGATCGGCGTCGGCACGAATGCCTTCGGCCAGCTCGTTACCCTTGGCGCGGTGCTCGCGAGCCTCACGCTCACGCTCGGTGCTCATGCGCTCGAACACGCTGCGGTTCACTTCCTTCGGCAGGTCGATGGCCTTGACCCGGACATCGATCACTTCGATCCCCAGCTCTTTCTCGGCCATCTTGTTCAGCGAGGAGGTGATATCCGCCATCAGCGCATCACGTTCACCGGACACCACTTCATGCAGGGTGCGCTTGCCGAACTGGTCACGCAGGCCCGATTCCAGGCGGCGCGAGAGGCGTTCGTCAGCGATCTGCTTGAGACCGGAAGTCGCGGTGTAGAAACGCTCGGCATCCTTGACCCGCCACTTGGCGTAGGCATCGACCATCACGGCTTTCTTTTCCAGCGTCAGGAAGCGCTGGGTCGGGGCATCCAGGGTCATCAGGCGGGCGTCGAACTTGCGCACCTGGTTGACGTAGGGAACCTTCACGTGGAGACCGGGCTGGACATCCGCCTGGACCACGCGACCGAATTGCAGCAGTACGGCCCGCTCGGTCTGCGACACGATGTAGAAGCAGTTCCAGCCGGCCAGGACCACGACGACGCCAACGATCAGGGCGATCAGCGATTTATTGCTCATCAGCGGCTCTCCCTTGTGCGCGTTTGCGGCAGGTCAGTGATATGCGGCACGACATCCGTGTTGCCGGAGGCTGCGGCCGAACCGGTTACTGGCGAATTACCGCCCGAACTGTTCTGGATCATCTTGTCCAACGGCAGGTAGAGCAGGTTGCTCTGGCCGTTCTTGTTGCCGGTCACGAGCACCTTGCTGGTGTTGCTGAAGACTTCCTGCATGGTGTCCAGGTACAGACGCTGGCGGGTGACTTCAGGTGCCTTGCGGTACTCGGCGACCAACTTGGTAAAGCGGTCTGCCTCACCCTTGGCGCGGGAGATCACTTCGTCACGGTAGCCGTTGGCATCCTCGAGGATACGCTGGGCCTGACCACGGGCTTCCGGTACCACGCCGTTGGCATAACCCTCGGCCTGGTTGCGCGACCGCTGCTCGTCTTCACGGGCACGGATCACGTCATCGAACGCTTCCTGGACTTCACGGGGCGCCGCGGCGCTCTGCACGTTCACCTGGGTCACGGTGATGCCGGTACGATAGGTATCGAGGAACCGCTGCAGGCGCTCCTTGATTTCGCTGGCCATCAGCTCACGACCTTCGGTCAGTACCTGGTCCATCGCGGTGGAACCCACCACGTGGCGCAGGGCACTGTCGGTGGCCTGTTGCAGGCTGATTTCCGGCTGGTCGACGTTCAGCACGAAGTCCTGCAGGTTGGTGATCTTGTACTGCACGGTCAGCGGCACTTCGACGATGTTCTCGTCTTCGGTCAGCATCTGCCCCTGCTTGGTGTAGGCACGCTCACGCGTGACGTTTTCCATGTACTTCTTGTCGATCGGCGGGAAATAGATATTCAGGCCCGGGCCGACAGTCTCGTAGTACTTGCCGAAGCGCAGCACCACGGCCTGCTCCTGCTCGTCCACGACATAGACCGCGCTGTACAGCCAGACAGCCGCCAGCACGACGAGACCGATGCCCAGCAGGCCGAAACCACCGCCCTTGCCGCTCGATCCACCACCGTCGTCACTGCGTTTCTTTCCGCCACCGAACAACCCGTTAAGGCTTTCCTGCAGCTTGCGGAAGGCCTCGTCGAGATCCGGTGGCCCCTTGCGGTCGCCGTTGTTACGACGCTTGCCACCCCAAGGATCCTGATTGTTCGAGTTGCCACCCGGCTCATTCCAAGCCATAGCGCTCTCCATCTGATAAAGCAAAGACGCACCCACGGCGCGCCGACCAATGCTACAGAATGCCTGCTACAGCGGCACAACCGCTTTGTCAGGCTTTTATTGCAAAGTGTGTTGTTCGATGAACTCCGGCGGCTTCATCCCTTCGCGCGAGACCACTCGATTGAGTTCGGCCCTGGGCAAACGAACCGACAGCAGACAGGTGCCTTCTTCGTCATGCTCTTCTTTCTGAACCGCACCCAACTCGAAAAACTGTGCACGCAGTCGAGCAAAACGCTGTGGCAAGCGCAAGGTGCCGACGAACAAATCGTTGCCCAGCAACTCGGCGATCGCCTGCCCGAGCAACTCCAGGCCGACTCCGTCCCGGGCTGAAAGCCAGACCCGCTGCGGCTTGCCGTCCTCGTCGCGCTGGATCTGCGGCTCGACGCCCTCAAGCAGATCGAGTTTGTTATACACCTCGAGGATCGGCAAGTCCTGGGCCCCGATCTCGCCCAGCACCACCATCACCTGCTCGATCTGCAGCATCCGGTCCGGCTCCGCGGCATCGATCACATGGAGCAGCAGGTCGGAGTTGCTCGACTCTTCGAGCGTAGCCCGGAAAGCCTCGACCAGCTTGTGCGGCAAGTGCCGGATAAAACCCACGGTGTCGGCCAGCACGATCGGCCCGAGGTCATCCAGGTCGAGACGGCGCAAGGTCGGGTCGAGGGTGGCGAACAACTGGTCGGCGGCATACACGTCGGACTCGGTGACCGCATTGAACAGGGTCGACTTGCCGGCGTTGGTGTAGCCCACCAGTGACACGGTGGGGATATCGGCGCGCTTGCGCCCGCGACGGGATTGCTCGCGCTGACTGCGGACCTTTTCCAGCCGGCCCTTGATCTGCCGCAGGCGTACCCGCAACAGGCGCCGGTCGGTTTCCAGCTGGGTTTCACCCGGGCCGCGCATGCCGATGCCGCCGCCCTGGCGCTCAAGGTGAGTCCAGCCGCGTACCAGACGCGTGCTCATGTGCTCAAGCTGGGCCAGTTCGACCTGGAGCTTGCCTTCATGGGTACGTGCGCGCTGGGCGAAAATATCGAGAATAAGGCCCGTGCGATCAAGCACGCGACACTCGAAGACACGTTCGAGGTTACGTTCCTGACTGGGCGTGAGGATGTGATTGAAAATCACGATTTCGACCTGCTCGGCCTTGACCAGGTCGCGAAGTTCCTCGACCTTGCCAGTGCCAATCAGATACTTGGCGGTTGGCCGATGACGCGGCACGTTGAAAAACGCGACGGTCTCGGCACCTGCCGATAGTGCCAACTCCTGAAACTCCTGCGGATCTTCGCGCGCCTCAGGGTCCTGACCTTCCAAGTGAACGAGAATCGCCCGCTCACCACCACCGTGGCGCTCAAAGAACAAAGGAGACTCCTATCAGGCGTTACCTGGCTCAGCGTCACCCTGTTCGGATTCGGTTGCGCTAGGCAGACGAATTGCACGAACCGGTACCACTGTCGAGATAGCGTGCTTGTAGACCATCTGGCTGACGGTGTTCTTCAGCAGGATCACGAACTGGTCGAAGGATTCGATCGTGCCTTGCAGTTTGATCCCGTTGACCAGATAGATGGAAACCCCAACCTTCTCTTTACGCAAGGTATTCAAGTAAGGGTCTTGTAGCGAATGCCCTTTTGACATGTGCCGCACTCCTTTAAGGATCAATAATAAAAAATGAATAAACAGGTGGCTTATGCCGCCACTCCCCCAAGGATAGACGGCAATTGCAGGGACTCAGCCCAATATGGAGATCGTCCCAAGGTATTTCAAGGCGCGTGGCAGATTGTCGCAATCCAGGCTGTCCAGCCAGTGTAAATCAGCCCAGCCGCGTAACCAGGTGAACTGGCGCTTCGCCAATTGGCGCGTGGCGATGATGCCCCGCTCCTGCATTTCGGCTGACGTCAGCTTGCCATCCAGATGATCCCAGACTTGTCTGTAGCCTACAGCACGTATAGACGGCAACCCGACATGCAAGTCACCTCTCCTACGCAGGGCTACGACCTCGTCAATGAATCCCTGTTCCAACATTTGTGTGAATCTTTGTGCAATTCGGTCATGCAGGACCTGGCGGTTCGCCGGAGCAATGGCCAGGTTCGCCACAGTATAGGGTAATTGCGGCCGTCCCGAAGCGGCTGCGTCAATACTTTGCGCAGATTGTCGCTGTCGATGGGCCGTCATGCTCGACCCGCTGACCCGATAGACTTCCAGCGCCCGGCTCAATCGCTGCGGGTCATTGGGATGAATACGCGCCGCCGATTCCGGATCGATACTTGCCAACTGGTCGTGCAGGGCTTGCCAGCCAAGGCGCGCAGCCTCTTCTTCAATTTCCGCGCGAACCTGCGGATCAGCCGCCGGCATCTCCGCCAGGCCGTCGAGCAAAGCCTTGTAATAGAGCATCGTACCACCGACCAGCAGGGGAATTTTTCCCCGTGCGGTGATCTCGGCCATGGCCGCCAGCGCATCGGCGCGGAATTGCGCGGCCGAATAGCTCTGCGCGGGATCGAGAATATCGATCAACCGATGCGGAAACTGTGCCAACAGCTCTTTCGAAGGCTTGGCGGTACCGATGTCCATGTCCCGGTAAACCAGGGCAGAGTCGACGCTGATCAGCTCGCAGGGCAGGACCCTGGTCAGCTCGATGGCCAGGTCGGTCTTGCCGGCCGCCGTCGGGCCCATGAGGAAAATCGCCGGGGGTAATGCCGTCTGTTTCAAAAGTCGGGAACCCGTCATCAGCGACCGCGCAGGAAAAGTTTGTCCAGGTCGTCCAGGCCCAGTTGGGTCCAGGTCGGACGACCGTGGTTGCACTGGCCACTGCGCTCGGTGTTTTCCATGTCCCGCAGCAGGCCGTTCATTTCCGGCAGGGCCAGGCGCCGGTTGGCGCGAATCGCACCGTGGCAGGCCATGGTGCCGAGCAATTCGTTCAGGTGCGCCTGGATACGGTCACTGGTGCCGTACTCCATCAGGTCCGCCAGGACATCCTGCACCAGCCGGTTGGCTTCAGCCTGCTTGAGCAGGGCCGGAATCTGTCGGATGGCCAGGGTTTCCGGACCCAGGCGCTGCAATTCGAAGCCCAGGCGCTGGAACCAGGCGACATGCTCCTCGGCGCAGTCGGCCTCGCGCTGGCTGACGGCCAGGGACTCGGGCACCAGCAGCGGCTGGCCGCTCAGACCCTCGCTGGCCATGGCGATCTTCAGGCGCTCATACATGATCCGTTCGTGGGCGGCGTGCATATCCACCAGCACCAGCCCCTGGGCGTTCTCGGAGAGGATGTAGATGCCCTTGAGCTGCGCCAGCGCATAACCCAGCGGCGGAATGTCGCCCTGGCCTTCGGGCAGGCTCGGTACGCCAGCCTCGGGCAACGGCGCGAAGAACTCGCGGTAGGCGCTTTGCGCTTCTGCCGCTGGCGGCATCTGCGTCGATTGCGGACGGTATTGATACTGATAGCCGGCGCCGGAACCCGAGCCGGCAGTCGCGGCAAACGACGGCGAAGGCTGCGCCTGGGGCTGTTCGAGCAGGTTGGCGGCCAAGCGCATCTCGCCCTGGGGACCGAACTCGCCCGCTTCGAGCCCGCTCGGGCGAACGATGCCGGTCACCGCGGCCGGCGCGGCCAACTGGTCTTCCGGACGCACGTCGCCAAGGGCGCGGTGCAGGGTGCCATAGAGGAAATCGTGGACCATGCGCCCGTCACGGAAGCGTACCTCGTGCTTGGTCGGGTGCACGTTGACGTCGACCACCGAAGGATCGACCTCGAAAAACAGCACGAAGGTCGGATGCCGGCCGTTGAACAGCACGTCGCGATAAGCCTGGCGCACCGCATGGGCCACCAGCTTGTCGCGGACCGCGCGGCCGTTCACATAGAAATACTGCAGGTCCGCCTGGCTGCGGGAGAAAGTCGGCAGGCCGACCCAGCCCCACAGGTGCAGACCATTGCGCTCGACCTCGATCGGCAGCGCCTGCTCGAGGAAACCCGAACCGCAGACCGCCGCCACACGCCGGGCGCGGGCCGCGTCGTCATGGGCCTCATGCAGGCTGAGAATGCTCTTGCCGTTATGGCGCAGGTGAAAGGCCACATCGAAGCGGGCCAGGGCCAGGCGCTTGATCACTTCCTGCAGGTGATCGAACTCGGTCTTCTCGGCCTTGAGGAACTTGCGGCGCGCCGGCGTATTGAAAAACAGGTCGCGCACTTCCACCGAGGTGCCCACCGGATGGGCCGCCGGCTGCACCCGGGCATCCATGTCGCGGCCTTCGGTTTCCACCTGCCAGGCCTGATCGGCGTCGCGGGTCCGCGAGGTCAGGGTCAGGCGCGCCACGGAACTGATGGACGCCAGGGCCTCGCCCCGGAAACCGAGGCTCATCACCCGCTCAAGGTCTTCCAGGTCGCGAATCTTGCTGGTGGCATGGCGCGCCAGGGCCAGCGGCAGGTCATCGGCGGAAATGCCGCTGCCATCGTCGCGCACCCGCAACAGCTTGACCCCGGCCTGCTCGACGTCCACATCGATACGCCTGGCACCGGAGTCCAGGCTGTTTTCCAGCAACTCCTTGATCACCGAGGCCGGGCGCTCGACTACCTCGCCGGCGGCGATCTGGTTCGCCAGACGCGGGCTGAGCAGCTCGATACGGGCTCGTTCGTTCAGGATTGCATCGCTCATTGTTTGGCCGCCAGTTCAGCACCAGGAATGGTCAGGTTCTGTCCCACCTTCAACTCGTCGCTGCTCAGGTTGTTGGCACTGCGCAAGGTCGCCGCCGAGACCTGGTAGCGCACGGCGAGCATGGCCAGGGTCTCGCCCGGCGCCACGCGGTGGTCGCGCGGGCCCTGGGCAATCTTGCCGGAATCGCGCAGCCAGGCAATGTAGGTCCCCGGTGGCGGGTTCTGCTGGAAGAACTGGCGGATACCGGCACTGATGGAACGCGCCAGGGCCTGCTGATGGTTCGCGGAGGCCAGCTTGGAGGCCTCGTTGGAGTTAGAGATAAAGCCTGTCTCGACCAGGATCGACGGGATATCCGGCGACTTCAGCACCATGAACCCGGCCTGCTCCACACGCTGCTTGTGCAGCGGCGTCACCCGGCCGATGTTGCTCAGGACCTTCTGGCCGACGTTCAGGCTGGAGGTCAGCGAGGCGGTCATGGACAGGTCGAGCAGGACGCCGGCGAGCATCTTGTCCTTGTCGTCGAGGCTGACGTTGCCGGCACCGCCGATCAGGTCGGAACGGTTTTCACTGTCCGCCAGCCAGCGCGCGGTCTCGGACGTCGCGCCACGATCGGACAGGGCGAATACCGAGGCGCCGAACGCCGCGGCGGATGGTGCGGCGTCCGCGTGGATCGAGACGAACAGGTCGGCGCCTTTCTTGCGGGCGATCTCGGTACGTCCGCGCAGGGGAATGAAGTAGTCGCCGGTACGGGTCAGCTCGGCGCGATAGCCCTTCTGGCCATTGACCTGGCGTTGCAGTTCACGGGCGATCGACAGCACCACGTCCTTCTCGTGCTGGCCACGGGAGCCGGACGCACCCGGGTCTTCGCCGCCATGACCGGCGTCGATCACCACGATGATGTCGCGCTTGCCGGCCGGGGCCGGCGGCAGCTTGATGGCCGGCTCCGTCGGTGTCACCGGCACCGCCGGCAGCGTCGCCACGCTGGGCGCCGGATTGGACGCGGGCGTCGGCGTCGGCGCGGCATCGGCCGGGTTGTCGAACAGGTCGACCACCAGGCGATTGCCGTACTGGGCGTTCGGCGCCAGGGTGAAGCTTTTCGGGGTCACGGCCTTTTTCAGGTCGACCACCACCCGCAGGTCGGTCGGCGTGCGCTGGGCGGCGCGGACGCTGGTGATCGGCGTATTGGCCGTCGGCACGTTCAGCGGGCCGGCCAGGGTCGCGCCATTGATGTCGATCACCAGGCGATCGGGTGCGGTCAGCGTAAAGACACTGTGCTGGACGGTGCCAGACAGGTCGAACACCAGTCGTGTGTTATCCGGGGCTCGCCACAGTCGAACACTCTTGACCTGTGTCGCCGCTACGGCGTCGACGGCCAGTGCCGTAAGTAACAGTCCTACGACAGCAACCAGCGCGCGAATGCGCATACCAAACCCCATCATTTATTTGAATTCCAATGCCAGTGCGGCACACCAGGCCTCGCCTCGCGCCCCCTGGAACAACAGACACAACGAACGTCCGCCATTATGCGGGCTAATGGTAATGGTCAGGTCGGGCTTTGGCAAAAAGCCTGCACCTTTGTCGGGCCACTCCACCAGACAAAGGGCATCGCCGTCGAAATAGTCGCGAATCCCCAGGTATTCGAGCTCTTCGGGATCGACCAAGCGGTAAAGATCGAAATGGTAGGCACGAACTTCAGCGAATTCGTACGGCTCGACCAGCGTAAAAGTCGGACTTTTCACTGCCCCGGCATGCCCCAGCCCGCGAATGATGCCGCGCGACAGCGTGGTCTTGCCGGCGCCCAGGTCGCCTTCGAGGAAAATCACCCCGACACCGGCGGTCACTTCGGCGATTTTCCGGCCAAACGCCACCATGCTTTCTTCGTCAGGCAATTGCAGGGTTAGTTCAGACACGGCGATTGCTCCTCCAGCAACTGACGGATGGCTGGAATCAGGTCACTGGCCGCCAGCCCACGGCCCTTTCTGCCTTGCAGCTCGCCGGCGCCGGCATGCAGCCAGACCGCCAGGCAAGCCGCCTCGAATGCCGCCAGGCCCTGGGCGCGCAAGGCACCGATCAGGCCGGCGAGGACATCGCCCAGCCCGGCGGTGGCCATGGCCGGATGACCGCGCTCACAGCGCGACAGCCGCCCATCCGGCGCGGCAATCAGGCTGCCAGCGCCCTTGAGCACGCACACCGCCTGGTACTTCGCGGCCAGGGCCCGTGCCGCGGCGACACGATCGGCCTGCACCTGCGCTGTCGACATGCCCAGCAGGCGCGCGGCCTCGCCCGGATGCGGGGTGATCACGCAATCGGCCGGCAGCCGCGTCTCGCCGCTCGCCAGCAGATTCAACGCGTCGGCGTCCCAGACCTGCGCCACCGCGGCGTTCGCGGCCAGCGACAACAGACTGCGGCTCCAGGCGAACTGCCCGAGGCCCGGGCCGACCACCAGGACCGTGGCCTGCTCCAGCACGTCCATCAACTGATTGGCCGACTCGACGCCGACCACCATCACTTCCGGCAGGCGCGCCAGGGCAGCGGCCACGTGTTCCGGCCGCGTCGCCAGGGAGACCAGGCCCGCGCCACCGCGCAGGGCCGTTTCGGCGCTGAGCAGGATCGCCCCGCCGAAACGCCGGTCGCCACCGATCAGCAACACGTGGCCGAACTGGCCCTTGTGGGCGTCCGGTTGACGTGCGGGAAGGCTCGGCAAAGTGGCGAGGGTCAGTGACTGAATATCGGGAAAAGGCGGTTTGGTCTGCGGCATGCGTCGTTCGGCTCTGATGTCTGGCAGAATTATACGCACCAAAGCCTAGGTTTCTCCTGTCTCATGCCTGTAAATAGCGTCGACCTTCCCGCCCTCGCCCAATCCATCAAGGAATGGGGCCGTGAGCTGGGCTTTCAGCAAGTCGGTATCGCGGGCGTCGAGCTGGGCGAGCATGAGCAGCACCTGCAACGCTGGCTGGATGCCGGCTACCACGGCGACATGGACTACATGGGCGCGCACGGCAGCAAGCGCTCGCACCCCGACGAACTGGTGCCCGGGACATTGCGCGTGGTGTCGTTGCGCATGGACTACCTGCCCGGCGACACGCAGATGGCCCAGCGCCTGGGAGAGCCGGAAAAGGCCTATGTCTCGCGTTATGCCCTGGGCCGCGATTACCACAAGCTGATCCGCAAGCGCCTGCAACAACTGGCCGAGCGCATCCAGCAGGTCATCGGCCCGTTCGGCTACCGCGCCTTCGTCGACAGCGCCCCGGTGCTGGAAAAGGCCATTGCCGAACAGGCCGGGCTCGGCTGGATCGGCAAGAACACCCTGGTGCTCAATCGCAAGGCCGGCAGCTATTTCTTCCTCGGCGAGCTGTTCGTCGACCTGCCGCTACCGGTGGACGCCCCCCATGCCACCGAGCATTGCGGACGTTGCACGGCGTGCATGGATATCTGCCCGACGGCGGCGTTTGTCGGCCCCTATGTGCTGGATGCGCGACGCTGTATCTCGTACCTGACCATCGAGCTGAAAACCGCGATCCCGGAAGACTTGCGCCCCCTGATCGGCAACCGGGTGTTCGGCTGCGACGATTGCCAGATCGTCTGCCCGTGGAACCGTTTTGCCCGCGCCTCCGACGAAAGAGACTTCAAGCCCCGGCACAGCCTGGACAATGCCGGGCTGGCCGAACTGTTCCTGTGGGATGAAGAGACCTTTCTGAAAAACACCGAAGGCTCGCCGCTGCGCCGGGCCGGCTACGAGCGCTGGCTACGCAACCTGGCGGTCGGCCTGGGCAACGCGCCCTCGACGATTGTGGTACTGGAAGCCCTCAATGCCCGCCTGGACTATCCGTCGGAGCTGGTCAGGGAACACGTGCAGTGGGCACTGCATCAACATGCCGGGCGCAACGCCCCCTGACCGTAGGGTTCAAGCAGACAGCGCAAACCCACTGACCGGGGCCTGCAGCTCGATATCGCAACGACGCACCTGCGGCTTCAGCAACAGCAGGGAATGCCCCGTCGAATGCCTCAGCGTGATCCGCGAACCTTCTCCCACCACCGCCATCACCGGGTGCGTCTCGCCACTCTTGAACGAGATGTACTCTGGCAGTTGAACCGTGCGCACCACCCGCTCCAGCGCGCAGGTGGCCTGGTCATCGACACTGACCAGGTCGAGCCGGAAGGTGCTTTTGCCCTTGAACTTGACGATCTCCAGCGACGAGCGGGACAAGTCCAGCTCCGCCAAGGTCTCGCGGTCCTGCCCGGACAGGTCCAGGCTCACTTGCGGCAGCGTCGGCAAATCCCCTGGCGGAACGAGCAGTTCCGTCCGGCTGCCAAAGTTCGAGTCGAAGTCCTTTGAGCTCAGCACGCTTTTCTTGAACTGCAGGGTGTAGGGCGTCGCACGGTGCAACCTGACCTGGTAGCGGTTCAGCGCCCGCTCCTGGGGTGACTCTCCCGCCGCCCAGCCAAAGGGATTGGCCTCCAGCAACAGGTGGGGCGTGGCACCGAACAGCAGGATGGTCGGGATCGCACCGAAATCCAGCAGCTCCCGCCGTGTGTTCGGCGTGGACGGCATCGTCACCATCAGCTTGCGCGGGCGCTCCCGGCGACGCAGGTACCAGCCCTTGTGGACCTGCCCGGTCTTGTCCTGGTCCTTCGCATCCGTCCAGGTCTGCAGGTCGTCCGGGGTCAGCCCCAGCGGCGACAAGGTATAGCCCTTGGGCTGCTGGCGCAGGCTGGAACCCTGGCTGATCGAACCGATGTCCTTGAGCGGATTGGTCTGGTCGCTGTCGTCGGCGTCATTGATCATCGGCGTCAGCAACAGATCGATACCCTCTTCGCTCACCCCGGTGAACAGTTGATCCGCCGCCTGGCGCATCTGCTGCTGGGTGAGAATGCCGTGCAGTGCCGAAGCCCCGAACAGGTTGCCGAAGAACAGGCCAACCTTTTCATCCCAGCGATAGTTCTCCAATTGCGAGAGGCTGACGATGGCGTTCAGCAGGATGTTCACCACGGCCAGGGCCATCCCCACCAGAATCAGGGCGACGCCGACCCCGGGCACACCGATCAGGATAAACCCCGCCAGGCCCAGCCCGAACGAGGCGCCATCGATCACCGTCATGGTGATATACAGCGCCTGTTCCTCGACGCTCCTGGCCAATCGCGCGCCCTCGACATTGCGATACAGGCTGACCGCCGTGAACAGCACATCGAGGGGCAGCAGCACCTTGTTCATCTTGAAGAACAGCTGGTCCAGCCGTGGTTGCCAGAGTGCCCGCGACGCGCTGGAGGCAAGGCGCAAGGCCAGTGCCGGGCCGATATCGGAGCTGAAATCAAAGACCCCCTTGACCACCGCCAGCGAATCGCTGGTGCTGAACAGCCCCGACCTGACCGAGGAAAAGTCGAGGTGGAAGGGCTGGGTGCGGAAGTCCGCGAAGACCCCGAATGCCCCCAGCAGGCGACTGGAGCCGGCGGCCATGCGCGCGGCGGTCTTCAGGACGACAGGGGACAGCTGCTTTTTCTCGACTGCGGCTTTGGTCCGGGCCAGGTTTTCCTGGGTTTCTTGCAGCTTTCCCAGGGCCCCCGCGTCCTGCAACAGCGGCTTCTTGCGTTTCAGGCTGCTTTCCAGTTGCTCGATGGCGGAAAGAACCCTGGCTTCCTCGCCCGATTCGAGCAGGGCGCCCGACTCTCGTGTTGACACGCCAAGCTGTGCGCTGCCCAGAAAGCCCTGGTACAACGGCGGGGCACCCAGCAGGATGGTGTCTCCTGGCGAGCCTCTTTTCGGTTTTTGAGCGCTCCTGAAAATAGCGTCTGACACACTGCGTGCCGCATTCAACTGGATGTTATCGACCTTGATGCCGGTGATTTCCCGATATTCCTGCTTGGTGACGACAAACAGGATATCCGCCAACTGCTGATCATAATAAGAGACATACCCATAGTTATATGGCTGCACGCCCAGTAGTGGTCCATCGTGCGGGCTATAAAACGCAAAATCCTGAAATTCGCGATACACAATGCCCAAATGCTCGCGGAACAGCTTGAGTATCGACTGCCGTTTATAGTGATAACCAGGATCCACCGGATCAATCAGGAACTTGATTCTGTTTTCCTTGCGCAGATCCTCCAGGGCCTGCTTGTATATCCTGGTATTGACTTCAGCCTCGCTCTCGTCCGCACCAACGTGCGCCGGCGAGGCATAGCGGTTTTTTACTTCTGCATAATAATCGTGCAACAACCGCATCGTTTCAAATGTATTGGCGCGCAAAAACGCTGCCTGGTCTTTTGGCCTGATGGACGCAGCGCCATAAATCAACTGTTCGACGCGGGCCACATGCTGCTCCGTCGTCCACCCTCCGAATCCTGGCAGCGGCCTTCTGGCAATCTCTAGCGCCTCAGCCTTTCTTCTGCGCCTCTCCTCCTCGAAACCTCGCTCATAGACCCTGTAATCGGCTGTTTTTTCCTGTTTCACCGCCTCGAACCCGGCCTCCGATACAACTTTGACCTGGAACGCATCTCCAACCATGCCGGCTACGGAAAACACCCGTGTTTCCTGGACAAACCGCCGAACGGCAGGCTCCGAAAAATCCAGGCTCCCCGTCTTCGATAGAAAGGCAGAAAATCCCTGGGAGCGCATGCGATCCATGACATTGAGCACAACGCCCGGCAATGGCGCCATATTGTCGTTAGTGGCGATATAAGAAAACGGAATCAGACCCAGACCCGAGCTATAGACCAGGGAAGAATGAGGGCTGCAAATCACGGTTATATTGGGGATCCAGCGCCGCTCCATACCGTCGCCGCCGATGACATTGAAATTCCCTTGCTCCAGGCAGCGCTCGATAAAAAGAACCGTCACATAGGACGCCAGGGCCTCGGGGAAATGGCACGCGGTGAAATTCATGCAGCGGATCTGCCTGAACCTGGCGGAGTTCTTTCCAAACACGCCGGAAAAATTATCGTATATCCAACTGGCTATCCTTTCAGGATTGGAAACACCACCCAGGCCAAAAATATCCGCATGCCCCACTATATGCACGGTGCCGTCAAAAGGACTCGCGGTATCGCCAGGGCTGATGTAATCGATGAGCAACGCGTCAATCGGCCTGGGCCGACCGCGACCCAGGAGCGTATCGATTTCCCGCGATCGCAGCTTATGGTAGCTACTGAGGGTGTAAATACCCAGTTCCTGCTCACGGATCAGGATCCGATCCAGGTTGCTCTTTCTGAAACGCACGAACTCCTTGTCCATATTATCGATATAGCGACGGGCGGCCTCGGCATCTTCGGGCACTGCACCTTCGGCACTCAGAATATCGACAATACTGGGATACTCGATCGCATTGATCTGCCAAGCCGGACCGGAGAGCCGTCTGAAAAACTCCTTGAACGAAATAGAGAACCTGATCAGATCCTGCGCATCTTTCAGCCCGCCTCTACTCTTGTAATAGAAATAAAACTTTATAATCGCCAACGGGTAGGTTTCTTCAAAAGATGTAGCGTTGTGATACAACAGGACGCTTGCAACATCTTCACCAATAAGCAGATTGAGAGTCCCTCCCACGGCACGCTTCACCCGCCCACCCGGCCTGGACGGGCTCACCGGCAGGTTGACCCCGCGAAACACCCGCACCTGCTTCTGGACAACCCCCAGATAATACAGGGCGATCAGTCCCTTCAGGAAATTCAGCTCTTCCTGTTTTTTTACAACGTTATCCCCCTCGACCCTGGCCATTGCGAGAAAATCCTTGAGCAATGCCAAATCAACCAGGGCCCGCGCACCTTCCCCTCTTGCACTTGAAAATGCCGACTCAAGCTGCGAATAACTCCCCTGCAATGACTTATCCATTGCCTGCCACAGCAGAAAGGATGATATATCCCGAGAAAATTCAAAGCTCCATTGATCGCGAAAGCGGGGGTATATGATTCGCTGCTCGCCGACGCCCTCGGTATATAGTTCGCCAAGCGTATAAACCCGCCCGCCTTGCGCGGCGCTGATCCTGTTGTCCTCCAGATAAAGCTCGGGAAAAATCACCGCGTAATGTTTCAACAGCCTTTCGATGGATTCGAGACGGGCCAGGCTTTCCTTGCCCGGTCCGGCACCTGATATTTCATATTGATGCAGGCTGTAGTCAAACGATAACCTTTGCATAAGCCCACCTAGAACTTCGAAGATTTTTCATATTGTTCGACCAGGGAGCCGAGCGAACCTGAAAAACCCAGATGGGCCAATGTTTTGACATTGTAGTCCCGGTCAATCTTCTCCCCCGCCGTCAGCAAACCTTCCCGTTGCCACAAGGCGCTACTCCAGAGACTCAGATCCCTGATCGCGAGCATCGGGCCATTCCCCACGCCTGTTCCCAAGCCAAGGGTGAGCACGACTTCAGCGATGGCTGGATCTTCTTGAGACGCCGCCTGATCGCCGGCAGGCGAAATCGCATACGTCAGAGCGGCTTCCAACCCGCCGGAAAGATCGCTGTCGGCCCGCGCCACGAACAGATTGAACGCCTTGCGATCGTCACTCAGGCACAGCAGCAGGAAACAGGGAAAACCCTCCAGGTCCACTGATCCGCGCTCGTTGCCCTGAGGGTCGCTGAAGACCATCTTCTCCTCGTAAGCCAATTCTCCATTCGCCGGGCCTGCCTTCATTTGCCTCAGGATCTGCAGGGAGAACCGGGTGCTGCTCTCAGGCGCGGCGGTTTTACAGGTGAGCGCACCGATATCCGTGCGGCGGGTGTAAAGCGTCTGTTTATCCTCGTTCAGCTTGAGCTGAAGCTGACGCATGGTAGCCTTCAACTGCGCCTCGACAGAAAAATCGGACACACCCAACTGTCCGATAAAATTCGGCAGACTACCCGCCAGCGTGCTGGTCCCGATGAATTGCGCGAGGGTCCGATCGTTGTAATGAGCACCCGCTACAAAGGGTTCAGCCGGATCAAAACGCTCCACGTCCTCGACGATCTTTTTAAAATCCAGCCCGTGCCTGCGCCGCGAGAAAACGGATTGCGCTTTATTCCACCTGTCGATCAACGAGACCACCGTCTGGATTTCAAGTGACCGTGGCTCCTTCAGCCGTACGTCCAGCATGAAACCGCTGGAGACGCCTCGATCCGCCGCAGGTGTCAGGGACACCGAGCATGAATTCCTGAAGGCATCAAAGCACAGCCCCCGAGCCGCCTCGATGGAGAAGTTGGCGTTCTCCACGGAGTGGAACAGCTTGTTATCGAGGGTTCCCCAGCGGTTCTTCTGCAGTGGGTAATGGGCACTCAGTTGCTCCAGGGGGAGCTGCCGATAGCCGAAGCCCTTCAACAGCGGTTTTTTTTCTTCCAGGTAATCGCGCAGATTGGCCTCGCCTTCCGGCCGGGCATTACCCACCCAGGCCGCCACTCTCTCCAGGCGCAACGAGTGCCGGCCGTTCTTGATGGCCAGCGGAATGGTATTGAACTGGAACTCGCTGAAGCCGGCGAAAAAATCCCTGAACGCCTCACCGAAGTCGCCCAGGATATAAGGCGCTTCCCCGGCTTTGCCGGTATTCCAGACCTTGACCGTCGAAAGCCCGTCCCTGGTTTCCAGCTTGATGACGCAGGGATCCCCATGGGCGAACATCAGCGGCTCGGTTTTCCCCGAGACCATCCGGGTGGCGACTTTCACCGCGCTTTTATTACGCCGACTCGCCGCCAGCACCTTTCCCTCCCGGTCTTCCTCCCAGGTCCTGAGCATCAGGTACAACTGCTCGTTCAGGCAGACCAGGGTGAAACTGCGCCCGAGCCGATAGGCAAACACTCGTTCATCGGCGGCTTCCGGCCGTTGCGCAACGGTGTAGTGATCTTCTCGCTCTTCGCCCATCCAGATATTCGGCTTGGCAACAAGACTGGCGGAGTCGGCATCATGTGCCTGCCAGACGGCGTTGACAGCGGTAAACTCGAACGTGAATGCATAGTCCTTTTCTCCATAAAAAGGACACGCCACTTTGTAGCGATGTTCATTCATCTCCAATAGCTTGGCTCGCGCAGACATCAGGGCTTCTCCTTATTCCTTTTCGACCACGTCATACTGTTTGATCTGATCTTTCAGATACGCCTTCGCGTGCTCATCCTCGACCACTCTGTCAGCCAGTTGGGTAAACCCTTGTTGCAGGGCCGGTTCCGGCAACACGGATTGCACCCGGTAAACCTCTTCTCGATAACTCAACGCCGACAGCCGCAGGGACTCGATCAACCGATCGGCGCTGAAGATCCCTTCCTCAAGCAACAGGCTGACCCGGTTCTGCGCTGAGCGCGGCCAGGCGACGATGCCCTTCAGGCAGATCGTCAGCAGATGGGTCTCGGCTTCCAGGAAAAAGAACAGGTCGTCGTCCTGTATGCGGGCCGTTCTGAAACTGACGCCGGAAGCGGAAATGAAATGGGTCGCCGCCCTTTTCGTCGTCAGGAAAAGGACCTTGTCCCCACCCGAGGCGCCGGATATCTCGATGGTGTTTCTATAGCCGTTGGCGATCACACTGTCGGCGCCACCCTGATCGAGATAGAAGAAGTTCTCCGGCAGATTGCCGACCAGTTGCGTCTCATGCCTGCCGCCATGCAGATAGGCCACGTTGCCACGGGCGATCAGGATGTCCTGGCCGTCATCGCTGGGATACAGCGGCGTGTCGGGTTTGCCCAGGATGCTGTTGCGCAGCACGTACTCGGTCTTGTCGCTCCAGCGACGAAGCACGGTTTTCTCGCCCAGGGCTTCACGACCGAGATCGACTTGCCGCCGCCAATGAACCTTGCCATCGTTTCGCGACACTTCCAGGGTGTAGAGGCGATCCTTGATCTCGATTTCCAGAAACTCGCCAATCGGCTCCTTCAGGAAGTTGACCAGCGTCAACGAGCCTTCCTTGAGCGCTGCCTGACTGCCTTTCAACCAGCCCTGGACGGCCGGATCGCGGGTCGCGGCCAGTTCCTTCTGCGGATCGACCAACAGCGCCCACTCCAGGACGACACTGCCCCAATGTTCCTCCTCCGGCCCGGGCACCTGTATCACCACGTTTTCCAGATCGACGCCCATGAGTTTCAGGCGCGAAGGTGCCAGGCCCTTTTGAAAGTCCTCCTCCGCGGCGAAATCAAACACGGTATGAGAGTCCCACATCAGATAAATCGTATTGGCTGAACCCCGACCCTGAACCCGACTGCGTCCCTGCCCCACATACAGGGTGTTGGAGAACAGTGGATCGAGCTCATAGACATGGTTGCCTTTGAGGCAGGGAATGTAGGTATACGGATTGAATTTCCCTTCGACACTCAGGAAATACGGCGCGTCATAAGTGCCGCCGTCAAACTCTCTTTCCGCGCGGTAGGTATAGGGCGAAGGGCTTTGCGCCAGGGCATCCTTTTTCATCCAGAGACAGAGCACCAGTATCTCCACCCCCTGCCACCAGGCAGGCGCTTCTTCTACCCGGTCTTTTTCCAGCCAGCGCGTGCTGAACAGCTTTCTTCCGGTTCTGGAATAGCCGTGGACGGAGACATTTTTCGCCACGGCCTGGGGAAAGGCGGCCCGCATGAGCACATCTTTCGTCATCCGTTCAAAGGAGAACGGAATCGCCGTATAGGCCAGCGTATGCGCCTCAAGAAAGTCCTGCAGTTTTGCGCCCTGGACCACCGGTGCTATATCCAATTCCTCATAGGGCAGATCCAGGTCCCGGGCAATATCGGCAAAGCTCAGTTTCCTGTCGAAGTAGAAATCGACTTCGGAAAAAAACAGCTGGTCCATTGCGACTGACGGGAAAGGAGAAACCAGATGGATTCGATAATAACAAGCTGCGGAGCCCTGTTTTGCGGGGCTTTCCTTTAATGGATCTTTGATATCCATCTCAAGATAATAGGGATTCCCTTGCGTCTCCAGATGCAGTACGCGGGATGCAGCAGCGTCCTCGACAACCTTTCTGAAGTGGCAGCGCCCCACGTAATGCGCCTCGTTGATCACCCGGTAATCCGAGTCGAGCATCTCATACGAAAAGTTGGCGACTTCTGGCGGCGCCTGCTCGAAATACGCCAATCCCTTTATGCGTAAAAAAGATCTCCTGTCGATAAAATCGACCGAGGCAAGCGACGCCATATCGATCAGCAACCCATGCTCTGTCCTCTTGGCTGCCGTCGAAAGATCGAGGTGATGAACGCTGTTATAGGCCACCTCGCTGCCCGAATCATAAAAGACCCTGAACCGAGGGAAGGCGACATTCAGGTAGCGGAACAGGCCCTCGCCGTTCAACAGGCATTTCATCTCCAGAAAATCGAGGGTGTGCGCCTTGTTGATCGCCTTCATGTCGATAAGCTGATGACTCGAAGCACTGACCCTGACCTGCAAAAGGTCCTTCTTTTCATCCTCCAGGGAATCTATCCGGGCGCCCCCACGCGCCGTGATACGGTAGGAAAACCGGATCGAGCTCAAGTCGAAGGCTGACGTCGGCACACTCGGCAGGAGAACGAAGCCCCTTGATCGGGCCTTTTTTATCTCCGCGAAACTCAGATAGCCCGCGGTCGGGTTTGTCGGTTGCCCGTCATACCGGGCCAGCCTGATTTCATAATTGACGAGGGTGTCATCGGGATAGCGGTCGAGCTCAGCGGCCCTTTCCGCATTGAATAGCAGCGCTGTCGAGTCATAGGGCCGACTGGCGGCACTGCCCAACATGACGGGCTGGTTGTTGCCTGGCACAAGCAGTTGCGGCAAGTCCATTTCCATCACGTTATATAACCGGTTCCCGTAATAAAGATTCGGGTTCAAGGTAATGGTTTGATTCTGCAGAACAAGCTTCAAGCAACTTTCTATATTTTTTCTTAAAACCAGCTCCCCGCCCTTGAGCTCAGTGACAAAAAAATTGCCCTCCAGGGAAATCTGCAACTTTTCCCGATCACGGTCCTCGATGTTGAAAGACTGCTTCTTGACCGGCGTTACCCGTGGATCAAGTTGGGTAGTGAGATCATGATACCTCAGCGAAGTGTCCGTCAGAATCAGCTCGACTTTTTCCAGTTCCGAATCCGTCGCGGCCGCATGCCCGGTGATCTTTATTACTTTCCTGTCACTCATCACTTATATTCCCTTAAAGTGCTTGAACTTTATTTATAACGTCAGGCTTGCATCTAGATGGAAACTGCAAACCCACTGACCGGGGCGTGCAGCTCGATATCGCAACGACGCACCTGCGGCTTCAGCAACAGCAGGGAATGCCCCGTCGAATGCCTCAGCGTGATCCGCGAACTTTCCCCCACCACCGCCATCACCGGGTGCGTCTCGCCGCTCTTGAACGAGATATGCGCCGGCAGTTGAACCGTGCGCACCACCTGCTCCAGCGCGCAGGCGGCCTGGTCATCGGCACTGACCAGGTCGAGCCGGAAGGTGCTCTTGCCCTTGAACTTGACGATCTCCAGCGACGAGCGGGACAAGTCCAGCTCCGCCAGGGTCTCGCGGTCCTGCCCGGACAGGTCCAGGCTCACTTGCGGCAGCGTCGGGAAATCCCCCGGCGGAACGAGCAGTTCCGTCCGACTGCCGAAGTTCGAGTCGAAGTCCTTTGAGCTCAGCACGCTTTTCTTGAACTGCAGGGTGTAGGGCGTCGCACGGTGCAACCTGACCTGGTAGCGGTTCAGCGCCCGCTCCTGGGGTGACTCTCCCGCCGCCCAGCCAAAGGGATTGGCCTCCAGCAACAGGTGGGGCGTGGCACCGAACAGCAGGATGGTCGGGATCGCACCGAAATCCAGCAGCTCCCGCCGTGTGTTCGGCGTGGACGGCATCGTCACCATCAGCTTGCGCGGGCGCTCCCGGCGACGCAGGTACCAGCCCTTGTGGACCTGCCCGGTCTTGTCCTGGTCCTTCGCATCCGTCCAGGTCTGCAGGTCGTCCGGGGTCAGCCCCAGCGGCGACAAGGTATAGCCCTTGGGCTGCTGGCGCAGGCTGGAACCCTGGCTGATCGAACCGATGTCCTTGAGCGGATTGGTCTGGTCGCTGTCGTCGGCGTCATTGATCATCGGCGTCAGCAACAGATCGATACTCTCTTCGCTCACCCCGGTGAACAGTTGATCCGCCGCCTGGCGCATCTGCTGCTGGGTGAGAATGCCGTGCAGTGCCGAAGCCCCGAACAGGTTGCCGAAGAACAGGCCAACCTTTTCATCCCAGCGATAGTTCTCCAGTTGCGAGAGGCTGACAATGGCGTTCAGCAGGATGTTCACCACGGCCAGGGCCATCCCCACCAGAATCAGCGCGACCCCGACCCCGGGCACACCGATCAGGATAAAGCCCGCCAGGCCCAGACCGAACGAGGCGCCATCGATCACCGTCATGGTGATATACAGCGCCTGTTCCTCGACGCTCCTGGCCAACCGTGCGCCTTCGACGTTGCGATACAGGCTGACCGCCGTGAACAGCACATCGAGGGGCAGCAGCACCTTGTTCATCTTGAAGAACAGCTGGTCCAGCCGCGGTTGCCAGAGTGCCCGCGACGCGCTGGAGGCCAGGCGCAAGGCCAGTGCCGGGCCGATATCGGAGCTGAAATCGAAGACCCCCTTGACCACCGCCAGCGAATCGCTGGTGCTGAACAGCCCCGACCTGACCGAGGAAAAGTCGAGGTGGAAGGGCTGGGTGCGGAAGTCCGCGAAGACCCCGAATGCCCCGAGCAGGCGACTGGAGCCGGCGGCCAAGCGCGCAGTGGCTTTCAGGGCGATGGGTGACAACTGCTTTTTCTCGAGACGGGTCCTGGCGCGCTCGAGATTTTCCCGGGTCTCTTGCAGGCTTCTCAGCGAACGCGAGTCGTTGAGAAATGGCTTCTTCTTGTCCAGGCTGCTTTCCAGCCGCTCCATGGCCGACAGGGTATTTATTTCGTCCCCGGCGTCCAGCAATCGCCGCAGTTCCCGTGTGGGCATCCCCAACTGTTCGCTGCCCTGCAGCCCCCGCAGCAGGCCGGTGTCCACGGTCACCATGTCCGGCTGAGGGCTGGGTGCTTGAAAGGAATGAAACTCGCTCGGAGCGAACTGTATATACGGATAATTCTTGAAAAACTGCCGGGCGGCGAAATCGATATCGATGCCGGTCATCGCCCGATACTCCTCCTTCTCCAGCAGAAAGAGCTTTTTATAGGCGGCCTCATAGCGCTCTTCGGTGCCAGGCATCCTGGAACCGCACAATATGAAGATCAGGTCGGTGAAGTGCCTGATCTTTGCAGGCCCATGGGGATCATAGGGATCAATCAGGATTTTTATTTTCGTCGCATGGTAAATCTGATAACCGCCGAGAAAATCCCGACGGTCCGCTGCCGACTTCAATTGCGCCAGAAAACCTATCACTTTGCGCACGGTATCGACTTCGCCGACTGGCAGCATATCCGGCCCTTCGGCGATGGAGGCAACCGACACCAGCCTCTGGACATCGCCGACCGCCCCGGGAAACCGATCAACGATCAGTTGGGCACACTGCTCCACTCCCGACCTGCGCAGATCGAGCACCGCGCGTGTGACGCGGTTGATAGAGTCGAACGTGGTCTTATCGACATAAGGAATACCGGGCGTTTCCGTAAACAGTCGATCCGCCTGTAAAACCTGTGTGCTTCTCAGGTAATCCGCGAATGAAAGATAGTTCGGATCGGTAAAGGTAGAAGACCAGTGAAAATTCTCGCTGATCGCCACCTGAATACCCGAAGAGTTATCGATCAGGTGCCTGAACGCCTTGAGCACATGCCCGGGAAAAACAAAGTGCTGCTCCTGCCACAGACTCGACAGGGCACGACCGAGTAGCAGCTGCGACGTCAATACCAGCGGCGATCGCGGACTGGAGATGATCAGTAAATTGGGAATTCGATCCGGTTCAAAAAACACCGACGACCTTTCCAGGAAAAGACAGGTAATGTGCTTCGCCAGCACATCAGGAATATGGCAGGACTGAAAATTGATCACCTTCAATTTCCTGAACCCTGTCGCGCCATAATTGGCGAGCAGGTTGTCGTGCAGCCAGCCCGCAACCTTTTCCGGATAACCGGACACGCGTCGCTCTATATCCTGACCGTGGGCGATGACATTGACGACTCCGTCAAATTCGACACCTGGCGCCGCCGCCGCGGAATATTTTATGACCAGGTCGTTATTGCTGATTGAATAGTCGGCCCCCAACTCGAGGTAACTGCGGCCCCCCGGCTTGAGTATGCGACCCAGCGCCCGCTGCCTGAACTGATCGAACTCGCCATGAATATTGAGCAGCATCCTCCGCCACTCCGGAGAGCCTTCGTTGGGTAGCGTGAGCAGGACCTGTGTCACGCGTCGCTGTCTCAAGGCGCCTAATTGATGGAACCCGGTAAACAGCGAAGGTGGCATTGAGCCGAGATTGATCGCCAGGAGGAAATTGGCAAATTCCTGCCGGGTATTGATACGCCCTTTCCATTGTGTGTAGTACTTCGAAACAAGACGCATACTGGCAGCGGAATCCGGACTTTGCGCCGCGACCACCTGATAGAGTCTGACATCGGCAACATCGTCACCCACCAGCAGATTCAATGTGTGCTCAATGGCACGCTTGCGACGACTTCCCGGACCCGATGCGCTATCCGTTGCCGGCGGATTCGCCAGGTTCACACCTTGCAAGCGTCGCATCTTCGCCTGTGCGGCCCCGACCTGCTGGAGAGAAAGCAGCCCGTTCAAAAAATCCAGCTCTTGTTTTTTAACGCTGGAGTTCTCGCCCGCCGGAGTGACCATCGCGATAAAGTCCCGGGTCAATACCCAGTTGATCCGATGCTCTTCGGCAACCCCCTCCCTTATCAACGCCGACTTGAGCAGAGGGTAAGAAGCCGCCAACTCGCCATCCAGGTCACGCCACAAAGAAAAGGACGACATATCGCGAAGAAAATCAAATACGAACTCTTCCCGAAAGCAGGGATAGATAATTCGTTGTTCATCCGCTCCCTGGGTATGGATTGTTCCCAGGAGATAGCTCTTGCCACCTTGCGTGGCATGTATTTCCTTGCCTTGCAGATACAGCTCGGGAAAACAGACTTTATATTTTTCCAGGACACGTTGAGTTTCAGCGAGGTACGCCAGGTCATCCTGGCTCAATGCGTCACCCGATATTTCGTAGCGATTCGAGCCATAATCGAACAACAGTCTGTTCATACAAGAACCCCATCCCGCCCGATCAGGCACGGAGGGAGACAAGCGGACAGAAAAGACTCAGACATCGTAATATCCTTATTACTACTTATGAGTCACAAGGCTACTCGTTGTCCTTTTCAAAAGAAAAACGCAATTTGTTGATCGGACCCTGTCCGATCGGATCAACAATAAGGTTTCAAACTATAGATATATAGGCCCACTAGGCTTCGTCGTTATAGACGAACTTCGGCATTTCCCAGTGAAAGCGAATTGCCAACAGGCGTAGCAGAAAGCCACCAAAAAGCGTGATCAGAATCGCCTGTTCATTGGGCAGTTGCCAATAAGTACAACCGAGGAAACACCAGGCGGCGGCGAACGAGACGCTGGCATAGAGCTCGCGGCGAAAGACCAGGGGAATATCGTTGCAGAAGATATCCCGCAGCACCCCGCCAAACACCCCGGTGATCACTCCGCTGACCGAAGCCACCATCATGCCCTGGCCCATTTCCAGGGCGGTCATGCACCCGATCAGGGTGAAGGCCACCAGGCCCAGGGCGTCGAGCACCAGGAACAGCGAGCGCAAGTGACGCATCAGCGGCGCGATGAACACCGTCACCAGGGCCGCGACCGAAGTCAGTACCAGGTACTCCGGATGCTTGACCCAGGTCAGCGGGTAATGCCCCAGCAGGACGTCGCGCACCGAACCGCCGCCAAGCGCGGTGACGCAGGCGATCAGCACCACGCCGAACCAGTCCATGCCACGCCGTCCGGCAGACAATGCGCCGGTCATGGCTTCAGCGGTAATGGCGACGAGGTAGAGCATCAGCAGCATGATGGCGATCCGGGCAGGAGAAGGCCCGCAGTCTACTGACTTGCGCCGCGCCCCAAAAGAGCGCAGCGCGGCAGGCACCGCTGCGGATCAGAACTTGATGAAATGCTTGCGGTAGTGCTGCAGCTCGGCGATCGACTCACGGATATCGTCCAGCGCCAGGTGCGTGCTGCCCTTCTGGAAACTGTCACGCACGTGCGGCGCCCAGCGCGCGGCCAGTTCCTTGAGGGTCGACACGTCCAGGTTGCGGTAGTGGAAATAGTTTTCCAGTGCCTTCATATGGCGGGCGAGAAAGCGGCGATCCTGGCAGATACTGTTGCCGCAGATCGGCGACTTGCCCCTGGGCACCCACTGTTCCAGGAAGGCGATGGTCTGCGCCTCGGCCTCGGCCATGCTGATGCGGCTCTCGCGCACGCGCTGGGTCAGGCCCGAACCGCCGTGCTGACGGGTGTTCCACTCGTCCATGCCGGCCAGCACTTCATCGCTGTGATGGATCGCGATCACCGGGCCTTCGGCCAGGGTGTTGAGGTTGCTGTCGGTGACGATGGTCGCCATTTCGATGATGACGTCGGTGTCCGGGTTCAGGCCGGTCATCTCCAGGTCAATCCAGATCAGATTCTGTGGGTTTTGCATGGGTTGGCTCCTCGGCGTAGCCGCACAGTTTAGCGCAGGCCGCGCTTGCCGGGCGTGCTAAACTCGCGACCGCTTGCCCCTCCCCGCCGATTCAACGACACGGAACACCCATGGCCAAACGCCAGCTCAACCGCCGCCAGAACTGGCGCATCGAAAAGATCCAGGGCGAACGCGCCGCACGCGCCGCCAAACGCGAATCCCAGGCCGTCGAGGCACTGGAAGGCGGCGACCTGGGCGCCGAGCAGACGGGCCTGGTGATCGCCCACTTCGGCGTGCAGGTCGAAGTCGAGGCACTGGAAGGCGAGCTCAAGGGCCAGGTATTCCGCTGCCATCTGCGGGCCAACCTGCCGGCGCTGGTGACCGGCGACCGGGTGGTCTGGCGTGCCGGCAACCAGGGTATTGGCGTGATCGTCGCGCAACTGCCGCGCACCACCGAACTGAAGCGCCCGGACAGCCGTGGCCAGCTCAAGCCGGTGGCCGCCAACGTCGACATGATCGTGATCGTCTTCGCACCGCTGCCCGAACCCCATGCCAACCTGATCGACCGCTACCTGGTGGCGGCCGAGCATGCTGGCATCCGGCCGTTGCTGCTGCTGAACAAGTTCGACCTGATCGACGAGCAGAATGCCCCGGCCCTGAACGCACTGCTGGCGGTGTATCGCACGCTGGGTTATCCGGTGCTGGAAGTCTCGGCCCATCACGGCAACGGCATGGAGCAGTTGCAACAACAACTGGACGGGCGCATCAGCGTGTTTGTCGGCCAGTCCGGGGTCGGCAAGTCCTCGCTGGTCAACAGCCTGCTGCCCGAAGTGGACACCCGCGTCGGCCCGCTCTCCGAACTGTCCGGTCAGGGCACCCATACCACCACCACCGCGCGGCTGTTCCACTTCCCCGGCGGCGGTGAACTGATCGACTCCCCGGGGATCCGCGAATTCGGCCTGGGACACGTCAGCCGTGCCGACGTCGAGGCGGGTTTTATCGAGTTCAACGACCTGATCGGCACCTGCCGCTTCCGCGACTGCAAGCATGATCGCGAGCCCGGCTGCGCGCTGCTCAAGGCCCTGGAAGACGGCCGCGTGCAGCAACAGCGGATGAACAGCTACCGCTCGATCATCGCCAGCCTGCCGCAGGACAGCTATTGACCTCTGTCGCCCCAAATGACTGAAACACCACCCAAACAACAAGGCCGCGATAATCGCGGCCTTGTTGTTTATCGGCTCATGAGCCGGTCTTCGGCTTGCCCGGTTCGTCCATCTTCAAGACACCGTCCTCGAAGATGTTCAAGCGCTGTCGCACCTCATGGGCGGGCAGCGGCTGCTTGTCCGCCGGCAACGCATTCGGGTCGGCCGGCACTTCGCCCGGCGCGCCCTGGCCCGGAGTCGGGACCGGGGCGGGCTTGTCGTCATCGGCACCCTGTTCGCCCTCGATGGCCTTCTGCGCCTTCTTGGTCAGCACGACGATATCGATGCGACGGTTGACCGGGTTGAACGGGTTGGCTTTGTCGAACAGCGACGACGAAGCATAACCCACCACCCGCGCCACTTGCGTGTCCGGATAGGTCCCCGCCACCAGTGCCCGACGGGCCGCGTTGGCGCGGTTGGCCGACAGTTCCCAGTTACCGAAGTCACCGGAGCCTGCGTACGGCTTGGCATCGGTATGACCGCTGATACTGATCTTGTTCGGCACCGCCTTGATGGTGTCGGCCATGGCCAGCAGGATGTCTTCGAAGTAAGGCTTCAGGCGCGCACTGCCGGAGTCGAACATCGGCCGGTTTTCCGCGTCCATGATCTGGATACGCAGGCCGTCCGGGGTGATCTCGAACTGGATCTGATCCTTGAACTTCTGCAGCTCAGGGCTCTCGTCGACCTTCTTGTGCAACTCCTGCAGCAGCAACTCCAGGCGCTCTTTCTCGACCTGTTCGGCCATGCTCTCGACCTGGTCGGTGTCGACCGTGACCTTGTCCGGTTGCGGCTGGGATTTGACTTCCGGATTGAGGGTCTTGTCCGGCGCCAGCACCGGCGAACCGCCCAGGTCGATGATGTAGGGCGTGCCGCTCTCGGAGAAGCCGATCGGGTCCTTGAAATAGCCGGCGATGGCGATCTTCTGTTCCGGGGTCGCCGTAGACAGCAACCACAGCACCAGGAAGAACGCCATCATCGCCGTCGCGAAGTCGGCGAAGGCGATTTTCCAGGCGCCACCATGATGCCCGCCGGCAAAGCGCTTGACGCGCTTGATAATGATCGGCTGATTGTTTTCCATGACTCAGCGACCGCGAACCGCTTGTTCCAGCTCGGCGAAGCTGGGACGGTGCTTCGGATACAGGACCTTGCGCCCGAACTCCACCGCCAGCGAAGGCGGCATGCCCGAAGCCGAGGCCACCAGGGAGGCCTTGATCGCTTCGTAGATATTCAGCTCTTCCTTGGCGTCGTGGGTCAGGGAAGTCGCCAGGGGACCGAAGAAACCGTAGGCGGCGAGAATACCGAAGAAGGTACCTACCAGGGCCGCCCCCACGTGCAGGCCGATGGACTTCTGGTCGCCTTCGCCCAGGGAAGCCATGGTCACCACGATCCCCAGTACCGCCGCGACGATACCGAAGCCGGGCATGGCGTCGGCGATGCCGGTCACCGCATGGGCCGGATGCTCCAGCTCTTCCTTCATGGAGAACAGCTCCATGTCGAACAGGCCTTCCAGCTCATGGGGAGCCATGTTGCCGGAGGACATGATGCGCAGGTAATCGCAGATGTAGGCGGTCATGCGCTCGTCTTTGAGCACGGCCGGGTACTTGGCGAAGATCGGGCTGGCGGCGGCGTCTTCGATATCCCCTTCAATCGCCATCATGCCTTCGCGGCGGCTCTTGTTGAGGATCTCGTAGATCAGGCCCAGCACCTCGAGATAGAAAGTGTGGGTAAAGCGCGAACTGAACATGCCCAGGGATTTCTTGACCACGTGCATGGTCATGTAGCCGGGGTTGGCCTGCAGGAACGCACCGAAGGCCGCGCCACCGATGATCATCACCTCGAAGGGCTGGATCAGGGCGGCAATCTTGCCGTGGGAAAGCACGTACCCGCCGAGCACGCTCGCGAATACGACGATGATGCCGATAATTTTAGCCATAGGTAGAGAGCACTTACTGAGTCGGGTTCAAGGTCATATTCGGAAGTTAATAAATCTCTTCTTCTCCTTATCGGCGAATCTGCGCCAGACTATAGCCAGTTCAGGCGAAAAGCCAGAAAACCGGCCATGTGCCAGCAACTCCGGTCGATTGCGCAGCGCCTGCCCAGCCCTTTACGGGCCTGTTAACAGTGATGATGACCGCGCTCGAATATGGCTAACGAAACGACTGTCTCCACGCAGAAACCCGACACGCTGCAGGGCTGGATCAAGCTGCTGCAAGGCGTGCGTTTACCCGTCCCCCAGGACAGTCACGACCGCGTCTGCCGGGCCATCCGCGACAACCGCAGCTCGCTGCGCGATATCGCCGAGCTGATGCAGGACAGCCCCGCGCTGGCGCTGAGCGTGATCTGCGAAGCCAACCACCACACTCACGGCAGCATGACCGAGCCGGCCGAGAACCTCGAGGTGGCGATCAATCGCCTGGGCCTCAAGCGCACCGAAGAACTGCTCGAACGCCTGCCGGCGCGACCACCGGAAGAAATCCCGGTGGCCCTGCGACAGTTGCAGTTGATCAGCCAGCACGCCAGCCAGCAGGCCAACGGCCTGTTCGCCGCGCGCCTGGCGCGACTCTGGCAGGACATCCACTGGGGCAGCCTGCTGTTTCTCTCGCCCTTGTGGCCTCTGGCACTGACCCATCCGAAGCTCCTCGAAAACTGGGAGCTGCGGGTGCTGCACAAGCACGAACCGGCCGCCGCCGTCGAACGGGAACTGTTCGGCATCCGCCTGCTGGAGCTGTGCCAGGGGCTGGCCGATGTCTGGCGCCTGCCGGTGTGGGTGACCCAGGGTTATCAACTGCTGCTCACCGAACAGCGCACCCTCGCCAGGGTGCTGCATATCGCCCGCGACAGCGATGACCGGCTGCACCAGCAACAGCGGCTGGATGCCGATCCGGCTCTGCGCCGCTGGCTGAACCAGCCCGCCAATACCGTGCTGCTGGCCAACGGCCTGGCCCTGGCCGCGCAACAGGCCTGGGACAGCCCGCACTGCCTGCGCTGGCAACTGCTGTCGAGCCTCTACCTGCAACAGCCGATGGATGAGTTGCAGCAACAGATCCACCAGCAGGCGGCCCAGAGTGCCAACCAGCATTCGATGGAAGACCTCTGGCACCCGGCCGAAGCCCTGATCTGGCCCTGGCATGTCCGCCGCGTGCATGCCGGACTGCTGCCGGCCCCGGCCCCCACCGCCGAGGCGCTGGGCACCTGGCGCAAACACTGCGCACAGCTGCTGGCCGAGCCCGGTCGCTTCACCAATGCCATGCACCTGACCACCGTCGCTCGCGACGCCCTGGTGGCCTGCGGCATGCGCCGCGTGATGATCCTGATGGCCGACCGCAGCCATAGCGCATTGCGGGTCAACCAGATCGCCGGCCTGCCCAGGGAAGCCGCCAACCTGATCTTCCAGGTTGCCCAGAGCACCGTCTTGCAGCGCCTGCTGAGCCAGCCGGCGCAGATCCGCCTGACGCCGGCCAACAATGCCCAGTTCTCCGCTCTCCTGCCCGGCAACCTGCGGGCCCAGTTCCCCGGCGAGCACTTGCTGCTGCGTTCGTTGAGCAACAATGGCCGGGTGATCATGCTGATCATGGCCGACCAGGAAGGCGGGCCGCTCTCGGAAATGACCGTGCAGGCCTTCGGCAAGACCGCGCACTGCATCGAGAAAGCGCTGCAAGCCTTTACCAACCGCAGCGCCTGAAGCTTGCGCTACAATCCTCCCTTTTGCGTCCAGGAGACCTCACATGCCTGACTTCTCTGGCTTGCCGCTGGTGATCGAGCCCAGCGACCTGCTGCCGCGCCTCGAAACGCCCGGGCTGATCCTGGTGGACCTGACCAGCAGCGCCCGCTATGCCACCGGGCATATTCCCGGCGCGCGTTTCGTCGACCCCAAGCGCACCCAGCTGGGCCAGCCGCCAGCGCCCGGATTGATGCCACCGAAGGCCGCGCTCGAAGCGCTGTTCGGCGAACTGGGCCACAACCCGGATGCGGTCTACGTGGTCTATGACGATGAAGGCGGCGGGTGGGCCGGACGCTTTATCTGGCTGCTGGATGTCATCGGCCACGGCCGTTACCACTACCTCGACGGCGGCCTCCTGTCATGGCTGGCCGAAAGCCTGCCGGTGTCCACCGAGACCCCGGTGGCCGCCGGCGGCCCGGTGGCCCTGACGCTGCACGACGAACCGACCGCCACCCGCGACTACCTGCAGTCGCGCCTGGGCGCCGCCGACCTGGCGATCTGGGACGCCCGTGGCCCGCTGGAGTACTCCGGTGAAAAAGTCCTCGCCGCCAAGGGCGGACATATCCCCGGCGCCGTGAATTTCGAATGGACCGCCGGCATGGACCAGGCCCGCAGCCTGCGGATCCGCAAGGACATGCCGGAGATTCTCGACAGCCTGGGCATCACCCCGGACAAAGAAGTCATCACCCACTGCCAGACCCATCACCGCTCCGGCTTCACCTACCTGGTGGCCAAGGCGCTCGGTTACCCGCGCGTCAAAGGTTATGCCGGCTCCTGGGGCGAATGGGGCAACCACCCCGACACCCCCGTAGAGATTTGAGATTTCCAAGGACCCTTGATGAAAAAGCGTTTGTTCATCCTCAGCCAGTACCTGCTGCCCCATCACCTGCTGTCGCGCCTGGCCGGCTGCATCGCCGAATGCCGCGTGCGCTGGTTCAAGAATGCCTTCACCGCCTGGTTCGCCAGGCGCTACCAGGTGGACATGTCCCAGGCGCTGGTCGAAGACCTGACCGCCTACGAGCACTTCAATGCCTTCTTCACCCGCGCCCTGAAAGAAGGCGCACGCCCCCTGGACCAGACGCCGGGGGCAATCCTCTGCCCGGCCGACGGTGCCGTCAGCCAGCTCGGTCCTATCGAGCATGGCCGCGTGTTCCAGGCCAAGGGCCACAGCTACAGCGTCCTCGAACTGCTGGGTGGAGATGCGGCGGTCGCCGCGCCGTTCATGGGCGGTGACTTCGCGACGATC
Source organism: Pseudomonas sp. Ost2 (assembly GCF_018326065.1). Classification (NCBI taxonomy): domain Bacteria; kingdom Pseudomonadati; phylum Pseudomonadota; class Gammaproteobacteria; order Pseudomonadales; family Pseudomonadaceae; genus Pseudomonas; species Pseudomonas sp. Ost2. The sequence goes on along the minus strand of NZ_AP021904.1, from coordinate 602,690 downwards.
TACCTGTCGCCCAAGGACTACCACCGGGTGCACATGCCGCTGGCCGGCACCCTGCGGGAAATGGTCTACGTGCCAGGGCGGATCTTCTCGGTCAACCAGACCACCGCCGAAAACGTCCCGGAGCTGTTCGCCCGCAACGAGCGCGTGGTCTGCCTGTTCGACACCGAGCGCGGCCCGATGGCCGTGGTGCTGGTCGGGGCGATGATCGTCGCCTCGATCGAAACCGTCTGGGCCGGGCTGGTGACGCCGCCCAAGCGCGAGCTGAAGAGCGTGCGTTACGACGAAGCCGCCCGCGCGCCGATCCACCTGGAAAAAGGCGCCGAGTTGGGCCGTTTCAAATTGGGTTCCACGGCCATCGTGCTGTTTGGTCCCGAGCAGGTAAAATGGGCTGAAGGCCTGGTGGCCGGTTCACCGGTGACCATGGGCCAGGGTTTGGGCCTGCCCCGGGAAGCCTGAGTCGCGGGCTATCCTGAGACTTCACCCGCCGGACAAAGAGTCGCAGCCTGATCCGACCGACAGGGCTGCGCCCTTTCCGTATAGCTGCTAGAGTCGTGGCATTATATTGCCATCAATTTTTTGTCACCCCGCCCATGGATGGCGCCTGTTGTTTCTTTGCTGGAGCTGGCCCGCTACATGAGTAATCCGAGTCCTCACCTGTTGTTGCGCGCGCCAACGCCCACGCAGTTGAGCTTGTCCTTCTGCGATGGAACACCGCGCGATCTGAAGCGTTGGATCGCCGAACTGCCGAAAGCCAATCTCGGAGAAACCGCGCGCCTGCTGTATCAGGGCCTGGGCGAACTCAACCAGTTGCTCACCCCCAGCGAAAACCGCCTGCAGTTGCTCGAACTGATGCGCCCCGAGGTGTATTACGTCTGCAAGCACCTGGAGCGGCACTTCCTCAATCAGTCCATCGTCCTCGATGAGCGCCCGCGCAAGGTCGCCAACCTCTGCCAGGCCCTGCAGAATCACCTGGCCATCGGTTACAAGCAGATCGCGATGCGCGTCGCCTCGCGCTTCAGCAAGGACCGCACGGCCCTGATGACCATCGGCATCCAGCGGGCCCTGCATTGCCTGAACGGTCCGCTGATCCGCGCCAGCCAGCTGTATTGCCCCGTGCCGGAAAGCCTGTGGTTCGAAGTCCACCAGTTGTACCAGCTGGCCATCGTCCATCAGGTGCAGGGCAACCCGGTACGGGATGAACTGGCGAGCCAGACCCAGTCCCTGACCATCGAGCAGACCTACATCGTCGCGCTGCTGCTGGGCTGTTCACGCAGCAACCAGATGCGCCAGAACAATATCGCCCGCCTGGCGGAAGTCCTCGAGCCCTGGAGCGCGCTGGTCACGCTGCAGAGTGCCGGCCTGCCGTCGAGTCTCTTCGCCATCGCCCCCGCGGCCGATGCGCCACCGCGCTACACCTCGCTGTTCCTCGACGAGCAATTGCCGGGGCTGATGGGCATCAACACCCTGCCGCTGGTCGCGGCCATGAAGGATTACCTCGAACTGCCCGCCGACCAGCGCGGCCAGTCGCGCCTGCTGGTGCCCTCCGGCTTCAGCCTGGACACCCTGCAACACCTTTGCGCGGCCTGGGGCGAAGCGGCCGAGCGGACCTTCCAGCGCACGCCGGGACAAGGCGAACTGACGCTGTGTATCGGCATGAGTGCCCTGCACTACTACCTCGGCGGGCAACGCTCCTTCAGCGAAATCCTCAAGCGCCCGGTCGCCAGCCGCGCGGCGCATTTCACCGCGCAAATGGCCAACAGCGCGGAAAAGGACAGCTGGACGCTCGCCTTCGACGCCGAGCGCCACGGCAGTGCCGATACCCTGCTGCCCTACGAGGAAATCCAGTATCACCCCACGGAGGCCGAGGTCAGCCAGGCGGCCGCCAACAGCGCCGAGGACTTCCCGACCTTCGGCCTGCAGATCATCAACCACAGTCCCGGCGGCTATTGCCTGGCGTGGCCCAGGGAGGTCCCCGGCCAGTTGCAGGCGGGAGAACTGGTGGGCATCCAGGATTCGACGGCCCAGGGCTGGAGCGTCGCGGTGGTGCGCTGGATCCGCCAGGTCCGCAGCGGCGGCACGCAGATGGGCATCGAGCTGGTCGCACCCCATGCCCAGCCCTGCGGCCTGCAACTGGTGCGCGGCAGCGAAGAGAGCAGCCAGTACCTGCGCGCCCTGCTGTTGCCGGAAATCAGCGCCATCGGGGTGCCCGCCACGCTGCTGGCACCGCGCCTGCCCTTCCAGGAAGGCCACAAGGTGGTGATCAACACCAATGGCGACGAACGCCGCGGCGGGCTGAACAAACGCCTGGCCAGCACCGGCAGCTTCAATCAGTTCGAATATCGGTTGTTCGAGCAGCCGGTAGCGATCAAGAGCGAATCGGCCGCGGGTGGCGCGGCGGGACACGAAGAAGATTTCGGCTCGCTATGGAAAACCCTGTAGGAGCCAAGCCAACCCCTTATAGGAGCTGGCTTGCCAGCGATGGCGTCCGGACGGACACCACAAGACTCTAAACGCTCATCGCCGGCAAGCCGGTGCCCTTCCTCAGTTCTGCCCTTCGCGATCGCGGAACCCCAGCAGGTACAGGACGCCATCCAGTCCCAGGGTGGAAATCGCCTGCTTGGCCGACTGCCTGACCAGCGGCTTGGCGCGGAACGCCACGCCCAACCCGGCAATCGCCAGCATCGGCAGGTCGTTGGCGCCGTCGCCGACGGCGATGGTCTGCTCCAGGCGCAAGCCTTCCTTGTGGGCCAGTTCGCGCAGCAGGTCAGCCTTGCGCTGGGCGTCGACGATCGGCTCGATGGCGACACCGGTGCACTTGCCGTCGACCACTTCCAGTTCGTTGGCAAACACGTAGTCGATGCCCAGCTTCGCCTGCAACTGCCGGGCGAAATAGGTAAAGCCGCCCGACAGGATCGCGGTCTTGTAGCCCAGGCGCTTCAACTCGGCGAACAGGGTCTCGGCCCCTTCGGTCAGGCGCAGCGAGGCGCCGATCGAATCCAGCACGCTGACGTCCAGCCCCTTGAGCAACGCCAGGCGCTCCTTGAAGCTGGCGCGGAAGTCCAGTTCACCGGCCATCGCCCGCTCGGTGATCGCCGACACCTGCTCGCCGACGCCAGCCGCCTTGGCCAGTTCGTCGATGACTTCGGCCTCGATCAGTGTCGAGTCCATGTCGAACACCGCCAGGCGCCGATTGCGCCGGAACAGCGAGTCTTCCTGGAAGGCGATATCGACGTTCAGTTCCTGGGCCACGCTGAGGAACTCGGCACGCAGCGCCTGCGGATCGGCCGGTTCGCCGCGGACCGAGAACTCGATGCAACCCTTGCCCTGGTCGACCGGGGTGTCCAGCGGCATGCGCCCCGACAGGCGGTCGATATGATCGATGTTCAGGCCGTACTGCGCGGTGATCGAACTCACCCGCTGCAACTGCTCGGCCGTGACCTTGCGGGTCAGCAGGGTGACGATATGGCGCTTCTTGCCCTGGCCGTCGACCCAATGCTGGTAATCGGCTTCCGACACCGGGGTGAAGCGGACCTGCTGGTCGAGCTTGTAGGCGGTGAACAGAATATCCTTGAGCACCGACGAGGCCTGCTCGGTGCTCGGGATTTCAACCAGGATGCCAAACGACAGGGTGTCGTGGATAACCGCCTGACCGATGTCGAGAATGTTCACACCACCTTGTGCCAGCACGCCGGTAATGGCCGCGGTGAGACCCGGACGGTCCTCACCGGTGATGTTAATCAGGACGATTTCGCGCAAAGCGCACCCCCGTTCGTTAAAAAAGTCGCATTCTACTCACTTTCAGTGACCATCGGCACCGCCAGCGCTTTGCCGGTCTAGGGCCTCTCGCTATACTGCGCGTCAACTTCACGGACAAAAGAGCCGCGCTCAGTGAACCGGCCCACGCCAGTCAAAACCGATAACTTCTTCCTGCTGATCTTCCGGGCATTGCGTCACCGCCGTGTACCGCTTGCATTGCGTATCGCCAGCCACAACGTGATTCTCGTCGCGCTGGCGCTGGTCATCTACGCCTGCGTGATGGGATTGCAGTTCAAGGAAGCCATGCATCAGCAGGCCGATGCCCTTGGCCAGAGCCTGACCACCCAGACCGCCACGTCCGCGACCGAGTTGCTGGTGTCCAACGACATCCTCAGCCTCAACGTGCTGCTCAACAACCTGACGAAAAACCCGTTGGTGGCCCACGCGGCGATCTACAGCGTCGACAACCGGATCCTCGCCGAGGCCGGCCAGCGTCCGAAAAGCGGCCTGCTGGGGGAAACCGAAGGGGTCTACCAGACCAAGATCACTTTCCAGGACGTGACCGCCGGCAACCTGCGGATCAGCCTGGACATGGCCCAGTTCCAGCAGCCGATGACCATCAGCCTGCAAAGCATGGGCATTCTCAGTGCGATCCTGCTGGCATTGGCCCTGGCCTTGAGCCTGCGTCTGGGACGGCATATCTCCACGCCGTTGCTGCAACTGCGGGTCTGGTTGCGGGACATGGACGAGCACACCCCGGCCACCCAGCGCCAGGACGAAATCGGCGACCTCGCCCGCCAGTTGCATTCGCGCTTTGCCCCGGTCAAGCCGGAACCCGAGCCCGAGCCGGAAATCGACTACGACGAGACCGACTACGAGGAAGAGCCCGCCGAGCCGAGCTTCCAGGTGCGCAACCTGCGTGACCCCAGCTTCGACGAAAGCGCGGCAGTCCCGACGCCCAAGCCGGCGCCGCGGCATATCGTCAGCACCGCCGAAGACGATCTCGACCTGGACGAGGAAGACCCGTTCGCCGACCTGCGGGAAACCCCGCGCAGCGCCACCGCCGTGGCGCCAAGACCAGCGCCGGTGGTGCCTGCGCAGCCCCAGCACAGTGCCGTGCTCGCGGTCCAGCTGGGCGCCCAGGATCAGTTGCGTCGCCTGCCCCGGGCCCGCCTGACCGAACTGCTGGAACGGTATCGCGACTGCCTGGACCAGGCCGCCTCGCTGTACCAGAGCGAACTGCACACCTTGAACGACGGCAGCACGCTGATGCTGTTCCATACCGAGGACAGTGGCGACGACTACCTGACCAACGCCATCTGCTGCGGCGAATTGCTCAGGGCGCTGGGCCACCAGTTGCAGATCGAAGTCGCCGACAGCGGCATCACCCTGCAACTGCAACTGGGCCTGACCCTGGGTGACGAGCTGTTCGGCATGAGCCAGATCGACCTGCTGCTGACCGAAACCGCCCAGGATGCCCTGGCGCTGTCGCAGCACAGCCGCAACCTGCTGCTGGTGGAGCGACAGATCAGCGACGATGCGCTGATCCGCCAGCGCGCCCGTATCCGTCCGATTGCCAGCCCTGAAGGCGCCTGCTGCGTGGAACGCCTGATGGAACCCTACCCGTCGATGCTCGAACGGCAACTGGCGCGGATGCACGAGAACAGCGGCAAGTAACCGGCCCCCGGTCAATGCAGGACAACAAAAAGCCCGCTTCGACGCGGGCTTTTTGTTGTCTCGAATACAGGCCTCAGAAACGAAACACTTCCATGTCCGTACGGATCGGCGAAGCCATCGGAATCTTCGGTTTCTCCGGCTCGGCCTGTTTGACCGGAGCCGGCGCCGCCGCCGGCTTGCGCACTTCCACCAATGGCGGCTGATTGGCCAGCGGCTTGAGTGCCACGCTCATCTGTTCGGCCAGGCGCTGCAACAGCTCGCCCTGAGCCTGGACCTGCGCTGCCGAGGTGCCGGCATGCTGCTGCTCGAGGTGGACGATACGGTTGTCGCGCACCTGCCCACGACGATCGAGCAAACGCCATTGCGCGTCCAGGATCGCCGGCTGCTTGGCACCGGAGTCCAGGCGGGTGATCGACAGCAATACCTGCACATCCGGCGTCGTGCCCGGAGTCGCCGGCGACAGCACCACGCGCTGGCTGTCCAGGCGCCAGGCCAGTTGCCGGACCAGCAGTTGATTGATGTCCGAAGACAGGCTGCCAGCCCAGCGGCCATCGGTCGCCGCCGTCAGGCTGCCATCCGGCTGGCGTTGCAACAGGGTTTCGCGTTGCAGGTAATCGGCCAGGGACACAGGTCCCAGGACCACGGACATGCCCGCGCTTTGTTGAGGTTGGCCCGGCGTGCCACTGTCCAATTGATACAAAGAAACCGGTTGGTGAACGCTGCAGCCGGCCAAACCGAGCACACCGGTGAGCAGCAACATAAGAGGAAGGCGCAGAACAGTCATCATCCCATCCAGGTGGCCACCACAAGGCATGCCACAGTCTGATCCAGAAAATTCGTTTGGGCACTCCGCCACGCGGGCACCCAAGAGGCGCATATCATCCGTGAATATGCGCCATGACTCCAGTGTTGCAGCGTCGATCCTGCGCTAAAAAGCTAGGACAAACGCTCTAAACCGGCTTAATTGCCAGCTTCTACCAATAACGCATCGACCCGCTGGAAGCCCCGCGGCAGTTTATTGCCACGCCGCCCACGCTCGCCCTTGTAGTGCTCCAGGTCATCGGCCTTGAGCGACAAGGTACGTTTGCCGGCCTGCAGCACCAGCGTCGCGCCATCCGGGATCACCGCCAGGTCGGTGACGTACTCTTCCCGGCTGGCGACCCGCTCACCGGGAATACCGATGATCTTGTTGCCCTTGCCCTTGCCCAGTTGCGGCAGGTCGCTGATCTTGAAGATCAGCAGGCGACCCTCGGTGGTCACCGCCGCCAGCCAGTTCTGCTCGCGGTCGGTCACCGGCTTGGGCGGCATCACCTTGGAACCGTTGGGCAGACTCAGCAGGGTCTTGCCCGCCTTGTTCTTGGCCTGCAGGTCCTCACCCTTGACCACGAAACCATACCCGGCATCGGAAGCGATGACATACAAGGCCTCGTCTTCCGGCAACAGCACACATTCGAAGCTCGCACCCGGCGGCGGCGTCAGGCGACCGGTCAGCGGTTCGCCCTGGCCACGCGCCGACGGCAACGTGTGGGCCGCCACCGAATAACTGCGCCCGGTGGAGTCGACAAACACCGCAAACTGGTTGGAACGCCCCGCTGCCGAGGTCTTGAAGCCATCACCGGCCTTGTAAGACAGTCCAGTGGCGTCAATATCATGGCCTTTTGCACAGCGAACCCAACCTTTTTCCGACAAAACGACTGTTACCGGCTCGGTGGGCATCAATTCGTTTTCCGACAGCGCCTTGGCCTCGGCACGGGAAACGATCGGCGAACGACGGTCATCGCCATAGGTTTGCGCATCGGCGAGCAGCTCGGTACGCACCAGTTTCTTCAGCTTGGTCTCGCTGGCCAGCAGCGCTTGCAGCTTGGCCTGCTCCTTGAGCAGTTCATCCTGCTCGGAGCGCAACTTCATCTCTTCCAGCCGCGCCAACTGACGCAGGCGGGTATCGAGGATGTAGTCCGCCTGGATCTCGCTGAGGGCGAAACGCTCGATCAGCCTGGCCCGCGGGTGTTCCTCGGTACGGATGATATGGATCACTTCATCCAGGTTGAGGTAGGCGATCAGCAAGCCGTCCAACAGGTGCAGGCGCTTCTCGACCTTGTCCAGGCGGAACTTCAGGCGGCGACGGACGGTGTTGACCCGGAATTCCAGCCATTCCACCAGCAAGGTGCGCAGGTTCTTCAACTGCGGCTTGCCGTCCAGGCCGATGATATTGATGTTGACCCGGTAGCTGGACTCCAGGTCGGTGGTGGCGAACAGATGCTGCATCAGCTCGTCGAGGTCGATGCGGTTGGAGCGCGGGATGATCACGATCCGGCAGGGATGCTCGTGATCGGATTCGTCCCGCAGGTCGGCGACCATCGGCAGCTTCTTGGCCTGCATCTGCGCGGCGATCTGTTCCAGCACCTTGGCCCCGGAGACCTGATGCGGCAGGGCATGCACCACGATATCGCCGTCTTCGATGCGATAGACCGCGCGCATGCGTACCGAGCCACGACCGGTTTCATAGATCTTCAGCAGGTCGGCCTGCGGGGTGATGATCTCCGCTTCGGTGGGGTAATCCGGGCCGGGAATGAACTTGCACAAATCCTCTACCGTGGCCTTGGGCTCATCCAGCAGGTGCACACAGGCGTTGGCCACTTCCCGCAGGTTGTGCGGCGGCACGTCGGTGGCCATGCCCACGGCGATGCCGGTGGTGCCGTTGAGGAGGATATTCGGCAAACGTGCCGGCAATACGGCGGGTTCGTCGAGGGTACCGTCGAAGTTCGGCACCCAGTCCGCGGTGCCCTGACCCAGTTCGCTGAGCAGCACTTCGGAATAGCGCGACAACCGCGACTCGGTATAACGCATGGCAGCGAAGGACTTCGGATCATCCGGCGCACCCCAGTTGCCCTGGCCGTCCACCAGGGTGTAGCGATAGCTGAACGGCTGCGCCATCAGCACCATGGCTTCGTAGCAGGCCGAATCGCCGTGGGGGTGGAATTTACCGAGCACGTCACCGACGGTCCGCGCGGACTTCTTGTGCTTGGCGTCGGCGTCCAGCCCCAGCTCACTCATGGCGTAGACGATCCGCCGCTGTACCGGTTTCAGGCCGTCGCCGATATGCGGCAGTGCACGGTCCATGATCACGTACATGGAGTAGTTGAGGTAGGCCTGTTCGGTGAAGTCAGCCAATGACCGGCGTTCTACGCCATCCAGGCTGAGATCAAGGGAATCGCTCATGCGGGCCTCATCAGTTCGTAGTCTGGCGCAACGGCAAAGTGCCGCCACGCTGGGTGAATTCAGGTTTGTTCAAAGCACTCGACACAAGGCCGGCGCGCTTGCCAGGCAAGCACCGGCTCATGATCCGGCGCTCCAGCCACCTTCCGGCGCGGCAAAACGCCAGACGATCGGCCGGGCCTCGCCATCGGCGCGGGCCCCGTTGTTGTTATCCAGGCCGATCCATGCCCCCTCGGCGTCGACCACCAGGGCTTCGGCCAGGCCGTAGTTCTGCGGATAGATACGCGGGGCGGTGAGCGCTTCGGCGGCAAACGACCAGCAGCGCTCGACCTGCCCGCTGCGCGCATCGCGGCGACAGATCCGGTAGGCATTGCGTTCCAGGGTGAACAGCTTGCCATCGAACAGCGACAGATCGGCAAAGTCCCGGGTGGCCGCCTTGGCCTTGGGAAACTGCGGCGGCTGCATCTCGCGCGCCCCTTCGCTGAGCAGCACGCAGGCGCCCTCGCAATCCCACACCGTCTGCTGGCGCTTGACCAGCAACAGGCCCCGACGCTCGCGCTCGGCAGCCAGCCAGAGACGGTCACCTTCCGGGCTGACGGCCAGGCCTTCGAAGATCGCATTGAAATGCAGCAACATGCCACTGCCCCGCGCCTGGCGTACCAGGTTCGGGGTGATCTTCAGCCACTCCGGCGCGCCGTTCGCGGGTACTTTGAGGACCGCGGCGTGGGCTTCGCTGACGATATAGCGGTTACCCGCGTCATCACAGCTCACCCCCTCGAAATCCAGCTCGCCACCCCGGACGAACGAGGCCGCCCAGGTGCGCACCTGCAAGCCCCAGGGCAAGCCGCTGTCCGGCACCGGCGGCACTTCCAGGTGCACGCCCTCGGCCTGCCAGACCCGGTTCGCGGTATCCAGCCGGTAGAGCAGATCGTCGTCGCGATCCGAGACCGTCCACAACGTCTTGCCACACAGCGCCAGCCCGGACAGGTTGCCGCCGCGCATGCCTTCGACCGGGTGCTCGGACAGCAACTTCAGCTCGGGAAACCCGGGGGCCGCGCTCGAATCGGCGAACGCCGGCCAGGCGACGAGCAGCAACAGCGCCGCAAGGGCTCTGCGCATCAGGCCAGCACCTCTGCCAGGTCGCCCTTGGATTCCAGCCAGCTCTTGCGGTCACCGGCGCGTTTTTTCGCCAGCAGCATGTCCATCATTTCCGAGGTCGCCTCGAAATCGTCCAGGGTCAACTGCACCAAGCGCCGGGTGTTCGGATCCATGGTGGTTTCGCGCAGTTGCGGCGGGTTCATTTCGCCCAGGCCCTTGAATCGGGTGACCTGCGGCTTGCCACGTTTCTTCTCGGCCACCAGGCGATCGAGAATACCGTCGCGCTCGGCCTCATCCAGGGCATAGAAGATTTCCTTGCCGAGGTCGATCCGGTACAGCGGTGGCATCGCCACGTAGACGTGACCGGCATCCACCAGCGGCCGGAAATGCTGGACGAACAAGGCACAGAGCAAGGTGGCGATGTGCAGGCCGTCGGAGTCGGCGTCGGCGAGGATGCAGATCTTGCCGTAGCGCAGCTGGCTCATGTCCGCCGCACCCGGATCGACACCGATGGCCACGGCGATATTGTGCACTTCCTGGCTGGCGAGCACTTCGCTGCCGTCGACTTCCCAGGTATTGAGGATCTTGCCGCGCAACGGCAGGATCGCCTGGAATTCCTTGTCCCGCGCCTGCTTGGCCGAACCGCCGGCGGAATCACCCTCCACCAGGAACAGTTCGGAGCGCATCGGGTCCTGGCCGGCGCAGTCGGCCAGCTTGCCCGGCAAGGCCGGTCCCTGGGTAATACGCTTGCGTTCGACCTTCTTGCTGGCCTTCAGGCGGCGGCCGGCGTTGTTGATCGCCAGCTCGGCCAGTTGCATGCCCAGCTCGGGGTTGGCGTTGAGCCACAGGCTGAAGGCGTCCTTGACCACCCCGGAGACAAACGCCGCGGCTTCGCGGGACGACAGGCGTTCCTTGGTCTGCCCGGAGAACTGCGGCTCCTGCATCTTCATCGACAGGACAAAGGCGATCCGTTCCCAGACGTCTTCCGGCGCCAGCTTCACGCCACGCGGCAACAGGCTGCGGAATTCACAGAACTCGCGCATGGCATCGAGCAGGCCCTGGCGCAAGCCGTTGACGTGGGTGCCGCCCTGGGCCGTGGGGATCAGGTTGACATAGCTTTCCTGGACGCTGTCGCCGCCTTCGGGTAGCCACAGCAGGGCCCAGTCCACCGCCTCCTTGTTGCCGGCCAGGCTGCCGCAGAACGGCTCGTCCGGCAGGCGTTCGAAGCCGCTGACCGCGTCCACCAGATAGGAACGCAGGCCATCTTCGTAATGCCACTCGACCTTCTCGCCGGTGGCCTTGTCCTCGAAGCTGACCAGCAACCCCGGGCAGAGCACCGCCTTGGCCTTGAGCACATGCTTGAGGCGGCTGACGGAGAACTTCGGCGAGTCGAAATACTTCGGGTCCGGCGCGAAATACACGCTGGTACCGGTATTGCGCTTACCCACGGTGCCGACCACTTCCAGCTCGGTGGCCTTGAAGCCGTCGGCGAAGGTCATCTGGTATTCGTTGCCATCACGCTTGACCCGGACCCGCACCTGGGTCGACAGGGCGTTGACCACGGAAATGCCCACGCCGTGCAGGCCGCCGGAGAACTGGTAGTTCTTGTTGGAGAACTTGCCGCCCGCGTGCAGCTTGGTGAGGATCAGCTCGACACCGGACACGCCCTCTTCCGGGTGGATATCCACCGGCATGCCGCGTCCGTCGTCGGACACTTCCAGGGAATGATCGGCGTGCAGGATGACCTGCACCGACTTCGCGTGCCCGGCCAAGGCTTCGTCGACGCTGTTGTCGATGACTTCCTGGGCAAGGTGGTTCGGCCGACTGGTGTCGGTGTACATGCCCGGGCGTTTGCGCACCGGGTCGAGGCCCGAGAGGACTTCGATGGCGTCTGCGTTATAAGAGCTAGCGCTGGGAGTGGCCATGGGGTCTCGTCGTCAGTCGTCTATGAATAGGGGTCATTCTCAAAGTACAGAGAAATCGATCGCTTGATACTTATCGGCACCGATGCCGGCAAAACTCAGCAACGCCGGCAATTGTCGGGCAAAGCCCTGGAAACCGTGGTCGCCGCCAGCCTGGATACGCAAGGCACACGCCCGGTAATACTGTTGCGCCGCACGATAATCAAGGGTTTCATCGGCCGTTTGCAACCATACCTGAAATCGCTGCGGGTCTTGGGGCGCCGGCACTTCCAGTTCGGCCAGGGCCGCCACGTGGTCGAGGGTCAGTTCCCAGGTTTCGCCGCTGTAGAGATTCTGCTGCGGGCCGAGATGGCCGTCGAACATCCGATGCGGGCTGACCGCCGGGTTGACCAGCAGGGCCTTCAGGCCATGGCGCTCGGCCAGGTGAGTCGCATAGTAGCCGCCGAGCGAGCTGCCGACCAGCAGCGGACGACCGAGTTCGGCAATGGCGGCTTCCAGCTGGGGCATGGCCTGGCGCGGATGATGGTGCAGGGCCGGGACCCGCAGCTGCTCGCCCAGGCCCAGGCGGGTCATCACCGAGATCAGCTGGCTCGCCTTCTGCGACTCGGGCGAGCTGTTGAAACCGTGGATATAGAGGATCGATCCGGACATGTCGCTGCTCTCCATAGGTAAGCTATCCATAGGCAGCCCCGCACAGGCAGCCGCTGCCTTGCGCAGTCGCCCGGCGGCTAGGACGCCAGGCTGCGCACGGACAAAGACGCGCAGTTTAGCCTGAGTCCGGGGCCATGACTCGCCCAGAGATATTTCCTACCGATATTGGAGAAGCTCAGTAACCGGTGCCACCGTAGTCGACCTTGAAATCGAAGCCGCGGACCCGCGAAACACCGGTATCCAGCCGTCCGTCCGGATGCAGGCGCAACCAGCGGTAGCCCGGGGCCTTGTCGTCGACCTTGAAGTCCTCGCTGCCCGGCGCGAACTGTACGCAGGTCGAGGGCGAGGCCAGCAGGCGCACGTCATTGCGCTGCTGGTCGAATTCCTGGTGGATATGCCCCCACAACAGCGCCCGCACCTGGGGAAAGCGGTCCAGCACGGCGAACAGTGCCTCCGGATTGCGCAGGCCGATCGGCTCCATCCAGGCACAGTCGATGGACACCGGATGGTGATGGAAGCAGACCAGGTGATGACGCTGCGGCGCCTCGCTCAGGGACTGTGCCAGCAGTTGCAACTGCTCGTCCTGCAGATACCCCGGCACCGAACCCGGCACGGCGGAGTCCAGCAGGGTCACGCGCCAGTTGCCGATGTCCACCACGGCCTCCAGCAGATCGCTGTGGCTGGCGGCCTCGGCCATTTCCCGCAACTCGTCATGGTTGCCCGGGAACCAGCGGGCCGGCGCCGGGATGCGCCCGCTCATCTGGCGGAAGCACTGGTAGGACTCCAGTGTGCCGTCCTGGGACAGGTCGCCACTGGCCAGCACCAGGTCAACCCGGGGCTGTTCGACCAGGACACAATCAATCACCCGTTGCAGGCTCTCGCGGGTGTTCATGCCCAACAGCGTACCGTCTGCCTCGGCAAACAGATGGCTGTCGGACAGTTGCACCAACAGCACCGAATCCGTGGTGGTCGACTGAGTGGCTACGCTCGACAAGGCGCTCTCCCGGGAAATACTGGCTGGACCGTTTTGAACCGTTTCGTTCAAAACCGCGTTGGGCGCAATTATGGTCGGGGAACCTGGAAAGAGGAAATGGCTGAAACGGGGCACAGTTCACATTTAGCCGGATACAACCTAACGCACTGCCTCGAATTCATGGCCGCAGGCCAGGCAATGACTCAACCACTCCCCGAGGAACACGTTGAGCTGGGCCTTCTCGTCCGGCTGGTGCATGGCCGCGTTCGGGTACGGGTAGATGCTGCGAAAACGCCGGGCATGTTCGGCACTGATCACTTCGGCCATGCGCGCATCGTGGTAGACCTGTACCTGCAGTTCCGGCACCGGCAACCAGGGCAGGCTGTGTTCCTGGCGAACCAGCAGCGTCGTGGTGTAGGGGTTGTCCTGCAGGACCTCCAGCGCCAGGACGCCAAGCATCTGCTCGCCCTGGGTCACGGCGATCCGCCGGGCGCGCTGCTGCTGGTCGCGCATCTCCGGCAGCAGGCGCATCAGACGGGCATAGTTCGCCTCGCAGGCCGCCTGCAGCCCGATCAGATCGACCCGATAACGTTCACGCAGCAGACTTACGACCATAACCCCCTCACTTCGGCGCGATTCAATGCCAGCCATTGCAAGGCAATGATCGACGCCGCATTGGCAATTCGTCCGTCACGCACGGCCTGCAGGGCATCTTCGAAAGCCCAGACCGACGCCCGGATATCTTCACTCTCCTCCACCAGGCCAAACAGGCCGCCAGCCCCCTCGGTCTCGCAGCGTCCCAGGTACAGGTGAACGAATTCGTTGCTGCCACCCGGCGACGGAAAGTATCGGGTGATCGGCCACAGGGCCTGCAGATTCAGGTCAGCTTCCTCCTGCGCCTCGCGCTGAGCAACCTCTTCCGGTTGTTCATCCTTGTCGATCAGACCGGCGACCAGTTCGACCATCCACGGATTACCGGCATTGCCCACCATGGCTCCCACCCGGAACTGCTCCAGCAGGACCACTTCATCGCGCCGCGCATCGTAGGGCAGGACGCATACCGCATCATGGCGCACGAACACTTCGCGAGTGATCTCCTTGCCCATACCGCCGGCGAAGAGTTCGTGGCGCAGATGCAGGCGATCAAGCTGGTAGAATCCCTTGAAGCAGTTCTCCCGCCGGGTGATCTCGACGGTCGTCGGACTGGCCTTGATGGTATCGGTCATGCTGATCCTCTCTAGCTGTAGCGGCGAGGCTCCCCCTCGACTTCGCGCCATCCTAACGCGCCGACACCTGCCGATGCAGCCCCTTTCCCATCGCCGGGATAGACGGCCGCCCCTGAAACCTACTCTAATCAGCTTAGTGGCGAACCGAGTGCGCTGCCGGGAGTCGAAGCCCGATCACTTTGGCCTTTCTTTCGCTGACGAAGGACGTACATGTCGTTTCTAAAAATCGCTTCACTGACCTGCATCGCCCTGACCCTGGGTGCCTGCCAGAGCCTGTTCCAACCCGCCCTGCAGAAACCGCTGGAGTTCAAGGGCGACGCATCCGAACAGATCAAGCCAGGCTGCAACGAACCGGATTGCCCGCTGGTGAATATCGATACCGTGCACTTTCCGAGCGAGCCGCAACTGGACGGCCTGATCGAGCGCAGCCTGCTGCAAATGGCCCGCACCTCGCCCGACGCGCCGTTGCCGCCTTCGCTCAAGGCCTATCGGGAGCAGTTCCTCGCCACCTCGGCCAGCCGCCACAGCAGCTATTTGCAAGCCAAGGTACGCGAGCAGCATGACGGCTTGGTGATCATCGAATTGTCCAGCTACCTGGATGATGGCGGTGCCCACGGCATGCCGGGACGCAGCTTCATCACCTGGTCGCGCCAGGAACACAAGGCCCTGACCCTGCAGGACATGCTGCTGCCGGGTCAGGAAGAGGCCTTCTGGAAACTGGCCAAGGTCGCCCACAACAACTGGCAGATCAGCAACCGCCAGGACCTGGACTTCATCCGCGCCTGGCCCTTCCAGAAGACCCCGAACGTCACCCTGGCCAGCGATGGCGTGATCCTCAAGTACAACGTGATGACCATTGCCCCTTACGCGGCAGGCCTGATCGAGCTGAAGATCGACTATTCGCGCCTCAATGGCATCCTCAGGCCCGAGCGGTTTCCCGCCCGTAAGTGAAGGCCTTGCCCAGCAGCAGTTGCAGCAGCCCTGCCAGCACCAGTGACGGCAGGGTTGCGCCCAGGTCCGGGTAGAGATTGGCCAGCAGGTGATAGGTGCTGATGCCGCCCAGCCAGGCCAGCAGTGCCGGCCAGCGCAGCAGCGACGAGGCCACCTGGGCACTGCGCCGGCGCAGGATGAAGTGGTCCACCAGCACCACGCCGAACAACGGTGCGAACACCGAGCCGATCAGCAGCAGGAAGTTCTGGTACTGCGCCAGCGGCGCGAGGCAGGCGATCAGGGTGCAGATCACGCCGATGCCCAGGGCCAGGTGCTCGACCTTCAGGCGCAACAGGATGCCACTGGAGACCGCCGCCGAGTGGATATCGGCAAAGGCGTTTTCCGACTCGTCGAGCAGGATCAGCAGCAGTGGAATCCCCAGCCCGGCACCTGCCAGGGCCAACAGCAGGGCGTTGGTTTCGCCGCTTGGGGCGAAGGCCAGGGTGTAGGCCACGCCCAGGCTCATCAACCAGAAGTTGCCGATAAAAAAGCCCAGCGCCGTCCCGCCGAAGACGCTTTTCGCGCGCTTGCCGAACCGCGAGTAGTCGGCGATCAGCGGCAACCAGGACAACGGCATGGCAATCGCGATATCGAAGCCCACGGCAAATGGCATCGAGCCGTCACCGGCCTGGGCCCACAAGGCGCCCAGGTCGGCCCTGGCAAAGAGGTTCCAGGTCAGCCACAGGCAGGCGGCCAGCAACAGCCAGATGCCCCATTTGCGCAGGATCTTGCGCACGAAGGTCAGTGGACCGCTCACTGCCAGCAAGGTCGCCAGTGCGCCGAAGACCAGGGTCCACAGCAACGGGTTGGCCATCAGGCTGCCTTCGCTGAATGCCCGGGTGCCGAGCAGGCTCGCGGCATCGCGCATGACGATGATCTCGAACGAACCCCAGCCCACCAGTTGCAGCAGGTTGAGGATCGCCGGCAGGCTCGCGCCGCGCTGGCCGAGGGTGAGTTTCAGGGCGGCCATCGAGGCCAGGCCGGTGTCGCTGCCGATCACGCCGACGGCGGCCAGCAGCAGCACGCCCACCGCCGTACCGAGCAGGATCGCCAGCAGCGAGCCGGACAGGCCCAGGCCCGGCGCCAGCAAGGCGCCGGTCTGCAAGACCATCAGGCCGATGCCGAGGGAAAACCACAGGGAAAACAGATCGCGCGCACCGAACACACGTTGGCCGGCCGGGACCGCGAGATCGGGAGAATAGGTACTGCTGGGTGTGCTCAAGGGAAGGTATCTCGAAGACAAGTATTTTTATTGTGAATGCAGCGGCGTCTGTCAGGCCCCCTTCGCGGACAAGCCCGCTCCCACGATTGGTTGTCGTACAGCAAAGCCGTGTTCGACACATCCACGCAGGAGCGGGCTTGCCCGCGAAGAGGCCCGTACGGGCGCCCCTCATCCCGGATCGGATCAGACCTTCTGGTACAACTGGCTGCCTTCGCGCTTGAAGCGCTCCGCCTGTTCCGCCATGCCCTGGGCAGCCTCCACATCGACCGCCTCGATCCGCTGGTTGGCCGCGTATTCACGGACTTCCTGGGTGATCTTCATCGAGCAGAACTTCGGCCCGCACATGGAGCAGAAATGCGCGACCTTGGCCGAGTCCTTCGGCAGGGTCTCGTCGTGGTACGAACGCGCGGTATCCGGGTCCAAGCCCAGGTTGAACTGGTCTTCCCAGCGGAACTCGAACCGCGCCTTGCTCAAGGCATTGTCACGGATCTGCGCGCCCGGATGGCCCTTGGCAAGGTCGGCCGCATGGGCGGCGATCTTGTAGGTGATGATCCCGGTCTTCACGTCATCCTTGTTCGGCAGGCCCAGGTGTTCCTTGGGCGTGACGTAGCAGAGCATGGCGCAACCGAACCAGCCGATCATCGCCGCACCGATGCCGGAGGTGATGTGATCGTAGCCCGGGGCGATGTCGGTGGTCAGCGGACCGAGGGTGTAGAACGGCGCCTCGTCGCAGCACTCCAGCTGCTTGTCCATGTTCTCCTTGATCAGTTGCATCGGCACGTGGCCGGGGCCTTCGATCATGCACTGCACATCGTGCTTCCAGGCGATCTTGGTCAGTTCGCCCAGGGTTTCCAGTTCGCCGAACTGCGCTTCGTCGTTGGCATCGGCAATCGAGCCCGGACGCAGGCCATCGCCCAGCGAGAAGCTGACGTCGTAGGCCTTCATGATTTCGCAGATTTCGTCGAAATGGGTGTAGAGGAAGTTTTCCTTGTGGTGCGCCAGGCACCACTTGGCCATGATCGAACCGCCGCGGGAAACGATCCCGGTGACGCGCTTGGCGGTCATCGGCACGTAGCGCAGCAGTACGCCGGCGTGGATGGTGAAGTAGTCGACGCCCTGCTCGGCCTGTTCGATCAGGGTGTCGCGGAACAGCTCCCAGGTCAGGTCTTCGGCCACGCCGTTGACCTTCTCCAGCGCCTGGTAGATCGGCACGGTACCGATCGGCACCGGCGAGTTGCGGATGATCCACTCGCGGGTTTCATGGATGTGCTTGCCGGTGGACAGGTCCATGACCGTGTCCGAACCCCAGCGGATGCCCCAGGTCAGCTTGGCCACTTCTTCCTCGATGGAAGAACCCAGGGCACTGTTGCCGATATTGCCGTTGATCTTCACCAGGAAGTTGCGGCCGATGATCATCGGCTCAAGCTCCACGTGGTTGATGTTGGCCGGGATGATCGCGCGGCCGCGGGCGATTTCCTCGCGGACGAATTCGGCGGTGATCTCTTTCGGGATGCTTGCGCCGAAGCTGTGGCCGGCGTGCTGCTGCTTCAACAGGCCGGCTGCGCGGGCCTCCTGCAGCTTCATGTTTTCGCGGATGGCGACGTATTCCATCTCGGCGGTGATGATGCCCTTGCGCGCATAGTGCATCTGGCTGACGTTGGCCCCGGCCTTGGCCCGGCGCGGGTTGTTGACGTGGGCGAAACGCAGCTTGGTCAGCTCGGGATCGGCCAGGCGCTGCTGGCCGAAGTTCGAGCTCAGACCGCTCAGGCGCTCGGTGTCGCCACGGTCGTCGATCCATGCCGAACGCACATCGCCCAGGCCCTTGCGCACGTCAATCACAACGTTGGGATCGGTGTAGGGGCCCGAGGTGTCGTAGACGGTCACCGGAGCGTTGATCTCGCCGCCGAAGTCGGTCGGCGTCACGTCGAGGCTGATTTCACGCATCGGCACGCGGATATCCGGGCGCGAGCCCTGCACGTAGATTTTTTGCGAGCGGGTAAACGGCTGCACGGATTGCTCGTCGACCTTGGCGGAATCGCTGAGGTTCGCGGCATCTCTCAATTTTGTACTCATCACGGCTCTCCAGACGGCATCCAGGGGGATTGTCGGGACGAACCTGAAAGGCACGGACGCACCAGGACTGGTGCTGTGCTCTGTCCTCGCGAACGCTGTTCGATTGTCGAACAACATCCCGGACGGAGCACAAGAGGACTCGCCGGGGGACGAGAAATCTTGTTCCCTACGCAGGCGCTAACCTGATCAGGTTCAACGGGATCCGGAATTATCCGATCTCAGCCCCATAGCAAGGCACCCCGACAAGAACGGGCCGAGTGTAGACCAAGACTGCGACATAACGCCACCACCCTCGTGTTCGTCTGGATAAATGGCCGATATGCAGGATTGTTGCGAAACCCCACGGCAACTACACTCGCCTACGGCTTGACGCTGCCCGCACCGCGCAGTAGCCTCGGCCACCGAATTATCACCGTAATATTTACTCCAAGGATCGCCACATGCTGCGCAAACTCTCACTGGCCCTGGCCGTGTCTTGTGCGACCAACGGAATGGTCTGGGCAGCTGAAGCGCCCTTGTCGACCAAGACCGACCTGGTCAGCGTCTACCAGGAAGCCGTCGACAACAACGCCGATCTGGCCGCCGCCCGCGCCGACTACGACGCGCGCAAGGAAATCGTGCCCCAGGCCCGCGCCGGCCTGCTGCCGAACCTTTCGGCGGGCGCCAGCAGCAACAACGTCCACACCTCGATCGATCGGCCGTCGGCGACCATGAACCGCAGCGCCAATGTCTATCAGGCGACCCTGAGCCAGCCGCTCTTCCGCGCCGACCGCTGGTTCCAGTTCCAGGCAGCCAAGGACGTCAACGAACAGGCCGCCCTGCAACTGTCGGCCACCGAGCAGAACCTGATCCTGCAAAGTGCCGAAAGCTACTTCGCGGTGTTGCGCGCCCAGGACACCCTGGCTTCGACCAAGGCCGAGGAAGCGGCGTTCAAGCGCCAGCTCGACCAGTCCAACGAACGCTTCGACGTGGGCCTGTCGGACAAGACCGATGTGCTGCAATCCCAGGCCAGCTACGACACCTCGCGGGCCAACCGGATCGTCGCCCAGCGCCAGGTCGAAGACGCCTTCGAAGCGCTGATCACCCTGACCAACCGCCAGTACAACTCGATCCAGGGTATCGTCCATACCTTGCCGGTGCTGGCGCCCACGCCCAATGACGCCAAGGCCTGGGTCGATACTGCGGCCAAGCAGAACCTCAACCTGCTGGCCAGCAACTACGCGGTCAGCGCCGCCGAGGAAACCCTCAAGCAGCGCAAGGCCGGCCACGCACCGACCCTGGACGCGGTGGCCCAGTACCAGGCTGGCGACAACGACGGCTTTGGCCTGAGCAACCCCAATGCCCTGGGCCAGAACTATGGCGGCCCGGTGAAGCAGACCACGGTCGGCCTGCAATTGAACATCCCGCTCTACAGCGGCGGCCTGACCAGCTCGCAGGTCCGCGAATCCTATTCGCGCCTGAGCCAGACCGAGCAGCAACGTGAAGCCCTGCGTCGGCAGGTGGTGGAAAACACCCGCAACCTGCATCGCGCGGTCAATACCGATGTGGAACAGGTACAGGCGCGCAAGCAGTCGATCATCTCCAACCAGAGCGCGCTGGAAGCGACCGAAATCGGTTATCAGGTGGGCACGCGCAATATCGTCGACGTGCTCGATGCCCAGCGCCAGCTGTACACCTCGGTGCGTGACTACAACAACACCCGCTACGACTACATCCTCGACAACCTGCGCCTGAAGCAGGCGGCCGGGACCCTGAGTCCGGACGACCTGAGCGCCCTGGCGCGCTACCTGAAGGCCGACTACAACCCGGACAAGGACTTCCTGCCACCTGACCTGGCGAAGGCGGCAGCGGCCAATCTGAAGGCCAATCCGGGTTATTGATGGCGCCACAAACCCTGTAGGAGCCGGCTTGCCGGCGATGGCGTCACCTGAGACAGCGCAAGACTCACGGGCCTCATCGCCGGCAAGCCGGCTCCTACAGCGACAACAACCGCCCCAACCCATCCAGCAATCGCTGCAACGCGCCCTGGTTGGCCTGCATCACCTTCAACCCCGCCTCCGCCATCTTCTGCGCATCCCGCGGCAGTTCGAACAGGCGCTGCACCGCCACCGCCAGCCCTTCGGCATCGTCCACTTCCTGCAACGCTCCCGCTTCGCGCATCAACGCGGCGATCTCGAGGAAGTTGAACAGGTGCGGCCCGCTCAATACCGGTTTGGACAAGGCTGCCGGCTCCAGCAGGTTGTGTCCGCCATTGGGCACCAGGCTGCCGCCGACAAAGGCGCTGTCCGCCAGGGCATAGAGAAACAGCAGCTCGCCCATGGTGTCGCCGAGCAGCACCGAAACCTGTGCGCTGACCGGTTCGGCGGTGGAGCGCCGAACGGTGGGGAAACCCTGCTGCCGGCACAATTCGAAGACACTGTTGAAGCGCTCCGGATGCCGGGGCACCAGGATCAGCAAGGCATCCGGATGACTGGCCAGCAGTTGCCGATGCGCCGCCAGGACCACCTCGTCCTCGCCCTCGTGGGTGCTCGCGGCGATCCACACCGGCCGCTGCTGTGCCTGCCATTGCCCGCGCAGCTCGGCGGCACGCGCCAGCAATTGCGGATCGATACTCAGGTCGAACTTGATCGAACCGGTAACCTCGACGGATTCCGGACGCGCGCCCAATTGCCGGAAACGTTCGGCCTCGGCCTCGGTCTGCACCGCGATCAGGCTCATCTCCTCCAGCATCGGCCGGGTCAGCCGGGCAAACCGGGCGTATCCCCTGGCCGAGCGCGCCGACAGCCGCGCATTGGCCAATGCCACCGGAATCCCGCGCCGGGCGCACTGATGGATATGGTTGGGCCACAGCTCGGTTTCCATGATCACCGCCAGCCTGGGCCGTATCGCATCGAGAAAGCGCGCCGCGGCCCAGGGCAGGTCGTAGGGCAGGTAGCAATGCTGGATACGCGGCTCACTGGCGAACAGTGCCTTGATCCGCTCCGAACCGGTGGGAGTCATGCAGGTCACGGTGATCGGCACCTGCGGGTACTGCGCCAGCAACGCGCGGATCATCGGCGCGGCGGCAATGCTCTCGCCCACCGACACCGCGTGGACCCAGATACCGTCCGGGTGCATCGGTGGCAGGCCACGGGCAAAACGTTCACCGATACGCCGGGCA
Source organism: Pseudomonas sp. Ost2 (assembly GCF_018326065.1). NCBI lineage: Bacteria > Pseudomonadati > Pseudomonadota > Gammaproteobacteria > Pseudomonadales > Pseudomonadaceae > Pseudomonas > Pseudomonas sp. Ost2. The sequence goes on along the minus strand of NZ_AP021904.1, from coordinate 580,726 downwards.
TAGGCCGGAGCCTTGCGTGCCCGCAACCATAGACGCAACGCCACCAGCGGCAGCCCCAGATGAAACAGCAAGGTGTAGAGAGTTCTATTCATGGCGGCGGAGTTTACTGTGTTTTCAGCCGATCGCCTGCAGGTGTTCGGCAAAACGTTCGGCCAGCCAGCGCGCGGCCGGGCCCAGGGGCTCGTCACGCCGCCAGACCAGTTCCACCACCAGCGCCGGCGGGGTCCATTCGCTGACCAGCTCGACCATCTGCCCCTGGTACGTCGGGTACTGCACCACATGCCGCGGCAACCAGGCCCAGCCGAGGCCACGGGCCAGCCACTCGGCCATGACGTAGAAACTGTCGGCGCGCCAGACCTGCGGACTGGCCGCCTCGCCACCGGGATACACACTCGAGGGCGTGGACATCAGCAATTGCCGGTGCCGTGCCAGTTGCTGGGCGTCGACGCGACGGGTCGCCGCCAATGGGTGCCCGATGCCACACACCGTGACCATTTCGATACTGCCCAGCACACGCCGTTCGAGGGCCTCGGGGATCTGGTCGTGATAGAACAGCAGCCCGAGATCGGCGCGCCGCTCCACCAGCTTGCGCGCCACATCGCCCTGGGCGGCGCTGGTCAGTTGCACTTCCAGGCTGGGAAAGCGGTTGGCCAGCGCCTCCAGGCTGTCGATCACCGGCTGATAGGGCATCGCCTCATCCTGGGCCAGGCGCAGGCTGGCTTCCTCGCCGCGCATCAGCGCCAATGCCCGGCCATTGAGGCGTTCGCACTGGCGCAGGACTTCACGGGCTTCCTCCAGCAACGCCTCGCCGGCTTCGGTCAGGCGCGGCTGGCGACCGCTGCTACGCTCGAACAGGCTGACCCCCAGGTCGGCCTCCAGCAAGGCAATCGCCGAACTGATCGCCGATTGCGCCTTGCGCTGATGACGGGCCACCGCGGAAAACGAACGCTGCTCGGCAACGCTGACAAACAGGCGCATCTGCTCCAGGTTCCATTGCATGCTGACGCCCAACCTATCTCAAACTCAGATAGGTAATGACTTTACCCCATCTGGGCAATGTCTAAAATGCCGATCTCATCAGCAGGCCCAGACACGAGAGATCGCTCCATGAATGCTTACTACTACCTCGCCATCGCCATTTGCGCCGAAGTCATCGCCACCGTCTCCATGAAAGCGGTCAAGGGACTGAGCACGCCCCTGCCGCTGACGCTGATCATCGTCGGCTACGCCACGGCGTTCTGGATGCTGACCCTGGTGGTGCGCACGGTACCGGTGGGCGTGGCCTACGCGGTGTGGGCGGGCATGGGGATCGTCATGGTCAGCGTCGCCGCGCTGTTTCTCTACGGGCAGAAGCTGGATATCCCGGCCATGCTCGGCATGGCGCTGATCGTCCTCGGCGTGGTGGTGATCCAGCTGTTCTCGAAAACCGCCGGACATTGATGGCAGGCAAATCGCCGATTCCCGCGAATCTGTATACTGCGACCCTGCTCATGAAAACCGAGGTCGCCGCATGCCATCCGCTATTTCCACCGATGTCCTGATTGTCGGCGCCGGCGTCGCCGGCCTCTGGCTGAACGCGCGCCTGCGTCGCCAGGGTTTTTCGACGGTACTGGTGGAGAGCGCCAGCCTCGGCGGCGGGCAAAGCGTGAAGTCCCAGGGCATCATCCATGGCGGCGCCAAATACGCGCTGCACGGTGCCCTGACCGGCGCCTCGGAAGCCATCGCCGACATGCCCCGCCGCTGGCGCGAGGCCCTGGCCGGCAGCGGCGAGCTCGACCTGACCGGCGTGCGCCTGCTGTCCGATGCCCATTACCTGTGGTCCCCCGGCACCCTCGCCGGCAATCTCACCAGTTTCTTCGCCAGCAAGGCGGTGCGCGGACGGGTCGACCAGGTCAAGGGCGACCAGTTGCCACCGGCCCTGCAGCACCCGAAGTTCAAGGGCAAGGTCTATCGCCTGGCCGAACTGGTGATCGACGTTCCCAGCCTGATTGCGCGTCTCGCCGAACTGGCGGGCGACGGCCTGCTGGCCGGGCAGAAGATCGAACCACTGCTGGACAATGGCCAACTGGTCGGCCTGCGGGTCGACGAGCGCGAGATCCGTGCCCAGCGCATCGTGCTCAGCGCCGGCGCCGGCAACGCCGATCTGCTGGACGCCCTGGGCCTGAGCCAGCCGGCCATGCAGAAGCGTCCGTTGCACATGGTGCTGGTCAAGGGCCCGAGCCTCAAGCCGCTGTATGCCCACTGCCTGGGCGGCGGGCCCAAGCCACGGATCACCGTGACCACCCACCCGGCGGCCGATGGCCAGTGGGTCTGGTACCTCGGCGGCGATATTTCCGAAGCCGAAGGCGTCGCACGCGAACCCGCCGAGCAGATTGCCACGGCACGCAAGGAACTGGGCAACCTGCTGCCCTGGATCGACCTGAGCCAGGCCCGATGGGCCACCCTGCGCGTCGATCGCGCCGAACCCCTGCAGTCCGGCCTGACCCGCCCGGACAACGCCTTTCTCGCCGAGCAGGATCGCCTGCTGGTGGGCTGGCCGACCAAGCTGGCCCTGGCGCCGGACTTCGCCGACCGGGTACTCGCCAGCCTGCAACGGAACGGTATCCAACCCGGCCATCCGCCGGCGTTACCCGAACTGCCAAGGCCGCCCATGACGCAAACCGCCTGGGAGCAACTGCTGCCATGAGCCTGCCGACCCTGCACGACCTGCACCGCCCCCTCGGCAGCACCGGCCTGAGCGTTTCGCCACTGGGCCTGGGCACCGTGAAGCTGGGCCGCGACCAGGGCGTCAAATACCCCAGCGGCTTCCAGATCCCCGACGACCAGGAGGCCCGCCAGTTGCTCAAGCTGACCCGCGACCTGGGCATCAACCTGATCGATACCGCCCCGGCCTATGGCCGCAGCGAAGAACGCCTCGGCCCGCTGCTGCGCGGGCAGCGTCACGAATGGGTGATCGTCAGCAAGGTCGGTGAAGAGTTCGAGGCCGGCCAATCGCGCCACGACTTCAGCGCCGGGCACACCCGCCTGTCCGTAGAACGCAGCCTGCAACGCCTGGAAACCGACTTTATCGACCTGGTGCTGGTGCATTCCGACGGCAACGACCTGGCGATCCTCGAACAGAGCGGCGTCTACCAGACCCTCGCCGAGCTGAAGCGCGAAGGCAAGATCCGCGGCTTCGGCTTTTCCGGAAAAACCGTCGAAGGGGGTTTGAAGGCTCTGGAACAAGGCGATTGCGCCATGATCACCTACAATCTGAACGAACAGGGCGAGCGGCCGGTCATTGACTATGCGACGGCCCACGGCAAGGCGATCCTGGTCAAGAAGGCCCTGGCCAGCGGTCACGTCTGCCTGAGCCCGGGCACCGATCCGGTACGGGCCAGCTTCGAATTGTTGTTTGCGCAGCCCGGCGTTGCCAGTGCTATTGTCGGTACCATCAACCCGCTGCACCTCGCCCATAACGTTGCGACAGTAGCCCGGGTCATTCGCCAGAACTGATGCCGCCCACGCGGCCGACCCCGACGCAAGAAGGAGCCGACATGCCGCGAACGCTGATAAGAAAGAACCCCAGCAACTTCAAGACCCTGCCGTTATTCGTCGAGGCGACGCCCGAAGGCCTGAGCTACCAGAGCGTCGGGATGCCGCTGAACTTCGCGCAAACCCTGCACAAGCGCAAGCCGGTGAGCGTCGCCGATGCCGAGCGTTTCGCCCTGGAACTGGCCAACCTCGGCGTGTCGGTACGCCTCACCCTGCACTGGCAGAACCGCGACTACTGGGTACTGGTCCGGCAACGCCGGCAGGACCGTGGCGATGTGGTGCTCAAGCTGATTTCCGGGTATGTCCCGGCCCAGGAACTGAACCTGCCGTTGCACACCGCCATCCAGGAAATCGCCGAGGAATGCCTGCTGGAGACACCGGAAGGCTGGCTGAGCGGACGCTTCAACGACACCTGGCTACCGGCGCCCTACTCCGCGGCCCTGCATTACCGCGAGGCCCTGCCCTTTCGCCTGACGCCGCTGTCGGGCTCGGCATTGCCGGTGCGTTGCGGCGCGCAACAGCTGATGGAGCGACCACGGGCCTATGTGCACCTGCCCACCGCATCGCTGCAATTGATCTACGACCTGCGCCTGGATGTGCCCAGGGAAGCCAAGTCCCTGAGCCTGTTCCATGTCGATGAGCGACTGGAAAACGATGAACTGGTGGCCCGCCTGGATCGCGGACGTCCAGACCTCTATCTGATGCCGCTGAAGGACGGACAGCCCTGCGCCGAGCTGTACACCCTGAAGAAGGACCAGCTGGTTCCGGCCAGCACCCGCGGCCTGTACCTGGCGGAAAGCTTTGCCCAACAGGAAGGCTGGCTGGTGCGCGACGAACGGATTCGCTGGAAGGACTGGGTGCGCCAGCAAGGGCTGGCCCCCGTGGAGAAGGACTCGAAACTCAAGCGACTGACCGGCAAGGCCCGGCAGATCCTGCGCAAGATCGTACCGACCAAGGCCCGGCGCTGACGGGAAAAAACGTCCCCTGCAGGAGCCGGCTTGCCGGCTCCTGCCAGGCGGGACCGTCGACACAGGGCCGTCGGACGGGCCTGGCGCGTGTCAGTTGCTGCGGATCTTCTCGACAATCGCCGTCGTCGAGCTGTTCTCCACCAGGCCCAGCACTTTTACCGTACCGCCGTAGGCCGTGACGATGCCGGCACCGACCACTTGGTCGATCCCGTAGTCTCCCCCCTTGACCAGCACATCGGGCTTGACCTGCGTCAGCAGGTTTTCCGGAGTGCCTTCGGGGAAGCTGATCACCCAGTCCACCGCGCCAAGGCCGGCCAGAACCGCCATGCGCCGGTCGACGCTGTTGATCGGCCGTCCCGGACCTTTCAGGCGACTGACCGAGGCATCGTCGTTGACCGCGACGATCAGTCGATCGCCCTGGGCCCGCGCCTGCTCCAGATAGGTCACATGTCCGGCATGCAGGATATCGAAGCAGCCATTGGTAAAGACGATTTTCTCGTTGTGTGCCCGAGCGTCATCCACTGCCAGCAACAACTGCTCCAGCCCCAGCACACCGCGCTCGGAACCTTCCTCACGCTGGATAGCGCGGCGCAGTTCCGGCGCGCTGATGGCCGCCGTGCCCAGCTTGCCGACCACGATACCCGCCGCCAGGTTGGCCAGCGCCACCGCGTGCGGCAACTCCTCGCCCGCGGCGATCGCCGCCGCCAGGGTGGAGATCACGGTATCGCCGGCACCGGTCACATCGAACACTTCCCGCGCCCGGGCCGGCAGATGCAGCGCCGGATGATCCGGACGCAGCAGGGTCATGCCGTGCTCGCCACGGGTCACCAGCAAGGCGCCGAGGTCCAGGTCCTGCATGAGCTTGGCACCCTTGGCGACCAGCTCATGTTCGTCGGCACAACCGCCGACGATGGTTTCGAACTCGCTGAGGTTCGGCGTGATCAGGCTGGCTCCGCGATAGATCGAGAAGTCCTTGCCCTTGGGATCGGCGAGCACCGGAATACCCCGGGCACGCGCCGCCTGGATCAGCGCCTGGTGATTTTTCAGCGCACCCTTGCCGTAGTCGGACAGCACCAGCACCTTGATGCCTTCGAGCAGGCTATCCACTTCAGCCCCCAACGCCAGGGCGTCGGTGGCGAACGGCTCCTCGAAATCAATGCGCAGCAGTTGCTGGTGACGGCTCATGACCCGCAGCTTGACGATGGTCGGCTGGTGCGCAATGCGCTGGAACAACGCCCGCACGCCCGCGCCCTTGAGGCTGTTGGCCAGGCTGTCGGCGGCCTCGTCGTCACCGGTGACACCCACCAGGGAAGCCGGCGCGCCGAGGGCGGCAATGTTGAGGGCGACGTTGGCAGCACCGCCCGGGCGGTCTTCGATCTGCTCGACCTTGACTACCGGTACCGGTGCCTCAGGGGAAATCCGTGAGGTACCACCATGCCAGTAACGGTCGAGCATGACATCGCCGACCACCAAGACAGGGGCTTGATCGAATCGCGGCATGGACAACTTCATGGAGCAACCCACATACAAAATGAACAGGGGCGCGATATTAACACAGGGTTGCCGCAGGCTAGTTCTATGGCTTCAAGTGACTGGCTTCGCCGTCGGAAATTGTGCGTTTATTGATCAGAAACGCCAGAAGCGCCTGGGTGCAGTCCTCCAGGGACATGGACGTCGTATCGATTTCACAGTCGGCATCCAGCGGTGCCTCGTAAGGACTGTCGAGGCCGGTGAAATCCTTGATCCGCCCCGCCAGCGCCGCCTTGTACAGCCCCTTGGGATCACGCTGGGCGCAGACATCGAAAGGCGTGCTGACATAGACGCAGGAGAACTCCTGGGGCTGGAACAGCGACCTGGCGACCTCACGGTCAGCGCGGAACGGCGAGATCGCCGAGACGATCACGATCAACCCGGCATCGACCATCAGCCGCGCCACCTCGGACACCCGGCGGATATTTTCCTTGCGGGCCCTGGCGGACATTCCCAGGTCGCTGCACAAGCCATTGCGCACGTTGTCGCCATCGAGCAGGAAGGTGTGCAGGCCGCGCCGGTTGAGTTGCAGTTCCAGCTCGTTGGCCAAGGTCGACTTGCCGGAACCCGAGAGCCCCGTGAGCCAGATGCAGCAGGGTCGCTGATGCTTGATCGCAGCCCGCCGGGCCGTCGACAACGCCAGGGTATAAGGACGGATCTGCGGTTTTTCCAGGGGGATCGTTGCCAGTCTATTCATAGCCCAGTAGCTCATAGTCTCGTTGGTAGACACGACGTACCAGTCGACGGGTTCTCACCGAGCAGAAATCCCTGACCGGCTCCTGACGTCGTTGGCGTGAATGATTGAGGTGCGGCAATGCTGAGTCGACGCCGATCCGGTCGCAGACAGAGCGGAAATCCTGTTCCAGGTGCTCCTGGTAACCGATGAAGTCCAGGGCCAGATGTCCGAGCGAGTCCACGAGAAAGTCAGTCTGGGGAGCGAAATGCATTTGTTTCTGAACGTTCTCGGGGTGCAGCCAGCGATGAACGAAGTCGTCGAAATCACGGTACGAAGTCACCAGGTGGCGCGCAGCCATATCCCGCCGACACGGCTCGTTGCCCCTGAGAAAGGCATAGGCCGAGTAGGCTCGTTCCAGGGGATCACGCACGAAAGCGAACTTGAAACTGCTGGCGTATTGCTCGGGAAACTGATGTTCATACCAGTGCAACGGCAGATGCCCGGGATGCCAGCCACCGAACAACGCCCCGCAGACACTGCTGCCCGCACACTTGGGAACATGGATGAACAGGCAGGCGCGCTCGACAAACAACTCGGGAAACTGAACATTGCCGGACATCGCCTTGTTGACGACCTGCCGATCGACGACCGACAAGCGCCCCAGCAGGAACTCCCGCTGAGGCTTGGGCATGAGTTTCCATAGGTAGCGCTGCAACATTCCAGTACCTGCGCGAAAGGGATAGCCCTTCCGTTGATATAGAGGGTTCGTTGCAGAACCATAACAATCGAGGTGTCTGAAAATATTTAGCGATGGTCAAGCTGTGTAAAGATCCCGATACAAAGCCCTGACGTATTGCACGCAGGGCCTGCCCGGGAGTGAATCACTCACTCCCGGGCGCCTGGATCACGCGGTTCCAGCGGAGGTCGGCTCATCCAGCCCCATGGCATGCAGGCGAGAGTAGTAGCCATTCTTTTCCAACAATTGAGAATGAGTGCCACGCTCCACGATACGCCCCTGATCCATGACCAGAATCAGATCGGCCTTTTCGATCGTCGACAGCCGGTGGGCGATCACCAGCGTGGTGCGGCCTTTCATGACCTTGTCCAGCGCGGCCTGGATATGCCGCTCGGACTCGGTATCGAGCGCCGAGGTAGCCTCGTCGAGAATCAGCAACGGTGCGTTCTTGAGCAAGGCCCTGGCGATTGCCAGACGCTGGCGCTGGCCTCCGGACAGCAGGACGCCGTTCTCGCCGACCTGGGTATCCAGGCCTTTGGGCAACTGATCGATAAAGTCCTTGGCGTAGGCGTCGGCGACGGCTTTCTCGATGTCTTCGCGCGGCGCTCCCGCCAGGTCGCCATAGGCGATGTTGTTGGTCACCGTGTCGCTGAACAGCGTCACATGCTGGGTCACCTGGGCGATATGCCGACGCAGGTTCAGCAGGCGATAGTCTTCGACTTCAACGCCATCGAGCAGGATCTCACCGGTTTCGTGGTGATAGAAGCGCGGAATCAGGCTGGCCAGGGTCGACTTGCCGCTACCGGAGCGCCCCACCAGTGCCACCATCTGACCCGGCTCGACACTGAACGAGATGTCGTCCAGTACCAGTCGCTCGGTATTCGGGTAGGTAAAGCTCAGGTTACGTACATCCAGCCGGCCCTTGACCACATCCCGCTCGATGGTGCCGTGATCCACTTCCGGCTCGACATCCAGCTGCTCGAAAATGCTTTCGGCACCGGCCACGCCTTTCTGGATGGTCGAACTGACTTCCGACAACTGGCGGATCGGCTTGGGCAGGAGGCCCGCCAGGGTGATGTAGGCCACCATGTCACCGGCCGATGCATCGCCACGCAGGTAGAGCACCAGGAACATCAGCACCGCCATGGCGCTATAGATCACCAACTGCAGCATCGGCGTGTAGATCGCACCGGTGCGGGTCATGCGCAGTTGCTTGTCGGTATTGCTCTGGCTGGCCTTCAGGAAGCGTTGCTGTTCGTAGATTTCACCACCGAAGCTGCGCACGACGCGATAACCCTGGATGGTTTCCGAGGCCACATGGGTCACGTCGCCCATCGCCACCTGGATTTTCTTGCTCTGCTTGCGAAACTTCTTGCTGGCCGTGCGGACCATGACCGCGATCAACGGCAGGATGGCGACCATCACCAGCGTCAGGCGCCAGTTCATGAACAACAGCGAGGCAAACAGGAAGATCACCGTCATGCCTTCACGAATAACGACCTTGATCGCATCTGTCGCCGCCCCCGTGACCATGGTGACGTTGAAGGTGATACGCGAAATCAGGTGCCCGGAGTTATGCTGGTCGAAGTAGCGGTTGGGCAGGGTCAGCAGGTTGTTGAACAGTTGCACCCGCAGGTCATGGACCAGGCCGAGGGAGACCTTGGCCAACAGGTAGTTGCCCAGGTAGGAACCCAGGCCCTGCCAGGCGGCGATCAGGATGATCAGCAACGGCACTGCCTGCAGCAACTTCAGGTCGCGCAGATAGGGCACCGTGGGAAACAGTGCGGCGTCGGGATTGGACAGGCCATCGACAAAGTACTTGAGGATGTAGCCCAGCATTGGCTGCGTCGAAGCGAAAATCAGGAAGCCGACGATGCTGAGCATGAACAGACCGATATAAGGCCGAACATATCCCAGCAGGCGGAAGTAGATTTTCAAGCTTGACGGGCTTGCGGAGAGACTGGAGTCGGTCATATCACGCGGCGGTAATTGAAAAAGGAGGCTGACTTTAGCACAGCTTCTCTACTGTACTGGCAGCCGCTTGGTTCAAGGTACCCGCAGGCCCGGCAGACGACATTAAGTAGCCAGTACGTTAGTATGGCCTTTCACTCTATGGAATGAATTTTTCAGCATGCAATTCAGCAGCTTGAACACCGCCTCAAATCGAGTTTTTGACTTTATCTGCCTGTGGCTGCTGCCCTTGGGTTACCTGCTGCTATTAAGTGACATGTTTTTCCTCCCTGGCCGCAGCGTGCACCACAAGATCTACTATGCGCTGTTCAGTGCTCCCGCCCTGATAGCCATCCTGCTTCGCCCTCGCGAGCTGAAGGAACTGGTGCGCGAGCCCCTCTTCATCGGCATCCTGGCCTTTGTCCTCTGGACCATCCTGAGCCTGCTGTGGAGCCCGCCCGTACCGGATGCGCTGAGCGACACGAAACCGCCACTGCACACATTGATGCTGTTCATCGGTTGCAGCCTGCTGGTGCGCTACCGCCCGGACAGCCTGCAACCGCTGATCTTCAGTGCCGCGACCATTGCCCTGATCGCTACCCTGTACAACCTGATTCATTTCTGGCAGATCCGTACTCCAGAGATGAGGATGATCGGCGCCGGAGCATTCGATAACCCGCTGCTCAGCTCCCATGCCTTTGGTTTCTTCTGCGCCTACTGGGTAAGCCTGAGCATGACGTGCAAGCGTCCGCGAATCCTGTGGCTGAGCCTGCCGGCCTTGGCCATCATGTTCTGCGCGGTGATCGCGACAGGCTCGCGAACACCCCTGGTAGCATTGACACTTGCAGCGCTGTGGCTGAGTTTCATCTGCTGGAATCGACGCTCGCTGATGGTGCTGGGAGCCATGCTGGTCTGTGGCGCCGCGGTCTTCGCGTTTTTCTCCGAAATGCTGTTCGAGCGCGGCAACTCGTTCCGCTTCGAGCTCTGGCGCATGACACTGGAACAGATCGCCTTCCACCCCTGGATCGGTCACGGCTATAACGCCGAATTGAGCATCGACCCCGGAACCGGCTACAACCTGAGCGAACCCCACAACTTTGCCCTGGGCGTGCTTTTCTACGCCGGTATCATCGGTTTCATCCCCTGGGTCTTCATGATTGCCTGGGGCCTGTTCAGCAGTTGGCGGCAACGGGCCCAGCCACTCTTCGTGCTGGCCTCCAGCTGGCTGGTGTTCGGGATCGGTGCCGGACTTACCGAAGGTGGCGGGACAATGTCACGTCCGAAAGAACACTGGTACCTGCTGTGGATCCCCCTTGCCCTGATCCTCGCCCTGACCGTTGCCCGGCGCGCCCACCAACTGCTGGACAAGCCGGTAAAGTCGCTCAGTAGCACAGGGTTCGCCGAGCTGGGACACAACGCCCGGATCATCGAGGAAGACGGCCTCGGCCCCAAGGTCCTGCGCCTGGAAAACGGCACCTTTCTAAAACTGTTTCGGCGTCGCCACTGCTACAGCTCAGGTGCTTTCAACCCGCTCTCGGAACGTTTCGCGATCAACAGCGAGCGCTTGCGGCCCCTGGGAATTGCGACACCGGTGATTCTCGGACTTCACCAACTGGACGATGGCAGCAGTTCGGTGCAATACCAGCCGCTTCCCGGCCAGACCTTGCGCCAGGTGCTGCAGTCGATGGGTGCCCCGGCGGTCCGCGAGGCCCTGGTCGAGCGCTTCGGCAAATTCCTCGGACAGTTGCACGAACGTGGCGTGTACTTCCGCTCGCTGCACCTGGGGAATGTCCTGCTGATGGATGATGGCGAGTTCGGCCTGATCGATCTGGCCGATATGCGGATCTATCCTTCGCCGCTGCGACAATCGCTGCGCCAGCGCAACCTGCGCCACATGCAACGCTACCAGGAAGATCGTGGCTGGCTGTTCGAAGAACAATTACCGGCGCTATTGAAGGGCTATGCCTCGGCGGCGTCCGACCAGTCGGCCGCGGCCCTGCACAAGGAAGCCCTGCTCCTGCGCCAGATCGCGAAAGCCTGATGAGCCTGCGCAGCGCCGGTACCGGCGCTGCATCCTGGCGTCATGCCGCTACGCCTGGCGCTGTCGAACGTACTGCAGAAACCCCTCGATATCGTCGCTGCACAGCCTGTCGCCCAGGCCATGCAGCTCTTCTTCGGGCCAGTCCCACCAGGCGCTCGCCAGCAACGCCTGGCGCTGTTCCTCGGGGAAGCGCCAGCGCAGGAAGCGCGCCGGATTGCCACCCACCACCGCATAGGGCTCGACATCCCGGGTCACCAGGGCACCTGCCGCCACGATGGCTCCACTGCCGACAGTGACGCCGGAAAGCACTGTGCAGTTGGAACACAGCCACACGTCATTGCCGATCGTCACGTCACCGTGGGTGCCGCTGTATCCGCCGATATGCGCGGCCTGGGAAACCATCGCTGGAAAAGGAAAGGTCGTCACCCAGTCAGCCCGATGATGACCGCCGAGAAAAATCTGCACCCCTTCGGCAATGGAGCAGTAGGCGCCGATATTCAGGGTCGAACCTTCCTGCCAGTCATGCACCTGGGGCAATCCGTAACTGCCTCGACCAAAGCCGTAATCGGGATAGCGCTGTTTGAAACGCGCGGCGCCCCGCTCGATTTTCGGTAGCTTGCGGATGGCCCGCTTGGCCCGCTTGTCGAGAAAACGCTGAATCCAACCCATGCTTAGAGCTCCGCTCAGTCTTTTTCCAGCGGAGAAAAATACAAGCGCGCCAGGGCTCGCCAGGTTTTCCGCGTCCAGGCCTTGAAAGGAATCTGCGCCAGCAGCTCGCGGGCCAGCTTGCGATCGCGATTGGAGGTTTTCAGGAACATCGAGTTGAGGAATTTGTAACGCACTTCCTCATACAACGGGTGATCGCTGAACAGCGCATAGGAGCGCAGGATGTTGTCGATCATGAACCGGTGATTCTTGTAGGAGTTGGTGGCGTGCTTGCGATAGCGCGCCATCAGCACACCCAGCCCATCGATAAAGTAGCCGGCGCGGGTAATCTTCAGCTCGATCAGCAGGTCTTCCAAGCGGATCTTCGGGTCGAACCCACCGACCTTTTCCAGCGCCTCGCGTCGAATCAACAAGGTGGGGGCCGGCGGATAAGGCTTGCGCTCGAGGAACATGTCATCGAAATCCAGGCGGCGGAACGGCACGTCACGACGCTGGCGCTTCTCCGGGAACAGGTTGCCCTCGGAGTCGATCAGCTCGATATTGCCGGCACAGATCCCGACCTCGGGCTTGCCGTCCATATAGGCGACCTGGACCGCGATACGCTCCGGCAACATGATGTCATCGGAACCGAAGGGCGCAATCAGGCTGCCGTGCGAACGAGCAATGGCACCATTGAGAGTATTGGTCAGGCCCTGGTTCTTCTGGACCTGGAAATCGAACCCATGCTCCGCCTGCAGTCGACGGATACGCTCGACGCTGTCATCGGTGGAACCGTCATCGACCACCAGCAATTCGATGTTCGGGTAAGTCTGGTTCAACACACTGAGAATGCTCTGCTCAATGTAGGGAGCGTGGTTGTACGAGGCGATGATCACCGTCACCAGGGGCTGGGTGTCTGTCATGGGTGTTCCTTACCAGCCTGGGCCAGGCCTGATTCAATCAAATCCAGGTATTGCCGACGGAACACCTCGATATCGTGTTGGTCCTGCAGGTAGCGGTAGGCCTGTTCGCCCTTGGCCCGCAGTTCGTCATCCGCAAGCCCCAGGTAGTTGTCCAGCGCCGCGGTCAGGGCCGGGACATTGGCCGGTTCCACCGCCAGGCCACCGGCGCCCTGGATCAACGGCAACATGGCCGGGACATTGGAGGCGATGACCGGCAGGTGCCCGCTCATGCCCTCCAGCAAGGCCAGGCCCAGGCCCTCGGCGAGGGAAGGCATGGTCCAGATGTCGAAAGCCCGGACGTACTGCAGGGCATTTTCGCGAAAGCCCAGCAGATGGGCACGACCGCCCAGGCCGAGACGCTCGATTTCCTGCTGCAGGCGCCCCTCCTCACGGCCGGCGCCGATGATTGCCAGTTGCGTGTCCGGGTATTTGTCCTTGAGCGCGGCAAAGGCCTGGAGCAGATAGGTATGCCCCTTGACCGGCACCAGGCGCCCCAGGGCGCCGATCAGCCGGGTCGAAGGCGACAATCCGAGCAGTTCCCGGGACCGTTCGCGCGAGTGCTGCAGGCCTTCGGCCTGCTCGATATCGATCGCGTTGGTGATGGCATAGGTGTTGGCCTCGGTAAAGCCGCACCGGCAATCCAGCAGGTACTGTTTCACGGCGGGTGAAACGCCCACGAAACGCCAGCTTTTATCGATCAGTCCTTGTGTCTGCCGACGCCGGTAAAAACGGTCATATTCGCCAAAGCCGTGGGAGATCCCGATGCACAGGGGAATCTTCAACCAGCGGTTGAGTTGCAGCAGCATGTTCACCGGTTTGAAACGGTTGCACACCACCACATCGAACTGCTCCTTGCGGCAGAACTTGTACAACTGCCACATGGCCCTGAGACGCATGCCCTTGAGCGACTTGTCGGAGAACTCGAAATACACCGAGTGATCGGCCCGGCTCACCGCTTCGCCCGGTCCGGGCCGCCCACGCAGAAACGCGGCCGTGACCTCGAAACGCTCGACAGGCAGGGCCTTGACGATCTGTTCGGCCAGATCGGCAAAATCGTGCGACTTGACGTTGTAGTCCGGCTGCAATTGCAGGACCTTGAAACGTTGACTCATAGATCTCCCCGCTGAAACCCTGTCGCATCGATGATCCATGCCGGTTCCAGGGCCAGGTGTTTGAGCTGCTCGGGCTCGGGCTCGGGCAGTCTGGACCACTCATTGCGCTTCCAGCACACGAAGTGAAAATACGGAAAAGCGCGATCACCGTCACGGTCATTGGTCAGGCGTCCTTCACGCCAATACCAGTGACGCGGAAAGTTACAGGTTCCGTCATGCCATTTGATCACGCCGCCCGGCGTACTGAAACACTCGGTGAATTCACTACGCCGCCGCCAGGGATTGAATTTGCCAACCAGCTTGAACAGCGGCCTGGGAAAATTCTTGCGCCACAGAAAAATACGGCTGAACGCGCCTTCATCCAAGGCGTGGTGCTGGTCATCGGTAAACCGCTCACGCCAGTTCTCGATGCGCATGAACAACTCGCGCTTGCGCGCGGTATTGCGCATCAGACACAGATGCCCGGCAACCCGTCGCTCGTGAGTGGAGAACAGATCGTAGCCGGCCAGGCGTTCGGCGGTGAAATATTCGCGCAAATTGCCAAACACCAGGTCGATATCGCCGAAGGCCCAGAAGTCATAACCTTCGAGACGGTCGACATGGATATGACCCAGGGCCGGCTTGATATCGCAGAGCTTGTAGGCCGCCTTGGGCGCAAAGTCGATCTCCAGCCGGCGCGACACCAACTGGCAGTAATCGCCGAAGCCGATCGCCTCGACGGTAACGTTGGGCGGCAGATTTTCCGGAGTCCCGCAATCGCTGAACAACAACCAGTCGATATCCGGATTGTGACGGCAGCTTTCCAGGAAGAACGGCATCCAGAATGGCCAACGCCCGAAATAAGGGATGATAAAGAGAATGCGCGGGGATGGATTGATCACTTGGAACTCACTGTAAGCTTCTGGAATTCAGGGACAACACTATGTCCCCGGACGAGGTCACTGACGTTTGAGCAACCAGAACAGCTCATGCCGTCTGACCGCTTTACGAAAGAACTCATTCTCGCCGTAGGGGGATTGTACCCTACTGGCCAGAAGCCACTGTATCGACCGCCGCAGCCGGCGCTTGAAAGGTGCACGCGGCTGCAGGTCATGCATCATGCCCAACGCCATTGCCTTGTCGCGTTGCTGCTCGAGAGACAGCGGCAGGCAATAGGGTTGCAACCTCTGTGCCGTATCAAACACCGGCGGCAAGGCAATGCCCGCTCCCGAATCGCCCATGGGCCAGCGATCATTGTCATGCAGATGGTTGGCATACCCCAGCAGCGTCGTCGGCTGCCATTCCAGCCCTTGCAGAGCCTCCATGACCGCCGCCTGGGCACAGATATGATCCGGGTGCGGATCAAGAGAAGGGTGCGGCAGGACGATCACTTGCGGGCGGGCCCGCGTCAATAACTCACGCAAGTCGGCCAGCAGGTTGTTCCAACTGGGAACACCGTCCCGATCGGCGGGTAACGCAAACGGGTTGAACTGGCGAAACAGGCGGATATCGCTCAGTTCTGCCTCGCGGGATGCGATCGATTGATCCGGAGCGGCCTGCATGGCCGGCAGTTGCAGACAGAAGTAACCGAGCTGCACACAGTGCGCCTCGGGTACACCCGCCCAACGCGGCACCGCGATACTGTCCCAGGCGCGCAGGCGCCCCTTGAGCCGCGCCGCCTCGGCGCGGGACAGGCCCATCGCCTGGTAATGCCCGGCTTCGATCTCACCGGCGGTCAGGGTCACCACCCAGGTTTCGTCGGCCTGGCTGTACAAGCCATAGGCCGCCAGCTCGGCATCGTCGGCATGGGGCGCGATCACCATGACCCGCTGGCGTCGCAAGTCCGGCTGGCGGAAAACCCACAGGACCGGCTCGCCGAGCAGGCGACAGAAACGTCCACGCAAGCGCAGCGAGCCCGTCGCCAATGCCGATGCGAACCCGCCGAGATTGAGATAACGCAGGCCGTTGACTCCGCGCTCGAACGTCTGGCGATCCGCGAACCCATCCCCCTGGATCTCCACCGCCGGATCGCAAAAACGCCCCAGCCAGCGACTCTTGAGCCGCACGGCCAGGACCAGGGTTTCATCGCCGACCAGGCTCAAGGGTGCCTCGAGCTTCAGCCCCCCAGCCTCCAGGCGAGCGCCGAGGCGTTCGCTATCCTCGGGAAACGCGTACTGATAATCGTCGCCCGGCGAATAGAACAGATGATCGGCGAACCAGGCTTCATGGGCGACCCAGGCCAGCACCGCCAGCACCAGCGGCAGCCACCAGGTCACTAGCAGGCCGACCGCGATCAGCAGCATCAGGCCGACCAACAACGCCAGGCGCTTGGTCCGCCGATGGCGTTTGAGCAATTGCTGTTTACGACTCATACCTTGAATACCGGCACGGGGTTGCACCAACGATCCTTGTACTCGCGATCCGCACGCCCAAACGAAAAGCGCAGGGTCTTGCCCAAGGCCCGGGCGTCTTCCCAGGCACCCTGGGTATTGAGGAAGCTCAGCACGCTGCCGGGGCTGAACGAACGGGTCTCGGGATCGACACCGCCATTGATGTATTCGACGCTGACCCACTCGGGCGCCTCGACGCGATAGACCAACTGGACCGCAATCGGCGCATCGTCGAGAAAGATCACCGAGCCGATCAACAACTCGCGCAGCAGTTCGATGACCTCGGCCATGCGTGCCGCTCCGGTGGCCGGAAAGCCCCAGCGTCGCTGAAAGAGATCGCAGTAGATCGCCGCCAGTTCGACACTGGAGAACTCGCCGACCGGGCGCACCACGCCGCCCGCCTCTTCCAGCAGGCGCAGCTCGCGGCGCTGGTTGTAGCGAAACTTCTTCGACAGGTCTTCAGGCGCGCGCGCCATGGCCAACTGTTCGGCCTGCGGTTGCAGGGTACTGAAACGGCCACCGTTGAGTTCGGACAGATAACGCCCGCGATGGCGCAGGGGGGCCTGGGCGTCGGCGGCGGCAGGCAGGATCAGCTCGGCGTTGCCCAGGTCGAACAGCCCCTTCTTGCCGTGGCGCTTGAGCACATCCTTGGACAGTGCCAGGTCACGTCCCCAGGTCGCAACGGCCGCCTTCAGCTCGCCACCCTGCTCGAACGCCAGATAACGAACCGGGATCTGCGCCAATTGCGCCAGGCGCTCGACCACCAGCGGATGCGTCGCGACACTGCCGCCAAAACGCTGCCAGACCTGCGCATAGGTCGTGGCATCGACCACCGACCAGCCGCGCTCGCGCCAGCCCTGGAATCGGTTGAGCATCAGGCCTCCGCGGTCAGGTCGGTGACTTGCGGCAGACGCCAGAACGCCTCGCGGACCGCCTGGTCCGAGAACCGCTCGTGCAGGCGCGCCAGCATCAGCCCGGCACAGGCCTGGCGTTGCTCGTCGTCGAGGGCGGCCAGGTGTTGCAGGCCCTGGGCCAGGTGCCCGGCATCGCCCAGGGGGAACAGGATACCCACGCCCTCTACCACTTCCCTGGCACCGCCACACGAGGTGGCCAGCAGCGGTACGCCAGCAGCCATGGCTTCCAGCAGGACCATGCCGAACGGCTCGTGATCGGAGCTCAGCGCAAACACATCGAAGGCACGGAAATAGCGTCGCGCCTCCGGGACCTGCCCAAGGAACAGCACCTGCTCGGCAATCCCGAGTTCGCGGGCCAGTTCCTTCAGGTCCTGCTCCAGGCGCCCGGTGCCGAGAATCGCCAGCCGGCTGTGGGCCGGCAAGTGCTCAAGTGCCTGGGCAAAACCCTGGATCAATGTCGCCTGGTCCTTGTCCGGGTGCAGGCGGCCGACGTTGCCGACCACCCAGGCATCGACCGGCAGCCCCAGGGCTTCACGCGCTTCGGCGACGGTAACCTGAGTGGCTTGCAGAGCCTCGATATCGATCCGGTTATAGAGCGTGCGGATCCGTCCGGTCGGCCACTTCGGCAGGCATTTGCGCATATCGTCGCGCACCGCATCGGACACGCCGAGCAGACTCAGACGGCGGCGAAACAGCTGCGCGAACAGCCGGCGGCTGCCCCGCACGTAGTCGCCAAAGGCATGGTGCACGCCGATCACCGGCAGCGCCGTGCCGAGCAGGGCGATATAGACCGGCTTGAAACGGTGGGCGATGCAGAAACTGAAGTTGCGCGAAGCGGCGATCTTGCGCAGGTCGCGGATCGCCCCCAGCTTCAGGCCACGAATGGCCCTGGAGCTGTACTCCATGAACAGCACCTCGTCGGACGCGCAGCCCGCGGCGACCTCCGCATCGGCAGCACCGGTGAGGAACACCGTGGTCACCCGATAGCCAGTACCACTGAACAGGCTGGCGTACTGACGGGCACAGTCGAGGAACGGCCCGTCATAACCGTGGCAGAGCTGCAGGACATGGCGCTCAGCCGAGCGAGTCATAAGCATCCGCGCCGTCTTTGACCACCAGGATGTCCTCCATGATCAGGTACTGCAGGTCGGAACCGAAGAACATGTTCAGGGCATCGGTCGGCGAGCAGATCATCGGTTCGCCGCGACGGTTCAGCGAGGTGTTCAGGGACACGCCGTTGCCGGTGAGGACTTCCAGGGCCTTCATCATGTCGTAATAGCGCGGGTTGTACTCACGCTTGAGTACCTGGGCCCGCGATGTACCGTCTTCATGGACGACTTCCGGCACGCGGGTCTTCCACTCCTCCGCCACTTCGAAAGTGAAGGTCATGAACGGTGCCGGATGATCGATCTTGATCATCTGCGGTGCGACGGTGTCGAGCATCGACGGGCAGAAAGGCCTCCAGCGCTCGCGGAACTTGATCTGGTGGTTGATCCGGTCCGCCACGCCGGCGACGCTCGGGCAACCGATGATCGAACGACCACCCAGGGCACGCGGACCGAACTCCATGCGCCCCTGGAACCAGGCCACCGGGTTGCCGTCGACCATGATCCGGGCGATCTGTTCAGGCATGTTGTCCAGCTTGCGCCACTTCGGCGCATTGGCATGCCGGGCACAGGCGGCGATCACGTCTTCGTTGCTGTAGGACGGGCCGAGATAGACGTGTTCCATCTTCTCCACCGGGACGCCACGGGCGTGGGACACATAGGCCGCGGCGCCGACCGCCGTACCGGCATCGCCGGACGCCGGCTGCACGAACAGCTCCTTGATGTCGTCGCGGGCAATGATCTTCTGGTTCAGCTTGACGTTCAGCGCACAGCCGCCGGCGAAGGCCAGCTTGCCGGTTTCCTTGAGGACGTCGCCCAGGTAGTGGTCGATCATCTGCAGCGCGAGCTTCTCGAACAGCGCCTGCATGCTGGCCGCGTAATGGATATACGGTTCGTCGGCGATATCGCCTTCGCGCTTGGGCCCCAGCCACTCGATCAGTTTCGGCGAGAAGTAGAAACCCTTGCCCTTCTCCTTGTAGCGACGCAGGCCGATCACGTTGGCGTAGTCGGTGTTGATCACCAGCTCGCCGTTCTCAAACGAGGCCAGGCGCGAGAAATCGTACTTGCTGGCGTCGCCGTAGGGGGCCATGCCCATCACCTTGAACTCGCCGTCGAGCATTTCGAAGCCGAGGAACTCGGTGATCGCACCGTACAAGCCACCCAGGGAATCCGGATCGAAGAACTCCTTGATCTTGTGGATCTTGCCGTTTTCGCCGTAGCCGAAGAAAGTGGTGGCGTACTCGCCCTTGCCGTCGATCCCGAGGATCGCGGTCTTCTCCTTGAAGCCGGAGCAGTGATAGGCACTGGAGGCGTGGGCCAGGTGATGCTCGACCGGCTCGATCTTGATCTTCTTCGGATCGAAGCCCAGTTGCTCCAGGCACCAGACGATCTTGTTGCGATAGCGCTTGTAGCGCCGGTTGCCCATCAGGATCGCGTCGAGGGCGCGATCCGGGGCGTACCAGTAACGCTTGGCGTAGTGCCAGCGGGCCTTGCCGAACAGACTGATCGGCGCGAACGGGATCGCCACCACATCGACGTCGGACGGCTTGATGCCGGCCTGTTCCAGACAGAACTTCGCCGATTCGTAGGGCATGCGGTTCTTTGCATGTTTATCGCGTACGAAGCGCTCTTCTTCAGCGGCCGCAATCAGCTTGCCGTCGATATACAGGGCTGCGGAAGGATCATGGCTAAGGGCGCCGGACAGGCCAAGAATCGTCAATGCCACAGGGGTCTAGCCTCTTTAAGTCTGCATACAGGCGGCTATGCGCCTGAGAAAATGTGTTCCCGCAAGGGGCGAGAAACAGCTAAAGGGCGGGATTATAGCTTAAAAGCAGCGGCAATCCTCTAGCGGCTGCTGATCGCTCCCGCGCCGCGCGCGACAGCGATCATCCCCTCAGTTTGCCGGCACCGGGGTCTTCGGCAGGCGGGCGTCGATGGCCTGGTACAAGGCGCTGTCCTCGGGCCAGTTGCGCATGAAGCGCGCACGATCCCGGGCATAGGCCGGCGCAAAGCCGCTGTCGGAGTGGTGCTGATGCATAGAGTCAAGATCGATCAGGGCCCAGCGCCCCTCATGCCAGAACAGGTTGTGGCCCTTGAAGTCACCGTGGCTGATGCGCTCGCGGATCAACTCGGCAAACAACTGGTCCAGGGCCTGGAGCTCCGCCTCGGGAGCCATGCCGGACTCCACATGGGGCGCAAAACGCTCGATGATATCGGGACCGGCCAGATACTCGGTCACCAGGTAGGCACGGCTGCGCAGCCAGCAGAAACGCCGCTCCAGCACCGCCAGCGGCCTGGGGGTGGCGATCCCGAGGAACGCCAGGCGATTGCCTTCGCGCCAGGAATGCCAGGCGCGGCTCGGGCGCCAGAAACGCTTGAGCCAATGGGCGAAGCCCTTGATGTTGTAGCGCTTGACCACCAGTGTGCGCCCACCCGCGTCGACCCGGCCGACACTGGCCGCGCCGCCGGTCTTGTACAGATGCCCCTGGTCGAGCAAGGCATCCGCCCGGGCCAGTACCGGCAGCATGGCGGCCTCTTCCTCGCGACGGATGGCACGCAGGGCGAACGGCCCGCGCTGCACGCTGAACAGCGTGCATTCGCGCCCGACCTTGGCGAGGAAATCCTTCAGGCGCCAGCCACGAATCCTCTCGACCTGCTTGAGCAAGGCCTCCAGCGGCAGGGCGTGCTCGGCATTGCTCAGCAGATAATGCACCAGCAACTCTTCGATAAACGGCTCGAAGGACCTGGGCAACTGCGCAAAGAACACCCCGAGGTTTTCCAGCACCTTCTGCCGCGACAAGGGTTTGCCGGCCTGCTCGACACAGATGCCACCGCCGTCGATCACATACAGTTTTCCGGCATGGCGCAGCAGATTGTCCAGATGCAGGTCTTCCTGCCACACGCCTTTGCCGTGCATCTGCGCAATAGCGCTCAATGCCTCACCTAGCACCTGCTGCTGTTCATCCGCCAGAACCGGCAGCGACTCGACCCGCTTCCAGGCCTCGCCGAGGCTCTCGGCGCCTTCGAGGAACTCGAACAGCAACCAACCGCCTTCACCTTCCTGCAAGCCGTCGGCCAGCAGCAATGGCGTGGTCAGTCCCTGCTCGGCGAGTACGCGCACACCCTGCAGTTCCCGCTGAAAGTGCCGGGCCGCCTTGTTGCCCACCAGCAGCTTGGCCAGCACCGTGCGTCCGCGCCAGACCCCGGCCCCGACATAACGCTGACCGGGCAGCACCCGCAACAGGCTGAGCAGTTGCAACTGCCCGGGGCCGGCGGCGTCCGCCAGCTCGATGCTCAAGGGCAGGACCGGCGTACGCCCGGCGGCCTTCAACTCGGACAAACGCATCAACGATTTCCTTTTTTGCTGCGACGCGCGCCCAGGCGCTGAAGCCAACTGTCCACCAGCGAACTGTCCACCGGCTGATCGAGATAAGCCGCCAGCAGCGTGCGCACTTCACTCTCGCTCCACATCGGCGCGCGACGCAGCAGGGGCTCCAGATCCTTGACCCGGTCACGCCGACCGAACAGCAACGGCCGGGTTTTCTCCAGGTCGATCAACTGCGCCCGATAACCGTCGGCCGCCGCCTGCAGAAAGATATGCTTGGGATAGAAACAGCCATGGACCTGGCGCAAGGCGTGCAGCTGCCGGGCCAGTTGGCCGCAGGCACGCAGGATGGCCTGGCGCTGATCCAGCGTCAGTTGCGCCCATTGTTCCAGCAGCGAATCCAGGTCGTTCCAGCCATCCAGTGCGCGGGTCAGCAACATCGCCCGGCGCTCGCCCCGCACATTGCGCTCACCGAAGAACACCGCCTGCAAGGCCGGAATACCCAACTGCTGGTAACGACTGATATTGCGAAACTCGCGGGCAAAGGTCGGTTCGCCCAATGGGCTGTGCAAGGTCCGCGTCAGGTAATTGCTCTGGCGCTTGAGGTAGAACCCCTGGCCCTCCAGCTCCAGGCGAAACACGCTGCTCCAACCGCCGCCGCTGGTATTGGGCTCATCCACCGCATCGAGCTCGGTCGCCCATAAGGCGTCAAAGTTGCCGAGGCCGTTACGCTCCAGCAATGTGCGGTCCGTCGCCGCCAGGAAATCGGTCATTCCCGCCCCTCGAAAAATCTCAGTACATGCCGGATGCGCTTCTTGTCCGCGGCATTCAGCCGGCTGCGCTGGCAATACTGCAGGTAAAAACGCAACCGCTGGGTAGCCGACAAGTGATACTTGGCGACCTTGTCCAGGCAGGCCAGGTCCTTGGTGATCCGGTAGCGCAGCCAGAAGCCACGCCAGAACTCGCCGTTGGGGCAATCGATCAGGAACAGTCGGGCCTGATCGTCCACCAGCAGGTTGCGCCACTTCAGGTCGTTATGGGTAAACCGTTGATCATGCATGGTCCGCGTATAGCGTGCCAGCTGCCGGCTGATACCGTCGACCCAGGCCCGGTCATGGAGCAGGGGATCGTCGCGGTTCGCCAGGGCCGAGAGGTCTTCGGTGTTCGGCAGCTCACGGGTGATCATCGCCCCGCGATGATAAGCCGCGCCCCGCCGCTCAAGCCCCCAGCCCACCACTTCGGCGGTGGGGATACCCCACTTGGCGAAACGCTTGAGGTTCTGCCACTCCGATCGCACCCGGGGCCTGCCGAGATACTGGCGCAACCCCTTGCCCGCGCCGGTGTAGCGCTTGACGTAATAATTGACGCCATCCCGATTGACCCGGATGACCTCGGACAACGGATCGCGGGTCAGGTGCTCGCCTTCCAGGGCGAACACCGCCTCGAGGCTGCCGAAATCATCGGCCAGCGCCGCGTACTCGGGCTCCAGTTTCCACCCCGACATCAGAGTGCGTCCCCGTAGCGCTGCTTGCGCTTGTACAGCTTGTCGGCCTTGCTTTCCAACCAGGTCAGCAACGACGCCTCGTCACGCAGGACCTGGCGCAACGGCTGGCGGAAATAGCCCCGCAGGAAACGCAGTTTGTCGCGGCGGGTAAGGCCGATGTCCAGCACCGAGAAATACAGCCCCGCCAGGTCCTTGTTGCGCCAGCGGCGCGGGATGCTCGGGCGAACCTGCGCACGATGCAGGTCGATGACCGACAGCTTGAGGTCATCGGCCGTCACCGGCTTGTCGGTATGCAGCAGGAAATGGGCGATATAGCAGTCACGATGGTTGAGCCCGGCCCTGTGCATGCCACCGGTCATGCGCGCCACTTCGGCGATCAGCGCACGCTTGAGCCGGGGCTCCGGCGGCTGCACGGGCCATTGCAGGGTGAAGTCCTCGAGACTGATGGTCGGCGCCAGCTCTTCGGTGACGATGAACGAATCCTGGCCGGCCGGATTACTGCCGCGCTCGCCATAGGCCACACCGGTCATGGTGGGCACGCCGGCCTTCTGCAGGCACTGGATCGCCCGCCACTCCTGGCCGGCACCCAGCACCGGCATTTTCGCGGTCAGCAGGTTCTTGAAGATCTCGCGCCAGCCGATGCCATGGTGGATCTTCACGAAATAGCCACGTCCGGCGACTTCCGTGCGCAAGGTCCGGCGAGCCTCCAGCTCACGGTAAACCTTGCCCTGCAACTGCTCGACTTCGGCGAACGCATCGCGTCCGGCCCACAGGCTCTTGAAGGGCTCGGCAAGGATCAACTTCATCGGTGTTGCTCCGCCAGAATCACATCCGCCGCGTGCTGCGGCATGCTATAGAGGTCGGCCGTCTCGGCGAAGGCCAGGCCGTTGCGGCTCCATGCCGTGCGTGCCGTCTCGTCGGACAGCATCCGGTTCAGGTATTGATTGAGCTGGTTCTGCTCGAAAGGTTCATCCAGCACCAGGCCGCCATCGGCCTCGGCAATGTAGTGGGCATAACCACAGACCGCACTGACCAGCACCGGCAACCCCGAGACCAGCGCCTCAAGCAACACGGTGCCGGTGTTTTCGTTGTAGGCCGGGTGGATCAACAGGTCGGCGCCCAGCAGGAAGCGCGGGATATCGCTGCGCCCCTTGAGAAACTGCACGTGCTCGCCCAGGCCCAGCGCGGCACTCTGCACCTGGAATACCTTGGGGTCGTCCTGGCCGATGACAAACAGCCGGGTGCGCTTTTTCAACGCGGATGGCAAGGCGGCCAGGGCCTTGAGGCTGCGATCGACCCCCTTGGTCTTGAACCCGGAACCGATCTGTACCAGCAGGTAATCGTCGTCCGCCAGCTTGAATTCCTTGCGAAACCCCGCACGGATCTCGGCGGCATTGGCCGGTGCCCGGCGGTCCTGGGCAATCCCCGGCGGCAGCAGGTGAAAGCGTTCCAGCGGCGTGTCGTAGTGCTTGATGAACAGTGGCTGCTGGACTTCGGAAATCATCAGGATCTCGGTGTTCGCCTCCCTGGCGAACACCGCTTTTTCGTACTCGGCGAAGTGTCGGTAGCGACCCCAGCGGCGGTACAGCGAATGGCGCAGGTTCTGCGCCTTGTCCTCGAAGCAGCCATCGGCGGCGTAGTACACGTCCAGGCCGGGCATCTTGTTGAAACCGATCAGGCGATCCACCGGACGCCTGACCAGGTCGGCGGCCATCCAGGCGCTGAGCTTCTCGTTGCGCCGATGGTTGGACCACGCCTTGACCGGCACCACCAGCACTTCGAAGCCGGGCGGAATGTCACCCTCCCAGATCAGCGTATAGACGCGAATGGCATGGCCGCGCTGCTGGCACTCCAGGGCGATGCGCATGAAATCCCGCTGCAGGCCGCCGAAGGGAAAGTACTTGTACAGGACAAAAGCCAGTTGCATCAGTGTCGCTCCTCAGCCAGTAACATCGCGCTCAGTCGGCTGACGACACGCTCGGGATTGAGCCGCGTGAAACACAGCGGCCATTCGCGTTTCAGATCGAAGCGCTGCTGGTCTTCCGGGGTCGGCACATAGGTGCACTTTTTCTGCAGGCAGGGCGCGCAGGGGAAGTTGCTCGCCAGATGAACCTGCGACTTGCCGTAGGCGCCGGTCAGGCCCGGATTGGTCGGACCGAACAGCGACAGGGTCGGCACATCCAGCGCCGCGGCCAGATGACCGAGGCCGGTATCCACGGCGACGCAGGCGCTGGCGTCGGCCAGGACCTTCGCCACCCCGGCCAGGTTCAGCTTCGGCAGGACCACCGCATGCCTGAAGCCACGGGCGATACGCTCGGCACGAGCCTTTTCGACGGGATTGCCCCAGGGCAGTTTCACCTCGACGCCCAATTGCCCCATGCGCTCGGTCAGCTCGCGCCAGTAGGCCTCGGGCCAGTGCTTGGTATCCCAGGTGGTACCATGCAGGAACAGCACAAATGGCGTCTTGCTGCGCGGCAAGGCCACCAGCTTGTCGACATCCAGGCCGTAGTCGCCCAGGCCCTTGGGCAAGTCATACCCCAATGCCACGGCGAACAGCTGCCGCACCCGTTCGACCGCGTGCTGCCCGCGGGCCACCGCCAGACGCCGGGAATAGAAACGGCTGGCCAGCGGTTCGCGGGCCGACTGCTTGTCCAGCCCGGCCACCGGGGCCTTCGCATAGCGGGTCAGGAACGCACTTTTCACCAGGCCCTGGGCATCGATCACCAGGTCATATTTCGTTGCGCGCAGGCTTTGCTTGAAACGCTTCCACTCGCCGCTCCTGATGGTCTGCCAGAGGTTCTTGCGCCAGCGCCGGATCGCCACCGGAATCACCTTGTCCACCGCCGGATGCCAGCTCGGGATCTCGGCGAAACCCTCCTCGACCACCCAGTCGAAACGGATACCGGGAATGGCCCGGGCCGCATCGGTAAGGGCCGGCAGGGCATGGATCACGTCCCCCAGGGAAGACGTCTTGACCAGCAATACTCGCAACTTACTCGACCTCGACCGGGGCACCCTGCAAGCGCTGCAAGGCTTCGTTCACGGGGGCCGGCATCAGTTGGCGCAGGCAGTTGTAATGGCCGAAGCGGCAGGTACGGTCAAAACACGGACTGCAATCGAGGCCCAGCCGGACGATTTCCACCCGGTCCGCCAACGGCGGGGTGAAGCCCGGGGACGTCGAACCATAGACCGCCACCAGCGGGCGGTTCAGCGCCGCGGCCACGTGCATCAGGCCGGAGTCGTTGGACACCACGGCATCAGCGCAGGACAGCAGGTCGATGGCCTCGGCCAACGAGGTCGCGCCACTGAGATTCACCGCTTCTTCACGGAGGCCGGGAATCAGCCGCTGGCGAATATCCTCGCCGACGCCATGATCGTTCTTCGAGCCGAACAGCCAGACCTGCCAGCCTTCGCGAATCTTCGCCTCGGCGACTTTGGCGTAGTGCTCCGAAGGCCAGCGCTTGGACTCGCCGAACTCGGCGCCGGGGCACAAGGCCAGGACGGGGCGGTCCAGGGCCAGTTCGAACTTGCCCAGCGCCGCCTCGCGGCTGGCCGGGTCGATCCGCAGGCTCGGCCGCGGATAAGGCGTCGGCAGCTCGGCACCCGGCTCATAGGCCAGGGCCATGAACCGCTCGATCATCAGCGGATAGCGTTCCTTGTCCAGCTTGCGCACATCATTGAGCAGGCCGTAGCGGAACTCACCGCGCCAGCCGGTGCGTTTCGGGATGCCGGCAAAAAACGGCACCAGCGCCGACTTCAGCGAGTTGGGCAGGAGGATCGCCTGGTCATACTGCCCGGCCAGGGACTTGCCGATCCGGCGCCGGGTGGCCAGCTCCAGGGCACCGTGGCCGAGCGGAAAGCTCAAGGCCGCACGCACTTCGGGCATGCGTTCGAGGATCGGGCGGCTCCACTCGGGGGCCAGCACATCGATCTCGCACTGCGGGTGGCGGTGTTTCAGGCACTGGAAGAGTGTCTGAGCCATCACCATGTCACCGACCCAGCTGGGCCCAACGATGAGAATCTTCATAAATATCCCGGAAACGATCAGGGAGGCCTGTGGCCTCCCCGGTCTTTGCGTGTGGCCGTCCTAGCTTAGTCCCAGTTCAGCCCAGATCCGCATCACGTCGCGCCGCTCGACCATGAACTGGTCACCGCCGATGACGCCGGCTTCCTTCTGCAAGGCCTGGCGATGGGCGGCGGAACGGTAGGCCTTATAAGCCTCGCGCAGCAGGGCGGCATCGGTCGCGGGGATCAGCCCGGCCTGCTCCAACCCCTCGAGAATGCGGATATTATCCGTGTAGCGCAGTAACGCCGGGTGCTCTTTCGACCAGGCCAAGGTCGCGTATTGCACCATAAATTCAATATCGACGATACCTCCGGCGTCCTGCTTGAGGTCGAACGGCGCCGCGGCATCAAAGGCATTGGCCGCGGTGCCGGCGGCAGTCGCCTTGCTGCCGAGGTTGTCGCGCATCTTGGCGCGCATCTCGCTGACTTCCTGGCGCAGGGTCGGCAGATCCCGCTCGCGCCCCAGCACCGCCGCGCGGACTTTCTCGAAAGCGCTCCCGACGTCTTTGCAACCCACCAGTACCCTGGCGCGGATCAGCGCCTGGTGCTCCCAGGTCCAGGCCTCGTTCTGCTGATAACGCTCGAAGGCCCCGAGAGAGCTGACCAGCAGACCGGAAGCGCCGGATGGCCGCAGGCGCATGTCCACCTCATAGAGCTGGCCGGAGTTGGTCTGGGTGGTCAGCAGGTGAATGATCCGCTGCCCCAGCCGGGTGAAGAACTGCGCCGTGTCGATCGGCTTGGCGCCATCGGTCTCGGCATTCGGGTCGCCGTCGTGGATGAACACCAGGTCGAGGTCCGAGCCGTGCCCGAGTTCGATCCCGCCGACCTTGCCGTAACCGACAATGATAAAGCCGGGATCGCACAAGGTGCCGTCCGCCCGTTGCGGCGAGCCGTACTTGCCGACGGTCTGGCGCCAGGCCAGGGCCAGCACCTGTTCGAGGATCGCCTCGGCGAGCCAGGTCAGGTAATCGCTGACCTTCATCAGCGGCAGGCTGCCGGAGATTTCCGAGGCGGCAACCCGCAGCCGGTGCGCCAGCTTGAAGTGCCGCAAGGCCTCCATCTGCTGCTCGAGGTCGTCCTCGGGAATCCGCGTCAGGCGCTCGCGCAACTCGGCGGCCAGCTCCGGTGCCAACGGCGGCTTGAACAGCCGGCCTTCGTTGAGCAATTCGTCCAGCAACATCGGGAAACGGGTGATCTGCTCGGCAATCCACGGACTGGCGGCGCACAAGGTCAGCAACTGGCGCAGCGCACCGGGGTTCTCCGTGAGCAACACCAGATAGGCGGAGCGCCGTGCGACGGCCTCGACCAGGGGCAGCACCCGCTCCAGCACCAGGTCCGGATCGGCGTGCTCGACCGCCTGGGCCAGCAGACGCGGAATAAAGGCATCGAGGCGTTCCCGGCCGAGGCGCTGCATGGCGCGCAATTGCGGACTGCCGCGCAAGGCCGCGAGTTGCTTCAGCGCCTTCGGCGCGTCCTTGAACCCGCCCTCTTCCAACTGGCGACTGGCGGCCTCTTCATCCTGGGCCTCTTCCCACAGCGGCAACCACTCTCCACCCACGGCGACCTGACATTCTTCGCCATCTTCCTCGTCCGGGTCGGCGATGACCTGACGGAAGTGCCAGTCGACCCGGCCACGCCAGTACATCAATTGCTCATGGAACGCCGCCCAGTTGTCGAAACCGAGCATGAAGGCGATACGCGCCTGATCCTTCTCGTCATCGGGCAGCATCTGGGTCTGGCGATCGGCAATCGCCTGGATCGCATGCTCGGTGTAGCGCAGGAATTCGTAGCCGTTGCGCAACTCGGCGATCACCGCCGGCGGCAGGTAACCCTGGCCTTCGAGGGTGCCCAGGACCTTCAGCAACGGCCGTTGCTGCAGGCTCAGGTCACGCCCGCCGTGAATCAGCTGGAACGCCTGGGCGATGAACTCGACCTCGCGGATACCACCGGAGCCCAGCTTGATATTCTCGGCCATGCCCTTGCGGCGGACTTCCTGCTGGATCAGTTGCTTCATGGTGCGCAACGCTTCGATCGCGGAAAAATCCAGGTAACGCCGATAGACGAATGGTCGCAGCATCTCCAGCAACTGCGCGCCCGCCACCTGGTCGCCGGCCACCACCCGCGCCTTGATCATCGCGTAGCGTTCCCAGTCGCGACCCTGGTCCTGGTAATACTGCTCCAGCGCGTTGAAGCTCAGCACCAGCGCACCCGCCGAACCATAAGGCCGCAGGCGCATGTCGACACGGAAGACGAATCCGTCGACGGTGATCGGGTCCAGCGCCTTGATCAGTCGCTGCCCCAGGCGGATAAAGAATTCCTGGTTGTCCAGCGGGCGTTTTACCCCGACAGTCTCGCCACCTTCCGGGTAAGCGAAGATCAGGTCGATGTCGGAGGACAGGTTCAGCTCCACGGCGCCGAGCTTGCCCATGCCGAGAATGACCATCTGCTGTGGCTCGCCACTGCGCCGACCGGTGGGCGTGCCGAACTGCTGGCAATGACGCTGGTACAACCACTGGTAGGCCTGGTCGATGCTGGCATCGGCCATGTCCGAGAGATCGCGACAGGTCTGTACCAGGTCCGCCTGGCGCGTCAGGTCGCGCCAGATGATCCGCACCTGCTGACGGGTCCGCTGGCGCCGCAACAGGCGCCCCAGCTCATCCTCGCTTTGCGCCTGCTGCACCGCGGCGGCAATCTGCCCGCACATTTCTCCCGGAGCGAAGCCGCGATCCAGGTCGCCGAACTGCACCAGTTCCAGCAACATCAAAGGGTCACGCACCGATTGTTCAATAAAGAAGTCGCTGGCGGCGCTGACCCTGGCGAAGTCCGCCCAGCGCTCGGGCGACCAGCCGGCCAGGCCGTGGTCGTCGTCCAGCGCGGCGACGGCCGTGCGGAACGACTGCTCGGCGCGGCTGACAAAAGGCAGGAGAATGGCCGGTAAAACGGCCAGTGCAGGTAGGCTCATGGTCTATCCTTGATCGGCGAACAAGCAGCCGCAAACTGTGATGGCGAGAAACACGCTCTGAAAAGGACTGTCGAACAAAAGTTAGAAATAGCTGATAATCGGTTTTTCTTGGCAGCCAACATCAAGCGCCCACCTGATAATGTTTATTTTCGACCAACAATATCGATTATTCTCACAACGTAACAGGAAGTTTTCGCTCGCTGATCTGTAGTTTTACTACTCGTCTATACATTCGGAAGGCTGAAATGCTTGACGATTTGTAGTAAAACTACAGAACCCCCGGAACAACCTCCGGACCATCCAAGAATTTATGTCGTCTGCCCACAAGGCCAGTCGCAAACTCAGGCAACCGATTCTGGAAGCCTTTCCGCCCTGGAGCAAGCCATGCAAGACCTCGATCCCGTCGAAACCCAGGAATGGCTGGACGCCCTGGAATCGGTTCTCGACAAAGAAGGCGAAGACCGTGCTCACTACCTGATGACCCGTATGGGCGAACTCGCGACCCGCAGCGGCTCGCAACTGCCCTACGCCATCACCACGCCTTACCGCAACACCATCCCCGTCACCCACGAAGCACGCATGCCTGGCGACCTGTTCATGGAACGCCGCATTCGCTCGCTGGTGCGCTGGAACGCGATGGCCATGGTAATGCGCACGAACTTGAAAGATTCTGACCTGGGCGGTCACATCTCCAGTTTCGCCTCCAGCGCCACCCTGTATGACATCGGTTTCAACTACTTCTTCCAGGCCCCGACCGACGAACACGGCGGCGACCTGATCTACTTCCAGGGCCACACCTCGCCAGGCGTCTACGCCCGTGCGTTCATGGAAGGCCGCATCACCGAAGAACACATGAACAACTTCCGCCAGGAAGTCGACGGTCAGGGCCTGTCGTCCTACCCGCACCCTTGGCTGATGCCTGATTTCTGGCAGTTCCCGACCGTATCCATGGGTCTGGGCCCGATCCAGGCGATCTACCAGGCACGCTTCATGAAGTACCTGGAAGCCCGTGGCTTCATTCCGGAAGGCAAGCAGAAAGTCTGGTGCTTCCTGGGCGACGGCGAGTGCGACGAGCCGGAATCCCTCGGCGCCATCTCCCTGGCCGGCCGCGAGAAGCTGGACAACCTGATCTTCGTCATCAACTGCAACCTGCAGCGCCTCGACGGCCCGGTTCGCGGCAACGGCAAGATCATCCAGGAACTCGAAGGCGTGTTCCGTGGCGCCCAGTGGAACGTCACCAAAGTCATCTGGGGCCGTTTCTGGGACCCACTGCTGGCCAAGGACGTCGACGGTATCCTGCAACGTCGCATGGACGAAGTCATCGACGGCGAGTATCAGAACTACAAGGCCAAGGACGGCGCGTTCGTCCGTGAGCACTTCTTCAACACGCCTGAACTCAAGGCGATGGTTGCCGATCTGTCCGACGACGAGATCTGGAAGCTCAACCGTGGCGGCCACGACCCGTACAAGGTCTACGCGGCGTACCACGAAGCGGTCAACCACAAGGAACAACCGACCGTCATCCTGGCCAAGACCATCAAGGGTTATGGCACCGGTGCCGGCGAAGCGAAAAACACCGCGCACAACACCAAGAAAGTCGATGTCGACAGCCTGAAGTTGTTCCGCGATCGCTTCGACATCCCGGTCAAGGACGAAGAGCTGGAGAACCTGCCGTTCTTCAAGCCTGAGCCAAACAGCGCCGAAGCCCGCTACCTGAGCGAGCGCCGTGCCGCACTGGGCGGTTTCGTGCCACAGCGTCGCGCCCAGAGCTTCAGCGTGCCGACGCCGTCCCTGGATACCCTCAAGGCGATCCTCGACGGTTCGGGCGACCGTGAAATCTCCACCACCATGGCCTTCGTGCGGATCCTCGCGCAACTGGTCAAGGACAAGGAAATCGGCCCGCGCATCGTTCCGATCATCCCGGACGAAGCCCGTACCTTCGGTATGGAAGGCATGTTCCGTCAGTTGGGCATCTACTCCTCCGTCGGCCAGCTCTACGAGCCAGTCGATAAAGACCAGGTGATGTTCTACAAGGAAGACAAGAAGGGCCAGATCCTCGAGGAAGGCATCAACGAAGCGGGCGCCATGAGCTCCTTCATCGCTGCCGGTACTTCGTACTCCAGCCACAACCAGCCAATGCTGCCGTTCTACATCTTCTACTCGATGTTCGGCTTCCAGCGTATCGGCGACCTGGCCTGGGCCGCCGGCGACAGCCGTACCCGTGGCTTCCTGATCGGCGGCACCGCCGGCCGGACCACGCTGAACGGCGAAGGCCTGCAACACGAAGACGGTCACAGCCACATCCTGGCCGCCACCATCCCGAACTGCCGCACCTTCGATCCAACCTACGGCTACGAGCTGGCGGTGATCATCCAGGACGGCATGAAGAAGATGACCGAAGAGCAACAGGACATCTTCTACTACATCACCGTGATGAACGAATCCTACCAGCAGCCAGCCATGCCGGCCGGCGCCGAGGAAGGCATCATCAAGGGCATGTACCTGCTCGAGGAAGACACCAAGGAAGCGGCTCACCACGTGCAACTGATGGGCTCCGGCACCATCCTGCGCGAAGTGCGTGAAGCGGCGAAGATCCTGCGCGAGCAATTCAACATCGGCGCCGACGTATGGAGCGTCACCAGCTTCAACGAACTGCGCCGCGACGGCCTGGCAGTGGAACGCAGCAACCGCCTGCACCCTGGCCAGAAGCCGAAGCTGAGCTACGTCGAGGAATGCCTCAACGGCCGCAAGGGTCCGGTGATCGCTTCTACCGACTACATGAAGTTGTTTGCTGAACAGATCCGCCAGTGGGTCCCATCCAAGGAGTTCAAAGTCCTCGGTACCGACGGTTTCGGCCGCAGTGACAGCCGCAAGAAGCTGCGTCACTTCTTCGAAGTCGACCGTCATTTCGTGGTGTTGGCAGCCCTGGAAGCCTTGGCTGACCGTGGCGATATCGAACCTAAAGTGGTGGCCGAGGCCATCGTCAAGTTCGGGATCGACCCGGAAAAACGCAACCCACTGGACTGCTGAGGAGACACCCTGTGAGCGAACTCATTCGCGTACCTGACATCGGCAGCGGTGAAGGTGAAGTAATTGAACTGTTTGTGAAGGTCGGCGACCGCATCGAAGCCGACCAGAGCATCCTGACGCTGGAATCGGACAAGGCGAGCATGGAAGTGCCCGCCCCGAAGGCCGGTATCATCAAGAGCCTGAAAGTGAAGCTGGGCGACCGCCTGAAAGAAGGCGACGAACTGCTTGAGCTGGAAGTCGAAGGCGCCGCCGCCCCAGCGGCAGCTCCTGCGCCTGCTGCCAAGGCGGCTCCAGCCGCTGCGCCGGCACCGGCTGCCGCTCCCGCCGCCGCACCTGCCGCGGCTTCGGCCCAGCAAGTGCACGTGCCGGACATCGGTTCGTCGGGCAAGGCCCAGATCATCGAGATCTCGGTCAAGGTCGGCGACAGCATCGAGGCCGATCAGTCGCTGATCACTCTCGAGTCCGACAAGGCCAGCATGGAAATCCCTTCGCCGGCCGCCGGCGTCGTGGAAAGCATCAGCGTCAAGCTCAACGACGAAGTCGGTACCGGCGACCTGATCCTGGTCCTGAAAGTCGCGGGCGCCGCCTCGGCCGCAGCTCCGGCACCGGCCCAGGCCGCCGCGCCTGCCGCCGCTCCAGCAGCAGCGCCAGCCGCTGCACCGGCTGCTCCGGCAGCCGACAGCGTCCAGGACATCCACGTGCCGGATATCGGCTCGTCGGGCAAGGCCAAGATCATCGAAGTCTCGGTCAAGGCCGGTGACACCGTCGAAGTCGATCAATCGCTGATCACCCTCGAATCCGACAAGGCCAGCATGGAAATCCCGTCGCCGGCCGCCGGTGTCGTGGAAAGCGTATCGATCAAGCTGGACGACGAAGTCGGTACCGGTGACCTGATCCTGAAATTGAAGGTCAAGGGCGCAGCCCCGGCCGCCGCACCGGCCCCCGCCGCAGCACCTGCCGCACCGGCCCAGGCAGCGGCTCCAGCGCCTGCCGCTGCAGCCCCCGCCGCCGCTCCGGCTGTCGCACCGGCCAATTCCGGCGCCAAGGTTCATGCCGGCCCGGCGGTACGCCAGCTGGCCCGCGAATTCGGCGTCGAGCTGAACGCGGTGAGCGCAAGCGGCCCGCACGGTCGTATCCTCAAGGAAGACGTGCAGGTCTACGTCAAGGCCATGATGCAGAAGGCCAAGGAAGCACCGGCCGCTGCTGCCGGCGCAACCGGTGGTGCCGGTATCCCGCCGATCCCGGTCGTGGACTTCAGCCGCTTCGGCGAAACCGAAGAAGTGCCGATGACCCGCCTGATGCAGGCTGGCGCCGCCAACCTGCACCGCAGCTGGCTGAACGTGCCGCACGTGACCCAGTTCGACTCGGCGGATATCACCGAGCTGGAAGCGTTCCGCGTGGCCCAGAAGGCCGTGGCCGAGAAGGCTGGCGTCAAGCTGACCATCCTGCCGCTGCTGCTCAAGACCTGCGCGCACCTGCTCAAGGAACTGCCGGACTTCAACAGTTCGCTGGCCCCGAGCGGCAAGGCGATCATTCGCAAGAAGTACGTCAACATCGGCTTCGCCGTCGACACCCCGGATGGCCTGCTGGTACCGGTCATCAAGAACGTCGACCAGAAGAACCTGCTGCAACTCGCTGCCGAAGCGGCTTCCCTGGCTGAAAAGGCCCGGACCAAGAAGCTCTCCGCCGACGACATGCAGGGCGCCTGCTTCACCATCTCCAGCCTCGGGCACATTGGCGGCACCGGCTTCACGCCGATCGTCAACGCACCGGAAGTGGCGATCCTCGGCGTTTCCAAGGCCGCCATCCAGCCAGTCTGGGATGGCAAGGCCTTCCAGCCGAAGCTGATGCTGCCCCTGTCGTTGTCCTACGATCACCGTGTGATCAACGGTGCCGCGGCGGCGCGCTTCACCAAGCGCCTGAGCGACCTGCTGGCGGATATCCGTACTATCCTGCTGTAACCCGCGACCCGGCTTTCTCTCGCGAGGAAGCCGGGTTCGCCGTAGCGATTTCCGAGCGCCACGCTCGTACCTCAACCCCGCCAACTGGCGGGGCTTTTTTTTGCCCGCCCTCCGCCACGCGAAAGCACCACGCAAAGGTACGGTGCAGAGCGCCAAGCGCCTTCCGCCCATCGCCCTTTTCTGAAGATTTTCACACCCCGGCCGATACATTGAAGGCACGGAGCCACTGTTCTGCTTGTCAGCCCGACCCGCTTAATGCAACCTTGCCCAACGCGCCAGAAAAAGGGTCATTACCCCGCGTGATCAGTACTCTTGAAGCGAGCTCTCAATGAAAAGCCAACCCGATGTCGCCAATAGATTGGCGGCCGAGGTAGTGACGCAACTGCCGGTGCCCTCGCGGCTCGGCATGCTGCGTTTCGAACGGCTGAATGAAGCAAGCTGGGCGCTGTTGTTTCTCGATCCCAATTGCGAACGCCAGTTCGGCCTGCCGGCCATCGAACTCTGCGCCCTCGTCGGCTCGCCCTATGCCAGCCTGATGGAGCCGGAAGCGCGTTATCGCCTGCATGACGCGATCCAGACGCAACTGGTCGACAGCCCGCATTACCTGATCCGCTACACCCTGCACACCGCCCAGGGCCCGCTGACCCTGCTGGAACTCGGCGAAGCCTACAAACAGCATAACCGCCACCTGTTGCGCGGCTATCTGCTGGTGGTCGAAGGGCTGCTCGGCCAGGAGCCGGGACTGCCCGTGGCCGACCTGGAGACCCAGAACAGCCGCCTGCAGATCGCCCTCGAACTGAACCAGCGCGCCCAGCAGGAACAACTGCTGCACCTGGACCGCGTGCGTGCCCAGCAGGACCTGATCCTGCGCCTGGCCCGCCAGCGCTACAGCCTGAACAACTCGCTGCAGGAAGCCGCCGAGCTGATCACCCGCAGCGCCTGCGACATCTACGAAATCGACAGTGCGAGCATCTGGAACCTCGAGGATCAGCGCCTGGTGCCGATCTCCGCTTATCACCGTGCCAGCCAGGAATACGTGCTGCCGGACGTGATCGACG
Organism: Pseudomonas sp. Ost2; assembly: GCF_018326065.1. NCBI lineage: Bacteria > Pseudomonadati > Pseudomonadota > Gammaproteobacteria > Pseudomonadales > Pseudomonadaceae > Pseudomonas > Pseudomonas sp. Ost2. The sequence continues at coordinate 544,278 of NZ_AP021904.1, read as the reverse complement.
CGAGCAACTTCCCCGACTACCTGGAAGCCCTGCACACCAGCCGCGCCATTGACGCCCACAACGCCATTCGCGACCCGCGTACCCGGGAGATGGCCGAAAGCCTGCGGCCCCGCGACATCAACGCCATGCTCGACGCCAGCATCCGCATCGACGGCCAGGTGGTCGGCGTGCTGTGCCTGGAACAGACCGGCCAGACCCGCGCCTGGCAATCGGATGAAATCGCTTTTGCCGGAGAGCTGGCGGACCAGTTCGCCCAGGTCATCAACAACCACAACCGGCGCACCGCCACCAGCGCCCTGCACCTGTTCCAGCGGGCAGTAGAGCAGAGCGCCAACGCCTTCCTGCTGGTCAATTGCGACGGCGTGGTGGAGTACGTCAACCCGAGCTTCACCGCCATCACCCAGTACAGCACCGAGGAAGTCCACGGCCAGAAACTCTCCGAGCTGCCGGCCCTGGAAAACCTCAGCGAGCTGCTGTTCGACGCACCGTCGAGCCTGGCCAAGAGCAACAGCTGGCAGGGCGAATTCAAGAGCCGGCGCAAGAATCTCGAACCCTACTGGGGCCAGTTGTCGATTTCCAAGGTCTACGGTGACAACCGCGAACTGACCCACTACATCGGCATCTACGAAGACATCACCCAGACCAAGCTCGCCCAACAACGCATCGAGCGCCTGGCCTACACCGACAACCTGACCAACCTGGGCAACCGCCCGGCGTTCATCCGCAACCTCGACGAGCGCTTCGCCCGCGACAGCGACTCGCCCATCAGCCTGCTGCTGGTGGATATCGACAACTTCAAGCGGATCAACGACAGCCTCGGCCACCAGACCGGCGACAAGCTGCTGATCAGCCTGGCCCGGCGCCTGCGCAACAGCCTGAGCCCGAGCGGCAGCCTGGCGCGCTTTGCCAGCAACGAATTCGCGGTACTGCTGGACGATACCGACCTGGAAACCGGCCAGCAGATCGCCAGCCAGTTGCTGACCACCCTCGACAAGCCGATGTTCGTCGACAACCAGCTGATCAGCGTCACCGGCTCCGTCGGCCTCGCCAGCGCGCCGTTGCACGGCCGCGACCCGCAGACCCTGATGCGCAACGCCGGCCTCGCGCTGCACAAGGCCAAGGCCAACGGCAAGCACCAGGTGCAGGTGTTCACCGAAGCGCTGAACGCCGAAGCCAGCTACAAGCTGTTCGTCGAGAACAACCTGCGCCGCGCCCTGACCCAGAACGAACTGGACGTGTTCTACCAGCCCAAGCTGTGCCTGCGCAGCGGGCGCCTGCTGGGGATGGAAGCGCTGTTGCGCTGGAACCATCCGGAAAAAGGCATGATCCGCCCGGACCAGTTCATCAGCGTCGCCGAAGAAACCGGCCTGATCATTCCGATCGGCAAGTGGATCGCCCGCCAGGCCTGCCGCATGAGCAAGGAACTGACCGCCCGCGGCCTGGGCAACCTGCAGGTGGCGATCAACCTGTCGCCCAAGCAGTTCTCCGATCCGGACCTGGTGGCGTCCATCGCCAGCATCCTCAAGGAAGAGCAACTGCCGCCGTCGCTGCTGGAGCTGGAACTGACCGAAGGCCTGCTGCTGGAAGCCACCGAAGACACCCGCCAGCAACTCGACCAGTTGAAAAAGCTCGGCCTGACCCTGGCCATGGACGATTTCGGCACCGGCTACTCGTCCTTGAGCTACCTGAAGAAATTCCCGATCGACATCATCAAGATCGACCGCAGCTTCATCCATGAAATCCCGGACAACCAGGACGACATGGAAATCACCTCCGCGGTGATCGCCATGGCCCACAACCTGAAACTCAAGGTGGTCGCCGAAGGCATCGAGACCTCCGAGCAACTGGCGTTCCTGCGCCGCCACCGTTGCGACGTCGGCCAGGGCTACCTGTTCGACCGGCCGATCCCCGGAGTCGAACTGGTGCGCCAGCTCAAACGCTATCCACGCGGCCCCCTGACCTGACAGCGCTGTAACACTCGGACACACTGTCGGTCTATTTCATAGTTACAGCTCATTTCAACCTGACTGAGAGGACTGCGACATGGTCTTGCGCTCGGAAATCCTGGTGAACAAAAACGTGCTCCCTACCAAAGAACAAGCTCTGCCTGGCCGCGAAACCCCTATCGCGGTTCCGGACAAACATTTCGTCAATGGCAACCCGCTGCTGGGCCCCTTCCCCGGCAACGTGGAATTCGCGATCTTCGGCCTGGGCTGCTTCTGGGGCGCGGAGCGGCGCTTCTGGCAGCGCGCGGGCGTCTACAGCACGTCGGTGGGCTACGCCGGCGGCTACACGCCCAACCCCACCTACGAAGAAGTCTGCTCGGGCCTGACCGGCCACAGCGAGGTGGTGCTGGTGGTCTACGAGCCGGAAATCGTCAGCTATGAAGAACTGCTGGCACTGTTCTGGGAACTGCACGATCCGACCCAGGGCATGCGCCAGGGCAACGATATCGGCACCCAATACCGCTCGGTGATCTATGCCACCAAGCCGGAACAACTGGAAGCGGCACTGAAGAGCAAGCAGGTGTTCCAGGCCGAACTGAGCAAGGCCGGCCACGGCAGCATCACCACGGAAATCGACGAGGCGCCGACCTTCTTCTACGCCGAGGCCTATCACCAGCAGTATCTGGCGAAGAACCCCGAAGGCTATTGCGGGATCCGCGGCACGGGCGTGACCTGCCCGATCTGATGACGGCGCTCCCTTGTGGGAGCCGCCTTGCCGGCGATAGCGCTCTTGCTATCGCCGAATCCGGGGTGGATGACCGCCTTCGCGCGGATCGCCAGCAAGCCGGCTCCTACAGGGTGGGTGGTGTTTTCAGTATTTGGGTGAACACCCGAGAGCGGAAACGCCACTCACTCGGCAATCAGCCAGTCCATCCGCCAGTCGCCCTGGGTCTGACCCAGCTTCTGCGCCAGCCATGGCAACAATTCGCGCAACTCTTCTTCCAGGCCCCACGGTGGGTTGGCGATCGCCAGGCCCGAGCCATTGAGGCTTGCCGGCGTATCCAGCGGATGCACCAGCAGCTCCACCCGCAGCAACTTCGGCGCCCCGGTGCCGGCCAGGTCCTGGTAGAAACGCTTGAGGGCGCGCTGGTCCTTGATCGGATACCAGATCGCCGCCACGGTCTGACGCATACGGCCAATGGCTTCCTTCAGCGACGCGGCACAACGCTGCATCTCGTCCAGTTGCTCGAACGGCGGATCGATCAGCAGCACCGCGCGCTTTTCCGGCACCGGCAACAGCGCCCGCGCAACATGCCAGCCTTCGCCCAGGTGCACCGCCACACGCCGGTCGCCCTTCATGTTGTCCTTGAGCAGCTTGCCGTCTTCCGGGTGCTTTTCATTGAGCAGCACACGGTCCTGGGCCCGGCTCAGGCGCCGCGCCAGTTCCGGCGAGCCGGGGTAATAGCGCAACTCGCCATCCGGGTTCATCTCGTGCAGCACGCGCAGGTAATCGGCGGTTACCGCGGGCAGGTCCTGCTCGCCCCACAAGCGGGCGATCCCCTCCAGGTATTCGCCGGTGCGGCTGGCCTGGTCGCCCTTGAGGTCATACAGGCCGATGCCGGCATGGCTGTCGAGGTAGGCGAACGGCTGTTCCTTGCGCGCCATCAGGGCGATCAGGCGGGTCAGGACCAGGTGTTTCAAGACGTCGGCGTGATTGCCGGCGTGGAAGGCGTGACGGTAGTTCATGGCGACTCCTGCGAAGGAGGCGAAGTTTACCTTGTGGTCCACCCGCCGTCAGGTCGCAACGTACAAACGGCAGGGTCGGGCGCTGACATATTTCCCGCCATCGGCCGTGCTAACGTCCCTTTCCCGCCCACGAAGGACCCGAAAACAATGACCGTCCGCTACGCCAAGATCGTCCTGAGCCTCGCCCTTGCCGCCTTCGCCTTTATGGTCACCTTCAACAACGTCACCGACTATGGCTCCAACTTCGCCTTCGTCAGTCATGTGCTGAGCATGGACACCACCTTCGCGCACAATGCCGCGATGTACCGTGCGATCACCACCCCGCTGCTGTGGCACGCGGCCTACTGGCTGATCATCTTCGGCGAGGGCCTGACCGCGGTGCTGCTGGCCGCGGGCGCACTGTCCCTGTGGCGAGCGCGCAAGGCCGATGCCGCCAGCTTCGACCGGGCGAAGAAAGGGGTCATCGCTGGCGCTACCGTGGGTTTCCTGGTCTGGTTCTTCGGTTTCATGGTGGTCGGCGGCGAATGGTTCCTGATGTGGCAATCGCAGATCTGGAATGGCCAGGAAGGCGCCTTCAGGTTCTACATGGCCGTGCTCGGTGTACTGATCTTCGTCAATCAGGCGGACAACGAGCCGGCTTGAGCCAGGTCACTTGCCGACCAGGCGCCAGTATCGGACACTGGCGCACCGGCTTGCGGTCCGACAACGGGTACAGGACCCGGAGGTCATTGGCGACTCAGACACACGAGACCATTAAGCGACCGCAACTGCCTGGCAGTGCTCATTAATGGAATTTCACTGAGTCGAGACTTTATGAAAGACGCAACGATTGCGCTCCATCACGGTTTCAAGTCGGACCCGACCACCAAGGCCGTGGCCGTACCCATCTACCAGAACGTCGCCTTCGAATTCGATAACGCCCAGCACGGCGCCGACCTGTTCAACCTGGATGTACCGGGCAATATCTACACCCGGATCATGAATCCCACCAACGATGTGCTGGAACAACGCCTGGCAGCCCTCGAAGGCGGGATCGCCGGACTGGCCGTGTCCGCCGGCAGCGCGGCGATTCACTACGCCATCCAGACCCTGACCCGGGCCGGCGACAATATCGTTTCCACGCCACAGCTGTATGGCGGCACCTACACCCTCTTCGCCCACCTGTTGCCGAGCTTCGGCGTCGAGGTCCGTTTCGCCCGCGATGACTCCGCCGCAGCCATCGCCGAACTGATCGACGAGAATACCAAGCTGGTCTATTGCGAAAGCATCGGCAATCCGGCGGGCAATATCGTCGATCTCGAACGCTTCGCCGAGGTAGCACACGCCCACGGCGTACCGCTGATGGTCGACAACACCGTGGCGACGCCGATCCTGTGCAAACCGATCCAGTTCGGTGCCGATATCGTCGTGCACTCGGTGACCAAGTACGTCGGCGGACATGGCAACTCCCTGGGCGGGGTGATCGTCGATGCCGGGACCTTCCCCTGGGCCGACCATCCGGAAAAATTCCCCGGCCTCAATACCCCGGAAGCCGCCTATCACGGCGTGGTCTATACGGAAAAGTTCGGCCCGGCGGCCTTTATCGCCCGCGCCCGGACAGTCCCGCTGCGCAACACCGGCGCCGCACTGGCGCCGATGAACGCCTTCCTGCTGCTGCAGGGCCTGGAAACCCTCGCCTTGCGCATGGAGCGGCATACCGACAACGCACTCGAGGTGGCGCAATTCCTCAAGGCCCACGACCAGGTCGCCTGGGTCAGCTATGCCGGCCTGCAGGACCACCCGCACCATGAGCTGGCGCTCAAGTACATGAAGGGCAAGCCTTCGGCGATTCTGTCGTTCGGGCTCAAGGGCGGATACGAAGCCGGCGTGCGCTTCTACGATGCCCTGCAGATCTTCAAGCGCCTGGTGAATATCGGCGACGCCAAGTCCCTGGCCTGCCACCCGGCCTCCACCACCCACCGGCAAATGAACGCTGCGGAACAGGCCAAGGCCGGGGTGAAGCCGGAGATGATTCGCCTGTCGGTCGGCATCGAGGCGATCGAGGATCTCCTCGAAGACCTGCAACAGGCATTGCGCGCCTGAAACAAAACGGCCCGTCTCCAGGGAGACGGGCCGCTTGCCGATCAGCGAACGTTCAGTGCGATCAGTGTTCCTGGCGGAACTGTTTCTCTGCCGCGTCGAAACGCTGCAACATCAGCGCCGAAGGCTTGCCCATCTTGCTGACGATATAGATCGCGATGCTGGCGAACAGGAAGCCCGGGATGATTTCGTAGAGGCCCAGCAGATTGAAGTGCTTCCAGACGATCACCGTGATCGCGCCGACCAGGATCCCGGCCAGGGCGCCATTACGGGTCATGTCCTTCCAGATCACCGAAATCAGGACAACCGGGCCGAAGGCGGCACCGAAGCCCGCCCAGGCATAACTCACCAGGCCCAGTACGCGGTTTTCCGGATTCGCCGCCAGCGCGATGGCAATCACCGCCACCAGCAGTACCATCGCCCGGCCAACCCAGACCAGCTCACGCTGGGAGGCGGACTTGCGCAGGAAGGTCTTGTAGAAGTCTTCGGTCAGGGCACTGGAGCACACCAGCAACTGGCAGCTCAGGGTACTCATCACCGCGGCCAGGATCGCCGACAGCAGTACACCGGCGATCCATGGGTTGAAGAGGATTTTCGCCAGTTCGATAAACACCCGCTCATGGTTTTCGCTGACCGGACCGGCCACATCGGGATGCGCCGAGAAATAGGCGATACCGAAGAAGCCCACGGCCACCGTGCCGCCCAGGCACAGGATCATCCAGGTCATCGAGATGCGACGGGCGTTGGCGATCGACTTGACCGAATCCGCCGCCATGAAGCGCGCCAGGATATGCGGCTGGCCGAAGTAGCCCAGGCCCCAGCCCATCAGCGAGATGATGCCGATGAAGGTGGTGTTCTTGAGCATGTCGAAATTGCCCGGATCCTTGGCTTCGATCGCCAGGAAGGTGGTATCGACACCACCGGTGGCCAGCAACACGATGATCGGCGTGAGAATCAGCGCGAAGATCATCAGCGTGGCCTGCACGGTATCGGTCCAGCTCACCGCCAGGAAACCACCGACGAAGGTGTAGGCGATGGTCGCCGCCGCGCCGGCCCACAGCGCGGTGCCATAGGACATGCCGAAGGTACTTTCGAACAGGCGCGCACCGGCGACGATGCCCGAGGCGCAGTAGATGGTGAAGAACACCAGGATCACCACTGCGGCGATGATCCGCAGCACGCCGCTGTGGTCCTCGAAGCGGCTGGAGAAGTAATCCGGCAGGGTCAGCGCATCGCCGTTGTGCTCGGTCTGTACCCGCAGGCGACCGGCGACGAACAGCCAGTTCAGGTAGGCCCCGACGATCAGGCCGATGGCGATCCAGCTTTCCGACAGACCGGACATGTAGATGGCGCCCGGCAGGCCCATCAACAACCAGCCACTCATGTCGGAAGCACCGGCCGAAAGCGCGGTCACCACACTACCGAGGCTGCGGCCACCGAGAATGTAGTCGGAAAGGTTGTTGGTGGAGCGATAGGCCATCAGACCGATCAGCACCATGGCAGCGATATAGATCACAAAGGTGATCAGGGTTGGGTTGCTTACACTCATTCAAAAGCCCTGGCATTGTTTTTATTTAGCGGCGGCCCGCGACCGACACTTATGACGACTGTCTGTCAGACGGCTGAGCGGGCCGGACATTTATGACTGATATTTCCCCAGGAAAACCATCAGCCGATGACCCCGCTTGTAGGAGGTTGCACCTTGGTCGCGCATGCTATTAAACATAACAAAGAAGGTGCAACCTGTTTTGCCCGTTTAAGTTGCACCTTTGGACATTTCCACCTTTTCCGACTGTTTCTTGCTCCTTTTCGGAGCAAAAAGCCCGGCGCTGATAATTAAAAGGCTTCAAATCAGGGCAAAGGCCGGCAACCGGAAAAATTTTCCCGATCACGATCGGTTTTTTCCGCCGAAAAAAAGGGTTGTACCCGGTTGCACCTTGACTATCCCGAAGCTAATCTTGCTGCCAGCTGATGCCACGCCGTCGTGGCAACCATGAGGATAAGAAAATGGCTACGACCACCCTTGGGGTCAAACTCGACGACCCGACCCGCGAGCGCCTTAAAGCTGCGGCCCACTCGATTGATCGCACTCCCCACTGGCTGATCAAGCAAGCCATTTTCAACTACCTGGAAAAACTCGAGAGCGGTGCAACCCTGACCGAACTCAGCGGCACGGCCCGGGGTGAAACCGACGATGCCGGCGAGGTCCAGGCCGACCACACTCACCAGTGCTTCCTCGAATTCGCCGAAAGCATCCTCCCGCAATCGGTCCTGCGCGCCGCCATTACCGCCGCCTACCGTCGCCCCGAGCCGGAAGTGGTGCCGATGCTGCTGGAACAGGCCCGACTGCCTGCCGCCATGGCCGAGGCCACTCACAAACTGGCTTCGGGCATCGCCGAGAAGCTGCGCAACCAGAAGAGCGCCGGCGGCCGTGCCGGTATCGTCCAGGGCCTACTGCAGGAGTTCTCCCTGTCGTCCCAGGAAGGCGTGGCGCTGATGTGCCTGGCCGAAGCCCTGCTGCGCATCCCCGACAAGGGCACCCGCGACGCCCTGATCCGCGACAAGATCAGTACCGGCAACTGGCAGCCGCACCTGGGCAACAGCCCGTCGCTGTTCGTCAACGCCGCGACCTGGGGCCTGCTGCTGACCGGCAAGCTGGTCGCCACCCACAATGAAGCGGGCCTGACCTCGTCCCTGAGCCGCATCATCGGCAAGAGCGGCGAACCGATGATCCGCAAGGGCGTCGACATGGCCATGCGCCTGATGGGCGAACAGTTCGTCACCGGCGAGACCATCGCCGAGGCCCTGGCCAACGCCAGCCGCTTCGAAGCCAAGGGCTTCCGCTACTCCTACGACATGCTCGGCGAAGCGGCCCTGACCGAACACGACGCGCAGAAGTACCTGGCGTCCTACGAGCAGGCCATCCACGCCATCGGCAAGGCTTCCCACGGCCGCGGCATCTATGAAGGCCCGGGCATCTCCATCAAGCTGTCGGCCCTGCACCCGCGCTACAGTCGCGCCCAATACGAACGGGTGATGGACGAGTTGTACCCGCGCCTGCTGTCGCTGACCCTGCTGGCCAAGCAATATGATATCGGCCTGAACATCGACGCCGAGGAAGCCGACCGCCTGGAGCTGTCCCTGGACCTGCTCGAACGCCTGTGCTTCGAACCGCAACTGACCGGCTGGAACGGCATCGGTTTCGTCATCCAGGCCTACCAGAAGCGATGCCCGTACGTGATCGACTACGTCATCGACCTGGCGCGCCGCAGCCGTCATCGCCTGATGATCCGCCTGGTGAAGGGCGCTTACTGGGACAGCGAGATCAAGCGCGCCCAGGTCGAAGGCCTGGAAGGCTATCCGGTGTATACCCGCAAGGTGTACACCGACGTTTCCTATATTGCCTGCGCACGCAAGCTGCTGTCGGTGCCGGAAGTCATCTACCCGCAGTTCGCCACCCATAATGCCCACACCCTGTCGGCCATCTACCATATCGCCGGGCAGAACTATTACCCGGGCCAGTACGAATTCCAGTGTCTGCACGGTATGGGCGAGCCGCTCTACGAACAGGTCGTGGGCAAGGTCGCCGAGGGCAAGCTGAACCGTCCGTGCCGCGTCTACGCCCCGGTCGGCACCCATGAAACCCTGCTGGCCTACCTGGTTCGCCGGCTGCTGGAGAACGGGGCCAATACCTCCTTCGTCAACCGCATCGCCGACCAGTCCATTTCCATCCAGGAACTGGTCGCCGACCCGGTCAGCAGCATCGAGCAGATGGCCCTGCAGGAAGGCGGCTTCGGCCTGCCACATCCGCGCATTGCCTTGCCGCGCGAGCTGTACGGCCCGGAGCGCGCCAACTCGGCGGGCATCGACATGGCCAACGAACATCGCCTGGCCTCGCTGTCCTGCGCATTGCTGGCCAGCGCCCACAACCACTGGAAAGCCGTGCCGATGCTGGGCTGCGAGTCCAGCAACGAAACCGCGGCGCCGGTACTGAACCCATCGGATCACCGTGACCAGGTCGGCCATGTCCAGGAGGCCACGGTCGAAGATGTCGACAACGCCGTCCAGTGCGCCCTGAACGCCGCGCCGATCTGGCAGGCCACTCCACCGGCCGAGCGCGCCGCGATCCTGGAGCGTGCCGCCGATCTGATGGAAGGCGAGATCCAGCCGCTGATGGGCCTGCTGGTCCGCGAGGCCGGCAAGACCTTCGCCAACGCCATTGCCGAAGTCCGCGAGGCCGTGGATTTCCTGCGCTACTACGCGGTGCAGGCACGCAATGATTTCAGTAACGATGCCCACCGCCCATTGGGCCCCGTGGTCTGCATCAGCCCGTGGAACTTCCCGCTGGCCATCTTCAGCGGCCAGGTGGCTGCCGCGCTGGCCGCCGGCAACCCGGTGCTGGCCAAGCCGGCCGAACAGACCCCGCTGATCGCGGCCCAGGCCGTGCGCCTGTTGCTCGAAGCCGGGATTCCGGAAGGCGTGGTGCAACTGCTGCCGGGTCGCGGTGAAACCGTCGGTGCCCGCCTGGTCGGCGACGATCGCGTCAAGGGCGTGATGTTCACCGGCTCCACCGAAGTCGCCCGCCTGCTGCAGCGCAATGTCGCCGGGCGCCTGGACAACCTGGGCCGACCAATTCCCCTGATCGCCGAAACCGGCGGGCAGAACGCGATGATCGTCGACTCCTCGGCACTGACCGAACAAGTGGTCATCGACGTCGTCTCCTCGGCTTTCGACAGCGCCGGCCAACGTTGCTCGGCCCTGCGCGTGCTGTGCCTGCAGGAAGACTCCGCCGACCGCGTGATCGAAATGCTCAAGGGGGCCATGGCCGAATGCCGCCTCGGCAACCCGGAACGCCTGTCCGTGGATATCGGCCCGGTGATCGACGCCGAGGCCAAGGCCGGCATCGAGAAACATATCCAGGCCATGCGCGACAAAGGCCGCAGCGTCTACCAGGTCGCCATCGCCGACAGCGAGGAATGCAAGCGCGGCACTTTCGTCATGCCGACCCTGATCGAACTGGAAAGCTTCGACGAACTGCAGCGGGAGATCTTCGGCCCGGTGCTGCACGTGGTGCGCTACAAGCGCAAGGAAATCGACCAGCTGATCGCCCAGATCAACGCCTCGGGATACGGCCTGACCCTGGGCGTGCACACCCGGATCGACGAAACCATCGCCAAGGTCATCGACAACGTCAATGCCGGCAACGTCTACGTCAACCGCAACATCGTCGGTGCCGTGGTCGGCGTGCAGCCGTTCGGCGGCGAAGGCCTGTCGGGCACCGGTCCGAAAGCCGGCGGTCCGCTGTACCTGTATCGCCTGCTGGCAACCCGGCCAAGCGATGCCATCGAGCAATCGTTCGTGCGGGTCGATGCCCTGAATGCGCCGGATGTGCGTTTGCGCGATGCCATGAGCAAGCCGCTGACCGCACTGCAAACCTGGGCAGGCGCCAACCAGCAGGCCGATCTGGCAGAGCTGTGCGCGCGCTTCGCTACGCAATCGCAAAGCGGCATCACCCGCCCTCTGGTCGGCCCGACCGGCGAGCGCAACACCTATGCCATCCTGCCCCGCGAACACGTGCTGTGCCTGGCGGACCTCGAAACCGACCTGCTGACCCAGCTCGCCGCGGTGCTGGCGGTGGGCAGTTCGGCGGTATGGCCGGAGGGTGAGCCGGGCAAGGCGCTGTATGCGCGCCTGCCCAAAGAAGTACAGGCGCGCATCCAGCGGGTAGCCGACTGGCAGAAGGACGAGGTGATCTTCGATGCCGTGCTGCATCACGGTCATTCCGACCAGTTGCAGGCGGTCTGCCAACAGGTGGCCAAACGGGCCGGAGCGATTGTCGGCGTGCAGGGCCTGTCCCAGGGCGAAACCGGGATTGCCCTGGAACGCCTGGTGATCGAGCGGGCATTGAGCGTCAACACCGCCGCCGCGGGCGGTAACGCCAGCCTGATGACCATCGGCTGAACCACCTGAAAGACCAGGCGCCCGCAACGGGCGCCTGTTTCCACTCTCGCTCAGAACCCGAACCGGGGACTGTATTCAACCTGAAACCCCGCCTCCCTCAACTGCCCCTGCAGCGCCAGCAACTCCTCCCTGGATGACACCTGTCGAGGCCGAGGCGTCTCTCCACTCCCGCGATCCCTGGGAAAAAAGAAAATCGGCGCATCCCGCGCATCGAATCCGGGGGAAAAGGGATTGCCGGTCTCATCGTTGTGCCAGACCAGGTTGCCACCGGTGTAACCCGCCCCGGCAATTTCCCGGTTCAGCGCTTGCACGATAGCGATGCCGAAACGATGGATATTGCCCATATCCACATGCTCCTGCGCCCCCTCGAAGGCGGGCCGCCCGGTGAGCAGCGGCCTGGCCCTCTGTCTCAGTTCCTCACAGGCGTTCCCCACGAACATCGGTGCAACCCGCAGCGGCCGTACGTTGTCACCCTGGGCCCTGCGCGGATAAATCGAAAACAGGTCATAGTCCGCCGTGATCGCCCTGTCGCTGCCCGGATTGCTCAACACCTTCACCGGCCCCGCCTCGTCGAAGACCTGGCCTTTCGCGTCGATGCTGAAATGGGCGGATGCACCTGACGGGTACTCGGCCCGATAGCCTGAACCCCGCGCCGCCATGTGCCCGGTCGCCAGCAACTCGTCAATGCGTGCCGGGGACAACAGCAGGTTCACTGCCTTCGCCCCGCCGGCCAATGCCCCCTCGATACTGCGCTGCTGCCTGGCGACTTGCCCTGGAGCCACCTTCGAGTAGGCAGGATTCAACGGGATAAAACCGGCTGTCGGCCCGGTGCTGCTGGATTTGGCCTTGACGTGAAAATTCTTCGAGGAAAACCCTTCCCTGAGCAGGCTCGCACTCAGGGGGTTGGGCGCACGAATGCCGAGCACGACGCCGTAGCGGTCCGCCACGGCCTGAATCGCTTCGGCATACAACAATCCGGGGCCGGCAGCGGACGATACGGATTGCGCCGGGATTTTCTGAAACGCCTGGGGGCTGTTCGCGACCGCTTTCAGCGACTCGGACAAGACCGAAGGCAAGGCATCCCTCAAAGGCCCGACGCTGAGAGACGGGGTGGTTGACAGTTTTTCCAGCATGGAGTGCTCCATCAAAAAAACTCGAAGGACCACTTTGACGGCAACCGATTCGTTCAAATATCAGAAAAAACCCCTACACGGCACTCTCTCGCGCCGACAAATACTACAAACCCAAGCGACGCCCCTGTCACTGCTTTGACCCTCCATCACCCAGATCAATCTTGCTAGGCACTGCCCATTCAGCCACCTAGACTCGGTCCATCCCATCAAAGGTAGGCCGCCATGTCCGAGACGCTGCTCAGTTCCCGTAATCTGGCTTTCGAGCTGTATGAAGTCCTCGATGCCGAAGGCCTGACCCAGCGCGAGCGGTTTGCCGAGCACTCACGGGAAACCTTCGACGCCGCCCTCGGCACCGCCCGCACCATCGCCGAAAAGTTCTTCGCCCCGCACAACCGCAAGAACGATGAAAACGAGCCGCGCTATGAAAACGGCGAGGCGATCCTGATCCCGGAAGTGAAGCCGGCGGTGGATGCCTTCCTCGAAGCCGGATTCCTCAACGCCGCGCGCAGCTTCGAGGCAGGCGGCATGCAATTGCCGACGCTGCTGTCGCAAGCCTGCTTCGCGCATTTCCAGTCGGCCAACGCCGCCTCGACCTCCTATCCGTTCCTGACCATGGGCGCGGCGAACCTGATCGAGAGTTTCGGCAGCGATGAGCAGAAGCGACGCTTCCTGCAGCCGATGATCGACGGACGCTTCTTCGGCACCATGGCGCTGACCGAACCCCATGCCGGCTCGTCGCTGGCCGATATCCGTACCCGCGCCGAACCGGCGTCCGACGGCAGCTATCGCCTCAAGGGCAACAAGATCTTCATTTCCGGCGGCGATCACCCGCTGTCGGAAAACATCGTGCACATGGTCCTCGCCAAGCTGCCGGACGCACCGCCCGGAGTGAAGGGGATTTCGCTGTTTATCGTGCCCAAGTTCCTGGTCAACGACGATGGCAGCCTCGGCCCGCGCAACGATGTGCTGCTGGCCGGGCTGTTCCACAAGATGGGCTGGCGGGGCACCACCTCCACCGCGCTGAACTTCGGCGATAACGGTAGTTGCGTCGGCTATCTGGTGGGCAAGCCGCACCATGGCCTGAGCTATATGTTCCAGATGATGAACGAGGCACGCATCGGCGTCGGCATGGGCGCGGTGATGCTCGGTTATGCCGGCTACCTGTACTCCCTGGAATATGCGCGGGAACGCCCGCAAGGCCGTCTGCCCGACAGCAAGGACCCGGGCACCGCGCCGGTGGCGATCATCCAGCATGCCGACGTCAAGCGCATGCTGCTGACCCAGAAGGCCTATGTCGAAGGCTCGTTCGACCTCGGCCTGTACGCCGCCCGGCTGTTCGACGACACCACGACCCTGGCCTCGGAAGTCGAACGGCGCCAGGCCCATGAACTGCTCGACCTGCTGACCCCGATCGTCAAGTCCTGGCCCTCGGAGTTCTGCCTGAAGGCCAACGAGCTGGCGATCCAGATCCTCGGCGGCCACGGCTATACCCGCGAATACCCGGTGGAACAGTATTACCGCGACAACCGCCTCAACCCGATCCACGAAGGCACCCACGGCATCCAGTCGCTGGACCTGCTGGGCCGCAAGCTGGCGCAGAATGGCGGTGCCGGGCTCAAGCAACTGATCCGGCTGATCGCCGACACGGCCCGACGGGCAACCGCGCACACCTCGCTGGACGCCCTGCGCGAACCGCTGGAGCAACTGGTCGCCCGCCTGCAGGCGGTGACCATCGGCCTGCTGACCGACCTGGCCCAGGGCAAGGTCAGCGGCAGCCTCGCCAATTCGGCGCTGTACCTGAAAGCGTTCGGCCACACGGTGATCGGCTGGCGCTGGCTGGAACAGGCGGTCCGGGCCGAAGAAGGCCTGGCCAGGGGCAACCCGGCGGACCGGGCGTTCTACAAGGGCAAGTTGCAGGCTGCCCGCTACTTCCTGACCTGGGAAGTCCCCGGCTGCCATCATGAGCTGACGATTCTCGAAGCACGGGACGATACCTGCCTGGCCATGCAGGACGATTGGTTCTAAAGCTTTTTGACAGCAGTACATTTCAACAGGTTAGAATCGCTGGCACGCAGACTGCATGGTCAGTCTGCGCACCGCCTTTCTAGCTTTCCTGGAGTACTGCCTTTGAATGCGACGACCATCAACAGCCTGTTCTTGATCGGCGCGTTGCTGGTAGGCGCAAGTATCCTGGTGAGCTCCCTGTCCTCGCGTCTCGGCATCCCGATCCTGGTGATCATCCTGGCCGTGGGCATGACCGCCGGCGTTGACGGCGGCGGCATCATCTTCGACAACTATCCGACCGCCTACCTGGTGGGCAACCTCGCCCTCGCCGTGATCCTGCTCGACGGCGGCCTGCGTACGCGGGTCGCGAGTTTCCGCGTAGCCCTCTGGCCGGCGCTGTCGCTGGCCACCGTGGGCGTGCTGATCACCACCGGGCTGACCGGCATGGCCGCCGCCTGGCTGTTCGACCTGAACATCATCCAGGGCCTGTTGATCGGCGCCATCGTCGGCTCGACCGACGCCGCCGCGGTGTTTTCCCTGCTCGGCGGCAAGGGCCTGAACGAACGGGTGACCGCCAGCCTGGAAATCGAATCCGGCAGCAACGACCCGATGGCGGTGTTCCTCACCGTGACCCTGATCGACATGCTTGCCAGCGGCCAGACCGGCCTGCACTGGAGCCTGCTCGGCCACCTGCTTCGCGAGTTCGGCATCGGCGGCATCATCGGCCTCGGTGGCGGCTGGCTGATGCTGCAACTGGTCAACCGGATCAACCTGGCCAACGGCCTGTACCCGATCCTGGTGATTGCCGGCGGCCTGGTGGTCTTCGCCCTGACCAACGCCCTGCACGGCAGCGGTTTCCTCGCGGTCTACCTGTGCGGCCTGGTGATCGGCAACCGTCCGGTACGCAGCCGCCACGGCATCCTGCACATGCTCGACGGCATGGCCTGGCTGGCGCAGATCGGCATGTTCCTGGTGCTGGGCCTGCTGGTCACGCCACACGACCTGCTGCCCATCGCCCTGCCGGCCCTGGGCCTGGCGCTGTGGATGATCCTGTTCGCCCGGCCGCTCTCGGTGGTGGTCGGCCTGCTGCCGTTCAAGGCCTTCCATGGCCGGGAAAAAGCCTTTATTTCCTGGGTCGGCCTGCGCGGCGCGGTGCCGATCATTCTCGCGGTGTTCCCGCTGATGGCCGGTCTGCCCCATGCGCAGCTGTACTTCAACCTGGCGTTCTTTATCGTGCTGGTATCGCTGCTGGTGCAGGGCACCAGCCTGCCGTGGGTCGCCAAGCTGCTCAAGGTCACGGTACCGCCGGAGCCGGCGCCGATCTCCCGGGCCGCCCTGGAAGTCCATGTCACCAGCGAGTGGGAACTGTTCGTCTACCGCCTGGGTGCCGAGAAGTGGTGCATCGGTGCCGCCCTGCGCGAGCTGAAGATGCCCGAGGGCACGCGGATCGCCGCGCTGTTCCGCGGCCAGCAACTGCTCCATCCGTCGGGTAGTACGACCCTGGAGGTCGGCGACCTGCTGTGTGTCATCGGCCACGAACACAACCTGCCAGCCCTCGGCAAACTGTTCAGCCAGGCACCGCAACGCGGCCTGGATTTGCGCTTCTTCGGCGACTTCGTCCTCGAGGGCGACGCCCAGCTGGGCGCGGTCTCGGCCCTCTATGGCCTGAAACTCGAAGGGGTCGACCCGAATACCCCACTGGGCAACTTCATCGCCCACAAGGTCGGTGGCGCCCCGATCGTCGGCGACCAGGTGGAGTGGAACAACACGATCTGGACCGTCGCGGTCATGGACGGGAACAAGATCGGCAAAGTGGGCGTCAGATTCCCCGAAGGAAGTCGCCCAGGGCCGGGACTCTTCCTCTAAACTGCCCACTCTCTTCACCTTGCTCGACCGGTACCTATGTCCTTCTTGCGCTCTCTTTTCGTTACGGCCCTGCTGGGCCTGAGTCTTTCCGTCGGCGCGCTGCAAGCCGCCGAGCCGCCCACCAGCGAGTCGGTCCAGCAGAGCCTGGACAAGATCGCCGACCGCAAGCTGCCTGACGCCGATCAGAAAGCCCTGCAACTGGTGCTGCAACAGACCCTGACCTGGCTGTCGAGCGCCGACGACTACGACAAGCGCCTGACCGCGACCAAGCAGCAAGTCGCCGAAGCGCCGCGCCAGACCAGCGAAAACCAGCGCGAACTGGCCCGCCTGAAAGTCACCAAGGTGGTCCCGGTCGCCCAGCGCTATGCCAGCCAATCGGTGCCGCAGCTCGAGCAACTGCTGGCCGAGCGCACCACCCAGCAGGGCGATCTGCAAAAGGCCCTGGCCGATGCCAACAGCCTGATCATCACCGCCCAGACCCGCCCCGAACGGGCACAGTCGGAAATCAGCAGCAGCCAGACCCGCATCCAGCAGATCAACACCCTCCTCAAGCTGGGCAAGGACAACGGCAAGACCCTGAGCAGCGACCAGCGCAATCAGCTGAACGCCGAGCTGGCCTCGATCAACGCCCTGATCCTGCTGCGCCGCCAGGAGCTGGCCGGCAACAGCCAACTGCAGGACCTGGGCAACAGCCAGCACGACCTGCTGATGGAGAAGACCGCGCGCCTGGAGCAGGAAATCCAGGACATGCAGACGCTGATCAACCAGAAGCGCCTGGCCCAGTCCCAGCAGACCGTCACCCAGCAATCCATCGAAGCCCAGAAAGCCGGTGACAGCAGCCTGCTGGCGACCGAGAGCGCGACCAACCTCAAGCTTTCCGACTACCTGCTGAAAAGCACCGACCGCCTCAACGAACTGACCCAGCAGAACCTGCAGACCAAGCAGCAGCTCGACAGCGTGACCCAGAGCGACCAGGCCCTGGACGAACAGATCAGCGTGCTCAAGGGCAGCCTGTTGCTGTCGAAGATTCTCTACAAGCAGAAGCAGGCCCTGCCGCGCCTGCAGGTGGACAAGGACCTGGCGGACGAGATCGCCGATATCCGCCTGTACCAGTTCGAGGTCAACCAGCAGCGCGAGCTGATCAGCAGTCCGTCCACCTACGTGGATAACCTGCTGGCGACCCAGCCACCGGAACAGGTCAACCCACAGTTGCGCCGCACCCTGCTCGACCTCGCCGTCACCCGCAGCGACCTGCTGGAACGCCTGAACCGCGAACTGAGCGCGCTGCTCAACGAATCCATCACCCTGCAACTGAACCAGAAACAGCTGCTCAGCACCGCCCAGAGCCTGCGCTCGACCCTGGACGAGCAGATGTTCTGGATCCCCAGCAACAAGCCGCTGGACCTGGAATGGCTGGAAGGCGTGCCCAACCGCCTGCAGAAGCAGGTCAATACCCTGCCCTGGCTCTCCAGCCTCAGCGAGCTGACCGACGGCCTGCTGCAACGGCCGCTGCTGTTCCTGCCCCTGCTGTTGCTGATCGGTGCGTTGTTGTGGAAACGCAACTACCTGTATGAGCGACTGACCAAGGTCCACAAGGACATCGGCCACTTCAAGCGCGACAGTCAATGGCATACGCCGCTGGCGATCCTGGTCAACGTCCTGCTGGCAATGCCGATCGCCCTGGCCCTGGCGCTTTGCGGCTACGCCCTGCAGATCGACGCCCGGGGCCAGAACGCCAACCTCGGCGCCGCGTTGCTGCAGATGTCCCAGGCCTGGCTGGTGTTCTACACCGCCTATCGGATCCTCGCCCCGGGCGGCGTGGCCGAGCTGCATTTCCACTGGGAAAAACCCCAGGTCGAGTTTCTCCAGGGCTGGGTGCGACGCCTCGGTTTCGTGGTCATGGCACTGGTGGCCGTGGTGGCGGTGGCCGAACACCAGCCGGCCTCGCTGGCCGACGACGTGCTCGGCATCGCCGTGGTCCTGACCTGCTACGCACTGATGGCCTGGCTGCTCAGTCGCCTGCTGCTGGGCAGCCCGAACCACCACAATGCCTCGCTGTTCCGCAAACTGGTGGGGGTAGTGTTCACCGCGCTGCCCATCGCGCTGTTCGTCGCGGTCTGCTTCGGCTACTACTACACCGCCCTGAAGCTCAGCGACCGACTGATCAACACGCTCTACCTGCTGATGTTCTGGCTGGTGATCGAAGCCACCTTCGTCCGCGGCCTGGCGGTGGCGGCACGGCGCCTGGCCTACCAGCGCGCCCTGAGCAAGCGCCAGGCGGCCAAGGAGGCGGGCGATGGCGAGCCGGTGCTCGAAGAGCCGACCCTGGATATCGAGCAGGTCAACCAGCAATCCCTGCGCCTGATCCGCCTGGCCCTGCTCGGCGGCTTCGTCGCCGCGCTGTACTGGGTCTGGTCGGACCTGATCACGGTGTTCTCGTACCTGGACAACATCACCCTCTACGAGTACACCAGCGGCACCGGCGCCGCCATGAGCATGGTGCCGATCACCATCGGCAACGTCATCGGTGCCCTGGCGATCGTCGGCATCACCTTCGCCCTGGCGCGCAACCTGCCCGGCCTGCTGGAAGTGCTGGTGCTGTCCAAGCTCGAACTGGCCCAGGGCAGCGCCTACGCCACCACCACCCTGCTGTCCTATGTCATCGCCGGCATCGGCTTCGTGTCGACCCTCTCGACCCTGGGCGTGAGCTGGGACAAGCTGCAGTGGCTGGTGGCCGCCCTGTCGGTAGGCCTGGGTTTCGGCATGCAGGAAATCTTCGCCAACTTCATCTCCGGCATCATGATCCTGTTCGAACGTCCGGTGCGGATCGGCGACACCATTACCATCGGCACACTGTCGGGCACGGTCAGCAAGATCCGCATCCGCGCGACCACCATCACCGACTTCGACCGCAAGGACATCATTGTCCCGAACAAGACCTTCATCACCGGGCAACTGATCAACTGGTCGCTGACCGATACCGTCACCCGCGTGACCCTCAAGCTCGGCGTGGACTACGGCTCCGACCTGGACCGGGTCAAGGAACTGCTGCTCAAGGCAGCCCGCGACAACCCGCGGGTGCTCAAGGAGCCCGAGCCCCATGTGTATTTCCTCAACTTCGGCGAAAGCACCCTGGACCACGAACTGCGCATGCACGTGCGTGACCTGGGCGACCGCAACCCGGTGATCGACGAGGTCAACCGCTTCATCAACCGCGAGTTCAAGAAAGAGCACATCAACATCTCGTTCCGGCAGATGGAGGTCTACCTCAAGAACCTGCACGGCCAGGAATACAAGCTGGTGCCGGTCGAAGGCGAAGCGGACGGCCTGGTGCCCAAGCCCCCTGCCGAGCCTGATCAGCCATCGCCGCTGAGCAAGCTCGACTAGCATCAGGCGCCTGATCCCAGCAGAATGCTCGGACATTCTGCTGGAGATGGCCGTTGAAAGCCCTCGACGAACTGACCTTCGACAACCGCTTCGCCCGCCTGGGCGACGGTTTTTCCACCCATGTGCTGCCCGAGCCCATCGACAACCCGCGCCTGGTCGTCGCGAGCCCGGCGGCCATGGCCCTGCTCGACCTCGACCCGGCGGTCGCCGAAGAGCCGGTGTTTGCCCAGCTGTTTGGCGGCCACAAGCTATGGGCCGAAGCCGAACCACGGGCGATGGTCTATTCGGGTCACCAGTTCGGCTCCTACAACCCACGCCTGGGCGACGGTCGCGGATTGCTGCTGGGCGAGGTCTACAACCAGGCGGGCGAACACTGGGACCTGCATCTCAAGGGTGCCGGCCAGACCCCCTATTCGCGCATGGGCGATGGCCGCGCGGTGCTGCGCTCGTCGATCCGTGAGTTTCTCGCCTCCGAAGCCCTGCAGGCACTGGGTATCCCCAGCAGCCGGGCACTCTGCGTGATCGGCTCCAACACCCCGGTCTGGCGGGAAAAGCAGGAGCGCGCGGCGATGGTCCTGCGCCTGGCACCGAGCCATATCCGCTTCGGTCATTTCGAATATTTCTACTACACCCAGCAGACCGAGCAGCACAAGCAACTCGGCGAGCATGTGCTGGCGCAGCACTTCCCCGCATGCCTGGAACAGCCGGAGCCGTACCTGGCGATGTTCAAGGAGATCGTCGAGCGCAACGCCGAGCTGATCGCCAAATGGCAGGCCTATGGTTTCTGCCATGGCGTGATGAACACCGACAACATGTCGATCCTCGGCATCACCTTCGATTTCGGGCCCTTCGCCTTCCTCGACGATTTCGACGCCCATTTCATCTGCAACCACTCCGATGACCAGGGGCGCTACTCCTTCAGCAACCAGGTGCCGATCGGCCAGTGGAATCTCAGCGCGCTGGCCCAGGCGCTGACGCCCTTCATCACGGTCGAGGCCCTGCGCGAAACCCTGGGATTGTTCCTGCCGCTGTACCAGGCCCACTACCTGGACCTGATGCGCCGCCGCCTCGGCCTGACCACGGCGGAAGACAGCGACCAGCAACTGGTGGAAGACCTGCTGCAACGGATGCAGGTCGGCGGCGTCGACTACACCCTGTTCTTCCGTCGCCTGGGCGACCAGCCGGCCCACCTGGCGGTGGCGCGCCTGCGCGACGACTTCATCGACCTGAGGGGCTTCGATGCCTGGGCCGAGCGCTATCTGGCGCGCGTCGCCCGCGAACCGGATCAGGATGAAGCACAACGCAAGGCGCGCATGCATGCGGTCAATCCACTGTACATCCTGCGTAACTACCTGGCACAACGGGCCATCGAGGCGGCGGAAAAAGGCGACTACGCCGAAACAAGGCAACTACACACGGTGCTGAGCCGACCGTTCGAGGAGCAGCCCGGCATGGAGGCCTACGCCGAGCGGCCACCGGAGTGGGGCAAGCACCTGGAGATCAGCTGCTCGTCTTGAGGTACAAGACGTGCGTCTCCTTCAGATAAAGATCTGTTCACGCACCCCGAAGCGTTCAGCCAACCAGCGGATCTGGCGCAGGTTGAGCTGGCGCTTGCCACTGAGAATCTCGGAAACCACCGATTGCGGCCCCACGCCGGGCAGGTCGCTCTGGTTCAGGCCGTGCTCACGCCTCATTTCCCGTAACACATCGGCCCCACTGGCCACCGGCATCGGCCGATGCTCCTGGTCATACGCCTCGATATGGTCACTGAGGATATCCATCAGGCTCATGAGCGGGCTCGAGTCGTCCTCGCCAATCACCTCAAGCAGTTCATCGAGCATGCCGCAAGCCCCTGAAGCCTTGATAAAACCCGCCCACGACTCCAGATAGAGAACCATTGGCCACTTATCCGGAGCCCTTCTGATGTCCGAACCCCTGTTGATCCCCTGCCCCCACTGCAACGGCCTCAACCGCATCCCTGCCGACCGCCTGGGCGACCAGCCAAAATGCGGGCGCTGCAAGGCCGGGGTCCTGCTGGACAAACCTTTCGAGTTGAAACAGGGCGACTACGCCAGCCAGATCAAGGGCGACCTGCCGTTGCTGGTGGATGTCTGGGCGGATTGGTGCGGGCCGTGCAAATCCTTTGCACCGGTGTTCGAGCAGGCGGCAGGTCAACTGGCGGGCAAATGCCGGCTGGCCAAGCTCGACAGTGAAGCCAACCAGCAACTCTCCGCACAACTGGGGATTCGCTCGATTCCCAGCCTGATCCTGTTCAGGAACGGCCGGGAAGTCGCGCGGCAGAGCGGGGCATTTCCGTTGCCGCAACTACTGGCGTGGCTGCGCAGCCAGGGCATTGCCGCTTAAGCGTTGTCTTCCAGCAGGTTGTGCAGGTCGATGAACTGCTGGGTCAGCTTGTGGCGCGGGTCGAAGTGAATCAGCGGCTTGCTGGCTTCGTGGGACTCGCGCATCTTCACCGAACTGTTGAGGTACACCGACAGCACCGGCAGCCCTTCGGCGATCAGTTCATCGAGCATCTGCTGCGGCAGGCTGGCCCGCGGCTGGAACTGGTTGACCACGATCCCTTCCACTTGCAGGCCTTCGTTGTGGTCTTCCTTCAGCTCTTCGATTTCCGCCAGCAGGCCATACAGCGCCTGCCGGGAAAAACTGTCGCAGTCGAAGGGAATCAGTACGCGATCAGCGGCGATCAGCGCTGAAACCGCATAGAAATTCAGCGCCGGCGGGGTATCCAGGTAGATCCGGTCGTAATCCTCGGCCAGCTCGTCCAGCAGTTTGCGCAGCTTGTTGATCTTGTGTTTCGCCTCGAGCTTGGGTTGCAGGTCGGCCAGCTCGGCAGTCGCAGTGATCACATGCAGGTTGTCGAAGGGGGTTTCGTAGATGTCCACCTGGCCCTTCTTCGAGAACGGCCCGGACGAGAGGGTCTGCTTGAAAAAATCGGCAATCCCCATGGGAATGTCCTCACCGGTGAGCCCGGTCAGGTACTGCGTGGAGTTGGCCTGGGCATCGAGGTCCACCAACAGGGTCCGATAGCCCTCGCTGGCGCTGACCGCCGCCAGGTTGCAGGCAATACTCGACTTGCCGACCCCACCCTTCTGATTGAACACCACACGCCGCATGACAAGACCTCCGTGTATCAATGAATGACCGAGTGTAGAGGGCTTGGCCGCTGCTTCGCCACCTCGGAGAGACAAGTACTACTCCATCATCAGCAATAGCTGCGCAAACCCTCGATCATTCCACTCAAAGCGGGGAAACGACTGACAGACGTATCACCGAAAACATCGATAATGGCCATATGACACACAGCACGTTCGTCATTTGTAAATTTTATCGTGCAAAATGTAGCCAATTGTTTGCTACAAGTCCGCCGCACCGGGATAATGCGCGCCACTCGGCCACAGCGCCACGCCAAGGTTGGTATCGGTCAAGGAACCAGCCGTAGCGTTCAAGGAAGCCCGCAGGGGCGGGAAGACACTCAGTGATCAACTTCAATATCGCCCAATGGCGCGCCTGGGCCCCGGGCCTCGGGAGCGTGGACGACTGGCAGGCCTGGAGCCGCCAGCCCACGGTGCTTGCGCCGAGCGATGCCGCTCCCGACGTGTCGTTCCTGCCGGCCATGCAGCGCCGCCGTCTCAGCCGCCTGGCGCGCATGGCCTTCAGCGTCGGCTGGCCGCTGGCGCAAGGTCGCGAAGCCCTGCCATTGGTGTTCATCTCCCGGCATGGCGAGACCCCGCGGACCCTGGAAATCCTCAGCGACCTGGCGGCCGACCAGCCGCTCTCGCCCACGCAGTTCAGCCTTTCGGTACATAACGCCATCATCGGCCTGTGGTCGATCATGCGCGGCGAAACCAGCGAAATGACCGCACTGGCCGCCAATGGCGACGGCCTGGAGCACGGCATGCTGGAGGCCGCCGCGCTGCTCGGCGAAGGCGCCCCGGCGGTACTGCTGGTGATCACCGAAGAACAACCGCCCGCGGCCTACAGCCACTGGATCGACGATGTGCCGTTCCCCTATGCCGTCGGTCTGTTGCTGACCCCGGGCGATGAATGGCAACTGTCCCTCGCTCGTTGCCCGGACGATGGCAGCAGAACCCGGTGGCCCCATGCCCTCAATCTGGTACGGACCCTGCTCGGCCCGGACACCACCTGCCAACACACATGGAAGAACCGGGCATGGAACTGGCAACGCCGAGCGTGAACAAGCCCCGTGACGCCTACTACTGGCGCCTGCTGGCCACCGCTGCCAGCTTCGCCCTGTTCGGCTTGGGCGGCCTGTGCCTGCGCCTGGTGATCTTCCCCCTGCTCGGTTGCCTGCCCGGCGATGCGCAACGCCAGCGCCTGCGTGCACGACAAACGGTCAGCCGCCTGTTCTGGCTGTTTATCCGGTTCATGGCGCGTACCGGCGTGCTGACCTATGAAGTCGAGGGCGCGGAACGACTCGGCCGCGCCGGACAGATGATCATCGCCAACCACCCGTCGCTGATCGACGTGGTGTTCCTCATCGGCCTGGTGCGCAACGCCAACTGTGTCGTCAAGCAGAGCCTCTGGCAGAACCCGTTCACTCGCGGACCGGTACGCTCGACCGAATACATCAGCAACGACGGCAGCATGGAAATGCTCGACGCGGCCGCCGCCGCGCTGCAAGGCGGCCAGACCCTGATCATTTTTCCCGAAGGCACGCGCACGTCCCCGGGAGAGGCGCCGGCCTTTCATCGCGGCGCAGCCGCGATTGCCCTGCGAGGTGCGAGAATCATCACCCCGGTCGTGATCAAGGTCAGCCCCACCACCCTGACCAAGGCCGAACCCTGGTATCGCATCCCCGGGCGCCGCGTGCACTTCAGTTTTCGCGTCGGGGCCGATATAGACCCACAGACCTTCGCCAGCCAGGGCCCAGCGCCCCAGGCTTCGCGCAAGCTCAACGACTTTCTGCACCATTACTTCATTAAGGAGCTCGCCACAGATGAGCGATCCAACAAGCGCCCTGCACCTTGAGATCAAGGAACTGATCATCGACGCCCTCGGCCTCGAAGACATCAGCGCCCAGGACATCGGCAACGAGCAAACGCTGTTTGGCGAAGGCCTGGGCCTGGACTCGGTGGACGCCCTCGAGCTCGGCCTGGCGATCCAGAAACGCTACGGCATCAAGATCGATGCCGACGCCAAGGACACCCGCGACCATTTCTCCAGCGTGGCCAGCCTTGCGGCTTTCGTCACGGCAAAACAGGCAGCGTGAGACACCACCATGCAAACCCGTGAAGACATCTTCAATACCCTGCGCGATGCCCTGGTCGAACTCTTCGAACTCGAACCCGAACGCGTCACCCTGGACAGCAACCTGTACCAGGACCTGGAAATCGACAGCATCGACGCCGTCGACCTGATCGACCACATCAAGCGTCAGACCGGCAAGAAAATCGCCGCCGAGGAGTTCAAGTCGGTACGCACCGTCAACGACGTGGTCGAAGCCGTGTTCCGCCTGGTCCAGCCGGCCGCATGAGCCGACTGATCGGCCTGGGCCTGCTGCTGGCCGGCCTGCTGTACCCCTTCGCGGTGTATTTCGGCATGGAGCATTTCGCGCCCTGGCAGTTCGGGCTGTTGCTCGGCAGCCTGTGGCTGGCCCGGGCCCTGACCGGCGAACGCAAGCCCGGCAGCCTGTGGATGGCCCTGTGCGCCATGGCGTTCTGCGGCTTGCTGGCGTTGCTGAACAACCCGTCGTTGCTGCGCTGGTACCCGGTGCTGATCAGCGGCTTCATGCTCGGCCTGTTCGGCCTGAGCCTGAAGTTCGGACCACCGGTAGCGGAGCGCCTGGCGCGCCTGAGCGAGCCGGACCTGCCGGAGGTGGCGATCAGCTACACACGTCGGGTGACCCAGGCCTGGAGCCTGTTTTTTCTCTGTAACGGCCTGCTCGCGGCCGCGCTGACCCTGTGGGCGCCGCTGAGCTGGTGGACGTTGTACAACGGCCTGATCGCCTACGGGCTGATGGGCCTGCTGTTTGCCATTGAATGGCTGATACGACAACGCGTAAGAGGCCGCGCATGAATTGGATAAACCTTGAGCAACTGCTGCTCGAGACGCACGCCGCACGTGCCGTGACGATGGACCCGCCCCTGGACCATGCCGACCTGTGCCAGCAGGCCCTGGGCCTGGCCGCCGGGCTGCGGGCCCGTGGCGTGGAGCGCATGGCCCTGCACCTGGAGGACGCCGGGGAACTGGCGATCGCCCTGTTCGGCGCCTGGCGCGCCGGGGTCGCCGTCTTGCTGGTGGCCGACCTGCAGGAGCAGACGCGCCGGCGCTGGGCCGCCGATGTCGACCTGTGGCTGACCGACAGCAGCGCCCTCGCCGAGCTGCGTGCCGAGGCCCTGGCCCCGGCCGCGCTCGATCTCGATGCCTGCCGCCTGAGCCTATGCACCTCCGGCTCCAGCGGTGAACCCAAGCGCATCGAAAAAAGCCTGCGGCAACTGGCCAATGAAGTGCGGGCCCTGGAACAACTCTGGGGCGCCGACCTCGGCCAGGCCTGCATCATCGGCAGTGTCGCCACCCAGCATATCTATGGCTTGTTGTTCCGCGTGCTCTGGCCCCTGTGTGCAGGCCGCCCCTTCGTGCGCACGCAACTGGCCTTCCCCGAGGACCTGCAACGCGCCAGTCGCCAGCATCCGCAGTTCGCCTGGGTCGCAAGCCCGGCCCTGCTCAAGCGCATGGGCGACAACCTCGACTGGCCGGCCCTGAGCCAGGTACGCCGGGTATTCTCCTCCGGCGGCGCCTTGCCGGAAGACGCCGCCGACAGCCTGCGACAACGCTTGCAGCAATGGCCGACCGAAATCCTCGGCAGCTCGGAGACCGGCGGTATCGCCTGGCGCCAGGGTGCCCGGCTGTGGCAGCCCTTCGCCGATGTACAACTGGACCAGGACGCCGATGGCGCCTTGCGGGTGGCCTCACCCTACCTGCCGGCCGGGCATGTCGAGCAGACGGCGGATGCCGTGCGCTTCGAGGCCGATGGCCGCTTCGAGCTGCTCGGTCGGCTGGATCGCATCGTCAAGCTGGAGGAAAAACGCATCTCCCTGCCGATGCTCGAACAGGCCCTGGTGGAACACACCTGGGTCGACGAGGCACGACTGGGTGTGGTCCAGGAAAACCGGGCCTACCTCGGGGCGCTGCTGGTGCTCTCCGAACAAGGCCTGCACGCCCTGCGCAACCAGGGTCGGCGGACGCTGACCGAAACCCTGCGCCGACACCTGCTGAAACATTGCGAAGCCCTGGCGCTGCCACGGCGCTGGCGCCTGCTGCGGCAACTGCCGCTCAACGCCCAGGGCAAGCTGCCGCAAGCCGAAGTCCAGGCGCTGCTGCAAGCCCCGCGCCCCAAGGGGCCGGAGGTCCTGGCGCAGAACGAGACGGATGGCGAATGGCTGCTGCACCTCGCCGTGCCGCCGGACCTCGCCTACTTCAGCGGCCACTTCCCGGCCACACCGGTGCTGCCGGGTGTGGTGCAAGTGGATTGGGCGCTCGAACTGGGTCGCGAACGGCTTGAACTGCCGGCGAAATTCGCCGGCATGGAAGTGCTGAAGTTCCAGCAACTGGTGCGCCCCGGCGACCGGATCGAACTGAGCCTGCGCTTCGACCCGGAACGCAGCAAACTGCACTTCGCCTTTCGCAACGCCAGCGCCGCCTGCTCCAGCGGCCGGATCGTGCTGGAGGCCGCGCATGACTGAGCTCGACCTTCCTGATGACAGGGTTGCCCCTGTGGACGCGGGCTTGCCCGCGAACAACGATGACACGGTGTTTGCGCAAGCCCCGCAAAGGCAGCCCGACCGCCTGCACAAGCCATGTGCCGTGATCCCGGTCTACAACCATGAGACCGCCGTGCCCGCCGTGGTCGAAGCGCTGCTGGCCGCCGGCCTGCCCTGCGTGCTGGTCGACGACGCCAGCAGCCCGGCCTGTGCCAAGGTGCTGGAACAACTGGCCGGACACGAGCGGATCTTCCTGGTCAGGCTGCCGGTCAACCAGGGCAAGGGCGGCGCGGTCATGGCCGGGTTGCGGGAAGCCTCGCGCCTGGGCTTCAGCCACGCCCTGCAGGTGGACGCCGACGGCCAGCACGACCTGCACGATGTCGCGACCTTTCTCGACGCCTCCCGCAGCCATCCCGGGGCGTTGATCTGCGGCTATCCGCAATACGATGAGAGCGTGCCCAAGGGTCGCCTCTACGCCCGCTACCTGACCCACGTCTGGGTCTGGATCAACAGCCTGTCGCTGCAGATCCCCGACTCCATGTGCGGTTTCCGGGTCTATCCGCTACCGCCGGTGCTGGCCCTGATCAACAGTACCCGGCTCGGCAAGCGCATGGACTTCGACCCGGAAATCCTCGTACGCCTGGCCTGGCGCAACCAGCCCATGCGCTGGCTGCCGACCCGGGTCCATTACCCGCAGGACGGCCTGTCGCATTTCCGCCTGTTCCACGACAACGCGCTGATTTCCGGGATGCACACCCGGTTGTTCTTCGGCATGCTGCTGCGCCTGCCCGGCATCCTCTGGCGACGGTGGCGGGCATGAGCGATACGCAGAAACACTGGGCCGACCGCCAGGAGCGCGGCAGCTTCTGGCTGATGAAGCTCACCGCCTTCGGCGTCAGGGTCCTGGGCCGGCGCCTGCTCAGCCCGGTGCTGCACGGCATCGTCCTGTACTTCTTCCTGTTCGGTCGCACCGCCCGCCGCAGCGCCTGGCAATACCAGCAGCGCCTGGCGGCCTGGAGCGGGCAGAAGGCTCTGCAGCCGACGCGCCTGAACGTCTTCCGCCAGTTCATGGCCTTTGCCGACGCGCTGCTGGACAAGCTCGACGTCTGGAACGGCAAGCTGAGCCTCGAGCAGATCGAAATCGTCGACCCGGCGCTGCTGCGCAATCAGCTGCGCGGCGAACGCGGGCAGATGCTGGTGGGCGCCCACCTGGGCAACCTGGAAGTCTGCCGCGCCCTCGCCGAGCTGGGGGAAAAGGTCACGATGAACGTGCTGGTGCACACCAAGCACGCCGAACGCTTCAACCGCCTGCTGGGCGAGGCCGGCGCGACCAACCTGCGCCTGATCCAGGTCAGCGAGCTGGACCCGGCGATCATGCTGCAACTGAGCCAGCGCCTGGACCGTGGCGAGTGGCTGGCGATTGCCGGCGACCGCGTTCCGCTGCATGGCGGGCGCAACGTGCGGGTGGACTTCCTCGGTCACCCGGCGGCGTTCCCCCAGGGCCCCTGGCTGCTCGCCGGGCTGCTCAAATGCCCGGTCAACCTGCTGTTCTGCCTGAAGCTCCAGGGCCGCTACCGCATCACCCTCGAACCCTTCACCGACGCCGTGCAATGGAAGCGCAGCGACCGCGAACAGGTCATCGCCCACTGGACCGCCCGCTATGCCGAGCGCCTGGGCCAGTACTGCCTGCAAGCGCCCCAACAATGGTTCAATTTCTACCCTTTCTGGAAGACCGATGACGACGCATCCGCTTGAGCCGGTAACCTTCGGCGAACTCCCGCTGCGCATCGAAGACGTGCTGGCCCTGGCCAACCGTCAGGTGCCGACGCAACTGCAAAACGATCCGGCCTACCGCCAGCGCATCGCCAAGGGCGCGCAGTTCCTTGATTCGCTGCTGGACAAGGAAGGCGTGATCTACGGCGTCACCACCGGCTACGGCGACTCCTGCGTGGTCGCGGTGCCCTTGCAGCATGTCGAGGCCCTGCCCCGTCATCTCTACACCTTCCACGGTTGCGGCCTGGGCAAGCTGCTCGATCCGCAGGCCACCCGCGCCGTGCTCGCGGCCCGTCTGCAGTCGCTGTGCCACGGTGTCTCCGGGGTGCGCGTGGAACTGCTGGAACGCCTGCAGGCGTTTCTCGACCAGGACATCCTGCCGCTGATCCCCGAAGAGGGTTCGGTGGGCGCCAGCGGCGACCTGACGCCGCTGTCCTATGTGGCCGCGACCCTGTCGGGCGAACGTGAAGTGCTGTTCCGTGGTGAACGCCGCCAGGCCTGCGACGTGCACCGCGAACTCGGCTGGGACCCACTGGTCCTGCGACCCAAGGAAGCCCTGGCGCTGATGAACGGCACTGCCGTGATGACCGGCCTGGCCTGCCTGGCCTTCGCCCGCGCCGACTACCTGCTGCAACTGGCGACCCGTATCACCGCGCTGAACGTCGTGGCGCTGCAGGGCAATCCGGAGCATTTCGACGAGCGCCTGTTCGCCGCCAAGCCACACCCGGGGCAGATGCAGGTCGCCGCCTGGCTGCGCAAGGACCTGGCCATCGATGCCCCGACCGCGCCGCTGCACCGCCTGCAGGACCGCTACTCGCTGCGTTGCGCGCCCCACGTCCTCGGCGTGCTGGCCGACAGCCTGGGCTGGCTGCGCGGCTTTATCGAGACCGAACTGAACAGCGCCAACGACAACCCGATCATCGACGCCGAGGAAGAGCGCGTGCTCCACGGCGGGCATTTCTATGGCGGGCATATCGCCTTTGCCATGGACAGCCTCAAGACCCTGGTGGCCAACGTCGCCGACCTGCTCGACCGCCAGCTCGCCCTGCTGGTGGACGTACGCTACAACCACGGCCTGCCGAGCAACCTGTCCGGCTCCGAGGCCGATCGGGCGATGCTCAACCACGGTTTCAAGGCCGTGCAGATCGGCACCAGCGCCTGGACCGCCGAAGCCTTGAAAAACACCATGCCGGCCAGCGTGTTCTCGCGTTCCACCGAATGCCACAACCAGGACAAGGTGAGCATGGGCACCATCGCCGCCCGCGACGCGATCCGGGTGCTGGAGTTGACCGAGCAGGTCGCCGCCGCCACCCTGCTGGCCGCCAACCAGGGGGTCTGGCTGCGCAGCCGCGAAGCCGACGCCCGCCCGCTGCCACCGGCCCTGGCGGCCATGCGCGAAGAGCTGGCCCGGGACTTCCCGCCGGTGATCGAGGACCGCGCCCTGGAAGCCGAGCTGCGCCTGTGCCTGCAACGCATTGCCGAGCAACACTGGAGGCTGCATGCGTAGCCGCGGCGTGCTGCAGGTCGATACGGAAATCCTCGTGCCGTTCTTCGACGTCGACACCATGAACGTGGTCTGGCACGGCCATTACGTGAAGTACCTGGAAGTGGCCCGTTGCGCGCTGCTGGACCATATCGGCCACAACTACGCGCAGATGCTCGAATCGGGCTACGCCTGGCCGGTGATCGACCTGCAACTGCGCTACGTGCGCGGTGCGGTGTTCGGTCAGAAGATCAACGTGCGGGCCGACCTGGTGGAGTGGGAAAACCGCCTGAAGGTCAATTACCTGATCACCGACCTCGCCAGCGGTGAACGCCTGACCCGCGCCAGCACGGTGCAGGTCGCCGTGGATATCAACAGCCGCGAGATGCTCCTGGCCTCACCCCGGGTGTTTGTCGACGCGGTCGAGAAGGTGCTGGCATGAACATTCAGGTACGCCACACAAACTGCAGGAGCCGGCTTGCCGGCGATAGCATCAGCAAAGTCATCGCGAGACTCAAAGGCCTCATCGCCGGCAAGCCGGCTCCCACAATGACCGTGCGCGGCCTGCTGCTGATGCTCTGCCTGGGCCTGTCCGCCCACGCAGCGGCTTTCGATCTGCAGCAACTGAGCGATCAGTTGGCGAAGCCGACCGTGATCCACGGTAGCTTCATCCAGGAAAAGCACCTGCGGGCCCTGCCGAAACCGCTGACCAGCAAGGGCACTTTTGTCCTGGCCAGGGACCATGGCCTGCTCTGGCTGCTCAAGACCCCGCTGCAACAGAACTACCGCATCAGCGCCAAGGGCATTGCCCGGCGCGATGCCGGCGGCTGGCAGATGGTCCCGAACAAAAGCGCCGGCGCCGAACAGAACCGCTTGTTCATTGCCGTGCTGCAAGGCGACAGCAGCGGCCTGCAACGGGACTTCGAACTGCAACTGCAAGGCGACGCCAAGGCCTGGCAACTGGTGCTGATCCCACGCTCCGTGCTGCTCAAGCAGATCTTCACCCGCATCAATATCGACGGCGGCGAGCTGGTACAGCGTATCGAGCTGCTGGAAACCCAGGGCGACAGCACCGTCCTGCGCATGCAGGACAGCACGGCGAACCTGCCATTGAGCGACGCGGAGCGGCATGACTTTGCCGAGTGAACGCCTGCTGCCGCGCCTGTTCCTGATCCTGCTGCTGGCGGTGCTGGCGCTCGCCGGCTGGCAATGGCGGCACGGCGCGCCGCTGTCGGCCAACCTGATGGAACTGGTGCCGGGCTCCTCGCCCGATGCCCTGGACCTCAAGGCCGAACAGCGCATGCAGGAACCACTGAACCGGGAAATGCTGGTCCTGGTCGGCCAGGCCGATCGCCAGAAAGCCATCGCCATGGCCCGCCAACTGGGTGAGCAATGGCAGGCCAGCGGGCTGTTCGAAAAGGTCCAGTGGGACCTGCAGGCCGATCTGCCCGCCTTGCGCCAGCAACTGCTGAACGGCCGCCTGGCCATGCTCGCCGCGAAGGATCGCCGGCAGTTGATCGACGATCCGGCGGCCTTTATCCAGCAACGGCTGCAGGCGCTGTATGACCCCTTCACCGGCTTCAGCCTGGTGCCGAGCCAGGATGACTGGCTAGGCCTGACCGGACGGATCCAGAACAGCCAGCCGCAGCGTGGCGCGGTGCAACTGGACATCGGCAGTGGCGCCCTGGTGGCCGATGCCGACGGCAAGAGCTGGGTATTGCTGCGGGCGCGCACCACCGGCAATGCCTTCGATATGAAACTGCCGCTGCAAGTGGCCGAACTGCTCCGGCAAAGCCGCCAGGAAGCGAGCCGGGCCGATGTACAACTGCTGGCCGCCAGCGGCCTGCTGTACGCCGCCAATGGCCAGCAGCAGGCGACCCGGGAAATCACCTGGGTCGGCGGTGGCGCCACCCTGGGCATTCTCCTGCTGTTGTTGCTGGCTTTCCGTCGCTTGCGCGTGTTGCTGGCGTTTGTCCCGGTGCTGGTGGGCATGCTGTTCGGTGCCGTGGCCTGCGTGGCGCTGTTCGGCCATATGCATGTGATGACGCTGGTGCTCGGCTCCAGCCTGATCGGCGTCGCGGTGGATTACCCGCTGCATTACCTGTCCAAGAGCTGGAGCCTGAAACCCTGGCACAGTTGGCCGGCCCTGCGCATCACCCTGCCCGGCCTGACCCTGAGCCTGGCGACCAGTTGCATCGGCTACCTGGCACTGGCCTGGACGCCGTTCCCGGCCCTGACCCAGATCGCGGTGTTCTCCGCCGCCGGCCTGCTCGGCGCCTACCTCAGCGCGGTATGCCTGTTGCCGGCGCTGCTCAAGGGCGCCGACCTGCGTCCCGCGCAGTGGCCGCTGCGGATCTGCAAAGGTTTGCTGGCCCTGCGCGAACAGCTCTTGAAGAAGCTTGGCAGCCCGCTGCTGCTGGTCCTGTTGTTGCTGTTCTGTGGCGCCGGCCTGTGGCAGCTGAACAGCAAGAACGACATCCGCCAATGGGTCGGTGCACCGCCACAATTGCAGGCCGAGGCCCAGGCCATTGCGCGGATCACCGGCTACCAGCCGACCAGCCAGTTCTTCCTCGTCCGCGCCGCCGATCAACAGCAACTGCTGGAGCGTTCGGCAGCGCTGGGCAAGCGCCTCGAGCAACTGGTCAGCCTGGAGAAGCTGCAAGGCTACCTGTCGCTGAACCAGCTGGTGAGCCTGCCCAGTGAACAGCAACGCCTGCGTGACTCGCTCAGGCAACTGCCAGGGTACTGGCAACCGCTGCTCGACCTCGGCGTGCCGCTGGCGGCCTTGCAGGGCGAACTGAGCCAGTTGCAGGCCCTGCCGATCCAGGATATCGACAGCGCCCTGGTCGGCCCCCTGGCCGAGCCCTGGCGCGCGCTCTGGCTCGGCCCCAATGCCGACGGCGTGGCGGGCATGGTCAGCCTGCAGGGCCTGAACAACGCCGACCTGCTGCGCGTCCAGGCCATGGACCTGCCGGGGGTACAACTGGTGGATCGTCTCGGCGACCTGAACAAGGTGTTCGCCGCGACGCAGATCAGTGCGGCGGAACTGAAGCTCGCCTCCTGCGTGCTGATCGTTCTGCTGCTGATCCTGCCGTTCGGTCTCGGCGGCGCCTTGCGCATCGTCGCGCTGCCGCTGCTGGCGGCGCTGTGCAGTCTCGCCAGCCTCGGCTGGCTGGGCCAGCCACTGACCCTGTTCAGCCTGTTCGGCTTGCTGCTGGTCACGGCCATCAGCGTCGACTACGCGATCCTGATGCGCGAGCAGATCGGTGGCGCCGCCGTCAGCCTGCTTGGCACCCTGCTGGCGGCGCTGACCACCTGGTTGTCGTTTGGCCTGCTGGCGATTTCCAGCACCCCGGCGGTCAGCAACTTCGGCCTGTCGGTCAGCCTCGGCCTGGCCTTCAGCTTCCTGCTCGCGCCCTGGGCCGGTCGCCAACCCCATGTCACCGCGGTGACGGAGCCCGCGCCATGATGATCCTCCTGTTCTGGGGCATGGCCCTGGTCGCCTTCGCCGTGGCGACGCGCATCGGTCGACAGTTCGGCCTGATCCCGATCGTCAGCCAGTTGCTCCTGGCCACCTTCGGCCTGCCATTGCTGATGCTGTTCTGGATCGAACCGCACTGGCAATTGAGCGGGGCCGCGCTGGTCGCTCCCGACTGGCTGAGGACCGCCTACGGTTTTGCCTTCGCGCTGGTCCTGGGGCATATCCTCAGCGACGTGATCGAACTGAAGATGGACCGCCAGAGCCTGAAGATCGCCCTGCCGAGTTTCTGCGTGCCGTTCGCCTGCGGGCTGGCCTGCGCCGTCTGGCTGCTGCCGGAACAGCACTGGCTCAGTTCCCTGGCCATCGGGCTGGTGTTCGCCATCACTGCGATCCCGGTGCTGTACCTGTACCTCAAGCACATCGGCTATCCGCCCGCCGCCACCCGCCGCCTGGTGCAGACCGCGATCCTCATCGACCTGAGCTGCTGGACCCTGTTCGGCCTGGCCCAGGGCAGCCTGCACCTGAGCAGCCTGCTGTTGCCCCTGGCGGGCGCCCTGCTGCCGCTGCTCCTGCACCTGTGCCGGATGCGCAAGCCACTGACCTACAGCCTGATGTTCTTCGGCCTGCTGGTGGTGGCCGAGCACTACAAGCTCAACGCGCTGATCTTCGGCATCGGCTACCTGTTCTGCATGGCCTGGCTCAAGGTGCCGCTGGTACTGCCATTGCCGGCCGTGTGGATGAACCGTCTGCAGACCGGCCTGGCGATCCCGTTGATCCTGACCTTCGGCATCGTGCAGATCGACGTGCACAGCGCCATGAGCAGCCTGAGCGCCGTGCAGTTCGCCGCGCTGCTGCTGTTCCCGGTGGCGAGCAAGCTGCTCGGCAACTGGCTCGGCCTGCGTTGGGCCAGCCGTTCGTTCCCGGGCGCCAGCCTGTGGAAGGAAAGCCTGCTGCTGAATATTCGCGGCCTGAGTGAAATCGTCTTCCTCAACCTGCTGCTGCAACAACGGCTGATCAGCCCGGCGCTGTACTTCGCGCTGATGCTGATGGGCCTGCTCGCCACGCTGCTGCCGGCCCTGGCGGGCATGAACCGAATCCCCTTCAATAGCGCCGAGACCGGCAAGGAGCCTGTGTGCCAATAGTTGAAACGCAACGCCGCGAAGTCGTGGTGATAGGCGCCGGCCCTTCCGGTGCGATCGCCGCCGCGTTGCTCAAGCGCAATGGCCACGACGTGCTGATCGTCGAACGCCAGCACTTCCCGCGGTTCTCCATCGGTGAAAGCCTGCTGTCCCATTGCCTGGACTTCGTCGAGGAAGCCGGCATGCTCGACGCCGTGAACGCCGCCGGCTTCCAGTTGAAGAACGGCGCGGCCTTCGCCTGGGGCGAGCGCTACAGTGCCTTCGATTTCGGCCAGACCTTCAGCCAGGGCAAGCCGACCACCTTCCAGGTCCAGCGCGCCGATTTCGACAAGCTGCTGGCCGACCAGGCCGCCCTGCAGGGCGTGGAAATCCGCTACGGCGAGGAAATCGTCAGCGCCGACTTCGAGCGCCCGCAACCGCAACTGCGGGCCCGGCGCGAGGATGGCAGCGAGTACCTGATCGAGGCCGGGTTCGTTCTCGATGCCAGCGGTTACGGCCGCGTCCTGCCACGCCTGCTGGACCTTGAGGCACCGTCGAACTTCCCGGTGCGCCAGGCCATCTTCACCCATGTCGAGGACCGGATCGACGCGCCAGGTTTCGAACGGGAAAAGATCCTCATCACCACCCATCCCGAGCAGCGCGACATCTGGTTCTGGACCATTCCCTTCAGCAACGGCCGCTGTTCCATCGGCGTGGTCGCCGCCGCCGGGCACTTCGCCGGTCGCGGCGACGACCTCGACGCCAGCCTGAAGGGCTTCATCGCCGAGACGCCCAGCCTGCAACGGGTGCTGGCAAACGCCGTGTGGGACACCCCGGCACGGACCATCGGCGGCTACTCGGCCAACGTCAAGCGCCTGCACGGCCCGGGCTTCGCCCTGCTGGGCAATGCCGCAGAATTCCTCGACCCGGTGTTCTCCTCGGGCGTGACCATCGCCATGCGCTCGGCGAGCATGGCCGCCGGCCTTCTGCACCGCCAGTTGCAGGGCGAAAGCGTCGACTGGCAAAGCCAGTTCGCCGAACCGTTGAAACGCGGTGTCGACACCTTCCGCTGCTACGTCGAAGGCTGGTACGCCGGGACCTTCCAGGATGTGATCTTTCACCCTGGCAGCTCGCCGGAAATCCGCGCGATGATCAGCTCGATCCTCGCCGGCTATGCCTGGGACGAGCGCAATCCGTTTGTCAGTGAGCCCAAGCGCCGCCTGCGCATGCTCTCCGAAATCTGTGCGAGCACGCCGGCATGAACAATCAATACCTGAGCGATACCTACGTCGAGGAAACCCGCTTCGGCTTCTGGTTCCTGCGCAGCCATACCTGGCAGCACCACGTGCTGCGCGTGGCGATCAACGACCTGCGCGGCCTGTTCAGTGAAGCTCCGCCGGAAAACCCGGTGGTGCTGGATGCCGGTTGCGGCCAGGGCAAGTCTTTCCAGTATCTGCAGCAGGTGTTCTCGCCGCAGCGCCTGATAGGCCTCGACGCCGACCCGCACAGCCTCAAGCTGAGCGGTGAAGAAGCCCGACGACGCGATATCGCGATCGAGCTGATCGGCAGCGACTGCGCGACGCTGGACGTGGCTTCCGACAGCGTCGATATCCTGTTCTGCCACCAGACCTTCCATCACCTGGTCCAGCAGGATCGCGCCCTGGCCGAGTTCTACCGCGTGCTCAAGCCGGGCGGCTACCTGCTGTTCGCCGAGTCCACCGAGGCCTATATCGATACCTGGGTGATCCGATGGCTGTTCCGCCACCCGATGCACGTGCAGAAAAGTGCCGCGCAGTACCTCGACATGATCCGCGACCAGGGCTTCGAGTTCGAGGCCCGCAACGTCTCCTACCCGTACCTGTGGTGGAGCCGCGCCAAGGACTTCGGCCTGCTCGAACGCCTGCGCCTGAAAAACCCGCCGCCGGTCGGCCAGCGCGAGGAAACGCTGGTCAACGTGGTCGCGCGCAAGCCGCTCGCAGGTCACACCGAATGATTCGCGCACTGCTGCTGGGCGGTCTTCTGCTGCTGAGCGCCTGCGCCAGCCGGCTGCCGCTGCCCGCACATACCCCGACCCTGGTCCTGCCCCTGCAATTGCATATCCAGCGCGAGCAGGACGGCGCCCGGCAGGACTGGCTGCTGGTGATCCAGCGCGAAGCCGATGGCCTGCGCTGGTCGCTGATGGACCCGCTGGGGATTCCCCTGGCACGCCAGCGCCTGCAGGACGGCGACTGGCAGGCCGACGGCCTGTTGCCGCCCAACCCGCAGGCCCGCGAACTGTTCGCCGCACTGCTGTTCGCGCTGACACCGCAAGCCGAATTGCCCGCCAACTATCCGGCTGCCCGCCAGCAACCGGCTCAGCGCAGCCTCGGCGAGCAGTGGCAGGTCCGCTATCGCCAACCGCTGGATTTCAGCCTCGACCTGCCGCAAGGTCTGCATTACCGCATCAGCCCGCTGAACGAGGGCACGCCATGACCGCCTACCTGAACGCACTCGGGCTGATCTGCGCCCTCGGCCGCGACAAGCGCGAAGTCGCGCGCAACCTGTTCGCTGGCGACTGCTCGGGCCTGCGCGACGAAAGCGGCTGGGTCCCCGGGCGGGTCTTGCCGGTCGCCGCCGTGCGTGGCGAGCTGGCAGCGATTCCGGCCGAGCTCGACGGGCAGAGCAGCCGCAACAACCAGCTGCTGATGGAAGCCACCGTGCAGATCGCCGAGCCGATCCAGCGCGCCATCGACACCTATGGCCGCGAGCGTATCGGCATCGTCCTGGGCACCAGCACCTCGGGCATCGACGAAGCCAGCCGCGGCATTGCCAGTTACCTGCGTGACCGGCAGTTCCCCGACGACTACGACTACC
The DNA here is from genome assembly GCF_018326065.1 of Pseudomonas sp. Ost2. Taxonomy (NCBI): domain Bacteria; kingdom Pseudomonadati; phylum Pseudomonadota; class Gammaproteobacteria; order Pseudomonadales; family Pseudomonadaceae; genus Pseudomonas; species Pseudomonas sp. Ost2. Next base: position 505,706 of record NZ_AP021904.1, on the reverse strand, counting down.
GCCAGCAGGAACTGGGCGCCCCGGCCAACTTTCTCGCCGACTGGCTGCAACTGAGCGGCCCCGCCTATGTGATTTCCACCGCCTGCACCTCCAGCGCCCGCGCGCTGATGAGCGCCCAGCGCCTGCTCGACCTCGGGCTGTGCGACGCGGTGCTGTGCGGCGGGGTCGACAGCCTGTGCAAGCTGACCCTCAACGGCTTCACCTCGCTGGAAGCGGTGTCGGGACAACGCTGCAACCCGTTCTCGGTGAACCGCAACGGCATCAATATCGGCGAAGCCGCCGTGCTGTTCCTGATGAGCAGGCAGGCCACCGGCCCCCAGCCACTCGCCCTGCTGGGTGCCGGGGCCAGCAGCGATGCGTACCATATCTCCGCCCCGGAACCGAGTGGCCGGGGAGCGACGCAAGCCATGGTCAAGGCCTTGCACCAAGCCGGCCTGCGACCGGACCAGATCGCCTACCTGAACCTGCACGGCACCGCGACCCAGCACAACGACGCCATGGAAAGCCTGGCGGTGGCCGGGCTGTTTCTCGCCGGCGTCCCCTGCTCCTCGACCAAGCCCATGACCGGCCACACCCTCGGCGCCGCCGGGGCACTGGAAGCGGCGTTCTGCTGGTTGAGCCTGAGTGCCGACAACCCCACCGGGGCGCTACCACCGCATATCTGGGACGGCCAGCCCGACCCGGCGTTACCGCCGCTTCGCTGGGTCGGCAAAGACGCGAGTCTCGACCCCACCACCCCGCGCCGCCTGATGAGCAACTCGTTTGCCTTCGGCGGCAACAACGTCAGCCTGATTATCGGAGACGCCCCATGATCGATTGGCCGCTCGCCGAATTGCTGCCCCACGCCGGTGACATGATCCTGATCGATCAGGTCCTGGCGTTCGATGAAGAACAGATCCATACCCGGCTCACCGTGCGCCCCGGCGGCCTGTTCAACCACGCCGACGGCAGCCTGCCGGCCTGGGTCGGGATCGAACTGATGGCCCAGAGCGTCGCCGCCTACGCCGGCTGTCGCGCCCGTGGCGCCGGCCAGCCGGTGGAGCTGGGGTTCCTGCTCGGGACCCGCAGGTTCGAGTGCAATGTGGAACATTTTCCCGCGGGCAGCGAGCTGACCATCCACGCCCAACGCTCCCTGGAAGACGACAACGGCATGGGGGTGTTCGAATGCCACCTGACCGGTCCCGACATCCACGCCACGGCCCGCCTGAACGTGTTCCGTCCGCCACAGGCCGCCGCCTATCTCAACGAATCACAGGAATCCAGCCATGACTGAATCCATCCTGGTCACCGGCTCCAGCCGTGGTATCGGCCGCGCTATCGCCCTGCGCCTGGCCCGGGCCGGCCATGACCTGGTGCTGCATTGCCGCAGCGGCCGCGCCGAAGCCGACGCGGTGCAGGCCGAAATCCAGGCCCTGGGCCGCAATGCCCGGGTGCTGCAATTCGATGTCGCCGACCGCGCGGCCTGCCGGGAAATCCTCGAGGCCGACGTCGAGGCCAACGGTGCCTACTACGGCGTGGTGCTCAATGCCGGCCTGACCCGCGACGGCGCCTTCCCGGCGCTGTCCGAAGAAGACTGGGACCAGGTGCTGCGGACCAACCTCGACGGCTTCTACAACGTCCTGCATCCGGTGATGATGCCGATGATCCGGCGCCGCGCCCCCGGGCGGATCGTCTGTATCACCTCGGTCTCCGGGCTGATCGGCAACCGTGGCCAGGTCAACTACAGCGCCTCGAAGGCCGGCCTGATCGGCGCCGCCAAGGCCCTGGCCATCGAGTTGGGCAAGCGCAGGATTACCGTCAACTGCGTCGCGCCGGGGCTGATCGACACCGCCATGCTCGACGAAAACGTGCCGGTGGAAGAGTTGCTGAAAATGATCCCGGCCCAGCGCATGGGCACGCCGGAAGAAGTCGCCGGTGCCGTGAACTTCCTGATGTCCGCGGAAGCGGCCTATATCACCCGGCAGGTTCTGGCCGTCAACGGAGGCCTGTGCTGATGAAGCGCGTCGTCGTCACCGGCATGGCCGGCATCACTTCGCTGGGCAGTGGCTGGGCCAGCATCGAAGCCAACTTCCGCGCCAACCGCAGCGGTATCCGGCGCATGGATGAGTGGAACCGCTTCACCGAACTGAACACCCGCCTGGCGGGGCCCATCGATGACTACGCGGTGCCGTCGCACTGGACCCGCAAGCAGCTGCGCAGCATGGGCCGGGTCTCGCGCTTCGCCGTCGGCGCCGCGGAGATGGCCCTGGCCGATGCCGGCCTGCTGGACAATCCGATCATCCGCGACGGGCGCATGGGCGTGGCCTGCGGTTCGTCCACCGGCAGCACCGACGAGATCAAGGCCTTCGGCATGATGCTGATCAACTCCGTGGCCGAAGGACTGAACGCCAACTCCTACGTGCGCATGATGCCCCACACCACGGCGGCCAATATCAGCATCTTCTTCGGCCTCACCGGACGCCTGATCCCCACCTCCAGCGCCTGCACCAGCGGCAGCCAGGGCATCGGCTACGCCTACGAGGCGATCAAGTTCGGCCGCCTGCCGCTGATGCTCGCCGGTGGTGCCGAAGAGCTGTGCCCGACCGAAGCCATGGTGTTCGACGCGCTCTACGCCACCAGCCTGAAAAACGATGCCCCGCACACCAGCCCGCGCCCCTACGACAGCGGCCGCGATGGCCTGGTGATCGGTGAAGGCGGCGGCATGCTGGTGCTCGAAGAGCTGGAGCACGCGCTGGCCCGGGGCGCCCATATCCATGCGGAAATCGTCGGCTTCGGCAGCAATGCCGACGGCCAGCACGCGACCCGGCCGGAGCAGGTCACCATGCGCCGGGCCATGGAGCTGGCGCTGGAGGACGCCGGCCTCGCGCCGGATGCCATCGGCTACGTGAACGGCCACGGCACCGCCACCGAGCAAGGCGATATCGCCGAGACCCTGGCGACCCAGAGCCTGTTCGGCAGCCGCATGCCCATCAGTTCGCAGAAGAGCTTCTTCGGCCACACCCTGGGTGCCTGCGGTGCCCTGGAATCCTGGTTCAGCATCGAGATGATGAACCGCGACAGCTACGTCCATACCCTGAACCTCGACCAGATCGACCCGCAATGCGGCGAGCTGGACTACCTGCGCGGCGAGTTCCGGCAGATGAGCAACGAGTATGTGATGAACAACAACTTTGCCTTTGGCGGCGTGAACACCTCGCTGGTGTTCCGGCGCTGGTCCTGATTTTTTAACCTCTCCTGGAGAAAATGGAATGTCTTCCCTGCTTCGCGTTGCACTGATCGCCCTGGCCCTGTTCGTCACCGCCGGCTGTACCAGCAAGAAAATCATCACCCCGACGCGCACCGTCGCGCCACAGATCCAGGCCAGCCAGGAACAGATGAAACAGGCGATCCTCACCACCCTGGTCAAGCGCAAGTGGAGCGTGCAGCGGGTCAACCCGACACAGATCCAGGCCGAGATCACCGTGCGTGAGCAATTCCACGTCGAGATCGACATCAACTACAGCGCCAGCGGCTACAGCATCGCCTACCGCGACAGCAGCGGCATGGACTACAAGGACGGCAAGATCCACAAGAACTACATCCGCTGGGTGCGCCTGCTGGACAAGGGCATCCTGCGCGAGTTGCGCGACCACGACGCCGAGAGCACCGCCCGTGCCATTGGCGTGGGCGAGCCGCAACCGATCAGCCAGTAACCGCGTTTCTTCCCTGCATCAAACAAGGAGTTGACCATGAAAGCAAAAACCTGGGCCGCGGCCGTCACATTGATGTTGTGCAGCCTGCCGGGCCTGAGCCAGGCCCGCGATACCGTGCTGAACCTGCCTTTCGACAAGGTGGTGGCCGAAGCGGTGAGTACCGGCAAGATCGACGGCAGCGTGAAGTTCTACCTGGCAGGCAACGCCCCCAAGGGCAAGATCACCGTGGTCAGCCCGGATGCCGTCACCAACAAGAAGACCAATGCCTTCAACAAGAGCGACGAAGAAGCCTGCGCCTGGGCCCTGCAATCGGCGTTGATCACCCTCAACGACGCGGCGAAGAAAGTCGGCGCCAACGCCGTGACCAACATCGTCAGCTACTACAAGCGCAACGAGACCCGGAGCACGAGCACCTATGAGTGCCACGCCGGTGCGTTTATCGGCGGCGTCGCGTTGAAGGGTGACCTGGCGAAAGTGCAGTAAGCCGGAAATGGCCGGTGGAGCCGGGGGGCTTCAATCGGCCTGAGCAAGCCTGCGCGACCTCCATCATTCGTTCCCACCTGCTGCGTGGGAACGATCAAAAATCTCAGGCCTGGGGCACCGTCCGCCTGGTCAGCAACTCGACAAACGCCTTGGCCATCGGCGACTTCTGGTCCTTGCGTTGCACCAGCCACACCGCCGACACCGCGTCCGGATCGAGCAGGGGGCGATAGACCACGCCGTCGATGCGGATCCGCTGGTAGGACGCCGGCAGCACCGAGACGCCCAGACCCGCCGCCACCAGGCCGATGATGGTCATCGCCTCGCCGGCTTCCTGGGCAAAGTGCGGACTGAAACCGGCCTGTCGCGCCAGGGTCATCAGTTGCGCGTACAAACCGCTGCCATAGCTGCGCGGGAAAAATACAAAGGGCTCCAGCGCCAGCTCCGATAGGTGCAAGCCCGCCTCGCTGCCCGTTGCCAGCGGATGCTTGGAATTGAGCACCGCCACCAGCGGCTCATGCATCAGCTCGACGACATCCAGCGCCTCGGGCAAGGGCAACGGGCGCATCAGGCCGACCTCGATCGACTCGTCCATCAGCCCGTCGGCGACCATCTTGCTGCTCATTTCCCGCAGGTTCAGATGCACCGCCGGAAAGGACTGGCGGAACGCAAAGAGTACCTGGGGAATCGTCGAGTTGAACGGCGCCGACGAAGTGAAGCCGATCTTCAGTTCCCCCAGTTCCCCCAACTGCGCGCGCCGGGCCACATCCGCCGCCTTGTCGACCTGCGCCAGCACCAGCCGCGCCTCTTCGAGGAACAGCCGACCGGCCTCGCTGAGCTCGACCCGACGATTGGTCCGCTCGAACAGCCGCGCCCCGAGCTCCTGCTCCAGCGCCTGGATCTGCTGGCTCAACGGTGGCTGGGAGATCCCCAGCAGCTCCGCGGCACGGCCAAAATGCAGTTCCTCGGCCACGGCGATGAAGTAGCGCAAATGCCGCAATTCCATAGACACCTCATTGAGTCGTAAAACCTATCAAACAGGTCGAACAATATATTGGAAAGAATAGTTAGCCAGCTATATGCTTTTTCCATTGCCTGACCGGCTGCTCCTCCCGAGGTCCCCCGTGAAAACTGCTGTCGCTCCACTCGCCCACGAAATCCCCCCCAGTGCGCTGGACGATGTTGTCGCCCAACTCAACGATACCTATATCGAAAAAGGCACCCCGGCGTTCATGCGCACGGTCCTGGCGCTGTTCTCCGGCGGCTTCGCCACCTTCGCCCTGCTGTACTGCGTGCAGCCGATGATGCCGGTGCTGTCCAGGGAATACGGCATCAACGCGGCCCAGAGCAGCCTGATCCTGTCGGTGGCGACCGCGATGCTCGCCATCGGCCTGCTGATCACCGGACCGATTTCCGACAGCCTCGGGCGCAAGCCGGTGATGGTGGTGGCCCTGTTCGGCGCGGCGCTGTTCACCATCCTCGGGGCGTTCATGCCCAACTGGCAGGGCGTGCTGCTGATGCGGGCGCTGGTGGGGCTGTCACTGAGCGGCCTGGCGGCGGTCGGCATGACCTACCTGAGCGAGGAAATCCATCCCCAGCACATCGGCCTGGCGATGGGCCTGTATATCGGCGGCAACGCCATCGGCGGGATGAGCGGGCGACTGATCATCGGCGTGCTGATCGACTTCGTCAGTTGGCACACCGCCCTGCTGGTGATCGGCGGCCTGGCGCTGATCGCGGCGACCGTGTTCTGGAAGATCCTCCCGGAATCACGCAACTTCCGCCCGAGCAAACTCAATACCCGCAGCCTGCTCAACGGCTTCACCATCCATTTTCGCGACGCCGGCCTGCCATGGCTGTTTGTCGAAGGCTTCCTGCTGATGGGGGCCTTCGTGACCCTGTTCAACTACATCGGCTATCGCCTGCTGGCCGAACCCTACGGCCTGAGCCAGGCCTTTGTCGGCCTGCTGTCGATCGTCTACCTGTCGGGGATCTACAGCTCCGCGCAGATCGGTTCCCTGGCCGACAAACTGGGCCGGCGCAAGGTGCTGTGGGCGATGATCCTGATCATGCTGGTGGGGATCGCGCTGACGATGGCCATGCCGCTGCCGGTGGTGATCGTGGGTGTCCTGCTGTTCACCTTCGGTTTCTTCGGCGCGCACTCGGTGGCCAGCAGTTGGATCGGTCGCCGGGCCCTGAAAGCCAAGGGTCAGGCATCGTCACTGTACCTGTTCTGCTACTACGTCGGTTCCAGCGTCGCCGGCACCCTGGGCGGTGTGGCCTGGCACTACGCGGCCTGGAACGGCATCGGCCTGTTTATCGGTGGGCTGCTGGTACTGGCCCTGCTGGTAGCGCTGAAGCTGGCGCGGCTGCCGGTGCTGGCGGGCAACCAGTCAGCCTGAGCCCTGGCCAGCCGAGTCAGGGGCTCGTCCACACCACCCTCGCCTCCAGCTGCTTGTCGCGTTTTTCCAGGCTGAGGGTCTGCAACAAGGCTCCGCCCTGTTCGATCTGGTCCAGCCAGCCGAGCAGGGCCAGGGCCTCTCCCGAGATCGTCAGCCGCAGCGACTGTCCGTCCTGGTCCAGTTGCTGCAACTCAAGCCCGGCGGCCAACGCGCTTTCGCCGAGACGGGTCGACAGCGGTTGCGTGGAGGTCGCCTGCACGGTTGCCGGCCGGGCACGCTGCACTTCGGCAGCCAGGGCCCAGCGCTGCTGATACAGGCGCCGGGCCTGCTCCAGGCGCTGTTGTGCCGGCTGCCAGAGGCCGCTGAACAGCGTCGCCGCCAGCAGGAAGACACCCAGCCCGGCCAACAGTTGGCGCTCTCGCCGGGCCAGGCGTTGCCAGCGCTCGACCAGCGCCGGCGCGACAGCGATAGGCACACGCCTGATCATCCGTTCTCCCCCAGGGTCAGCACCGCCTGCACGCGCTTGCGGTCCTTGCTCGCATTGCCCAGCTGGATCGGCAGCGCGCTTTGCCGCCCGCGTTCACGCAGTTGCTCCAACTCGATGAAGCTGTTCGCCGCCAGCACCACCGTCCAGCCCGTACCAACCCGATACTCGATGCGCTGCACCTCGACACTGCTACCGCCGATCACCTGTTCGACCAGTTGCACCAGACGCACCATCTGCCGTGGCGGCTGGGCATCGGCGGCGCCCAGGGCCTTGAGCTGGGCCGACAGGTCGACAATGCGGGTCTGCTCCGGATAGAGCGCCTGGAAATGCCGGACACTCTGTTCATACAACTGCGAGGCACTGTCTTCGAGATGCCGGCTGCGGGCCTGGGTAAACCCCCAGGACAGGGCGAACAGCGCCAGCGCCGAAGCCACCAACAGCGGCCAGGGCCGATGTCCGGCGGTGCGGCGGAATGCCCCCTGGAGCAAGTCCGTGCCCTGCCCCGAACCCAGCAACGCGCCGACCGCCGAGTTTGGCTGCCGATCAAGCCAGCAGAGCTCGGCCGGCAGTCGCGGCCGCAGGCATTGCAAGGCCGGCTCCGACAACGCCAGGCGCGCCTCCAGTGCCCCGCCCAGCAACCAGCGGCCGGCCCACCAGACCCCGTATGCCCGATCGGCAGGCAGCAAGTCGGCATCGACCTGGACACTGGCGAGTTGCAGGCCCGACTCCCGCAACACATCGATAATGCCGCGCAGACGCGCCTTGTCGATCACCAGCAAGGGGTAGCGACGTGCCTGATCAGCCGTACCCACGGCGATGTGCAGGTTTTCCAGGTCATCCGCCAACTGCTCCTCGATGGCAAAGGCCAGTGCCTGGGTGGTCGGCTGCCGGCGTCCGGGCCACGATTCGCTGCGCAGCCAGCTGCATGCCTCCATCGGCAGGATCACCCGTACGGACTGCCCCGCCCATGCACGGGCGGCTTCGGCCAGGCTGATGTCGCGTGGTTCGCCGGCGTCCTGCCAGCAGGCAACCGGCCAGTCGGCGCCCGGCACATCGAGCCCGGCGGGATAAAGGTAAAGCCAGTGGTTCATGACGGCGGTTCACTGTGGGTCGGGGCCGGGAAACGGCGTTGTACAACACGCACACGCCGGGTTTTCGCATCACGCTCAAGGTCGCTGACCAGCCGCAGGCGACTGCTCCCGGCGCTCACGTCGACGGTGACCCGGAACCAGCGGCTGCCGACACCCAGGCCGTGGCTGGCAATGCCCCGGCCCTGCAGACCGGAGGCCAGGGCGAAGGCGCCCGCATCGGGATACCCCCCGGCCGGACGTTGCTGGACCAGAGCCTGTGCCTCGGTGGCGGACAGGCCTTCCAGGGTCGCCAGCAGCAGCGCGCCGGCGGTGTTGACGTTCAGGGTGGCATCGCCCGGCAACAAGGCCACTCGCGGCAGCAGGCGGTGCAGGCTCGCCCCATCCACGCCGGGAAGCAGCCGCAACTGGCTCGGATCGCTGATCCCGATGCCCCGCAGCGGCGCGAGGTCGATGGGCGCAATCTCCAGTAACGCCAGCAGCCGCGACCAACGGCCGAGGACCAGCTCATCCGCCTTGCCGGGCCGGAGCAACGGAGTCAGGTTGAAACGCCCGGCCAGATCCTCGATCTCCAGCTGCACGTCGGCATCGGCAAGCGCGAAATCCACCGGCCGCCGCGCCCACTCCTGGGCCAGGTTGACGTTCTCCGATGCCGTCATTTCGGCATTCTGCAGCAACTGCCCGGCCCAGTCCTCCAGGGCAAATGCCCACTGTCGCAGCTGCACCTGATGGATATGCTGGGCGCTGCTGTGCAAAGTCAGGCGGTGGCTGCGCAGCAGGCTGGCGGTCAGCAACAGCGCCAGGGCCATGATCAATAGCACGGTGATCAGCGCCACCCCACGCTGTGGTCCCGGCATCACGGGCCCTCCGGCAACGGGATGACCCGACGGATGTGTTCGAAGCGCCCGGCGGACAAGGTCACCTCAAGGGCCCGGGGCCGACTGGTCGGGCTCGGCCAGTCAGCGCGCCAGCCGACCTTGGCGTCGTAGAATCGCCACTGCAACCGCCGGACATCCGCCAGCAGAGCCTGGCGCTGGACCGTCGCCAGCTCGGGACTGCGACTGTCTCGCCACAACAAGCCATCCTTGAGGCGGTAGCTGATCTCCTGGCGCTCGCTGCGCGGCTGGTCCAGCGGGTTGCGCCAGTTAGCCCGTTGCAGGCTCAGCACACCCTCGCGCAACACCAACGACGCAGTGTCCCCGGACACCACGACCTGCAGGACATCCCGCTCCACCACGCCGATCGCCCGTTGCAGCTTGCGCAATGCCTGTTCATACAGGGACACCTGGCCCTGGACCCGCACCAGCCCGTCATACAGGCGCCAGCAGCCGAGGCTCAGCAGGCTGAAGATCGCCAGGGCGATGACCAGCTCCAGCAGGGTAAAGCCGGCCTGCCTACTCATCACGCGACACCCCATCCGCGACCGGCAGCCAGCCCGTGCCGCGATGCAGCACCTGCGGGCGGTCGCCGAGGCGGACGTCCAGTTCGACCTTGATCAGGCGCTTGTCGAACGCCGGCGTCAGGCGCTGGCTCAAACGCCACTCACGTCGGTCGAAGTGCCGGACCAGCTCCTGCCGCCCCGGCGCCAACGAGGATTGCAGGCGCAGCTCGGCCAATTGGTTATCCGCCAGCCAACTGGCGAAAAGACGCTCCTGCAGCGTGCCGGCCTGGCGCAGCACATACTGGCTGGCCGACAGCACCGCGGCGGCGAGCAGGCCGAAGATCGCCAGGGCGAGCATGACTTCCAGCAAGGTAAAACCGCGCTCAGCCTTCATCGATGGCCGGATCGCCAAGGCCGTCCCCCGAGACACTCAGCCAGCGCCGTTGCGCGGTTTCATAGTGCAGGGTGAAGGCACTCATTTCATCGCTGCTGAGTACCAGCAATTGCGGCTGGTTCAGGCGGTCGCCGAGCTTCAGCGGTCGCCCTTCGAGTTCCAGGCGAAAGTACAGCCCATCGGGCAGCCGATAAGGCGCCCCCGCCGCACGCCAGTCGGGACGCTCGAAGACCACCACCTGATAACCACTGGCATTGATCCGCAGGCCGAACTCCTGGCCATCGAGCACGGCCTGCTCGCGCAGTTGCTGCAACAGTTGCACCAGCGCGCCGGCTTCATCACGGGCCTGGCGGGCCGGGCTGGGTTTCATGGAGAAGCCGATCAGGCCGACCACCACGCCCATGATCACCACGACCACCAGCAACTCCAGCAGGGTGAAGCCACGCGAACGCCCGTGCATCGGTCAACTGCCCCAGTTGCCGATATCGGCGGCCAATTCCTCGCCGCCGGACACACCGTCGGCGCCGAAGGAGTAGAGGTCGTAGCCCTTGGCGCGGGTGCCCGGGCTCAGGTACTGGTAGGGCGTGCCCCAGGGATCGACCGGCAGGTGCTTCAGGTAGCCGTGGGGATTCCAGTTCCCTGGTTCCGGCGTGCCCAGCGGTTTGCGCACCAGGGCCTCCAGCCCCTGCTGCGTCGAGGGATAGTTGAAGTTGTCGAGACGGTACATCTCCAACGCGGTGCCGATGGCCTGGATATCGGTGCGGGCGGCCGTGACCCTGGCCTGGTCCGTGCGGCCCATGAACTGAGGCACCACCAGCGCGCCCAGCACGCCGATGATCACCACCACGACCATGATTTCAATCAGGGTGAAGCCGCGTTGCACAGAGGTTCGAGAAGTTTTCATGGGTCAATTCACCATTTGGTTGAGGCTGAGAATCGGCAGCAGGATCGCCATGACGATCAGCAGCACGACGCCGCCCATCACCACCAGCATTGCCGGCTCGAACAGACTCACGACCAGCGCAATGCGGGCCGCGAGGGTTTTCTCCTGTTGCTCGGCGGCCCGCGCCAGCATGCTGTCCAGTTCGCCCGCGCGCTCGCCGCTGGCGATCATGTGCAGCATCAGCGGCGGGATATCGCCGCTCTGCTCCAGCCCCCGGGTCAGGGTGCCGCCTTCGCGCACCGAGCGGGCGACCTCGAGCATGCGTGCGCGAATCGCCAGGTTGCCGATCACCGTGGCGGAGATTTCCAGGGCATCCACCAGGGGCACGGCGCTCTTGCAGAGAATCGCCAGGGTGCTGGCAAAGCGCGCCGCTTCCACCGCACGAAACACCCCGCCGGCCAGCGGCGCGCGCAACAGCCAGGCATGCCAGCGCAGGCGCATCCGCTGGCGGCTCAAGGCCAACCGCAGGAGCAGGCCCAGGCCGGACACTCCGACCAGGATCGGCACCGCGTAGGCGCGCAGGCCGTCGCTGAGGCCGATCAGGCCACGGGTAAGCAACGGCAACTCGCGGCCGCCGTCGATAAAGATCCGCACCACATCCGGCACCACATAGCCCAGTAGAAAGCCGACGATGCCCATCGATGCCAGCAGCAGGATCAGCGGGTAGACCAGCGCCAGCTGGATCTTCTGCCGTGATTGCTGGCGGGCTTCGGTGTAGTGCGCCAGTTGCTCCAGTACCTGCCCCAGGTGCCCCGAGCGCTCGCCGGCCGCCAGGGTGGCGCGGAACAGCTGGGGGAAGGCCCTGGGGAAACCGGCCAGCGCCGAGGACAGCGCATAGCCCTCCATGACCCGGCCGCGAACCGCCGTCAACAGGTTGCCGGCCCGGCGCTTCCCGCTCTGCGCCGCCACGGCCAGCAGGGCTTCTTCCAGCGGCAACCCGGCCTGGATCAGGGTCGACAATTGCAGGGTCAGCAGCGCCAGCTCGGCAGCGCTCAGGCGCGTATCGGCGCCATGGCCGGCGAACGCGACGGACGGGCTCCGGGTCGCTTTCAGTCCGGTCGGCAACAGGCCACGCTCGCGTAACAACTGCCGCGCATGCCGGGCGCTCTCGGCCTGCTGTTGACCACGGCAACGGCGGCCGTGAACGTCCTGGGCGTGATAATCGAAGGTCGGCATCCTCAGTCTTCCTGCGTGACGCGCAGCAGTTCATCGAGGCTGGTGCGACCTTCCAGGACCAGCCGTTGGCCGTCCTGGAACAGGCTCGGCGCGACACACCGGGCCTGGCGTGCCAGTTCCGGTTCGCCGGCACCGTGGTGGATCAAACCGGCCAGGTCCGGGGTGATGCCGATCAGTTCATGGATCGCGGTGCGCCCGCGATAACCCTGCTGGCAATGCTCGCAGCCCACGGCGCGGAACAGCGTCGCCGTGGCCCACGGCTCCAGGCCGAGACGCTGGCGGGCCGCCAGGTCCGCGACCTCGGGCAGCTTGCACGCGGGACACAGGGTACGTACCAGGCGCTGGGCCAGGACGCCGACCAGCGATGACGCCAGCAGGTACGCGTCGACGCCCATGTCCAGCAAGCGTGTCACCGCCCCCGCCGCGCTGTTGGTGTGCAGGGTCGAGAGCACCAGGTGCCCGGTCAGGGACGCCTGCACGGCAATGGCGGCGGTTTCCCGGTCGCGTATCTCGCCGACCATCACCACGTCCGGATCCTGGCGCAGGATCGCCCGCAAGCCGCGGGCAAAGGTCATCTCGACCTTGGGATTGACCGGGGTCTGGCCGATGCCCGGCAGGTGGTACTCGATGGGGTCTTCGACCGTGAGGATGTTGCGCGTCTGGTCGTTGAGATGACTCAGCGCCGCGTAGAGGCTGGTGGTCTTGCCGGAGCCGGTCGGCCCGGTGACCAGGAAGATCCCGTGGGGCTTGCCGAGGATTCGCCGGAACCGTTCCAGGGTTTGCGCCGGCATGCCCAGGCTTTCAAGCTCGAGACGTCCGGCCTGCTTGTCGAGCAGGCGCAACACCACCCGCTCGCCATGGGCCGAAGGCAGGGTGGAAACCCGCACGTCGACCTCATGCCCGGCCAGCCGCAAGGCCATGCGGCCGTCCTGGGGCACGCGTTTCTCGGCGATATCCAGCCGCGCCATGACCTTGATCCGCGACACCAGCAGGGTGGCCAGTTCCCGCCGGGGCCTGAGCACTTCGCGCAACTGGCCGTCGATCCGCAGGCGGACCGAGACGCTGTGCTCGAAGGTCTCCAGATGCACGTCCGAGGCCTTCTCGCGCACGGCCTCGCTGAGCAGGGCATTGATCAGGCGGATGATCGGCGCATCGCCTTCCTGCTCCAGCAGGTCGGCGGTCTGCGGCAGTCGATCGGCCAGGCTGATCAGGTCCAGTTCGTCGTCCAGGCCCTGGGCGACCTGCTCGGCGGCGCTCTGGCCATCGCTGTAGGCGGCGGCCAGGCGAACGGCGAACGTCGGTCCGTCGAGCACCTGCACAGGCCAGTCCCGGCCGAGCATTCGCCGGGCCTCGGACAAGGCGGTCAGCGGCGTGTCCTCGCGTATCGACAGGAGCGCTGTCTCGCCCTGCGGCTCCAGCAACACGCCAGAACGCCGGGCAAAACCGAACGGCAACCGTTGCCTCATGGTGCGTCCGCCTGATTGCGGCGCAGATCGATCGCCGCCTCGTCGCGCCCCTCGAACAGTTGCTGCGGGTCGCTGGGCAGCAGCAGCGAATTGCCCTGGCGTACCGAAGGCCGGCTGAGTTCGCGCAATCGGTCGTAGCGCTGGGCACTGACCTCGACCAGGTCTTCCTTGCCGCGCACGATGCTCGGCCGGAGGAATACCATGAGGTTGGTTTTTTCGTGCTTTTCACTGTTCCAGCGAAACAGTGCGCCCAGGTACGGGATATCACGCAGCAGCGGCACGCCGCTTTCCTGGGTGCGGATGCTGTCCTTGATCAGGCCGCCGATCACGATGATTTCGCCATCGTCGGCAAGGATGGTGCTCTTCAGGGTACGCTTGTTGGTGATCAGGTCATCGGTGATCTCCGTGCTCTTGGTCAGCTCGGAGTTTTCCTGCTCGACCTGCAGCCGCAGGGTCGAGCCTTCGTTGATATGCGGGCGGATCTTCAGCTTGATCCCGATATCATGGCGCGTGACCGTGTTGTAGGGCTTGCCGTTGCCGTCGTCGGAGGGCTGGTAGGAGCCGCTCTTGAAGGGCACGTTCTGGCCCACCAGGATCTCCGCTTCCTGGTTGTCCAGGGTCAGCAGGCTGGGGGTGGACAGCACATTGTTGCGGGTATTGCTGGCCAGGGCGGACACCAGCATGCCGAAACGATCACTGCCGATGCGTAACACGGCACCGCCTTCGCGCGGCAGGGTGCCGGCGGCGAAAGCCGGCAGGGTGATGTCCGTACCGGGAAAGGCGATGCTGCCCCGGACACTGCCGGATCTGCCGCCCCACTGCACCCCCAGGGCCTCGTTGATATCCCCGGAAATCTCGACAATCGCCGCGTGGATCAGCACTTGCGAACGCGGCTGGTCCAGCTGGCGCACGATGCTCTCCAGGGTTCGCACCTGGGCCGGTTCGGCAATCAACACCAGTGCGTTCTGGCTCTCGTCGGCCTTGACCACGGCCTTGCCCGACGACGCGTCCCGGCTGGCGCCGCCACCGGCATCCTGGCCGAGCCCCTGCCCCATGGCATCCAACACTTCGGCCAACTGCCTGGCATCGCTGTGCCGCAGGCGGATCACCCGGGCGTTGTCCGCGAGCACCGGCGCCGGAGTGTCGAGTGAACGGGCCATTTCGCCCAGGCGCCTGCGCACGACTTCGGGGCCGATCAGCAGCAGGCGATTGTTGCGGGTATCGGCAATCACCTGGCTGCCCGACTCGGCACCCTGCTTGCCCAGGGATTGCTCCATCACGCGGGCCAGGTCAGCCGCCAGACCGTGCTTCAGTTGCACGACGCCGTGGGTGTTCTTGTGGCCCGCGTCCAGTTGCCGGACGATCTTCGCGACTCGCCGGACATTGGCCGCACCATCGGTGATCACCAGCGCATTGGCCGAGGCCGAGGGACCGACATAGCCATTGACCGACACCAGCGGGCGCACCAGTGCGGCGATATCCGTGGCCACGCTGTTGTTCAAGGCCACCACTTCGGTGACGAACTGCCCGGTCCCGGCCGCAGCGTTGTCGATACCACTGGCACGGGTGCGCGCATCCGCCACCGGCGTGACCAGGATACGATCGCCTTCATCGATGACCGTGAAGTTGTGGGCATCCAGTACCGAATAGAACAGCCGCCGCACACCCTCACGGTCCAGGGCCTGCTCCGAGAGCACGGTGACACGCCCCTGCACCCGTGGGTCGAGGACCACCGTGGTGCCGAGTATCGAGGACATTTCCCGGACCACGTCGCGCAGCTCGGCATCGTTCATCGCCAGTTGCCATTGCGGCTCCTCGGCGCCCGCCGCGGTGACCAGGAGCAGCATCGACAAGAGCAGGCCGGGGACCATCAGGCACCACGCAGCGGTTGCGGCGGACGGCTTCATTCACTCACTCTGATGCTGGGCCGTTGGCCGCAGGTAAAGGGAAGACCCGGCAGCGGCACTCCCGCCGGCCGCCAGCAGCAGCCTCGCAGGCTGCTCCAGGGCCAGCGACTCCTCGCGTCCGTTGCGCCAGAGCACCACGCGCCCGACCTCGACCCGGCGCAGGACACTACCGCCGGGCAGGCGATCGCCGACCTGATAGATTCGCTGGCCCTGCGCCCCGCCCAGCAACGCCCGTGACGCCCCTGAACTGGCGACGAAACTGGCGCGCAGTTGCAGCGCCTCGGCGCTACGGACCAGCGCATCGGTGGGCGACAGGCCAAGCACCGTAGCCACTGCTACCGGGTCGAGGGGCTCGGGCCGGGGCGCCGGGGCCGTCGAAATGAAGTTGAAGACCGGAGCCGCCGGCAGGTCCTGGCGAAAGACCCACTCGCGCCAGCCCAGCCAGCCGCCATACACCAGCGGCGCCAGGCACAACAGGACACGCAGCAGAATCGTGGCGTACCGCCCCATCTGGATATTCACCAGACCATGCGCCAGAGAATCGAATTCTTTGTATTCACAAGTACCGGCACCCTGACCAAAGATAAATATTCATTACTTATATAAACCACTCATCCAAAAAACAGTCATTTAAAAGCCACTTAAAAATCACTTAAAACATCACGAACAAAAAAACAGAACAATAAAAAATCAATAACAAGTTAAAAAACGATCACACGAATCTGAAGCAACTTATCCAGACGTTGCCTCAGATTCCTGATACTCGGGTTATCTGGCTATCCAGGCATCCTGCCAGTTGGAACCATGTCCGGGTACATAGTGGTGACTATTGATCTTGCACCAATCTCCGGCGGGAAAAGGCTTGCACTCGTAGACCTTGTCACCCTGCAATACCGTGGTACCGGGCTTGTAGTCGGCAATGCCCTGCGGATAGACCGCGTCGTATTCCTGATCGCTGCCTTCGCCGCCCAGCTCGATGGATACCAGGTCCTGGCGCGTGGTCCGTCCATCGACGGTCGTGCCGACCAGCTTGAGCTGGTGAGTGCCCGGCGCACTGCGCACATCCACGTTCAGCCAGGTCGAACCGGCTTCCACCTGCTGCGTGACGGAACCCACGGGCTTGTTGCCGGCGTCGAAGACCGTGACCTCGACATTCATCGCACGGTTGCCAAGGATCGGCACCGGCAGGCTCACCCGCCCCTTGTCCAGCGCGTAGTCGTTGCTGATTGCCGAGATGCGCAGGTCGGCGTCGGCATCTTCCTTCAACTCCATCTGCAATTCGTAGCGCCTGACGCCACTTTCGGCCTTGGCAAAGACCTTGTTCGCCCCCTTGATCGGATGGATGTTGCCGTCCTCGTCACGCACGCCGGCGCGGACCAGTTCCTGGGTGCGGTTGATCTGCTCGGCCAGCTTGAACGACCAGTTTTCCGGTCGGCCTTCCTCGGCGGTATCGATGCTGATCCCGACACGCCGCTCGTTGATCTCGCCATCGGCGCCAAAGGCCCGGGCCTTGACCGCGTCCCCCACCAGCAAGGCCGCCGGCGCCGGGGTGATGTGGCCGACGGTGTTCCAGCCGTCCGGCGCGACCGCCTCGGCCAGGATGTTCACATCGGCCACGTTGTAGAAGGCCGCATCGGTATCGCCGACCGTCCATACGCCCAGGATGACGTGCTGGCCGCTCTTGTCCGGCGGAATGACACAGGCATGCCGGGCGCCGGAAACCGGCAGCGCGTTGCCGCCATCGACCGTGCAGAAGGGCGTGCCGTCAAACGAGGCACGGCTCAGTGGCAGGTTGGGGTTCCAGCCGGAGCGGGTAATGAAATACTCGTGCCGGGTCGCCGGGTGCGCCGCCGTGTACTGCCAGGCGAACTGGATCTCGCGGTCCTTGATTTCGGTCAGGTGCCAACGCGTCGCGCTCTGGGCGTCCAGCGCGGAGAAATTGGCCGCGCCGCCACTGGCGATCCGGCCATCGACGGGACCTTGCAACGGGTTGCCGCCCGCCCCCGCAGGGAATCCCTTGAATGTCTCGCCGACGCTTTGCGGCTCGTACTGCGCGCCTCCACAATCCTTGTTGAGGCCTTGCTGACAGGCATAGGCCCGTGAAGGTGGATCACTCAGGTAACCATGGGCCGCCACCTGTTGCGAAGCGATCAGCGCCGCCAGCATGGCCAGGGAAGAAGCCCCTCCCGATACCGAACTTGAACGTCTTTTTATCATGCAATCCAACTCCAGAGTCATATTTGACGAGGCCACGCACTCTCCCTGTGCGAAGCACGCCGCTTCCTTATCGATGCCACTTTTAATTATCACGAACATCATGTTCATGATGACCAACCTCATCTATTCGAAACTATGCGAACCTGAAAGATACAAGACGTTCGAACATCAGAAGTCCGGAGAAAAACTTCTCATTGTTCGTACAAGCGAAAACAAATAGTCCTACAGCAAAGTTATCGAGAGATGCGCCGCTGTAACTTTCCGAATAAGAATCAGGCTTTGTATTGTACGAATATTTAGTTTTTTAGCTGTCGGATAACTCCGACTATGAGGAAGGATCGGTCAGCAATCAGGCATCAACCCCTGGAAAACCCGTATTCCAGGAGAAAGAAGAGACAAGGCGGGATAAAGCGAGACAGGCCGCAAGCCCCGCCGGGGCGGGGCTTTGGCCGAGGGGTCAGCGATGGTACTGCGCGGAAAACTCGTGCACGGCGTTGATAAAGGCGCCGGCATGTTCCGGATCGACTTCCGGGGTGATGCCATGGCCCAGGTTGAACACGTGGCCCGAACCCTCGCCGTAGCTGCCGAGGATCCGCGCCACTTCGGCACGGATCGCCTCGGGTTTGGCATAAAGCACGGTAGGGTCCATGTTGCCTTGCAACGCGACCTTGCCGCCCACCCGACGACGGGCTTCGCCCAGGTCACAGGTCCAGTCCAGGCCCAGGGCATCGGCGCCCGCCTCGGCAATGCTTTCCAGCCACAGGCCGCCGTTCTTGGTGAACAGGATCACCGGCACCTTGCGCCCTTCATGCTCGCGGATCAGCCCGCTGACGATCTTGCGCATGTAGGCCAGGGAAAACTCCTGATAGGCCGCCGCCGACAGGTTGCCGCCCCAGGTGTCGAAGATCTGCACGGCCTGGGCACCGGCCAGGATCTGCCCGTTGAGGTACGAGGTCACCGACTGGGCCAGCTTGTCCAGCAGCAGGTGCAGGGCCTGCGGGTTGTCGTAGAGCATGGCCTTGGTCTTGCGGAAGTCTTTCGACGAGCCGCCTTCGACCATGTAGGTCGCCAGGGTCCAGGGGCTGCCCGAGAAGCCGATCAGCGGCACCCGGCCATTGAGTTCACGGCGAATGGTGCTGACCGCGTCCATGACATAACCCAGGTCCTTCTGTGGATCGGGGATCGGCAGGGCTTCGATATCCGCCAGGGTGCTGACGACTTTCTTGAAGCGCGGGCCTTCGCCGGTCTCGAAATACAGGCCCTGGCCCATGGCATCGGGGATGGTCAGGATGTCGGAGAACAGGATGGCGGCATCCAGGCCCGGGTAGCGGTCCAGGGGCTGCAGGGTGACTTCGCAGGCGAACGACGGGTTCATGCACAGGCTCATGAAGTCGCCGGCCTTGGCGCGACTGGCGCGGTATTCAGGCAGGTAGCGGCCGGCCTGACGCATCATCCACACGGGAGTGACGTCTACGGGTTGCTTGAGCAGGGCGCGCAGGAAACGGTCGTTCTTCAGGGCAGTCATGTCGGCATCCGGAAAAAAAGTGCGGGCATTTTCTCAGAGCGCGACGCAAAAGGCACGGCAAGAGCCGTGCCTTTTGTCTATCGGGTCAATTTGTCGCGGGTATCGAGAGCGACACGACCTGTGCAGGAGCCGGCTTGCTGGCGATTCAGGCGACACGGTGTATCAGGTACACCGCGTTATCATTCACCGCTGGCAAGCCAGCTCCCACAGGTACAGCAGTCCAATATTGGAATGCGGGTCAAACGCCCAGGTAATCGAGGATCCCCTCGGCGGCATTGCGCCCCTCGAAGATCGCCGTCACCACCAGGTCCGAACCACGCACCATATCGCCACCGGCAAAGATTTTCGGATTGCTGGTCTGGTGCTTGAACTGACCCTGCTCCGGAGCCACCACACGGCCCTGGCTGTCGGTCTGGATGCTGAACTGCTCGAACCACGGCGCCGGGCTCGGGCGGAAACCGAAAGCGATGACCACGGCATCCGCCGGGATGATCTCTTCGGAACCCGGGATCGGCTCGGGGCTGCGGCGACCGCGGGCATCCGGCTCGCCGAGACGGGTCTCGACCACCTTCACGCCCTCGACCTTGTCTTCACCGACAATCGCGATCGGCTGGCGGTTATAGAGGAACTTCACGCCTTCTTCCTTGGCGTTCTTCACCTCTTTGCGCGAGCCGGGCATGTTCGCCTCGTCACGACGATAGGCACAGGTCACCGACTTGGCGCCCTGGCGGATCGAGGTGCGGTTGCAGTCCATCGCCGTGTCGCCACCACCGAGCACCACGACCTTCTTGCCCTTCATGTCGACGAAATCTTCCGGCGACTTTTCAAAGCCCAGGTTGCGGTTGACGTTGGCAATGAGGAAATCCAGGGCGTCGTACACGCCCGGCAGGTCCTCGCCGGCAAAGCCGCCCTTCATGTAGGTGTAGGTGCCCATGCCCATGAACACCGCATCGTATTCGGCAAGCAGCTCTTCCATGGTCACGTCCTTGCCCACCTCGGTATTGAGGCGGAACTCGATGCCCATGCCGCTGAAGACTTCGCGACGATTGCTCAGCACGGTCTTTTCCAGCTTGAACTCGGGGATACCGAAGGTCAGCAGGCCACCGATTTCCGGGTTCTTGTCGAACACCACCGGGGTCACCCCGCCGCGCACCAGCACGTCGGCACAACCCAGGCCCGCAGGCCCGGCACCGATGATCGCAACGCGCTTGCCGGTCGGCTTGACCTTGGACATGTCCGGACGCCAGCCCATGGCAAAGGCGGTATCGGTGATGTACTTCTCCACCGAACCGATGGTAACCGCGCCGAAGCCGTCGTTGAGGGTGCAGGCACCCTCGCACAGGCGGTCCTGCGGGCACACCCGGCCGCAGACTTCCGGCAGGGTGTTGGTCTGGTGGGACAGCTCGGCGGCGGCGAGGATATTGCCCTCGGCCACCAGCTTCAGCCAGTTGGGAATGAAGTTGTGCACCGGGCACTTCCATTCGCAATACGGGTTACCGCAACCCAGGCAGCGGTGGGCCTGGTCGGCCGACTGCTGGGGTTTGAAGGGCTCGTAGATTTCCACGAACTCTTTCTTGCGCTGACGCAACAGTTTCTTCTTCGGATCCTTGCGCCCGACATCGATGAACTGGAAGTCGTTACTCAGACGTTCAGCCATTACAAAAACCTCATCAAACTCTTCAGGCGCATCACTGCGGGTTGGCACGGGTGCTGGAAAGCAACGACTTCAGCGTGGCCGCCTTCGGCTTGACCAGCCAGAAGCGCCGCAGATAGTCGTCCAGGTTCTCGGCGAGGTTACGACCCCATTCGCTGTCGGTCTCCTCGACATACTCGTCCAGCACGCGTTGCAGGTGGCTGCGATAGGCTTCCATCGCTTCGCCGCTGATCCGCTGGATCTCCACCAACTCGTGGTTCACCTTGTCGACAAAGGTATTGTCCTGGTCCAGCACGTAGGCGAAACCGCCGGTCATGCCCGAACCGAAGTTGTAGCCGGTCTTGCCCAGTACGCAGACAAAACCACCGGTCATGTACTCGCAGCAGTGATCGCCGGTGCCTTCCACGACCGTGTGGGCGCCGGAGTTGCGCACCGCGAAACGCTCGCCCGCGGTACCGGCGGCGAACAGCTTGCCACCGGTTGCGCCGTACAGGCAGGTGTTGCCGATAATGGCACTGTCCTGGGTCTTGTAGGCACTGCCCTTGGGCGGAACGATCACCAGCTTGCCGCCGGTCATGCCCTTGCCCACGTAGTCGTTGGCATCGCCTTCGAGGTACAGGTTCAGGCCGCCGGCGTTCCACACGCCGAAGCTCTGGCCGGCCGTGCCCTTGAAGCGGAAGGTGATCGGCGCCTTGGCCATGCCCTGGTTGCCGTGGACACGGGCGATTTCGCCGGAGATCCGCGCACCGATGGAACGGTCGCAGTTGCAGATATCCAGGGAGAAATCGGCACCGCTCAGGTCGTTGATC
This sequence comes from Pseudomonas sp. Ost2, assembly GCF_018326065.1. Taxonomy (NCBI): domain Bacteria; kingdom Pseudomonadati; phylum Pseudomonadota; class Gammaproteobacteria; order Pseudomonadales; family Pseudomonadaceae; genus Pseudomonas; species Pseudomonas sp. Ost2. The sequence continues at coordinate 484,085 of NZ_AP021904.1, read as the reverse complement.
GCAGGCTTGGCCATCTCGACCATCTTCTCGGCCAGCAGGCCCTTGTCGAACGGCGGGTTGCGGTCAACCTGGCAGAACTGCGGCTTGTCCACCGGAATGTGATCGCTGCCGAGCAGCGGGGTCAGGTCCAGATGGTTCTGCTTGGCGGTTTCGCCCTGGAGGATTTCCAGCAGGTCGGTACGCCCGATCAGCTCTTCGAGGCTGCGCACGCCGAGCCTGGCCAGCCACTCACGGGTTTCCTCGGCGACGTAGGTGAAGAAGTTCACCACCATGTCGACGGTACCGATGTAGTGATCCTTGCGCAGTTTCTCGTTCTGGGTCGCCACGCCGGTGGCGCAGTTGTTCAGGTGGCAGATACGCAGGTACTTGCAGCCCAGGGCGATCATCGGCGCGGTGCCGAAGCCGAAGCTCTCGGCGCCGAGGATGGCCGCCTTGATCACGTCGAGGCCGGTTTTCAGGCCACCGTCGGTCTGTACCCGGACCTTGCCGCGCAGGTCGTTGCCGCGCAGGGTCTGGTGGGTTTCGGCGAGGCCCAGTTCCCACGGCGCACCAGCGTACTTGATCGAGGTCAGCGGCGATGCGCCGGTGCCGCCGTCGTAGCCGGAGATGGTGATCAGGTCGGCATAGGCCTTGGCCACGCCAGCCGCGATGGTGCCGACGCCGGCTTCCGCCACCAGCTTGACCGAGACCAGTGCCTGCGGGTTGACCTGCTTGAGGTCGAAGATCAGCTGCGACAAGTCCTCGATGGAGTAGATGTCGTGGTGCGGCGGTGGCGAGATCAGGGTCACGCCCGGAACCGCGTAGCGCAGCTTGGCGATCAGGCCGTTGACCTTGCCGCCAGGCAACTGGCCGCCTTCACCGGGCTTGGCGCCCTGGGCCACCTTGATCTGCAGCACTTCGGCGTTGACCAGGTACTCGGGGGTCACGCCGAAACGGCCGGTCGCGACCTGCTTGATCTTCGAGCTCTTGATCGTGCCGTAGCGCGCCGGGTCTTCGCCGCCCTCACCGGAGTTGGAGCGTGCGCCCAGGCGGTTCATGGCTTCGGCCAGGGCTTCATGGGCCTCCGGCGACAACGCACCGAGGGAGATACCGGCCGAGTCGAAACGCTTGAGGATCGACTCCAGCGGCTCGATGTCGTCGATCGCGAGCGGCGTGTCCAGGGTCTTCACCTTGAACAGGTCACGGATCATCGACACCGGACGGTTGTCCACCAGCGCGGTGTATTCCTTGAACTTGGCGTAGTCGCCCTGCTGCACGGCGGCTTGCAGGGTGCTGACCACATCCGGGTTGTAGGCGTGGTATTCGCCGCCGTAGACGAACTTCAGCAGGCCACCTTGCTGGATCGGCTTGCGCGCACTCCAGGCTTCGGTCGCCAGCAGCTTCTGCTCGGCTTCGAGGTCGACGAAACGGGCACCCTTGATCCGGCTCGGCACGCCACGGAAGCTCAGGCCGACCACTTCCTCGGACAGGCCGATGGCCTCGAACAATTGCGCACCGCGGTACGAGGCAATGGTGGAGATCCCCATTTTCGAGAGGATCTTCAGCAGGCCCTTGGTGATGCCCTTGCGGTAGTTCTTGAAGACTTCATACAGATCGCCCAGCACTTCGCCGGTACGGATCAGGTCGCCCAACACTTCATAGGCGAGGAACGGATAGACCGCCGACGCACCGAAGCCGATCAGCACCGCGAAGTGATGCGGGTCGCGGGCGGTGGCGGTTTCCACCAGGATGTTGCTGTCGCAACGCAGGCCCTTTTCGGTCAGGCGGTGGTGCACGGCACCGGTCGCCAGGGACGCGTGCACCGGCAGCTTGCCCGGCGCGATATGACGGTCGCTGAGGACGATCTGGGTCCGCCCGGAGCGCACGGCTTCCTCGGCCTGGTCGGCGATGTTGCGCACGGCCGCTTCCAGGCCGACGCTCTCGTCGTAGTTCAGGTCGATGATCTGGCGCTCGAAGCCCGGACGCTCGAGGTTCATCAACGAGCGCCACTTGGCCGGGGAAATCACCGGCGAGCTGAGGATCACCCGCGAGGCGTGTTCCGGCGACTCTTCGAAGATGTTGCGCTCGGCACCGAGGCAGATCTCCAGCGACATGACGATGGCTTCACGCAGCGGGTCGATCGGTGGGTTGGTCACCTGGGCGAACTGCTGACGGAAGTAGTCGTACGGCGTGCGCACGCGCTGGGACAGCACCGCCATCGGCGTGTCGTCGCCCATGGAGCCGACCGCCTCGTAGCCCTGCTCGCCCAACGGCCGCAGCACCTGGTCGCGCTCTTCGAACGTGACCTGGTACATCTTCATGTACTGCTTGAGTTGCTCGACGTTGTAGAACGCCGAACCATGGTCGTTGTCTTCCATGGTCGCCTGGATACGCAGGGCGTTCTTGCGCAGCCACTGCTTGTACGGATGACGCGACTTCAGGCGGTTGTCGATGGAATCGGTGTCGAGGATCTGGCCGGTCTCGGTGTCCACGGCAAAGATCTGCCCGGGACCTACACGGCCCTTGGCGATGACATCTTCCGGCTGGTAGTTCCATACGCCGATTTCCGACGCCAGGGTGATATAGCCGTTCTTGGTGGTCACCCAGCGCGCCGGGCGCAGGCCGTTACGGTCGAGCAGGCAGACCGCGTGGCGACCTTCGGTCATCACCACGCCAGCCGGACCGTCCCACGGCTCCATGTGCATCGAGTTGAATTCATAGAACGCGCGCAGGTCGGCGTCCATGGTCTCGACGTTCTGCCACGCCGGCGGAATCAGCATGCGCACGCCACGGAACAGATCGATACCGCCGGTCACCATCAGCTCCAGCATGTTGTCCATGCTCGAGGAGTCGGAACCGACGCGGTTGACCAGCGGGCCCAGTTCGTCGAGATCGGGGATCAGGTCGTTGGCGAACTTGGTGCGACGGGCCTGGGCCCAGTTGCGGTTGCCGGTGATGGTGTTGATCTCGCCGTTGTGCGCCAGGAAGCGGAACGGTTGCGCCAACGGCCATTTCGGCAGGGTGTTGGTGGAGAAACGCTGGTGGAACACGCAGATGGCGGTCTTGAGCGTCGGATCGTTGAGGTCCGGATAGAAGGCGGTCAGGTCCGCCGGCATCATCAGGCCCTTATAGATGATGGTCTTGTGCGAAAAGCTGCAGATGTAGTGGTCGGTATCGGCGGCGTTGGCCACCGACGAACGACGACGGGCACTGAACAGCTTGATGGCGAAGGCCTGGTCACTCAGGCCTTCGCCGCCGATGAATACCTGCTCGATCTGCGGCAGGCGCTCCAGGGCCAGGCGGCCGAGGACGCTGGTATCGATCGGCACCTTGCGCCAGCCCACCAGTTGCAGGCCGGCCGCGAGGATTTCGCGATTCATGTGTTCGCGGGCGGCTTCGGCTTTGACCGGGTCCTGGTTGAAGAACACCATGCCCACCGCATACTGCTTGGGCAGATCGCTACCGAATGTCGATTTGGCGACGGCGCGCAGGAACTGGTCCGGCTTCTGAATCAGAAGGCCGCAACCGTCACCGGTCTTGCCGTCGGCGTTGATCCCACCGCGGTGGGTCATGCAGGTCAGGGCCTCAATGGCCGTCTGCAACAGGTGATGACTGGGCTCGCCTTGCATGTGAGCAATCAGGCCGAAACCGCAGTTATCCTTGAATTCATCTGGTTGGTACAGACCTGCTTTCATAGACACTTTCTCACCAGGCTGCCTCTTACCGAGGCAAATTTCTTTTCAATTCAACCACTTACCATCCACGCCGAACGTACGCCGGCTTTGCAGGGGCAAAAGGGAGGTCATTGTACACACCGACACAGACGCTCACAAATTTAGCGACGAAATGTCGCAAATCTATGTCGCATTTATGAAAGGTTTAAAGCGATATCTCGTGCTAGTCAAAACATTTTTGAATTCTGACCGCTACGACTCAAATCTACCGTGACGCAGACACCACAAGGCACGCAGCTTTGAAGCTGCGCGCTCAGGTGGAAATTTTGAGGTGCCGGGAGGGCGGCCTGGGTAAGGCCGCCGAATCATCAGCGAGTTGTGGCGAGGTCCTGTTGGACGCTGGCGACAGTGCGAGGCCAAGGTTTACCAGCCTGAACCTTCGCTGGCAAGGCCTTGATAGCAGTAACCGCTGCATCGCGGCTCGGGAAGCTGCCATAAGTGATCACGTAGAGTGGCTTGCCGTTGAGCACTTTCTTGAAATAACGGTACTCGCCGCCCTGCTCCTTGACGAAGTTCTGGGCCGTGGCTTCCGAACTGGTGCCGAGGATCTGCACCACGTAGTGGCTCGGCGCCTGGCCGGCGTACCAGCTGCCACCGGCGGCAGGCTTGGCTGCCGCTGCGGGCTTCTCGACCGGCTTCTCGACCTTGGCCACCGGCTTGGCGGGAACCGGGACCGGGGTTTGCGCGGGCTTGGCAACCGGTGCCGCCGGCTTGGCCGTGGCGACTTGGGCCGGAGCCTGGGTAGGACGTGCCGGAGTCGGGCCGGCAGGCACGCCCAGCGGTGGCGCAGTGGTGGTCACGGTCGGCGGCTGGGCAACACCACCGTCAACCGCTGGTGCACCGCCATCATCGCCTTCGCTCATGCCACCCGCGGCTTCCGCGAGCGGACCGCGCATCACCGGCTGCGACTGGCCGACCAACGGCAGTGGCATCGGTTGCGAATTACCGGCGAACTCGACCGCCGGACCACCCGTGGCATTCGGCTTCGGTGTCTGCCCCAGCGGCAACTGGGCCTGCTCGCTGGCTGGCGCGCCAGCGGTCACCGGCGCCTTGCTGCGGCCGGAACTCATCCAGGCCGCGGCGATAGCGACCACCACCACCCCAGACAATGCCAACACGTATTTCTTCGACATCTTGAACCCCATACTTGGTCGCTTGACCGCGGAGCGGCTGGCAATCATGGCTTCGATCATGGCGTCACGAGCGACCTGGTTGATGTTGCCAGGCCAGCCCTCGGCGCTTTCGTGAATCTCAGTGATCTGCTCAGCGGAAAAAAGTTCGATTCCCTGGCCCGCGCCTTCAAGACGCTGGGCCAGGTATTCGCGTGTCTCTTCTTCGGTGTACGGCTGCAGTTCGATCACGTGGAAGCGCTCTTCCTCCGTGCCCTGCTGCTCCAGCCCGGCAATCATCGACGACTCGCCGAACAGGAAGACATGCGGACGGCCTTCCGGCGCGCCTGCAGCCAGTGCCAGCAAGGCTTCGATCGCGGAATCGTCCAGTTGTTCGGCGTCGTCCACCAGCAGGTAGACTTCCTGGCCGGTCAGCGCCAATTGCACCACCTGTGCCAGGATCGAACCGATATCGGCCTGAGCCACATTCAGCGCCTGGGCGATCTGGCGCAGCACACCCGCCGCGTCGCCGGCGCCACGGGCCGACACCACCACGCTCTGCACCGACTGCTTGTTGGTGCTCGCCACCAGTGCCTGGCGCAGCAGGGTCTTGCCGCTGCCCTGCGGGCCGGTCACCACCAGCAGCAACTGGCTGTAGCGGGCCAGGTGATGCAACTGCCCCAGCACCGGTTTGCGCTGGGCCGGGAAGAACTTGAAGCCAGGCACCCGTGGAGCAAAAGGGTCGTGACTCAACTGATAATGGCCGAGGAAAGCCTCGTCGGCATGCAAACTAGTCATCGGAATCTTATCAACCTTTAAGCTGAGCCAGGGCGCGGTAGTCCGCCCCCAGCGTGGCCTGTAGAACCTCTTTCGGATAATCGTCGGTCACCACGGCTTCGCCCATGCGGCGCAACAACACCAGACGTAAACGACCGTCGATCACTTTCTTGTCAATTGCCATGTGTTCGAGAAAATCGGCCTCGGTCATCTCCTCCGGAGGAATGACCGGCAATCCCGCGCGCTGGAACAGGCGGATACCGCGATCGCGTTCGGCGTCGGTGATCCAGCCCAGGCGCGCGGACATCTCCAGCGCCATCACCGTCCCCGCCGCCACGGCCTCACCATGCAGCCAGACACCGTAGCCCATATGGGTTTCGATGGCATGGCCAAAGGTATGCCCGAGGTTGAGGGTGGCGCGCACCCCGGACTCGCGCTCATCGGCACCGACCACGGCCGCCTTGGCCGCGCAGGAACGCTCGATGGCCTCGGTCAGGGCTGCCTGGTCGAGGCCGCGCAAGGCGTCGACGTGCTCTTCCAGCCAGGTCAGGAAAGGCTCGTCGCAGATCAGGCCGTACTTGATGACTTCGGCCAGGCCCGCCGACAGCTCGCGGGCGGGCAGTGTGTTGAGGGTCGCGGTATCGATCAGCACCACATTGGGCTGATAGAAGGCACCGACCATGTTCTTGCCCAGCGGATGGTTGATGCCGGTCTTGCCGCCCACCGACGAATCGACCTGAGACAACAAGGTAGTCGGAACCTGGATAAAGTCCACTCCGCGCTGATAACAGGCGGCGGCAAAACCGGCCATGTCGCCGATAACGCCGCCGCCCAGGGCGATGACCGTGGTCCGGCGATCGTGGCGGGCGCTCAGCAGGCCGTCGAAAATCAGCTGCAGGGTTTCCCAGGTCTTGAAGGCCTCGCCGTCGGGCAGTACCACCGAGATCACCGAGTAGCCCGCCAGGCTGCGGGTCAGGCGTTCGAGATAGAGCGGTGCGACGGTTGCATTGGAGATGATTGCGACTTGCCGACCGGCAATGTGCGGCGTCAGTAGCTCAGGCTTGTCCAGCAGCCCTTCGCCAATATGAATCGGGTAGCTACGCTCGCCAAGATCGACCTTAAGTGTCTGCATGTGTCCCCACAGTGAAGATGGACGCGGGCGTCCAGTCTCAGGATTAACGATTGTTGGCGGCGTCCGTTTCCGGCGCCCCCCAATGGCCTTGAGCCATGACCGACACCGAGCATGGCGGGCGTCGAGGATAGCGCATTTCGCCCTGCGCTTTAACGGGGAGGCAGCTGCTGCAAGCGTTCAAGAATATCCAGTACCACCATGCGCGGCGGCCGTTCATCGGTTTCCACCACCAGATCGGCGATTTCCCGATAAAGCGGATCACGGATCGCCAGCAGGTCCCGCAGCGTTTTTGCCGGGTCGGCGGTACGCAACAGCGGACGGTTGCGATCGCGCGCGGTACGCCCCACCTGCTGCTCCACCGAAGCATGCAGATAGACCACCCGCCCACCGGCATGCAGGGCCTGGCGATTTTCATCGCGCATGACCGCACCGCCGCCCGTGGCCAGGACCACACCGTCGGCTGCGCACAGCTCGGCAATCATCGCCTGCTCGCGATCGCGAAAGCCCGGTTCGCCTTCCTTATCGAAGATCCACGGGATATTGGCGCCCGTGCGCAGTTCAATTTCCTTATCGGAATCTTTGAAAGGCAGGCGCAGCTCTTTGGCCAGCAAGCGGCCTATGGTGCTCTTTCCAGCCCCCATAGGCCCAACAAGAATCAAATTTCGCACAGAATCAACGACTCACAGCAATCGCCTGGTTATTCATGATACGCGGAGTCAGGAATACCAGCAGCTCGGATTTTGCTTCCGAGACAATGTCTCGGCGGAAAAGGCGGCCAACATACGGCACATCGCCAAGAAATGGCACCTTCTCTTCGGTTTTGCTCTGAGTATTGGAGAACACGCCACCGATCACCACGGTTTCACCGTCGTTGACCAGTACCTTGGCGTTGACTTCGTTCTTCTTGATCGGCGGTACGTTGTTGAGCACGTTCTGGTAGTCCGGCTCATCCTTGGTGACCTTCACTTCCATGATGATGCGGTTGTCCGGGGTGATCTGCGGCGTGACCTCGAGGGACAGCGACGCTTCCTTGAAGGACACCGAGGTGGCCCCGCTGGAGCTGGACTCCTGGTACGGAATCTCCGTGCCCTTGAGGATCTTCGCGGTCTCCTTGTCGGAGGTGACCACCTTGGGCTGCGACACGACTTCACCGTTACCGGTCTTCTCCATCGCGCTCAGTTCGAGGTCGAGGATCGTGTTGTCGGTCACGAAGCCGATGCCGATACCGGAGGTCGCCGTGGTGGCCCCCAGGTCGACGAACGGTGTACTGGCGCTCTGGCCGGTCAGCTTCGACAGGGTCGGCGAACCGCCGCTGCCCTTCCAGTTGCCGCCGGAAATGCTGCCACCCCAACGGGCGCCCAGTTGCTTGTCATAACCGACGTTGGCTTCGACGATGCGCGCCTCGATCATCACCTGGCGCACCGGGATATCCAGTTGCGCCACGATCCGCCGCAGCTCGTCGAGGCGGTCCTGGGTCTGGTAGGCAATGATGTTGTTGGTGCGGTCATCCACGGTGATCGAACCCCGCTCGTCACCCTTGGCCTCGGCGCTGGTCACCGACTGGAACAGCTTGGCGATGTCCGCCGCCTTCGCGTAGTTGACCTGCAGCAGCTCGCGGCGCAGCGGGGCCAGTTCGGCGATCTGCTTCTGCGACTCCAGCTCCTGACGCTCACGCGCCGCGATCTCGTCCGCCGGCGCCACCAGCAGGACGTTGCCGATCTTGCGCTTGTCCAGGCCCTTGGTCTTGAGCACCAGGTCCAGCGCCTGGTCCCACGGCACGTTCTGCAGGCGCAGGGTAATCCCGCCCTGCACCGTGTCGCTGGCCACCAGGTTCAGGTTGGTGAAGTCGGCGATCAGTTGCAGCACCGAACGCACATCGATGTCCTGGAAGTTCAGCGAGAGCTTTTCGCCGCTGTAGACAAAACGCTCGGCATTACGCCGCTGCAGGTCGTCGACGGTCAGCGGACGGACACTGATGGTCAGCTTGTTGTCGGTCTGGTACGTCGAGTAGTCGAAGGCCCCGCTCGGCTCGATGGAAATGCTCGCCCGGTCGGCGGACGCCGTGGCATTGACGAATTGCACCGGCGTGGCGAAATCCTTCACGTCCAGGCGCACACGCAGGGGGTCGGGCAGTTGGGTGCGAGGGAACTCCACGCTGATCTTGCCGCCTTTTTCCTGGATATCCGGGCTGATGGACGGGTCGGAGAGCTCGATGACCACATTGCCTTCGCCCTGCTCGCCGCGCTGGAAGTCGATATTGCGAATGGCCTTGCCCGCCGGTACGTACGGCTTGGGCGCCGCACGCGCGGGTTGCGCCACCGCGGCAGCCACCGGCCGGGCCGCACTGGCCTGGCCCGGCACGGCGGCTGCCGCGCCCTGGCCGACCACCACGAACAGGTTGTTACCCTCGATACGGGTGCTGTAGGGCACCAGCTTGGTCAGGTTGATGATCAGCCGGGTACGATCCTTGGCTTCCACCACGGTCACGCTGCGTGCATTGCCCACGCCCAGGTCACGGGTCCTGGTCGCCAACTGGCTGGTCACCCCGGTCAGGTCCAGGGCAATCCGCGCCGGCTGATCGGTGGTATAGCCATGGGGCGCGGCGGGGGCGCTGTCGAAGGCGAGCCTGAGCTCAACCCGATCTCCCGGCAGCGCCGCCACGTCGAGGGTCTTGAGGTTGGCGGCCAGCACCATCGGCGACACCAGCGCCATCCATAGCGAAATGCCGAAGGTGGAAATAATCCTGTTCATATCGAGTTCCACTATGAGTGCTCTTTCAAAGGGATGGTGCGCGGCCGTTCCAGCCAGGTGCCTTCACCGTCCGGAACGATTTCGATCACCTCGACCTGGGAGTCGGTGATGGCCACGATCCGGCCCTCGTTGCGCCCCAGGTAATCACCCACTTTCAAACGATGGACGCCACCGGCCCCGCGCAACAGGGCGTAGGTACCGCTGGCATTGGAAAGCGTGCCGACCATCTCGAACTGCTCGATATTGAAGCCTTCGAGAAACTGCTTGGTCCGGTTCGGATCCGGCTTGACCTCGTGGGAACCTTTCTGGCGGTTCACCAGGTCGATCTTGACCGGCGGCTGGAACGGACTGCGCAGCGACGAGGCGTTGTAGGTGAACGCCTCGTAGGAAATGAACTTCGGTGTCGGTTCGATATTGCCGGCCGGACGCGCGCGTACTTCACGCATGTAGGCGTCCAGGTCACTGAAGTCATTGCTGTTGCCACAGCCGGCCAGCAGCACCGCGACCATCGCTACGCACAACCCACGCAAGCCGCTCATTTCTGCAGCCCCTTGTCGTTGTAGCGATAGGTCTTGGCGAGAATGCTCATGCGCAGCTTGTTGCCATTGTTCGCGGCGACCGGCTTGATCTCGAAATCGTGCAGGGTGACGATTCGCGGCAAGCTGGCCACGCCACTGACAAAGGTCGCCAGGTCATGGTAGGCGCCGGTCACGGTGATCTGGATCGGCAGCTCGATATAGAACTGCTGCGCCACCTCGGGCAACAGCTTGATCTCTTCGAACTCCAGTCCGCTGCCAAGCCCGGTCCGGGTGATGTCTTCCAGCAGCCCGGGCACCTCGGTATCGCTGGGCAGTTGCTTGAGCAGCGCGCCGAAGGACGCCTCCATGTCGAGCATCTGCTGGGTGTAGGCTTCCAGGTTCGCCGCCAGGTGCGCCTTGGTCGCGAACTGCTCCTTCAAGGTGACTTCCGTGGCCCGCTGCTGATCCAGCTGGTCGGTCAGGTCCTTGATATAGAAGTTGTAGCCCAGCGTCAGCACCAGCACGGCGACGATGACGCCACAGGCGCCCTTGACCGCCGCGGGCCAGGAGCCGATGTTCTGCATGTCGAGATCGGCGAGGTCGATCTTGCGCAGGTTTTCCAGCCATTCGGAAACATTCATTTGCCAGCCCCCGGAACCGGTGGCTGGGTCTGGCGCACGCTCAGCTGGAACACGTTCGCCTGGTCGACCGCGCCGGCCGTCGTCGCCTTGACCTCGGTCAGGCTCGGCGCCTCGAGCCAGTCGGAAGCGTCGAGGTTGCGCATCAGGTCCGAGACCCGGTTGTTGGACTCCGCCGCGCCGGTAAGCGCAATGGTCTTGCCGGTCATCTTCACTTCAGTGAAATACACGCCATCAGGCAGGGTTCGCGCCAGCTGATCGAAGATCCGCCCGCTGATCGGCCGGTTGCCTTGCAGGTCCTGGATGATTTTCATCCGCTCGATCAATTGCTGGCGACGCGCCTTGAGTTCGCTGATCTGCTTGATGCGCGCATCGAGCTGGGCGATCTCCTTGTTCATGTAGGCATTGCGCGCGGTCTGGTGATCGATGGAATTGCTGATGTACTGGTCAGTCATCAGGACCAGGCCGACAGCCGCCACCAGCACACCGACCAGGGCCGTCAGGAAGCGCTTGCGCCGTTCTTCACGCAGTTGCTCGCGCCAGGGGAGAAGGTTGATCCGCGCCATCAGTCGAAACTCCTCAACGCCAGACCGCAGGCGATCATCAGGGCCGGCGCGTCACTGGCCAGGGCCCCGGCATTGACCTTGCTGCTCAACGCCATGTCGGCGAAAGGGTTGGCCACCAGGGTCGGCGTACCGAGCCGCTGCTGGATCAGGTGATCGAGGCCGGCAATCGAGGCGGTGCCACCGGCAAGCAGGATGTAGTCGACATCGTTGTACTGGCCCGAGGCGAAGAAGAACTGCAGGGAACGCGACACCTGCTGGACCACGGCATCCTTGAAGGGCTGCAGGACCTCGGCGACATAGTCGTCGGGCAGGCCGCCCTGCTTCTTCGCCAGGCCCGCCTCTTCGTTGGACAGGCCGTAGCGCCGCTGGATTTCCTCGGTGAGCTGGCGACCGCCGAACAATTGTTCGCGGGTGTAGATGATCCGGCCGTTGTGCAGGACGCTGAGGGTGGTCATGGTCGCGCCGATGTCGACCACCGCCACCGTCAAGCGGTCGTGATCGCTGGCCAGCTGTGCCGCGAGCAGGCCAAAGGAGCGCTCCAGGGCATAGGCCTCGACATCCACCACCTTGGCATCGAGCCCGGCCAGGGCCAGGGCCGCCTCGCGCACCTCGACGTTTTCTTTCCGACAGGCGGCCAGCAGTACTTCGACGCGCTCGGGATTGCGCGCCGAATAACCCTGGACTTCAAAGTCGATGGCCACTTCTTCGAGGGGATAGGGAATGTACTGGTCGGCTTCTATCTTCAGTTGGCTTTCCATGTCGTCATCGGAAAGCCCGGCATCCATCTCGATGGTCTTGGTGATCACCGCGGAACCGGCCACGGCGACCGCGACGTGGCGCGCGCTGGTCTTGGCCTTGAGCAGCACCCGTGCCAGGGCCTGCCCGACGCCTTCGAGCTCGGCGATGTTCTTCTCGACCACGGCGTTAGGCGGCAGCGGTTCCACGGCGTAGGACTCGACCCGATATCGATTGCCTGAACGGCTCAATTCGAGGAGTTTTACCGAGGTGGAACTGATGTCGATCCCCAGGAGCGAATGCGCTTTTTTGCCAAAGAGTCCAAGCACTACCGATTCCCTATTACTATCCGCGACTTACGGACCCTTTATGATAATGGGCATTTAATAGCAGTCTTGACATAAGCGCAAATGACGCTCAACACCAAAAAATGCTTATAATGCCCACGTTTTTCTCCGAGCCGTCGAACCAGCGCTTGCTGTGAATTTAGCCTGACGCCTAACCCATTCTTTTATCTGGAAATCCACAAGCCTTGATTCGTCTGCTGAAGTTTTTCGGGTGGTCTTTCGTCGCCGTGTTCTGCGGCCTGTTGCTCGTCCTGAGCGGTGCATTTCTCTATCTTAGTCCGGGCTTGCCGTCCGTGGAGACGCTGAGAAGCATCCAGTTGCAGATTCCGCTCCGGGTCTACACCAGCGATGGCAAGCTGATCGCCGAATTCGGCGAGATGCGCCGTTCACCCATTCGCTTCGCCGACATCCCACCGAATTTCATCAATGCCCTGCTCAGCGCCGAAGACGACAACTTCGCCAACCACTACGGCGTCGACCCCAGCAGCCTGATGCGTGCCGCGACCCAGTTGGTCAAGAGCGGGCACATCCAGTCCGGCGGCAGTACCATCACCATGCAGGTGGCGAAAAACTTCTTCCTGTCCAGCGAGCGTAGCTTCTCGCGCAAGACCAACGAGATTCTTCTTGCCCTGCAGATCGAACGCCAGCTGACCAAGGATGAAATCCTCGAGCTGTACGTGAACAAGATCTACCTGGGCAACCGCGCCTACGGTATCGAAGCCGCATCACAGGTGTATTACGGTAAATCGATCCGGGACATCACCCTGGCCCAGATGGCGATGATCGCCGGCCTGCCCAAGGCTCCGTCGCGCTTCAACCCGCTGGCCAACCCGGTCCGCGCCAAGGAGCGTCGCGACTGGATCCTGGGACGCATGTACAAGCTCGGCAAGATCGACGAAGCCGCCTACCAGGCCGCCATCGTCGAGCCGATCAACGCCAGCTACCACGTGCCGACGCCGGAAGTGAACGCGCCGTACATCGCCGAAATGGCCCGCGCCGAAATGGTCGGCCGCTATGGCAGCGAGGCCTACACCGAAGGTTTCCGCGTCACCACCACGGTGCCCAGCAACCTCCAGGAACTGGCCAACCATGCCGTCCAGGAAGGCCTGATCACCTATGACCAGCGCCACGGCTACCGTGGCCCCGAGTCGCGCCTGCCGGGCAAGACCCGCGACGCCTGGATCGCGGAGCTGGGCAAGCAGCGCCCCATCAGCGGCCTGGAACCGGCGATCGTCACCCAGGTGGACAAGAACATGCTGCACGTCCTGACCCGCAACGGTCCGGAACTCGTCGCCTGGGACAGCATGAAATGGGCGCGTCCGTACCTCAACACCAACAGCCTGGGTGCGGCACCGAAGCAGCCGTCCGATGTCGCCCAGGTCGGCGACCTGATCCGCGTCCAGCGCCAGGCCGACAACAGCCTGAAATTCAGCCAGATGCCGGCAGCCCAGAGCGCGCTGGTCTCCCTTGACCCGCAAAACGGCGCGATTCGCGCCCTGGTCGGTGGCTTCGCCTTCGAGCAGAGCAACTACAACCGCGCCATGCAGGCCAAGCGCCAGCCGGGATCGAGCTTCAAGCCGTTCATCTACAGCGCGGCGCTGGACAACGGCTACACCCCGGCCAGCCTGGTCAACGATGCCCCGATCGTGTTCGTCGACGAGTACCTGGACAAGGTCTGGCGGCCGAAGAACGACACCAACACCTTCCTCGGCCCGATCCGCATGCGCGAGGCGCTGTACAAGTCGCGCAACCTGGTCTCGATTCGCCTGCTGCAAAGCCTGGGCGTCGACAAGACCATCGACTACATCGCCAAGTTCGGCTTCAACAAGCAGGACCTGCCACGCAACCTGTCCCTGGCCCTGGGTACCGCGACCCTGACGCCGATGGAAATCGCCACCGGCTGGAGCACCTTCGCCAATGGCGGCTACAAGATCACGCCGTACCTGATCGACAAGATCGAAAGCCGCAACGGCGATACCCTGTTCGTCGCCAACCCGCCAAGCGTACCGACCGGCGAAGCGGCCAGCAGCGGCATCGCGGCACCGAGCCAGCCGACGTTTACCGTCAACAGCACCGGCGAGGCACCTGCTCCCGCGGCCCAGGCTCCGGCCGTCGCCGAACGCATCATCGACGGGCGCACCACCTACATCCTCAACAGCATGCTCGAGGACGTGATCAAGCTCGGCACCGGCCGTCGCGCCCTGGCCCTGGGCCGCAGCGACCTGGCGGGCAAGACCGGTACCACCAACGAATCCAAGGACGCCTGGTTCACCGGCTACAACGCCGACTACATCACCACCGTCTGGACCGGCTTCGACCAGCCCGAGAGCCTCGGTCGCCGCGAGTTCGGCGGCACGGTGGCACTGCCGATCTGGATGGACTACATGGGCGCGGCGCTCAAGGGCATGCCGCCGCACACCCAGGCGGAGCCGGAAGGCATCCTCAGCCTGCGGGTCGATCCGGTCAGCGGCCGCGCGGCCACACCGGGCACGCCCAATGCCTACTTCGAGCTGTTCAAGAGCGAAGACACGCCGCCATCGGTCAATGAGCTGGGCAATGGCGGCAGCGCCCCGGGCAGCCCGCTGCCGGCGGACGAGGCGGCACCGATCGACCTGTTCTGATCCTGCCGGGCGGCTCACCACCGCCCGAACGCCACCCACAAAAAAGCCCCGGTTCTCTCGAGCCGGGGCTTTTTGTTTGACGCTACGACGGCTTAGCCGTTGAACACGTCATCCACGCTTTTCAGCGGGTAGTTCTTCGGATACGGCAGGGTCGCCACACCGGTCTCGATCGCGGCCTTGGCCACGGCGTCGGAGATCAAGGTGATCAGACGGGCATCCATCGGCTTCGGAATGATGTATTCACGACCGAATTCCAGCTTGATGCCGCCGTAGGCGTCGCACACTTCCTGAGGCACCGGCAGCTTGGCCAGTTCACGCAGGGCGTTGGCCGCGGCCACTTTCATTTCCTCGTTGATGCGCTTGGCGCGAACGTCCAGGGCACCACGGAAGATGAACGGGAAGCCCAGGACGTTGTTGACCTGGTTCGGGTAGTCCGAACGGCCGGTGGCCATGATCACGTCGCTACGGGTGGCGTGGGCCAGCTCCGGGGAGATTTCCGGATCCGGGTTCGAGCAGGCGAACACGATCGGGTTGGCCGCCATGGACAGCAGGCCTTCGGCGTCCAGCAGGTTCGGACCGGACAGGCCGACGAACACGTCAGCGCCCTTCAGGGCGTCAGCCAGGCTGCGCTTGTCGGTCGCGTGGGCGAATACCGCCTTGTACTGGTTCAGGTCGTCACGGCCGGCGTGGATCACGCCAGTACGGTCAACCATGAAGATGTTCTCGATCTTGGCGCCCATGCTCACCAGCAATTTCATGCAGGAGATGGCGGCGGCACCGGCGCCCAGGCAGACGATCTTCGCTTCAGGCAGGGTTTTGCCAGCGATTTCCAGGGCGTTGATCATGCCGGCGGCGGTCACGATCGCGGTACCGTGCTGGTCATCGTGGAACACCGGGATATCGCACTGCTCGATCAGGGCACGTTCGATCTCGAAGCACTCAGGTGCCTTGATGTCTTCCAGGTTGATGCCACCGAAGGTGATGGAGATACGCTTGACGGTGTCGATGAAGGCTTGCGGGCTTTCCGAGTCGACTTCGATGTCGAACACGTCGATACCGGCGAAACGCTTGAACAGCACGCCCTTGCCTTCCATTACCGGCTTGGAGGCCAATGGGCCGAGGTTACCCAGGCCGAGAATCGCGGTGCCATCGGAAATGACTGCAACCAGGTTGCCCTTGCCAGTGTACTTGTAGGCCAGCTCAGGATCGCGGGCGATTTCACGCACTGGTTCGGCGACGCCAGGGCTGTAGGCCAGCGACAGGTCGCGGGCGGTGGCAGTGGCTTTGGTGAGCTCGACGCTCAGCTTCCCCGGACGAGGATTGGCGTGATATTCGAGAGCGGCAGTTTTCAAATCTGACATGTGGGCATTCCGCTTTTTACTGTGGGACTGACGGACCGCCGAGGATACGCGTGTCGCAAAGTCCTCACAAGACTGACCAGTCACAGGTGTCAAGGGCCGCACCCTACGACTTTGGCCCAAGAGCCGCGTAACACAAGGGCCAAACTGTTCACAATCGACAATAAAAATGTCTACAATTTTTTCTCAACGGGCTACCTGAAGCATTCCGGGATGATTCAGCGATAACAACCAGCGCGCACCCCGCTGGCGCGGCGCGCCTCGACCACCACGCTCGACCAGCCAGCCACGGGCCTCGATCTGCCTGCCCTTGAGCGCCTCGAGCGAGACGGAGTCGAATCGCTCCAGCCGATCGGGTGCGACATGCAGTACAACTGCCCCCTGCAATTCGATCCATAACCCGCCACGATTGCGTCGGATATTGCTCACACGCCCCTTGAGCAGGGCAAAACCGGGCTTCCTGATCTGATCCGCCTTCAGTACAGAGGGACGTTTCCACAGCCCAAGCCCGAGCTGCCGGGCCTGGCGCTCGGCGAGCTGCTGGCATTCGAACAAATCGTCGTCGGGCGCGACGGCCACCTGGTAAGCCAAGCCCTCGGCGAGCAGCCGCGCTTCGAGATTCATGCCGTCGCGACCATACAGATGCGCCAGGATGCGGCCATAGCGGTCGCGGCGCTCGCGACCTGCCACCCACCCGACCTGGCTGCCGCTTTCCTTCACCAGGCCCTGGAGACGCTGGCGGGCCGCCTCGGCAAAGGGTTCGGCGGCCCGCCCCTTGCGCCCCAGTTCCGGTGCATTGATGCCGACCAGGCGCACGCTACGACCATCTTTCAGACGCACGGTGTCACCGTCGATGACCCGCTGTACCTCGACCCGCGCAGCGCCTGGCACTGCAGGACAGAACGCCTGAGCCTGCGCCTGCCAAATCGCGCCCATAAAAAAAGCGCCCACAAGGAGCGCCTTTTTTTGCAGCATGAAGCTCTCAGCGTGGAGCAGCCCAGCAGGCCGTCCAGGAAAAAGAGCCTTAGGCCTTCTTCGCACCGAATGCACCGAAACGATCGGCGAACTTCTGAACGCGGCCGCCGGTGTCCAGGGTCTTCTGCTTACCGGTGTAGAACGGGTGGCACTCGTTGCACACGTCGATTGCCAGTGGCTTGGCGAAAGTCGAACGGGTTTCGAACTTGTTGCCGCAGCTGCAAGTAACGGCAACTGCTGGGTATTCTGGATGGATATCAGCTTTCATGGGGACTTCCTCGGCTAGCGTGCCGCCGCCCAACACTATTGTTGAACACCGCACGTAATTTGGCCGGCGATAATACCAGCCCTGCAAAATGAAGCAAGCTGTCACGCACACCGGCCGTCTGCTAGGCTCCCGCCCTTCTTCATTACACCACCCGAGAAAACCGCGTGCCCGACGCCATTCTGCGCCTTGCCCTGCCTTCCCCCCTGCGCCGCCTGTTCGATTACCGCGCGCCCCAGGGCGTGCTGCGCAGTGAGTTGCATCCCGGCATGCGCCTGCGGGTGCCGTTCGGCCGCCGGGAAATGATCGGCATCCTGGTGGAAGTCACCGACCACAGCGAAGTGCCGGTGGAAAAGCTCAAGCCGGCGCTGGCCCTGCTCGATGCCACGCCCCCGCTGCCGCCCGCGCTGTTCAAGCTGTGCCTGTGGACGGCCCAGTATTACCAGCACAGCCTCGGCGACACCCTGAGCTGGGCCCTGCCGGTGCTGCTGCGCCAGGGCGAACCGGCCGAGGCGCGCCAGGAACGGTTCTGGTCGATCGCACCCGGCGCCAGGCTCGACGACCCGCGCATCGCCCGCGCACCGCGCCAGCGCGAAGCCCTGGCCACGCTGGCCCAGCACCCACACGGCGTCGCTCATCAGCTACTGAGCAAACTGATGCTGAGCAAGGACAGCCTCGACCTGTTGCTGGCCAAGGACCTGGTGCAGGTGGAGATCCGCCGCCATGCCCCCGGCGAGCGCCACGAACACTGGCTGGCGCAACCGGAGCTGCCGCTCAATGACGAACAACGCGCCGCCTGCACGGCGATCCGCGCCGGCTTCGACAGTTTCCACGCCTTTCTCCTGGCCGGCGTCACCGGCAGCGGCAAGACCGAGGTCTACCTGCAACTGATCCGCGAAACCCTCGAAGCCGGCAAACAGGCCCTGGTGCTGATCCCCGAGATCAACCTCGGCCCCCAGACCCTGGCGCGCTTCGAACAACGCTTCAACGCGCGGATCGCCCTGCTGCACTCGGCGGTCAATGATCGCGAGCGCCTGGATGCCTGGCTCGCGGCACGGGACGGCGAGGCCGATATCATCATCGGCACCCGCTCGGCGCTGTTCACGCCGATGAAGAATCCCGGGCTGATCATCATCGATGAAGAGCACGACGGCTCCTATAAGCAGCAGGAAGGCCTGCGCTATCACGCCCGCGACCTGGCGCTGGTGCGCGCCCGGCAGGAAAACATCCCGATCGTCCTGGGCTCGGCCACCCCGTCCCTGGAAAGCCTGCACAACGCCTATATCGGTCGCTACGGCCTGCTGCGCCTGAACGAGCGGGCCGGCGGCGCCAGGCAGCCGCGCTTTTTGCGCCTGGACGTGAAAAGTCGCCCGCTGGACAGCGGCATTTCCGGACCGATGCAGCAAGCCATCGGCCAGACCCTGGCGGCAGGCCAGCAAGTCCTGGTGTTTCTCAACCGCCGCGGCTTCGCCCCGACCCTGCTGTGCCACGATTGCGGCTGGATGTCCGAGTGCGAGCGCTGCGATGCGCGCATGACGGTGCACCAGCGTTATGGCGAACTGCGCTGCCACCACTGCGGCCATGTTGAACGCGTCCCGCGCAACTGCCCGCAATGCGGCAAGGTCGACCTGCGCCCGGTGGGCGCCGGCACCGAGCGCGCCGAAGAGCGGCTGGGCATCCTGTTCCCCGATTACCCGGTACTGCGGGTCGACCGTGACAGCACCTCGCGCAAGGACGCGATGAACCAGCTCTTCGCGACGATCCAGAAAGGCCAGCCCTGCATCCTGGTGGGCACGCAGATGCTTGCCAAGGGGCACCACTTCCCGCGGGTGACCCTGGTTTCGATCCTCGATGCCGATGGCGGGCTGTTTTCCGGCGATTTCCGCGCCAGCGAGCGCATGGCGCAACTGATCGTCCAGGTGGCCGGCCGGGCCGGACGCGCGGAGGAGCCGGGCAAGGTCATTATCCAGACCCACCTGGCGGACCATCCGCTGTTGATCCAGCTCACCGAGCAGGGTTACTTCGCCTTTGCCGAACAGGCCTTGAGCGAGCGCCGCGCCGCCGGCCTGCCACCCTTCGCCCACCTGGCACTGCTGCGCGCCGAAGCCCATAAGCCCGGGCAGGCCGAAGGTTTCCTCGATGAAGCCTGCAGCGAGGCCGAACGCCTGCTGGCGGACATGAGCCTGGGCGGCATCGAGCTGCTGGGGCCGGTGCCGGCGCCGATGGAGCGCCGGGCCGGACGCTATCGGGCGCAATTGCTGCTGCAGGCCAATGCCCGGGCGCCGCTGCACCGCTTGCTGAGCAGTTGGCTGCTGGCGCTGGAACAGATGCCCAGCGGACGCCAGGTGCGCTGGTCGCTGGATGTCGATCCGGTGGACTTGTACTGAACGGGATGGCCTCTTCGCGGGCAAGCCCGCTGCCACAGGTCAGGCTTGAGTATAAATCTTGTGTATGACACGAATTTGTGGGAGCGGGCTTGCCCGCGAAGGGAGGCCTGCGTACCACCACAAGTCCGCAACCGGTTGGCAAGCTCGCCCTGGCAACGGATAATGCCCAGTTTTTCCACCTGCGCATCGAAGCGCCGCCGCGCTTGCGGTCGAAAGAGAAGACCATGAAAGACACCATTCGCCAGCTGATCCAGCAAGCCCTCACCCAACTCGTCAACGAAGGTGTGTTGCCTGATGGCCTGACGCCGGCGATCCAGGTCGAAAATACCCGGGACAAGACCCACGGCGACTTCGCCAGCAACATCGCCATGATGCTGGCCAAACCCGCCGGCCTGAAGCCGCGCGACCTGGCGGAAAAGCTGATCGCCGCACTGCCGGCCGATGAAAACGTCAGCAAGGCGGAAATCGCCGGCCCGGGCTTCATCAACTTCTTCCAGAACACCCAGGCCCTGGCCGCGCGCCTCGATGCCGCACTGGCCGACGCCAGTGTCGGCGTGCGCAAGGCCGGCCCGGCGCAGCGCACCGTGGTCGACCTGTCGGCACCCAACCTCGCCAAGGAAATGCACGTCGGCCACCTGCGTTCGACCATCATCGGCGATGGCGTGGCGCGGGTCCTGGAGTTCCTCGGCGACACCGTGATCCGCCAGAACCACGTCGGCGACTGGGGCACCCAGTTCGGCATGCTGATGGCCTACCTGCAGGAAAACCCGATCACCAGCGACGAGCTGTCGGACCTGGAGAACTTCTACCGTGCCGCCAAGCAGCGCTTCGACGAGTCCAGCGAGTTCGCCGACCGCGCCCGTGGCCTGGTGGTCAAGCTGCAGGCCGGTGATGCGGATTGCCTGGCGCTGTGGACCCGCTTCAAGGACATCTCGCTGTCCCACTGCCAGAAAATCTACGAACTGCTCAACGTCAAGCTGACCATGGCCGATGTCATGGGCGAAAGCGCCTACAACGATGACCTGGTCAACGTGGTCAACGACCTCAAGGCCAAGGGCATGCTGGTCGAGAGCAACGGCGCCCAGTGCGTGTTCCTCGACGAGTTCAAGAACGCCGACGGCGAGCCACTGCCGGTGATCATCGTCAAGGCCGACGGCGGCTATCTCTACGCCACCACCGACCTGGCCGCCGTGCGCTACCGCAGCAATGTGCTGAAGGCCGACCGCGCGCTGTATTTCGTCGACCAGCGCCAGGCCCTGCACTTCCAGCAAGTGTTCGCCGTGGCACGCAAGGCCGGCTTCGTGGGCCATCCGATGGAAATGGAGCACATGGGCTTCGGCACCATGAACGGCGCCGACGGCCGGCCGTTCAAGACCCGCGACGGCGGCACCGTGAAGCTGATCGACCTGCTGACCGAAGCCCGCGAGCGCGCCTACAACCTGGTCAGGGAAAAGAACCCGGATCTGCCGGAGAACGACCTGCGCGACATCGCCAGGGTCGTCGGGATCGGCGCGGTGAAGTACGCCGACCTGTCCAAACACCGCACCAGCGACTACAGCTTCAACTTCGACCTGATGCTCAACTTCGAAGGCAACACCGCGCCGTACCTGCTGTACGCCTACACCCGAGTGGCCGGTGTGTTCCGCAAGCTGGGCAAGGACTTCAGCGAAGTCGACGGCCAGATCGTGCTCGAAGCCGCCCATGAGCAGGAACTGGCGGCCAGGCTGGCGCAATTCGGCGAAGTCCTCAACAGCGTCGCCGACAAAGGCACGCCGCACATCCTCTGCACCTACCTGTACGATGTCGCCGGCCTGTTCTCCAGCTTCTACGAGAACTGCCCGATCCTGACCGCCGATACCCCGGCGCGGATGCAGAGCCGCCTGCGTCTCGCCGCGCTGACCGGCCGCACCCTCAAGCAAGGCCTGGAGCTGCTGGGCCTGGAAACTCTGGAGCGTATGTAAGTTGGCTGCCAAGAAAAAACCCGCACCCAAACGTGGCGCCAGCCGTTACCAAGCTCCTGCGAAGAAGCCGATCCCGGGCTGGTTGTGGCTGGCCATCGGGCTGGGCGTGGGCGCCTTTATCGTGTTTCTGATGAAACTCGAGCCGGGCAAGGGCGATGACGTCAAGCGGGTCAAGCAGGAACAGCAGAAAGCGACCAAGATCGCCGAGGCCAACAAGACCCCGCCGAGCCCGACCCAGCCGGTGAAGCCGAAGTACGACTTCTACACCCTGCTGCCGGAGTCGGAAGTCATCGTGCCGCCGGAAGCCGTGCCGGAGAAGACCCTGCCGACGCCGCAGACCGTGCCGACGCCGACCACGCCGGTGACCCCGGCCGAAGCGGCCAAGATCGACACCGCGCGCGCCCAGGCGGCCCTGGCCGGGATCACCCCGCCACCGCCGCCACCCGTGGCCAAGCCGGCACCGGCCGCGGTGACGCAGTTCTTCCTGCAGGCTGGCTCGTTCCGCAAGGAAGCCGATGCCGACAAGGTCCGCGCGCAGATCATCCTGCTCGGCCAGGCGGTGTCGGTCGAGTCCGGCACCGTCAAGGAAGAGACCTGGTACCGGGTACTGGTCGGCCCGTTCAGCAACCGCGAACAATTGACCACCGCGCAGAAACAGCTGGCCGGCAGCGGTTTCAGCAACCTATTGTTACAACAGCGCCAGAGTCGCTGAAAGCCGAACCCGCGGGAGCCGACAAACCGGCTCCCGCGGTTGAATTGCACGACGAGATCCATCCCTCCTTCCTACACCATTCGTCCCTCCGCCCTACTTCCGGTTGAAAATCCCGGCACCATCCCCATATCAGTTTCCATCAGGCATTTTCGCCCCGCTGCGTGGAGACTCTCCCTTGACCACCATCGTTTCAGTTCGTCGCCACGGCAAAGTCGTCATGGGCGGCGACGGCCAGGTTTCCCTGGGCAACACCGTCATGAAGGGCAACGCGAAAAAAGTCCGTCGCCTCTACCATGGCCAGGTGCTCGCCGGTTTCGCCGGGGCCACCGCCGATGCCTTCACCCTGTTCGAGCGTTTTGAAGGCCAGCTGGAAAAACACCAGGGCCATCTGGTCCGGGCCGCCGTCGAACTGGCCAAGGAGTGGCGTACCGATCGCTCCCTGAGCCGCCTGGAAGCCATGCTGGCGGTCGCCAACAAGGACGCTTCGCTGATCATCACCGGCAACGGCGATGTCGTCGAACCGGAACACGGCCTGATCGCCATGGGCTCCGGCGGTGGCTATGCCCAGGCCGCGGCCAGCGCGCTGCTGAAGAAGACCGAACTGTCGGCCCGGGAAATCGTCGAGACCGCCCTCGGGATCGCCGGTGATATTTGCGTATTCACCAATCACAACTTCACTATTGAGGAGCAGGACCTCGCGGAATAAAGCAGTGCCAGACCTGTGTCTACGCTGATCACTACCGCTTGAGGACCCCACATATCATGTCCATGACTCCCCGCGAAATCGTCCACGAACTCAATCGCCATATCATCGGCCAGGACGATGCCAAGCGCGCCGTTGCCATTGCGCTGCGTAACCGCTGGCGCCGGATGCAGTTGCCCGAAGAGCTGCGCGTCGAAGTAACCCCCAAGAACATCCTGATGATCGGCCCGACCGGTGTCGGCAAGACCGAAATCGCCCGGCGCCTGGCCAAGCTGGCCAACGCCCCGTTCATCAAGGTCGAAGCGACCAAGTTCACCGAAGTCGGCTATGTCGGCCGTGATGTCGAATCGATCATCCGCGACCTGGCGGACGCCGCGATCAAGCTCCTGCGCGAGCAGGAGATCGTCAAGGTCCGCCACCGCGCCGAAGACGCCGCCGAGGAGCGCATTCTCGACGCCCTGCTGCCACCGGCACGCATGGGCTTCAATGAAGACGCCGCGCCGAGCCAGGACTCCAATACCCGCCAGCTGTTCCGCAAGCGCCTGCGTGAAGGCCAGCTGGATGACAAGGAGATTGAAATCGAGGTCGCGGAACACGCCGGCGTCGATATCTCCGCGCCACCGGGCATGGAGGAAATGACCAACCAGTTGCAGAGCCTGTTCGCCAACATGGGCAAGGGCAAGCGCAAGAACCGCAAGCTCAAGGTCAAGGAAGCGCTCAAGCTGGTCCGCGACGAAGAGGCCGGGCGCCTGGTCAACGACGAAGAGTTGAAGGCCAAGGCCCTGGAAGCGGTCGAGCAGCACGGCATCGTCTTCATCGACGAAATCGACAAGGTCGCCAAGCGCGGCAATGTCGGCGGCGCCGACATCTCCCGTGAAGGCGTGCAGCGCGACCTGCTGCCGCTGATCGAAGGCTGCACCGTCAACACCAAGCTGGGCATGGTCAAGACCGACCACATCCTGTTCATCGCTTCCGGCGCGTTCCACCTGAGCAAGCCGAGCGACCTGGTGCCGGAGCTGCAAGGCCGCCTGCCGATCCGTGTCGAACTCAAGGCCCTGAGCCCGGAAGATTTCGAGCGCATTCTCAGCGAGCCCCACGCCTCGCTGACCGAGCAGTATCGCGAACTGCTGAAAACCGAAGGCCTGAGCATCGAGTTCCAGCCCGACGGTATCAAGCGTCTCGCGGAAATCGCCTGGCAGGTCAACGAGAAGACCGAGAACATCGGTGCCCGTCGCCTGCATACCCTGCTCGAGCGCCTGCTGGAGGAAGTCTCGTTCAGCGCCGGCGACCTGGCGGGCGCCCAGGGTGCCGAGCCGATTCGCATCGACGCCGCCTACGTCAACAGCCACCTCGGTGAATTGGCGCAGAACGAAGACCTGTCGCGGTATATCCTCTAGGGAATACGCCGTTCCTTATGGGAACGCTGCTTTCATGGCCGAACACGGCCCCTGCAGGAGCCGGCTTGCCAGCTCCTCCAGGAGGCTCCTGCACACAGGTTAGCGTTCAATGAGCACCCCGATACCCACCGCCATCAACCTGCACAAGGCCTCGAAAACCCTGACCCTCAGCTACGGTCCGGGCGAGGAATACCACCTGCCCGCCGAGTTCCTGCGGGTGCACTCCCCCTCCGCCGAGGTCCAGGGCCACGGCAAGCCGATCCTGCAATTCGGCAAGCTCGGTGTCGGCCTGAGCAAGATCGAGCCCGCTGGCCAGTACGCCCTGAAACTGACCTTCGACGACGGTCATGACAGCGGACTGTTCACCTGGGACTACCTCTACCAGCTGGCCTGTCGTCAGGATGACTTGTGGGCCGATTATCTTGCCGAACTCAAGGCCGCCGGAAAATCCCGCGACCCATCCGAGTCGATCGTCCGCCTGATGCTCTAGAACGGGCATCTTGTCGTTTGGGGCGTATTTTCTAATTTGTTCTGATCCAATACCCGGCGGCAGGGCTGACGTTCGGTCCGCTTGCGAAAAAAATTAAACTCGGGTAACCAATGGAGCTGGCAAGTTCCGTGCATTTAACGATGCGCAATCAACCGGTCACCCGAGCAGCAGTACTTGGCATTCGTTGTGCCCAGTCGCACAGCCTTACCCGGTACTCGTCTCAGGACAATGGAGCGTCGTAGATGAGTGACAAGAATAGCGATGACCTCAAGCTTCAAGCCTCGGAAAACACCCTGGGCCTGAACCCCGTCGTCGGCTTGCGTAGAAAGGACCTTCTGACTTCTGCACGAATGGTATTGGCCCAAGCCATCAAGCAACCTATCCACAGCGTCAAGCACGTCGCCCATTTCGGCGTCGAACTGAAGAATGTGCTGCTCGGCAAATCGAGCCTGCAACCGGAAAGCGACGACCGTCGCTTCTGCGACCCGGCCTGGAGCCAGAACCCGCTCTACAAACGCTACCTGCAAACCTATCTGGCCTGGCGCAAGGAGCTCCATGACTGGATCGGTGACAGTTCACTCTCGCCCCAGGACATCAGCCGCGGGCACTTCGTCATCAACCTGATGACCGAGGCCATGGCGCCGACCAACACCGCGGCCAACCCGGCGGCGGTCAAGCGCTTCTTCGAGACCGGCGGCAAGAGCCTGCTCGACGGCCTGTCGAACCTGGCCAAGGACCTGGTGCACAACGGCGGCATGCCCAGCCAGGTGAACATGGGCGCCTTCGAGGTCGGCAAGAGCCTGGGCACCACAGAAGGCGCGGTGGTGTTTCGCAACGACGTGCTGGAACTGATCCAGTACGGGCCGATCACCGAACAGGTGCACGAGCGCCCGCTGCTGGTGGTGCCGCCGCAGATCAACAAGTTCTACGTCTTCGACCTCAGCCCGGACAAGAGCCTGGCGCGTTTCTGCCTGCGCAGCCACCAGCAGACCTTTATCGTCAGCTGGCGCAACCCGACCAAGGCCCAGCGCGAGTGGGGCCTGTCGACCTATATCGAGGCGCTGAAGGAAGCCGTCGACGTGGTCACCGCCATCACCGGCAGCAAGGACGTCAACATGCTCGGCGCCTGCTCCGGGGGCATCACCTGCACCGCCCTGCTCGGCCATTACGCCGCCCTCGGCGAGAAGAAGGTCAACTCCCTGACCCTGCTGGTCAGCGTGCTCGACACCACCCTCGACACCCAGGTGGCGCTGTTCGTCGACGAACAGACCCTGGAAGCCGCCAAGCGCCACTCCTACCAGGCCGGCGTGCTGGAGGGCAGCGACATGGCGAAAGTCTTCGCCTGGATGCGTCCCAACGACCTGATCTGGAACTACTGGGTCAACAACTACCTGCTCGGCAACGAGCCGCCGGTGTTCGATATCCTCTTCTGGAACAACGACACCACCCGCCTGCCGGCCGCGTTCCACGGCGACCTGATCGAGATGTTCAAGAACAACCCGCTGGTACGCGCCGATGCCCTGGAAGTGTGCGGCACGCCGATCGACCTGAAGAAAGTCACCGCCGACATCTTCTCCCTGGCCGGCACCAACGACCACATCACCCCCTGGAAGTCCTGCTACAAGTCGGCCCAGCTGTTCGGCGGCAAGGTCGAGTTCGTGCTCTCGAGCAGCGGGCACATCCAGAGCATCCTCAACCCGCCGGGCAATCCGAAGTCGCGCTACATGACCAGCGACGAGATGCCGGCCAAGGCCGAGGACTGGCAGGAAAACTCCACCAAGCACACCGACTCCTGGTGGCTGTACTGGCAGACCTGGCTGGCCGAGCGCTCGGGCAAGCTGAAGAAGTCGCCGACCAGCCTGGGTAGCAAGGCCTACCCATCGGCCGAGGCGGCACCGGGGACCTACGTGCACGAACGCTAGATCCATGTCCCTCCCGTGGGAGCCGGCTTGCTGGCGATAGCGGTGTGTCAGGCGGCGGACTCGCTGACCGACAGGCCGCAATCGCCAGCAACCCGGCTCCCACAAGAACAGCGTCGAAGCAGAAAACCGATCCGATCACAGGGCTTCAAGCATGCCGCAACCGTTCATCTTCCGAACCATCGACCTGGATGGCCAGACCATCCGTACTGCGGTTCGCCCCGGCAAGCCTCATCTGACGCCCTTGCTGATCTTCAACGGCATCGGCGCCAACCTGGAGCTGGTGTTTCCGTTCGTCCAGGCGCTGGACCCGGACCTGGAAGTGATTGCCTTCGACGTCCCTGGCGTCGGCGGCTCTTCCACGCCGAACCGCCCCTATCGCTTTCCCGGCCTGGCCAAGCTCAGTGCACGCATGCTCGATTACCTGGACTATGGCCAGGTCAACGCGGTCGGCGTGTCCTGGGGCGGCGCCCTGGCCCAGCAGTTCGCCTACGACTACCCGGAGCGCTGCAAGAAGCTGATCCTCGCCGCCACCGCCGCCGGCGCGTTCATGGTCCCGGGCAAGCCCAAGGTGCTGTGGAACATGGCCAGCCCGCGCCGCTACATCCAGCCGTCCCATGTCATTCGCATCGCCCCGACCATCTATGGCGGCGCGTTCCGGCGTGACCCGAACCTGGCCGCCGAACACGCCGCCAAGGTGCGCTCGGCGGGCAAGCTGGGCTACTACTGGCAACTGTTCGCCGGCCTCGGCTGGACCAGCATTCACTGGCTGCACAAGATCCACCAGCCGACCCTGGTGCTGGCCGGCGACGACGATCCGCTGATTCCGCTGATCAATATGCGCCTGCTGGCCTGGCGTATTCCCAATGCCCAGCTACACATAATCGATGATGGTCATTTATTCCTGATCACCCGGGCCGAAGCCGTGGCTCCCATCATCATGAAATTTCTCGAGGAAGAACGTCTGCGGGCGGTCATGCACCCGCAGCCGGCGCCCTTCAAGAGTACCTAGGGTCCGTACGGGACCTCGCCAAGCGGTGATCAGGCGAGCCTGCTTTCAACGCAGCATGGTCAGTGCGCAGGCAGTTTTCGTACAGAGCCCAGGAGCTTCAATTAGCAGTAAGCCTTCCGGCAGGACGCCGGCAGAGTGCAACAGAGGCCAGGGCCGACGATCTCGTCCACCTGGTGCGATGTATTGGTTGATAGCTTGATGACGAAGGAGTGTTGACTCATGCGAGACAAACCAGCGACGGGTTCGATGCCCACCCCCGCCGCGTTCATCAACGCGCAAAGTGCGATTACCGGTCTGCGCGGCCGGGATCTGTTTTCCACCCTGCGCAGCGTCGCCACCCACGGCCTGCGCAATCCGCTGCATACCGCGCGACACGCGCTGGCCCTGGGTGGCCAGTTGGGCAAGGTGCTGCTTGGCGAAACGCCGCACAAGCCCAACCCCCAGGACCAGCGCTTCGCCGATCCGGCGTGGAGCCTGAACCCGTTCTACCGACGCAGCCTGCAAGCCTACCTGGCCTGGCAGAACCAGGTCCGGCACTGGATCGACGACAGCCAGATGAGCCAGGACGACCGGGCCCGGGCGCACTTTATCTTCGCCCTGCTCAACGATGCGGTGGCACCGTCCAACACCCTGCTCAACCCGCTGGCGGTCAAGGAACTGTTCAACTCCGGCGGCAACAGCATCGTGCGCGGCATCAGCCACCTGGTGAACGACCTGCTGCACAACAACGGGCTGCCCAGCCAGGTCACCAAGCACTCCTTCGAAGTCGGCAAGACCGTGGCCACCACCCAGGGTTCGGTGGTGTTTCGCAATGAACTGCTGGAACTGATCCAGTACCGACCGATGAGCGAGAAGCAGTATGCGAAACCGCTGCTGATCGTGCCGCCGCAGATCAACAAGTACTACATCTTCGACCTCAGCCCCGGCAACAGCTTTGTCCAGTACGCCCTGAAGAACAGCCTGCAGGTCTTCGTGGTCAGTTGGCGTAACCCGGACGTACGGCATCGCGAGTGGGGCCTGTCGACCTATGTCGAGGCGGTGGAGGAGGCCTTGAACGTCTGCCGGGCGATCACCGCCGCTCGCGAGGTCAACCTGATGGGCGCCTGCGCCGGCGGCCTGACCATCGCCGCCCTGCAAGGCCATCTGCAAGCCAAGCGCCAGTTGCGCCGGGTCTCCAGCGCCACCTACCTGGTCAGCCTGCTCGACAGCCAGCTGGACAGCCCGGCGACCCTGTTCGCCGACGAGCAGACCCTCGAGGCCGCCAAGCGCCGCTCCTACCAGCAAGGCGTGCTCGATGGCCGGGACATGGCCAAGGTCTTCGCCTGGATGCGGCCCAACGACCTGATCTGGAACTACTGGATCAACAACTACCTGCTGGGCAAGGAACCGCCGGCCTTCGACATCCTCTACTGGAACAACGACAACACCCGCCTGCCGGCGGCGCTGCACGGCGACCTGCTGGATTTCTTCAAGCACAACCCGCTGAGTCATCCCGGCGGCCTGGAAGTCTGCGGCACGCCCATCGACCTGCAGAAGGTCACGGTCGACAGTTTCAGCGTCGGCGGCATCAACGATCACATCACGCCCTGGGATGCGGTCTATCGCTCGACCCTGCTGCTGGGTGGCGAACGCCGCTTCGTGCTGTCCAACAGCGGCCATGTGCAGAGCATCCTCAATCCGCCGGACAACCCCAAGGCCAACTACATCGACAACCCCAAGCTCAGCAGCGACCCACGGGCCTGGTACTACGACGGCAAGCAGGTGGCGGGCAGTTGGTGGACGCAGTGGCTGGAGTGGATCCAGGCCCGCTCCGGCGCCCTGGAAGAAACCCGGATGACATTGGGCAATGCGAACTACCCACCCATGGAGGCAGCACCCGGCACCTATGTGCGAGTGCGTTGACTATCACCGGACACGGCTGCCCGGCAGCCGTGACGAACTGCCGGATCGACCTAAGAAGACTGGATGAAAACCCGCGATCGGATTCTTGAATGTGCGCTGCAACTGTTCAACCAGAAGGGCGAACCCAATGTTTCGACCATGGAAATTGCCAATGAAATGGGAATCAGCCCAGGCAATCTCTACTATCACTTCCATGGCAAGGAGCCGTTGGTGCTCGGCCTGTTCGAGCGCTTCCAGGAAGAACTGACGCCACTGCTGGACCCGCCGGCGGATGTCGAACTGGCGCCCGAGGACTACTGGTTTTTCCTGCACCTGATCGTCGAGCGCCTGGCTCACTACCGTTTCCTGTTCCAGGACCTGTCCAACCTCGCCGGCCGCCTGCCCAGGCTCGCCAAGGGCATCCGCAACCTGCTCAACGCCCTCAAGCGGACCCTCGCCTCCCTGCTGGCGCGCCTGAAGGCCCAGGGTTTTCTGGTCAGTGAAACCCAGGCACTGGGGCAGTTGGTGGAACAGATCACCCTGACGCTGCTGTTCTCGCTGGATTATCAGCGGATCATCGGGCGCGAGGGCGAAGTGCGCCTGGTGGTGTACCAGATCATGATGCTGGTGGCGCCTCACCTGCTGCCCCCGGCGCGGGTGGTGACGGAGCAGATGGCGTTGCGGTATCTCGAAGATCACGACTGACAGCTGAGTATTGCGGCGCCTGTTCCACTCCCTTCGCAGGAACGGGCGACACAGCTCCTGAGACCCAAACAAAAACGCCCGACCTTCACAGGCCGGGCGTTTTCGTTCAGCGGTGCACGACTCAGGACTGAGGCGTGGAGGCCGCCGGGGCTGGTGCAACAGCTGGAGTCGCTGGAGTCGCCGGGGCCACCGAATTGGTGGTCGGTGCGACAGCCGGCTTGGCCGCAGCGGGAGCCGCAGGCTTCGGCGCCGCCGGTTTGGCCGCCGCAGGCTTCTTCGCCGCGGCCGGCTTGGCGGCTGGTTTTGCCGCGGGCTTGGCCGCCGGCTTGGCTGCAGGTTTCGCCGCCGCGGGTTTGGCCGCGGGTTTCACTGCCGGTTTGGCAGCAGGCTTGGCCGCTACAGGCTTGGCCGCCGGTTTTGCGGCAGGCTTGGCGGCTGCGGTCTTGGCAGCAGGCTTGGCGGCAGGTTTCGCCACCGGCTTGGCGGCGGCTTTGGCTGCCGGTTTCGCTGCCGCGGTTTTCGCCGCAGGCTTGGCGGCAGGTTTCGCCGCGGCCTTGACCAGTGGCTTGGCCGCCGGTTTCGCCGCAGGCTTGGCAGCGGCGGGTTTCGTCGAGGCCGGAGTCACCGAGCGACCGGTCAGCTTCTCGATCTGCTTGGTCAGGGTATCGACCTTGCTGTGCAGCGCCTTCACTTCATTGCGGCTGGGCACGCCCAGGCGCGAAATGGCGCTGTTCAGGCGCTTGTCGAAAGCCCCTTCCAGTTCGTCCCACTTGCCCAGTGCGCGATCCTTGACACCGCTGATGCGCGACTTGGCCGAACCGGCGGAGTCCTTGGCGGCCTCGACGGTTTTACCGACGGCACTCTTGGTCAGTTTCTCGGCCTTTTCGCCGTCCTTTACCAGGGTCTCGAAGAGCTTGCTGCCGTCACTGTCGATCTTCGAGTACACGCCTAAACCAGCAAGCCAGATTTTGCGGGAATACTCTTCAACCTTCCCGATCCACGAGCTGCCTTCTTTCTCAGTATTCTTTTTGCCAGCCATCCCGTTCTCCTTAATGTTTACGCGCGACACGTTCGAGCAACGCCGTCAACTCATCGAGCTTAGCAGACAGTGTCTCTACGTCATGTTTAGACGGAATCCCGATGCGATTCAAGGCACTGGCGACACGGTTGTCGAAAGCTTTCTCGACCCTGTCCAGTTGCACTTCGACCTTGCCCCTGAGGCTGCTGACATCGTTCTTCACGTTGTCGATCTGGCTGTTGGCGGCTTCAAGCTTCGCATCAACAACCTTTTTGCCTTCTTTTTCAACGCCTTGGCCGGCTTTGACGAGCTCGTTGAAGTACTCGCTGCCTTCCTTGCCGACCTTGGTATAGGCCCCCAGGCCCGCCAACCAGATCTTGCGGGCATAGACTTTCACGTCAGCCAGGGCGGTGGACTGAACGTCGGATTTTTTCTTCAGACTGACTTTGGCCATGGTGCACCTCACGCGAGAACGGTTGGAGGAACTGCCCGCAGGAATTGGGGCTCATGCACAAAGTAATGACAAAAATTAGAATGGGCACCCTAACCGCACGATGCCCCGTCGCCCTTGCCCGTGGCAATCGGGCTCAGGCGCAGGACCCGGGCGGGAGCGGGTCAGGCCAGGGCCTTGTCCAGCGCCTTCTCGATCTCGGCCTTGATGGTGCCGCTCATGGCCGACATCAGCATGCCCAACTCGACATCCACCTTGATCCGATCCTCGGCGATCTGCACTTCGCCGCTGACACCGGAACGCTTGAGACTCACGGTATCGCCCGACCAGCGCGGCGCCAGGCCGTACTGCTCGGCCAGTTTGCGCACCAGCACTTCGGCTTTCTCACGAGCGCCTGCCAGACCAAGGTGGTGGGCACGCTCGACACTAATCCGGGCCATCGATTGACTCCTGTTCTATAGAGATACGCCGGGCCGGCCTTGAACCACGCTGCGTCAATCGGCCCCGGTCACCCACTATACTTACATTCCGCCTTTGCCAAGACAAAGCCGGCCACCGGGATTAGAATGGCCCGCATTCTCTTCTGGTGACAGCGATATGACTGATCAGCGCAAAGGCAGCGATGCCGAACCCACCACCCACTTCGGCTTCAAGAACGTGCCGGAAAGCCAAAAGGCGGAAAAAGTCGCTGAGGTTTTCCACTCGGTCGCGGCCAAGTACGACCTGATGAACGACGTGCTCTCCGGCGGCATGCACCGCCTGTGGAAGCGCTTCACCATCGAGCTGTCGGGCGTGCGCGCCGGTAACCGGGTGCTGGATATCGCCGGCGGTACCGGCGACCTGACCAAAAAGTTCTCGCACCTGGTAGGCCCCACCGGCCAGGTGGTGCTGGCCGACATCAACGCTTCCATGCTCAAGGTCGGCCGTGACCGCCTGCTGGACCTGGGCGTGGCCGGCAACGTCGAGTTCGTCCAGGCCGATGCGGAGAAGCTGCCGTTCCCGGACAACCATTTCGACTGCGTGACCATCGCCTTCGGCCTGCGCAACGTCACCCACAAGGAAGACGCCCTGCGCTCCATGCTGCGGGTACTCAAGCCGGGCGGGCGCCTGCTGGTGCTGGAGTTCTCCAAGCCGACCAACAAGCTGATGTCCAAGGTCTACGACGCCTATTCGTTCGCCTTCATGCCCCTGGCCGGCAAGCTGATCACCAATGACTCGGAAAGCTATCGCTACCTGGCCGAATCGATCCGCATGCACCCGAACCAGGAAACCCTGAAGTCGATGATGGTGGACGCCGGTTTCGACCGCGTGACCTATCACAACATGACCGCGGGCATCGTCGCCCTGCACCGCGGCATCAAGCCCTGATGGTGCTCAGCGGCCTGCTCGCCGGTGTCGAACACGGCCTCAACCGGGTGCTGCGTCTCGACAGCACCGCCCTGGGCCGCCTCGCGCACCTGAGCGGCAAGGTCATCGAGGTCGACAGTCCGGCCTTGAAGCTGTTCATCCTGCCCGGCGATGACGGCCTGATGCTGGCCGCCCACTGGGCCGCTGGCGCCGACTGCATTCTCCGCGCGCCGACCACCAGCCTGCTGAACCTGGCCCTGAGCAAGGACAAGACAGCGATCCTGCACGGCCCGGATGTGCACCTGGAAGGCGACAGCGCGGTGCTGCTGGACCTCGCCGCCGTGCTGCAGGACCTGGAGCTGGACTGGGAGTACCAACTCTCGCGCTGGCTCGGCCCGGTGGCCACGCAACTGATCAGCGGCCACCTGCGCAGCCGCGCCGGCTGGTATCGCCAGGGGTTCGCCAGCCTCAACCAGAACCTGGCCGAATACCTCAGCGAAGAATCCCGGGCATTGGTCGGCAAGCACGAGGCCGAAGCCCGTTTCGCCGAACTCGACCGGATCAAGCTAGATTTAGAACGACTCGAGGCGCGCTTCGAACGCCTCTCCCGATCCCTCAACTCCAGCGATAACGCATGAAGCTGCTTGCCGTCCGCCGTCTGTTGCGCATCCAGCGCGTCGTGATCCGCTACCGTCTCGATGACCTGCTGTTCGAGCTGCCCCTGCCCTGGTTTCTCCTGGCCCTGCGCTTTGCCCTGCCGTGGCGCTGGTTCCCGCGCAAGCCGCTGGAACTGAGCCGTGGCGCGCGGCTGCGCCTGGCGTTGCAGGACCTGGGGCCGATCTTCATCAAGTTCGGGCAGATTCTCTCGACCCGCCGCGACCTGCTGCCCGAGGACATCGCCGACGAACTGATGCTGCTGCAGGACCGCGTACCGCCGTTCGACTCGCAAAAGGCCGTGGACCTGATCGAGTCGCAACTGGGCAAGAAGATCAGCGAGGTCTTCAGCCGTTTCGACATCGAACCGCTGGCCTCGGCCTCGGTGGCCCAGGTCCACGCCGCCCAGCTGAAAAGCGGCGAGGAAGTAGTGGTGAAGGTCATCCGCCCGGGGCTCAAGCCGATCATCGCCCAGGACCTGGCGTGGCTGTTCATCCTCGCCCGCGCCGCCGAACGGGTCTCGTCCGACGCGCGCCTGCTGCACCCGGTGGACGTGGTCAGCGACTACGAGAAGACCATCTACGACGAGCTCGACCTGCTGCGCGAGGCGGCCAACGCCAGCCAGTTGCGCCGCAACTTCGAAGGCTCTGAGATGATGTACGTGCCCCAGGTCTACTGGGACTGGTGCCGGCCGAAAGTGCTGGTGATGGAGCGCATCTACGGCATCCAGGTCACGGACCTGGCGACCCTCGCCGACCAGCGCACCGACATGAAGATGCTCGCCGAGCGCGGCGTGGAGATCTTCTTCACCCAGGTGTTCCGCGACAGCTTCTTCCACGCCGACATGCACCCCGGCAACATCTTCGTCAGCACCGTCAATCCGTGGAGCCCGCAGTACATCGCCATCGACTGCGGCATCGTCGGCAGCCTGACCCCGCAGGACCAGGATTACCTGGCACGCAACCTGTTCGCCTTCTTCAAGCGTGACTACCGGCGCGTCGCCCAGTTGCACATCGATTCGGGCTGGGTGCCGGCGCACACCAAGCTCAACGAATTCGAGGCGGCGATCCGCACCGTCTGCGAGCCGATCTTCGAAAAACCGCTGAAGGACATCTCCTTCGGCCAGGTGTTGATGCGCCTGTTCCAGACCGCACGGCGCTTCAACATGGAGGTCCAGCCGCAACTGGTGCTGCTGCAGAAGACCCTGCTCAATATCGAGGGCCTGGGCCGCCAGCTGTACCCGGACCTGGACCTGTGGAGCACCGCCCAGCCGTTCCTCGAACGCTGGATGCGCGAGCGGGTCAGCCCGAAAACCCTGCTGGGCAACCTGCACAGCCAGGTCGAACAACTGCCGCACCTGGCCGACATGACCCGCGACCTGCTCGAACGCCTGTCGCAGCCCCATGCCGCCGATCCCGAACCGAAATGGAAAAAACGCAAGGACGACTGGCTGCTGCGCCTGCTCGGTTCGCTGCACCTGGGTGGCGGCGCGTTCCTTGCCGCCGGCGGACCGCTGCACGAGCTGGGGCACTGGCCGGCGGCGATCATGGTGGCCATCGGTTTGTATCTGGTCGTGCGCCGATAGCCAGTGAGGCCGCCGGCTGGCAAACTGTCCATTCGCCGAGGCCCCACCACGCAGGTCGGGCCCGGTTGTCGGAGTCGAAGATGAAAGACTGGCTGGACGAGATCAAATGGGACAGCGACGGCCTGGTGCCGGCCATTGCCCAGGATCACAAGACCGGGCGCGTGCTGATGATGGCCTGGATGAACCGCGAGGCATTGCAACTGACCGCCCGCGAAAACCGCGCCATCTACTGGTCGCGCTCGCGTGGCAGACTGTGGCGCAAGGGCGAGGAGTCCGGGCATGTACAGCACCTGCACGAAATGCGCCTGGACTGTGACGCCGACGTGATCATCCTGATGGTCGAGCAGGTCGGCGATATCGCCTGCCACACCGGCCGCCAGAGCTGCTTCTACCGCGTTTATGAAAACGACGGCTGGAAGACGGTCGATCCGGTCCTCAAGGACCCGCACAGCATCTACGCAGCAGGACACTGAACATGACTGACACCCTGACCCGCCTGGCCCAGGTGCTGGAAGAGCGCAAAGGCGCCGCCGCCGACAGCTCGTACGTCGCCAGCCTGTACCACAAGGGCCTGAACAAGATTCTGGAGAAGGTCGGCGAAGAGTCGGTCGAGACCATCATTGCCGCCAAGGACGCCGCCATCAGCGGCGATTGCAGCGATGTGATCTACGAAACCGCCGATTTGTGGTTCCACAGCCTGGTCATGCTCGCCCAACTGGGGCAGCATCCACAGGCCGTGCTGGATGAGTTGGACCGTCGCTTCGGATTGTCCGGACACGTCGAGAAAGCCTCGCGCCCGTCCGCCTGAACAACTTTTAGAGAGGAGCAGCACCATGGGCATTTTTGACTGGAAACACTGGATCGTCATCCTGGTTGTTGTCGTGCTGGTGTTTGGCACCAAGAAACTCAAGAACCTCGGCACCGATGTCGGCGAGTCGATCAAGGGCTTTCGCAAGGCCATGAACGACGACGAAAAACCTGCCGAGCCGGGCGTACCGCCAGTCGCACAGCCGGCCCCACCGGTACAGCCACAGGCCGCTGCCCAGCAGAACACGCCGCACACCATCGACGTGCAGGCGCAGAAAGTGGAAGAGCTCGTAAACAAAGAGCCCCGCAATCATTCGTGAGTGCTGACTAATGTTCGGTATCAGCTTCAGTGAACTGCTGCTCGTCGGCCTCGTGGCCCTGCTGGTCCTCGGCCCCGAGCGCCTGCCGGGCGCCGCGCGCACGGCGGGCCTGTGGGTCGGGCGCCTGAAACGCAGCTTCAACGCGATCAAGCAGGAAGTGGAACGGGAAATCGGTGCCGACGAGATTCGTCGGCAACTGCACAACGAACACATCCTGTCCCTGGAGCAGGAAGCCCGCAAGATCCTGTCGCCGGTCCAGGAACCGACGACTCCGCCGGTCGCCGAACAGACGATTCACCCTGTGGCCGCGCCAGGCCTGCCGGGCGAACCAGTACCAGGCGATCTGCCGCCGACCACCGTGCCGGCCAGCGAAGCGGTGCCGGTACTCGGTGCCGTCGAACCGGCCCCGCACGTGGCGACGCCGACCGAAGCCGTTGTTCCCGCGCCGACGCCCAGTGCGCCAGCTTCTCATGACCCTACTTTGCCGCCGCGAGCCCCATGAGCGATATTCCGGAAAACGACCAGCACATGCCGCTGGTTTCGCACCTCACCGAGTTGCGCACCCGCCTGCTGCGTTGCGTCGCGGCGATCTTCCTGATCTTTGCCGGGTTGTTCTCCTTTACCCAGCAGATCTACACCTTCGTCTCCACGCCGTTGCGCCAGTACCTGCCGACCGGGGCGACGATGATCGCCACCGACGTCTCATCGCCCTTCCTGACGCCGCTCAAGCTGACCATGATGGTTTCGCTGTTCCTGGCGATCCCG
Organism: Pseudomonas sp. Ost2; assembly: GCF_018326065.1. NCBI lineage: Bacteria > Pseudomonadati > Pseudomonadota > Gammaproteobacteria > Pseudomonadales > Pseudomonadaceae > Pseudomonas > Pseudomonas sp. Ost2. The sequence goes on along the minus strand of NZ_AP021904.1, from coordinate 446,466 downwards.
GTGATCCTGCACCAGATCTGGGGGTTTATCGCCCCCGGCCTGTACAAGCATGAAAAGCGCATCGCCGTGCCGTTGCTGGTGTCGAGCATCGCGCTGTTCTACACCGGCATGGCGTTCGCCTACTACCTGGTGTTTCCGCTGATCTTCAAGTTCTTCGCCGCCGCCACCCCGGCCGGCGTGGAAATGATGACCGACATCACCAGCTACCTCGACTTCGTCATGACGCTGTTCTTCGCCTTCGGCGTGGCCTTTGAAATCCCGGTGGCCGTGGTGCTGCTGGTGTGGATCGGCGTGGTCGACGTCAAGTACCTGAAGAAAATCCGTCCGTACGTGGTCATCGGCTGCTTCGTGGTCGGCATGATCCTGACTCCGCCGGACGTATTCTCCCAGACACTGCTGGCGGTACCGATGTGGCTGCTGTTCGAGATCGGCATCCTGTTCGGCAGCCTGGTCAGCAAGCGTGGCGAGCACCCGCAGGACGCCCCCAGCGACAACGACGCCCAACCGCCAGCGCCGCAAGCGTGAACCTGCTGCTACTGGAAGAGGCCGACTTCATCGCGGCCGACCAGGTGGTGCTGCGTGATCGGCGCCTGACCCATATGCAGGAAGTCCACCGGGTGGCGCTGGGCGACAACCTGCGGGTGGGACGCATCGGTGGCCTGATGGGCAATGCCGAAGTCGTGCGCCTGGAGGCCGGCGAAGCGCAGTTGCGGGTCAGCCTCGACCAGCCGCCACCGGCCAAGCTGCCATTGACCCTGGTCCTCGCCCTGCCACGCCCGAAGATGCTCCGCCGGGTGTTCCAGACCATCGCCACCATGGGCGTGCCCAAGGTGGTGCTGGTCAACAGCTACCGCGTGGAAAAGAGCTTCTGGCAGACCCCCTTCCTCGAACCCGAGGCGATTCGCGAGCAACTGGTTCTCGGACTGGAGCAGACCCGCGATACTGTGCTGCCCGAAGTGATCATCGAGAAACGCTTCAAGCCATTCGTCGAAGACCGCCTGCCCGCCATCAGCGCAGGCACCCTGGGGCTGGTCGGCCATCCCGGCAACTACCCGCCCTGCCCGCGCGGACTGGATGAGCCGGTGACACTGGCCATCGGCCCGGAAGGCGGCTGGATCCCCTACGAAATCGACCTGCTGGCCAGGTCCGGCCTGCAACCGGTACAGCTCGGCGAGCGCATCCTGCGGGTCGAGACCGCCGTCACCGCCCTGCTCGCCCGTCTGTTCTGACCAGCCGTCCCGCGCCCGCTTCAGTTTCAGGGGCACGGGCCGATATACCGGCACTACTAAAAAAAATCTGCCGCCAGGCTTACGAGCACCTGTCAGGAGTCCGTCCCATGTACCGTTGGTTAGCCCAGAACCTGGGTAATGTGAGCGTCAATCTGAAACTCGGCATCGGCTTCAGCCTGGTGCTGCTGTTGACAGTCGTGATCACCTTCACCGGTTGGACCGGCCTGAGTTCGGTGATCAGTCGCGGCGACAAGCTGGGCTATATCTCCAGCCTCAACCTGTTGACCAAGGACCTGCGCATCGCCCGCCTGGACTATGAAATGCGCAAGGGCGAACAGGGCCCCGGCGTGGTCAGCGACCTGCTGGGCAAGCTGGAAAGCGGCCTGCAGAGTGCCCGCAAGCAGGTGGAAACCCCGGAAAGCATCACCCTGATCGACCAGCAACTGGCGGCCCTCACGGAATACAAGCGGGCCTTCGCCGATATGATCCAGGCCATGCAGAATCGCGAGAGCGCTCGCAGCGCGCTCGGGGCCAACGCCGACAATGCCGTCGCCAAGGTCGCCGAGGTGGAGAAATCCATGCTGCAGGGCGACAGCGTCGCCCAGTTCAACAGCGTGGTCGACCTCAGCAAGCAACTGCAGCAGTCCCGCTACCAGGTCCGCGGCTACACCTACAGCGGCAAAAGCGATGCCGAACAACCGGCCCTGGAGGCCATCGACAGCGCCCTGGGCACCCTCGCCAGCCTGCCGGCCAAATTGCCGGAACAGCACCAGGCCAACCTCCAGCAGGCGGGCGAGTCCTTCAAGGCCTACCGGGCCGCCGTCGGCGCCTTCCGCGACTCCCAGGTCGCCAGCGCCCAGGCGCTCAAGCGCATGGAAGAGCAAGGCAACAAACTGCTGGGACTCAGCGACCAGTTGACCGAGTTGCAGACCGGCCGCCGTGACAGCGACGCGGCCAACGCGAAAAACATGCTCGGCATCGCCACCGTCCTGGCCCTGCTGTTCGGCGTGATTGCCGCCTGGGCCATCACCCGCCAGATCGTGATTCCGCTGCAACAGACCCTCAAGGTCGTCGAGCGCGTGGCCGCGGGCGATCTGAGCCAGGACCTGGAAACCAGCCGCCGCGACGAACTCGGCCAGTTGCAGCGGGCCATGCACAGCATGACCGTCAGCCTGCGCAAGCTGATCGGCGGTATCAGCGACGGCGTCACCCAGATCGCCAGCGCCGCCGAGCAACTGTCCGCCGTCACCGAGCAGACCAGTGCCGGGGTCAACAGCCAGAAGGTCGAGACCGACCAGGTCGCCACGGCCATGCACGAGATGACCGCCACCGTGCAGGAAGTCGCGCGCAACGCCGAGGAAGCCTCGGAAGCCGCCGCCGCGGCGGACCAGCAGGCCCGCGAAGGCGACAGGGTGGTTGGCGAGGCCATCGCCCAGATCGAGCGCCTGGCGACCGAAGTCGGCAACTCCACCGCGGCCATGAGCCATCTCAAGGCCGAAAGCGACAAGATCGGCAGCGTGCTCGACGTGATCAAGTCGGTGGCCCAGCAGACCAACCTGCTGGCCCTCAACGCCGCCATCGAGGCGGCCCGCGCCGGTGAGGCCGGGCGCGGTTTCGCCGTGGTCGCCGATGAAGTGCGCAGCCTGGCCCTGCGTACGCAGAAGTCCACCGAAGAGATCGAGGAACTGATCGTCGGCCTGCAAAGCGGCACCCAGCAGGTGGCGAACATCATGGACAACAGTCGCGGCCTGACCGACAGCAGCGTCGAACTGACCCGTCGCGCCGGCGGCTCGCTGGAAAGCATCACCCGCACCGTGTCGGCGATCCAGGCGATGAACCAGCAGATCGCCGCCGCCGCCGAACAGCAGAGCGCCACCGCGGAAGAGATCAACCGCAGCGTGCTGAATGTACGGGACGTTTCCGAGCAGACCTCGTCGGCCAGTGAAGAAACGGCCGCCTCCAGCATCGAGTTGGCGCGCCTGGGCAATCACCTGCAGGTGCTGGTCAGCCATTTCCGCCTGTAACGCCCCATAGGGCGGGGAGGCCGACCAGGCCTCCCAACTCCTTCAAACACAAGGGAATTCCCCTACAGCCTGATCAGGTCAGGTCTCCCGCCGGAAAGCCGATGAGAGGACATCGCCCGACGCATTCATGCGCCGGGCTCGACCACTTATCCGCCTGGCAGGAGATCCACCATGTTTCCTCGGTTTGCCCATGCATTAATCGACCGCAGCGTCCGCTTCAAGCTGTCCCTGGGTTTCGGCCTGGTGCTGCAACTGACACTCGTCATCACCGCCACCGGCTGGTACGCCCTGCAACACACCATCGAGCATTCGCACCAACTGTCGATCATTGCCCGGCTCAGCCATATCACCAAGGGCATGCGCGCCGACCGCATTGCCTTTCGGGTCCTGAACGACACCCGGAGCCAGGACAATGTCAGGCGCCAGCTGGCCGAGATCAACCAGCACCTGGGCGCGCTGCGTGAACGCATCGAGGACCCCGCCTACCAGGACCTGCTGGAAAGACAGCGCGGCAGCCTCGCCGCCTTCCAGGATGCCCTCGACGAGCTGGGCCGGACGGTCGACGACCGCGAACGCCTGCGCTCGCAACTGGCCGCAGACCTGGAACAGGCCAGCCTGACCGTGGCCAGGACCCAGGCCAGTGTCCTGGTGGCCAGCGGCACCTTCGGTACAGGTATCGAGTGGCAGCCACTGGTCGCCGCTATTGAGCAGTTGCGCCAACAGATCGAGCACAGCCACGACAGCGTGGAAACCCCGGCCTACACCTTCGCCTCGCCGCAAGACTATTCACAGCAGGCGCTCCAGGCCATCGAACGGCTCGACGAGATACTGCAACAGATCAGGCAACGTATCGGCAGCCTGCCGGCGACGGTCATCGGCGACCCGGTAGCCCTCGTCGCGACCCTCACCACCTACCAGGCCAGCCTTATGCAGTTTCGCGAGGCACAGACGCAAACCGCCACCCTGCATGAGCGCATGGAAACCCTGGGAGGGCTGTTGCTCGACGGAAATGACGCCCTGAGCCTGGGCCAGACAGAAAAGCGCGACCGCGACACCCGCCGCTCGAACAGGGTGCTGATCGCCGTTGCCGCGCTGGCCCTGCTGATCGGTGCCTTGTCCGCCTGGGTCATCAGCACCCAGATCCTGGTCCCCCTCAAGCGCAGCCTCAAGGTCGCCGAGCACATCGCCGCCGGCGACCTGAGCCGCGATATCCGGGTCGAACGCGGCGACGAAATGGGCCAGTTGCAGCAAGCCCTGCAACGCATGAGCCAGGGCCTGCGCGAACTGGTCGGCGGTATCGGCCAGGGCACCGCCCGCGTGGCCGGGGCTGCCCGCCAGTTGTCCGGCAGCACCGAGCAGACCAGCACCCGCATTGGCCGGCAGCGTGACGAAATCGACCAGATCGCCACGGCGATGAAACAGATGACCGCCACCGCCCGGGAAGTCGCGCAGCATGCCGAGGCCGCGTCCCTGGCTGCCAACCAGGCCGAGCAGCAGGCCAGGGACGGCGACCGGGCGGTGGCCGAGAGCATCGGGCAGATCGTCCAGCTGGAGCAGGAAATGCAGCAGTGCACCGCGGCGATGACCACCCTCAAGCAGGAAAGCGAGAAGATCGGCGGCGTGCTGGATGTGATCAAGTCGGTCTCGCTGCAAACCAACCTGCTGGCACTCAACGCCACGATCGAGGCGGCCAGGGCCGGCGAGGCCGGGCGGGGGTTTGCGGTGGTCGCCGACGAAGTCCGCAGCCTGGCGCAACGCACCCAGGACTCGACCGAGGAGATCGAAGGCCTGGTCAGCGCCTTGCAGAACGGTACCCAGCAAGTGGCGCAGCGCCTGGACAAAAGCCGCGGCCTGAGCCGCAGCAGCGTCGAGTCCAGCCGACGCAGCGGCAGCAAGCTGACGGGCATCAGCCGCAGCGTGTCGCAGATCCTCGGGATGAACGAGCAGATTGCCGCCGCCGGCGAACAGCAGAGCATCGTCGCCGAACAGATCAGTCGCAGCGTGCTGCAGGTGCGGGACATGTCCCAGCAGACCGCCCACACCTGCGACGAGACCGCCGCCGCCAGCCTGCAACTGAGCCAGCTCGGGGCTCAGTTGCAGCGCCTGGTGGAGCGCTTCAAGGTGTGAACCTCAGTCGATCTCGGCCAGCCAGGCGGTTTCCTTGAACCACTTGTCATGGATCCGATCATAGGTGCCGTCTTCGGCGATCTGGTGGAGGAAGTGGTTGATCCAGTTCAGGCTGTCGTGATCGCCCTTCTTCAGGCCGAAGGCCAGGGGCTCGTAGGTGAAGGGCTGCTCCAGGCAGAGCAGTTTGCCCTGGCCCAGCTTGTTCACCGCCACCAGGTTGTAGGGCGCATCATGGATAAAGGCATCGGCCTTGCCGTCGATCACGTCCTGCACGCCCTCCTCCTCGGTGGCGTAGCTGACCAGCTGGGCCTTGCCGATCATTCGCCTGGCGACTATCTCACCGGTGGTGCCGGCCTTGACCCGCAGGCGGTAGCCGGGTTCGTTCAGGTCCTCGAAGCTCTGCACCTTGTTCGCCAGCGCCAGGGGGATCAACAGCGTCTGTCCGACCACGATAAAGGGATCGCTGAAGTTCAACCGCAGGTTGCGCTCCTGGGTCAGGGTCATGCCGCTGGCGACCAGATCGGTCTTGCCCGCCAGCAGATTGGGGATCAGTTCCGGGTAGCCGCTGGGCAACAACTCCAGCTTCACCCCCAGGGACTTGCTCATCTCATGCAACAGGTCGATTTCGAAGCCCACGACCCGCCCCTGCCTGTCCGTCATCTGGAACGGCATATAGGTCGGGTTGGTACCAACCTTGAGGCTTCCGCGCCTGACCGCCTCGTCGATGGCGCCCGCCTGGAGCCAGCAGGCGTGGAAGAGCGTGACAGCGCCCAGCAACAGTATCGACAGATACCTTTTCGTCATGAAGATTCCTTGGTCCATTTCCCGATGATGCCAGCCGCTCCTGGCACGCTGTGCACAACCACAGTCGCCAGCAGGCCTGGCCGGCACGATTTCGGGGCGCGATCCTAACGTACTCGATCACGCTGCCATACGGCGCCGGGCGGGTCTTTTGTTACCAAATGACAATAGATGCGGGGAGGTGCGGGAGGGGAAATACGCGGTAACGATGAGCCTGCATCCCCCCTGGGCCGACGGCCTCGGGGGATGGATTCAGGCGGGATGGATCAGGCCGGCTGACCGGCCACCGAGGCCGGTTGCAGTGGCAACAACGGCGCATGGGGATCGGCCTTGACCGAATCACGCCAGGCCGCCAGCCACTCGGCATGGCCTTCGCTCCAGACCTGCGCATGCAGGCGGGCCAGGGCCACCGGATCGCTCAGCAGTTGCAGGCGCGAGTGGTTGTCCAGCGCCGCCGGACCGACCTTCAACGCATGCCGCACGCGCTCGATACGCAGCCATTCGATCGGCTCGGCCTGACCGTGGCGGGCAGTCGCCAGGGCGCACGCCAGGGCGTTCTGCTGCGGATCGACCACGGCCCGGACAAAACCGTCGTTCAGCGCATGCCAGCGGTTTTCATGGGTGTACTCGTCCGTGGCCAGCAGCGCCTGGGGCGGGTTGTATTCCTCGGGGATGAGGAACAGGCTCTCGTCCTTCGAACGCAGGCCCAGGTTGACCCGGCTGGAGATCACCGACACCGGGATCGACAGCATCAGCGAACCGACGATCGGCACCAGCCACCAGAGGAAGCTCGGGTTGAGCCAGACCACCAGCAGGGCCCAGAGCGCCCCCAGCACGGTCTGCGGACCGTGGCGGCGAACCGCCTCGCTCCACGGTGTGGAGTCGTCGTCACGCTGCGGCGAATTCCAGGTCGCCGCCCAGCCGAGGAACGCGGCCAGGACGAAGCGGGTGTGGAAAATCATCCGCACCGGCGCCAGCAGCATGGAGAACAGCATCTCCAGCAGCATCGACAGGGTCACCTTGAACTTGCCGCCGAACTCTTTCGCGCCCTTGGCCCAGATCAGGATGATGCTCAACAGCTTGGGCAGGAACAGCAGCACGATGGTGGTGGAGAACAGCGCCACCGCCTTGTCCGGATGCCATTGCGGCCACAGCGGATAAAGCTGGCGCGGCTCCATGAAGTACTGCGGCTCCATCAGCGTGTTGACCGCCAGCAGGGCCGTCGACAGCACCAGGAAGAAGAACCACAGCGGCGCCGACAGGTAGGACATCACGCCGGTGAGGAACACCGCGCGGTGCACCGGGTGCATGCCCTTGACCAGGAACAGCCGGAAGTTCATCAGGTTGCCGTGGCACCAGCGGCGGTCGCGCTTGAGCTCGTCCAGCAGGTTCGGCGGCAGTTCTTCATAGCTGCCGGGCAGGTCGTAGGCGATCCACACGCCCCAGCCGGCGCGGCGCATCAGCGCGGCTTCGACGAAGTCGTGGGAGAGGATCGCACCGGCGAACGCGCCTTTGCCGGGCAACGGCGCCAGGGCGCAGTGCTCGATGAACGGCTTCATGCGGATGATCGCGTTGTGGCCCCAGTAGTGGGACTCGCCCAACTGCCAGAAGTGCAGGCCGGCGGTGAACAGCGGGCCGTAGACGCGGGTCGCGAACTGCTGCATGCGTGCGTAGAGGGTGTCCATGCCCGACGCCCGCGGCGCGGTCTGGATGATCCCGGCGTCCGGCGTGGCTTCCATCAGGCGCACCAGGCTGGTCAGGCATTCGCCGCTCATGACGCTGTCGGCGTCGAGCACCACCATGTACTTGTAGTCGCCACCCCAGCGACGGCAGAAGTCGTCCAGGTTGCCGCTCTTGCGTTTTACCCGGCGACGGCGACGGCGGTAGAAGATCCGGCCGAAGCCCGAGGCTTCGCGACAGACATCCAGCCAGGCCTGTTGCTCGGCGACGCAGATATCGGTGTCGTTACTGTCGCTGAGGACAAAGAAGTCGAAGCGATCCAGGTCACCGGTGGCCGCGACCGACTCGAAGGTCGCCCGCAGGCCGGCAAAGACCCGTGGCACGTCCTCGTTGCAGATCGGCATGACGATGGCGGTCCGCGCGTCCTGGGCAATCGGCTCGCTGCCGGCGCTGGCCCCCGAGATGCGGTACTTGTCGTGCCCGGTCAGGAGTTCGAGGAAGCCCATCAGGGCCGTCCAGAAGCCCGCCGAGACCCAGCAGAACAGAATCCCGAAGAGCACCAGGATGCTGGTCTGCAGGGCATACGGCAGCACTTGCTGGGCCGTCTGCAGCAGCGGTTGGCGCATCACTTCGTTGAGATCGACGAAGGACCAGCCCTGGTACGGCATGATGCCTTTCATGTACCAGCCGGCGACGATGGTCTGGCCCAGCATCAGCACCAAGAGGATGTAGCGACGGATCGAGCCGACGGTGCGCCAGCGCGCATGGGGCAGGTCGCGCTTGTCATCCTTGGGTGCCGGCGGGTTGCTGCGCCCGGTCAGGCGGCGCCAGCCACGCACCAGGATATTGGTGCGCCAGGGCTCAGGGACGACCCGGGTCCGGCGAATCGGCGGCGTGGCCTTGAGGCAGACCCGGCCACTGGCATCGACCACGAGCATCTCGGCGTCTTCCAGCTCGGCGGCCGAGTTGAGGGTCAGGCGGCGCCCCACCGAGGCTTGCGCGGCCTCGGCGGAGTCGACGGACGGATGGGCGCTGAGGCGCTCATGCAGCTCGGCGAACGAGCCGCAGCTCGCCAGCTCGGCGCGTTGCTCGGCGCTCAGCGGCAGGTGCGCCAGGTACTCGGAGAGAGTCTCTGGCTGGGCGATTGAATTACTCATCGGCAGGCAACTGGTAGCTCCAGGTCTCGGTCAGGACTTGTTCAGTCTTCACCGGTTCCGGGTTGGTAGGGGCAGCCTCGGGAGCCGGCGCCGGGGCGTCATGCTCTTTCTTGTCCTTGGCCTTGTTATCCGCGCCCTTGGCCGCGTCTTTGTCCTGGGCCTTGGCTTCTTTCTCTTGAGCCTTGGCCTCCTTTTCCTGGGTCTTGGCCGCAACCTTGTCGGCCTTGACCACCTGGGACGAAGCCTTGGCCGGCTCAGGCGCGACGATGTCCTTGACCAGGGCCGCACGCATCTCGGTGGACTTGCCCGGATCCTTGATCTTCAGGCGCAGGGTCAGGCGCCAGCCCTGGGTTTCCGGGTTGTAGCGCAGGCTGTTTTCCACCACTTCGGCGTTGTCGCCGACGCTGACCTGGCTGCGTACCGGCGCATCTTCCGGCAAGGCCTTGAGGGAAGGCCCCTCGAAGTCCACCAGGTAGGCAACGCTGCCGTCCGGCTGGCGGATCAGGTTCGATTGCTTGACGTCACCGGTGGACTTCAGGGTCTGCTTGACCCAGGCGCTGTCCGGCGAGTGCAGGGCGGCTTCGTCCTGGGTCCAGTGCATGCGATAGGCGAAGTTCATCGCTTCACCCGGCTGGGCGAGCTTTTCCGGGTTCCAGAAAGCCACGATGTTGTCGTTGGTTTCGTCGGCGGTCGGGATCTCGACCAGATCGACGGTGCCCTTGCCCCAATCGCCCTTCGGCTCGATCCAGGCGCTCGGGCGCTTGTCGTAGCGGTCGTCGAGGTCTTCGTAGTGGCTGAAGTCACGACCCCGTTGCAGCAGGCCGAAACCACGCGGGTTCTCCACGGAGAAGTTGCTCACCGCCAGGTGTTTCGGGTTGTTCAGCGGACGCCACAGCCATTCGCCATTGCCGGCATGGATCGACAGGCCGCTGGAATCGTGCAGCTCGCGACGGTAGTTGAGGACTTTCGACGGCTGGTTGGCACCGAACAGGAACATGCTGGTCAGCGGGGCCACGCCCAGCTTGCCGACCTTGTCACGCAGGAACATCTGCGCCTTCACGTCGACGATGGTGTCGCTGCCCGGACGCAGGATCAGCCGGTAGGCACCGGTGGCCCGTGGCGAATCGAGCAGGGCGAAGATCACCAGGTGCTTGTCGGTCGGCTTGGGCTGCTGGATCCAGAACTCGGTGAAACGCGGGAATTCCTCGCCGGACGGCAATGCGGTATCGATCGCCATGCCACGGGCGGACAGGCCATAGGTGTGGCCCTTGCCGACGACGCGGAAGTAACTCGCGCCGAGCATGGTCATGATTTCGTCCTGCTTGTCGGCCTTGTTGATCGGGTAAAGCACGCGGAAACCGGCATAACCCAGTTGTTCGGTGGTTTTAGGATCGAACTTCATGTCGCCGAAATCGAAACGGCTCGGGTCGTACTTGATCTCCGAGACATCGTTGGCGGTGATTTCGTTGATTTTCACCGGTGTGTCGAAATGCATGCCCTGGTGATAGAACGACAGCTTGAACGGGGTCTTCTGATCGGCCCATTCGGCCTTGTCGGTCAGGAAGCGGATTTTCTGATAGTCCGCAAACTTCATCTCACGAAATTCGTTCGGCAGATTGCTGCGCGGAGCTTCGTACTTCTGCCCGGCCAGGGTCTTCGCCTTGGCCGCCACATCGTCCAGATTGAATGCAAAGAGTTGGCCGGCACTGAGCAGGCAAAGCAGTGCGGAACCCGTCACCAGTGCTTTTCGTAACCCTTTGGCAGTCAATTTTGGTGCATTACAGGGACTAACAATCACGAGCAACCCTCGCCGAAAACAGATCAAAAAACCAACGGCTAGCTATCTATATGCCAGGTTGGCGAGCATTGTTCCGACTCCCCTGGGGCAAAATGATTCCCCAAACGGTGTCGGACAAGTCTCTACCTAAGTCAAAATGGACCAACGAACGCTGATCCCCATAGCGCGCGATTATCTAGTAGGCCGCGTTACAACGCATCAGGCGAAACAAAGTATTTATCGACAAAACCCCCTGTTTTCAGCCCGATACGTCGTTTTTGGTGCTTTCAGGTCTGTAACAGGAAGGTTACCGGGCCATCATTGACCAGATGCACCTTCATATCCGCCCCGAAACGCCCCGTCGCCACTTGGCCATGCAATCGTTGCGCCTGTGCCACTACATAGTCGAAAAGTGCCTCGGCGACCGCCGGAGGCGCCGCCATGGAGAAGCTCGGGCGCAATCCGCTGCCGGTATCGGCAGCCAGGGTGAACTGCGATACCAGCAGCAGCCCGCCACCGATGTCCGCCAGGGAAAGGTTCATCTTGCCCTGGGGATCGCTGAACACCCGATAGTTAAGCAGCTTCTTCAGAAGTTTGTCGGCACAGGCACGGGTGTCGTCGGGCTCGACGGCCAGCAGCACCAGCAACCCCTGGTCGATGGCACCGACCACCTCCCCCGCGACCTCGACCCGCGCGCCACTGACACGCTGCAGCAGGGCCTTCATGCTTCTTCGGGAGGCAGATCGAGCAGGCGCCGGGCCATCTGGCTGGCGGCGCGCACCAGCGCATCGGTGATCCCCGGCTCCGACGCGGCGTGACCGGCATCGCGGATTACCTGCAGCTCGCTGTTGGGCCAGGCCTGATGCAACTCCCAGGCGTTGTCCAGCGGGCAGATCACATCGTAGCGGCCATGCACGATCACACCCGGCAGATGGGCGATCTTGTCCATGTCGCGAATCAGCTGGTTGGGTTCAAGGAACGCATTGTTGGTGAAGTAGTGGCACTCGATCCGGGCAATCGACAGGGCACGCTGCGGTTCGGAGAAGCGATCGACCACCAGCGGGTTGGGGCGCAGGGTCGCGGTGCGGCCTTCCCAGGTCGACCAGGCCTTGGCGGCATGCATCTGGGCGATCTGGTCGTTGCCGGTCAGGCGTTTGTGGAAGGCGGTCAGCAGGTCGCCGCGCTCGTCCAGCGGGATCGGCGCCAGGTAATCCTGCCAGTAGTCCGGGAACAGGCGACTGGCGCCGGCCTGGTAGAACCACTCGATTTCCTGCGGACGACACAGAAAGATGCCCCGCAGGATCAGGCCATGGACCCGCTCCGGATGGGTCTGGGCGTAGGCCAGGGCCAGGGTCGAGCCCCAGGAGCCGCCGAACAGCACCCATTTGTCGATCCCCAGGTGCTCGCGAATCCGCTCCAGGTCCGCCACCAGATCCCAGGTGGTGTTGTTTTCCAGGCTGGCGTGGGGAGTCGAACGGCCACAGCCACGCTGGTCGAACGTGACGATACGGTACAGGTTGGGGTCGAAGTAGCGACGACTCTGGGCATCACAGCCGGCACCCGGGCCGCCGTGAATGAATACCACCGGCAAGCCCTCGGGCGAGCCGCTTTCGTCGACGTACAGCACATGCGGCTCATCCACGGCCAGATCGTGCCGGGCGTAGGGTTTGATCTGCGGGTACAAAGTCTGCATCACGCGCTCCGTAAGGGTCGAGGTCATCCCTGGGGGGACTTCTATTATTCTGCCGTCCGGCATCATAAACCCGAATTGCCGAAACGGCATGCCCTTGTCAAAAGCGCCGCCGCGCAACCCCTCCCCAGGCGCCTAGCCGTTCGGTCAGTGTTCAAATCGGTTCAATAAACGTTTCAATACCCAGGGTAAAACCGAGCGGCAGGAGCTGCTCCACCGGGCTATCAGAGCCAGACATGAAAGGGAGTTTCGAATGTGCCAGTACCGCTTGCCCGACCTGCTTTCCTACCCGGAAAAAGCCATTATCGTCGCCGACAACGAAATGTTTATCCGTGGCCTCTGCGAACTGGGGCTGGAAGCCAGCCTGCTGGGATCGCTGGAACAACTGCCCGCCCACAGCCTGGGCTTTTCCTTTTCCAGCCAGGGCGCCCGGCAGTTCTACCAGCGCGCGGCGCGAACCGGCCACAAGCAGACGCTGCTATGCCCGCTGCATGTCTTCGAGCCCAGCCTGGAAAACGCCCTTTACAGCCTGATGCTGTTGTTGCGCAGCAACTTTGCCGATTGCCTGCAACGCCAACAGGACACCCTGAGGCTGTTGAGTGGCCAGCAACGGTTGCGCCTGAACAGTGCCAGCAGCCGGGCCGAGGTCTGGCTCGACCACCATTCAACGCCCTATGCCATGACCCGCGACGAGATCGGCAGCAACTTCGTGCTGTCGGTCACCGAGCTGTTCGAGGTGCACTATGCCCATATGAACCCGGACGGCCCCGATCTGTTCCAGGTCAGCGGCGTGCTGCATGTCAGCGGCCTGTTGATGTCCCGGGGCAGCCGGGCCCAGTCGCTGCCGCACGAGCTGGTGGTCGACATGCAGACGCTGGCCGCCAACGTCGCCCGCCACGATGCCTGGCTGCAGGTCGAGCGCAATCGGGTGCTCTCGCTCAAGGTCGCGGGCCGGGAGTACGTCGACCTGTTGCGCCGGGCCGCCGGCAAGCGCGGGCTGCTGCTCAGCGAATTTGCCATCGGGGTCAATGACGCCATCGGACCGAACATCAACTACAGCCACAACTCGCCGATGAACGAAGGCATCAGGGGTGTCCACGTGGCCATCGGGGATGGGGCCAGCGGCTATCACATCGACTTTCTCAGCCCCGGGGTCGAGGTGCTCCCCTTGTAGGAGCCGGCTTGCCGGCGAAGAGGCCGGTGAGTCTTGCACCGCCTGAGCGGATGCCATCGCCGGCAAGCCGGCCCCTACCAGGGTTTCACGAGCCGTGGCTGTCAGCGGCCGTAACGCTCGCGTCCCCAGGCCAGCAACCCTTGCAGCAGTTCCCTGAGCACGACCCGCGTCGGCTCGGCCAGGTCGCTGCGGTAGTTGAACGGTTCGAACTCTTCCATATAGGTGCACTGGCCCAGTTCCAGTTGCACGGCATGGATGTGCTCGGCGGGATGCCCGTAGTGACGGGTGATATGACCGCCCTTGAAACGCCCGTTGAGCACATGGCTGTAGGCCGGATGGCCGGCACAGATCGCTTCCAGGCGCGACGCCAGTTGTGGATCGCAGGCCGCGCCATTGAACGTGCCGAGGTTGAAGTCCGGCAGTTTGCCCTCGAACAGGTGCGGGATCACCGAGCGGATCGAGTGGGCATCGAACAGCAGCGCATAGCCGAACTCGGCCTTGAGCCGCGCCAGTTCATCCCGCAGGGTGCGGTGATACGGCGTCCACACCTGTTCCAGGTAGGTCGTCCGCTCCTCGGCGGACGGCACCTGGCCGTCCTGGAACAGCGGCACGCCGTCGAACAGCGTCGCCGGGTAGAGGCCGGTGGTGGCACCGACATACAACGGCTTGTCGTCGGACGGGCGGTTGAGGTCGATGACAAACCGCGAATACTCGGCCGCCAGGGTGCTGGCACCCAGTTCTTCGGCGAAGTCATACAGCCGTGGAATATGCCAGTCGGTATCCGGCAGGCTGCGGGCCTCGGGAATCAGCCCGTCCCTGACCGCCGGGGTCAGTTTCAACCCGGCGTGGGGCATGCTGATCAGCAACGGCACGCGGCCTTGTTTGAAGCTCAGGACGTTATCCACAACCATTCTCCTAGATCAGTACTTCAATGCCGTGGCGCACCACGCGTTTGCTCAGGTCACCGCCCAGCCAGTAGGCCAGGTCCGCCGGACGCTCGATCTGCCAGGCGACGAAATCCGCCACCTTGCCGGCTTCCAGGGAACCGTGGCTGTCGCCCATGCCCAGCGCCGTGGCGGCGTGCAGGGTGACCCCGGCCAGGGCTTCTTCCGGGGTCATGCGGAACAGCGTGCAGGCCATGTTCAACATCAGGCGCAGCGACAGAGCCGGCGAAGTCCCCGGATTGAGGTCGCTGGCGACCGCGATCTTCACCCCGTGCCGGCGCAGGGCATCCATCGGTGGCAGCTGGGTTTCGCGCAGGAAATAGAAGGCGCCGGGCAGCAGCACCGCTACGGTACCGGCGGCCGCCATGGCGATGGCGTCCTCTTCGGTCATGAACTCCAGGTGATCCGCCGACAGCGCCTGATAACGCGCCGCCAGGCTCGAACCGTGCAGCGACGACAATTGCTCGGCGTGCAGTTTCACCGGCAGGCCCAGTTGCCGGGCGACCTTGAACACCCGCTCGACCTGGGCCGGGGAAAACGCCAGGTACTCGCAGAATGCATCGACCGCGTCCACCAGGCCTTCGGCCGCCAGGGCCGGGAGCATCTCGGTGCAGATATGCTCGATGTAGTCATCGGCGCGATCCTTGTACTCCGGCGGCAACGCGTGGGCCGCCAGGCAGGTGCTGCGCACGGTCACCGGCAGTTCGGCGCCCAGACGGCGGATCACCTTGAGGATCTTGCGCTCGCTGTCCAGGTCCAGGCCATAGCCGGACTTGATCTCGACACTGGTCACGCCGTCGCGCAGCAGGCAGCTCAGGCGTTGCCGGGCGCTGGCGAACAGCTCGTCCTCACTGGCGGCACGGGTCGCCCGCACGGTGCTGGCGATACCCCCACCGGCAGCCGCGATCTCGGCGTAGCTCACGCCTTGCAGGCGCTGCTCGAACTCACCGCTGCGGTTACCGCCGAACACCGTGTGGGTATGGCAATCGATCAGCCCCGGTGTCACCCAGGCCCCTTCCAGATCATTGACCTGTGGATAATCCGCAACCGGCAGTTCGGCACGCGGGCCGATCCACTCGATCTTCGACGCCACGGTCACGATGGCGGCGTCCTCGATGATCGAGTAGGTGCCTTGCGCCATGCTTGCAACGTGACAGTTCTGCCAAAGGGTTTTCATCCGGGGCCTCCGTGGGCTATCGATGAGACAGGGAAGGATCTTGCACGACCCGCGCCGCCTGGGCGGCGGCCGGCTTGACCCAGATCAGGTAGGCCAGCACCAGCAGGCCGATCCATACCGCACCGACGATCAGCGCCGGACGGCTGTCCGGGAACCAGCCCAGCACGCCGAAGATAAAGACCATGAAGGCGATGGCCGCCATCGGTGCATAGGGCCAGAACGGCACGGGGAATTTCAGTTGGGCCGCTTCTTCACGGCTCATCGAGCGACGCATGGCGACCTGGGTGATCAGGATCATGATCCATACCCAGACGGTGGCGAAGGTCGCGATCGAGGCGATCAGCAGGAAAACGTTTTCCGGGATCAGGTAATTCAGGACCACGCCACCCAGCAGGGCCGCGCCCATGACCACCACGGTCATCCACGGCACACCGGCCCGGGACAATCGGGCAAAGGCCTGGGGCGCCTGCCCCTGCTGGGCCAGGCCGTACATCATGCGCCCGGCGCCGAAGATGTCGCTGTTGATCGCCGACACGGCCGCCGAGATCACCACGATATTGAGGATGGTCGCCGCCGAGCCGATGCCCAGGTTCTGGAAGATCTGCACGAACGGGCTGCCCTGGCTGCCGATCTGCGGCCACGGGTAGATGGACATCAGCACGAACAGGGTCAGCACGTAGAACAGCAGGATGCGCACCGGCACCGCATTGATCGCCTTGGGGATCACCCGCTGCGGGTCCTTGGCTTCGCCGGCGGTGACGCCGATGATCTCGATACCGCCGAAGGCGAACATCACCACCGCGAACGAGGCGATCATCCCGGCCGCGCCGTTGGGCATGAAGCCGCCATGGGCCCAGAGATTGCCGATACCGACTTCAGCACCCGGCGTGGCCGTGCTGATGCCGAAGAACATGATGCCGAAACCGCCGAGGATCATCGCGACAATGGCGCCGACCTTGAGCAGCGACAGCCAGAACTCCATTTCCCCGAAGACCTTCACCGCGCACAGGTTCAGCGCGCCGATAAAGAACACGATGCCCAGGACCCAGACCCAGCGGTCGACCTCCGGAAACCAGAAGCCCATATAGATGCCGAAGGCGGTGACATCGGCCAGGCCGACGATGACCATCTCGAAGGCGTAGGTCCAGCCGAGGATAAAGCCGGACATCGGGCCGACGTAGGTACTGGCGTACTGGCCAAAGGAGCCGGACACCGGGTTGTGCACCGCCATTTCACCAAGCGCGCGCATCACCATGAACACCGCGGCGCCACCGATCAGGTAGGCCAGCAGTACGGCCGGGCCGGCCATCTGGATGGCCGAGGCGGAACCGTAGAACAACCCTGTGCCGATGGCGGAACCCAGGGCCATGAAGCGAATATGTCGGGCGGAAAGCCCGCGTTTCAAACCTTTGACTGGCTGTTGCATGACTCGTCCTTAATTATTCTTATCGGTACAGATCGATGAGAATCAGACTTGTGGCGAAGGTCTTGCGACCACCCGGCCGCAAAAAGGGGTCGCAGAGTACCCAACCCGACCCGCCCAGGCAAAAAGCATCTGCCGGGTGGCGGGTCTGGAGGCCACCCCCACCTTGTGGGAGCCGGGCTTACCCGCAAAGGAACCAACACAGCTCACCCTGTGGGAGCCGGGCTTGCCCGCGAAACAGCCAACACGGTTCCCCGGACGACTGCGGTGCCCGGGCCGACGCTTTCGCGGGCAAGCCCGCTCCCACAAGGGAAACCCTTCACGCATCACCCCAAGTCTGTTCCTGGCAACGCTTACAGGCTTGGCAGCAACTTCGCCGGGACCAGCGGGGTCAGGCAACGGGACGCCAGCAGCTCGCTGGCCGCTTCGATATCCGGGGCGAAGAAACGGTCCTTGTCGTAGTAGGCGACCTTTTCACGCAGGGTCGCGCGGGCAGTCTCCAGGGTCGGCGAGGTTTTCAGGCCGTTGCGCAGGTCCAGGCCCTGGCAGGCTGCCAACCATTCGACCGCGAGAATCCCGCGGGTGTTCTCGGCCATTTCCCACAGGCGCTTGCCGGCAGCCGGCGCCATCGACACATGGTCTTCCTG
Organism: Pseudomonas sp. Ost2; assembly: GCF_018326065.1. Lineage (NCBI taxonomy): Bacteria > Pseudomonadati > Pseudomonadota > Gammaproteobacteria > Pseudomonadales > Pseudomonadaceae > Pseudomonas > Pseudomonas sp. Ost2. The sequence goes on along the minus strand of NZ_AP021904.1, from coordinate 428,616 downwards.
GTTCGCCGAAGTCGGCAGGCTGTCGACACTGTGCGGGTGCGCCAGGGCCTTGTTCTCGCTGGCCAGGGCCGCCGCGGTGACCTGGGCGATCATGAAGCCGGAGTTGACGCCGCCATTGGCCACCAGGAACGGCGGCAACTGCGACATGTGCTTGTCCATCATCAGCGAGATACGGCGCTCGCTCAGGGAACCGATCTCGGCAATCGCCAGGGCCATGTTGTCGGCGGCCATGGCCACCGGTTCGGCGTGGAAGTTGCCGCCGGAAATCACGTCGCCTTCCGCCGCGAACACCAGCGGGTTGTCCGATACGGCGTTGGCTTCGACCACCAGCACTTCGGCCGCCTGGCGGAACTGGGTCAGGCAGGCACCCATGACCTGCGGCTGGCAGCGCAGGGAGTATGGATCCTGGACCTTCTCGCAGTTCTCGTGGGAGTCGGACACTTCACTGCGCTCGCCCAGCAGATGGCGATAGCTCGCTGCCGCGTCGATCTGGCCGCGCTGGCCACGGGCTTCATGGATCCGGGCGTCGAACGGCGAACGCGAACCCAGCACCGCCTCGACGGTCAGGCCGCCGGCGACCAGGGCACCGGCAAACAGGTCTTCGCCTTCGAACAGCCCGCGCAGGGCAAAGGCGGTGGACACCTGGGTGCCGTTGAGCAGCGCCAGGCCTTCTTTCGCGGCCAGGGTCAGCGGTTGCAGGCCGGCCTGCTTCAGCGCGGTCGGCGCGTCCAGCCACTCGCCCTTGTAGCGCGCCTTGCCTTCGCCCAGCAGCACCAGCGACATATGGGCCAATGGCGCCAGGTCACCGGAGGCACCGACCGAGCCTTTGAGCGGAATGTGCGGATAAACCTCGGCATTGATCAGCGCGATCAGCGCGTCGATCACCTGGCGACGGATACCGGAGAAACCCCGGCTCAGGCTGTTGACCTTGAGCACCATGATCAGGCGTACCAGCGCATCGCTGATCGGCGCGCCAACGCCGGCCGCGTGGGACAGCACCAGGGAGCGCTGGAGGTTTTCCAGGTCTTCGCTGGCGATACGGGTCGAGGCCAGCAGACCGAAACCGGTGTTGATGCCGTAGGCGGTGCGGTTTTCCGCGAGGATCTGCTCGACGCAGGCGACGCTGGCCTCGATCTGCGCCGATGCGCTGTTGTCGAGGGTCAGTTTGACGGGCTGCTGGTAGACCGCGCGCAGTTGCGCCAGGGTCAGTTGGCCGGGAATCAGGTTTAACGCAGTCACATTCATGCTCCTTTTGAGAGTTTTATTAACTACCAGTCGCTCCGGAAGCTTCCGTTATCCGTCGCTGTCCGCTTTTTGAGCGGATGGCGCCTTGGCACGCTGGTCATCGTGGAATCAATGCAGGTTCGGCAACCTGTCGTGCAAGAGCGTGGCGTCCTTGAGGATCGCCGCCGCACTGGCGATGTCCGGCGCCAGCCAGCGGTCCTGCTCATAAGCCGGCACACGCTCGCGCAGCAGTTTCCAGGCGGCGTCGGTGCCGGCGCCGAAACGCTGCGCCTTGAGGAATTCGAAGGCCTGGGCCGCCAGCAGGTACTCGATGGCGAGGACCTGGGTGCAGTTCTCCAGGACCTGGTGCAGCTTGAGCGCGGCGTTGGTGCCCATGCTCAGGTGATCTTCCTGCAGCGCGGAGGTGACGTAGTTGTCGAGCACCGCCGGTTGCGCCAACTGGCGATTCTGCGCACAGAGGGACGCGGCGACGTACTGCACGATCATCATCCCCGAGTTGACGCCCGGCTGGCTGACCAGGAACGCCGGCAAGCCACTGACGTGCGGGTTGATCAGGCGATCGAGGCGGCGCTCGGCAATCGAGCCGATTTCCGCCATGGCAATCGCCAGCAGATCCGCCGCGAGGGCCACCGACTGGCCGTGGGGGTTGGCCTGGGACATCACCCGGAAGTTGTCCGGCGTGCCCAGCAACAGCGGGTTGTCGGTGCAACCGTTGAGTTCGGTCTCGATCTGCCGGGTGGCATGGGCCAGTTGATCGCGGGCGGCGCCGTGGACCTGCGGGATCGAGCGGATACTCAGGGCGTCCTGGGTACGAATGCCCTTGCTCGCGGCGATCACTTCGCTGCCTTCGAGCAGGCTGCGCAGGTTGCTGCCGACCTGCTGCATGCCGGGATGCGGCTTGAGGGCGATGATCTCGGCGTCGAACGCGGCGATCTGCCCGCGCTGGGCCTCGAAGCTCATCGCCGCGGTGACGTCGGACCATTGCACCAGACGATGAGCATCGGCCAGGGCCAGGCAGCTCAGGCCACTCATGCACGGCGTGCCGTTGACCAGGCACAGTCCGTCCTTGGCCCCCAGTCGCACCGGTTGCAGGCCTTCCTCGGCCAGGGCCTGCTGCGCGGCAACGATCTGCCCGCGGTAGCTGACCTGGCCGACGCCGAGCAGGGCCACGCCGATATGGGCCATATGGGTCAGGTAACCGACCGACCCCTGGGAGGGCACCTGCGGGGTGATACCGTGATTGAGCAGCGCCAGCAGGGCTTCGACCACCTGGCGGTGCAGGCCGGACTTGCCATGGCTGTAGTTGATGATGGCGGCGCAGATGATCGCCCGGGTCTGTTCGTCGGCCAACGGCGCACCGACGCCACAGGCATGGCTGAGCAGGGTGTTGCGGGACAACTGGCTGAGTTGCTCGCCGGACAGCGACACGTTGGAAAGGCCGCCCAGGCCGGTGTTCACGCCATAGGCGCGCTCGCCGCTGACGACGATCCGCTGGACGATGGCCTGGGCGTTGTCGATCCGCGCCCAGGTCTGTGGCGCCAGTTCGAGCCGCGCGCCGTGCCGGGCCACCGCGACCACATCCTGCCAGCGCAACGGCGCATCGGCGATAACGATTTTTTCAGCCTGGGACATCTTCAACCTCATCCTTACAACCTGAATATTGATACAACTTCACCGCCCCCCGAACCCCGTGGGAGCGGGCTTGCCCGCGAAGGGGCCCGCACCGGCACCACACCTCTTGCGCCTTAAACCGTCGCCGCACGCCGCTGCACGAAGCGGTCGACATATTCATCGGCCGGCGAATGGAGGATTTCCTTCGGCGTCCCGACCTGGATCAGCTTGCCGTCCTTGAGAATCGCGATGCGGTTGCCGATGCGCACGGCCTCGTCGAGGTCGTGGGTAATGAACACGATGGTCTTGTGCAACGTCTTCTGCAGCTCCAGCAACTGGTCCTGCATCTCGGCGCGGATCAGCGGGTCGAGCGCACTGAACGCCTCGTCCATCAGGATGATGTCGGTGTCCGCCGCCAAGGCCCTAGCCAGGCCGACGCGCTGGCGCATGCCGCCCGACAGCTGGTGCGGGTACTTGTTCTCGTAGCCCTTGAGGCCCACTGTGTTGATCCAGTGCAGCGAGCGCTCGACGCACATTTCCTTGCTCTCGCCACGGACCTTGAGGCCATAGGCGACGTTTTCCTGCACGGTCTTGTGGGGCAGCAGGCCGAAGCTCTGGAACACCATGCTGATCTTGTGCCGGCGGAATTCGCGCAGGGCTTCCATGTCGTGCTGGAGGATGTCCACGCCGTCCACCAGGATCGCGCCGCTGGTCGGGTCGATCAGGCGGTTGAAGTGGCGGACCAGGGTCGACTTGCCGGAACCCGACAGGCCCATGATCACGAAGATCTCGCCGGTGCCGATGGTCAGCGACAGGTCGTTGACCCCGACCACGCAGCCGGTCTCGGCCAGCACCTGGTCCTTGGTCTTGCCCTGGCGGATCATGTTCAGCGCGTCATTGGAACGCGCCCCGAAAATCTTGAAGACGTTCTTGACTTCGATCTTGCTGACGATGGAATCAGTCATTTGCTCACCTCATGGCGCGGACGACCATAGGCCTGGGTAATGCGGTCGATGACCACGGCGAGAATCACGATGGCCAGCCCCGCTTCGAGACCGCGCCCGACGTTCAGGGTCTGGATCCCGACCAGTACATCTTCGCCCAGGCCACGGGCACCGATCATCGAGGCGATCACCACCATCGACAGGGCCATCATGGTGGTCTGGTTGATCCCGGCCATGATGCTCGGCAGGGCCAGCGGCAGTTGCACGCCGAACAGCTGCTGCCAGCGGTTGGCACCGAAGGCGTTGATCGCTTCCATCACTTCGCCGTCCACCTGGCGGATACCCAGGTCGGTCAGGCGGATCAGCGGCGGCGCGGCATAGATCACCGTGGCGAAGATCGCCGGGACCTTGCCCAGGCCGAACAGCATCAGTACCGGGATCAGGTACACGAAGCTGGGCATGGTCTGCATGATATCCAGCAGCGGCATCAGCACCGAACGCAGGCGATTGCTGCGCGCCGACAGAATGCCCAGGGGAATCCCGATCAGTACCGAGATCAGCGTCGCCACCAGCATCAGTGCCAGGGTCTGCATCAGCTTGTCCCACAGGCCGACCGCGCCCACCAGGAACAGCAGGCCGACGATCACCGCGGTTGTCACCACCTTGCGGGTGGCGTGCCAGGCGATACCGCCGACGATGGCCAGCATCAACCACCAGGGCGCCAGGCGCAGCAGGCCTTCCAGATTGACGATGGCCCACAGCAGGGTGTCGGAGATGTGCCGGAACACATCGCCGTAGTTGGTCACCAGCGAATCAACCCAACCGTTGACCCAGTCGGCGATGGAAAACGTGAAATTCTCGGGAAACATTGGAAACTCTCGATCAAGTGGATGTAGCGAACGTCCCGGCCAGCCTTCCGGTTAGCCGGGAGGTAGTCGACCTACAGAGCCGCGTTGATTTTCTTGGCAGCGTCAGCGCTGACCCAAGCCTGCCAGACCTCAGGGTGTTCCTTGAGGAAGATTTTCGCCAGCTTTGGCGATTCGATCCGTTCCTTGGTCATGCGTCCCAGGTTCTGGTTGAGCAGATCGATCGGCAGATTAGCCTTTTCCAGCACGGCGACCAATTCAGGTGCTTCGTCGTGGAACGTCTTGGACAGACCGACCTTGATGCTCACGCTCTTGTCGACACCCGGTTTTTCTTCCAGCTTGACCAGGTCCACCTGGCCCATCAGCGGCGTCGGCGACCAGTAGTAGAACAGAATCGGTTCGCCACGCTTGTAGCTCGACAGCACCGCGGCATCCAGAGCCGGCCCGGTGCCAGGTCGGAAGTTGGTGTAGGTGCTTTCCAGACCGTAGCTTTTCAGCATCTCGCTGTTGTCCAGCTCGCAGGTCCAGCCGGCCGGGCAGTTGTAGAAGCGACCCTTGCTCGGCTCTTCCTGATCCTTGAACACCGAGGCGTATTGCGCCAGGTCGGAGATCTTCTTCAGGTTGGGCGCCTTGGCTTCGATCTTGCGCTTGGCATCGCCTTCGACCACATAACGCGGCACGTACCAGCCTTCGATGGCACCGACCACCGGAGCACCGACACCGACGACCTTCCCGGCTTTCTCGGCCTTGTTCCAGACTTCACTGCGGCCGACCCACTCCTCGGCGAAGACCTGGATATCGTTGCTGCTCAGGGCGTTCTCCATGGTGATGGAGTTGCCTGGCAGGCTGTCGGTCTTGCAGTCGTAGCCTTTTTCCAGGACGAACTGCAGGACGTCGGTCAGCAACATGCCGCTTTCCCAGTTGAGGCCTGCGAACTTCACCGGCTTACCGGACTCGCACCAGCCGGCGGCCTGGCTTGCGCCGGCAGCTGCCAACAGGCCGAGGGATAACGCCGTGGTCAGCAGGGTCTTTGTCATTTTCATTATGTGACGCTCCTAATCATGAATGGGTTAACGGCAGTCAAGAGGCATCCGGCCCGGGTTGGCCTGCAAGCAGGCCCTGTCCACGTATTCCAATGCAGGTACCGGGTGGGGCCGACGGCTAGACAGCCGACGGTTGGACCCGGGCACCCACCTTTTGTGCTGCAACGTCGCCCTGCTCTACCGGCAGGATCAGGCGATCAGGAACCGCGCCATGCCACTTCTTCGCGGCGAAGTAATACAGCGCCGCCGGAACCACCAGGCCGATGATCCAGGAGATATCGGTATCGCCCAGGCTCGCCACCAGGGGACCGGTGTAGAAGTGCGTGGAAATGAACGGCATCTGGATCAGCACGCCGAACACATAGATGCTGATGCCCATGATGTTCCAGCGACCGTAGCGGGCGTCGGGATCGGACAACGCAGGGATGTCGTAGCGTTCCTTGGTGATGCAGTAGAAGTCCACCAGGTTGATCGCGCTCCAGGGCGTGAAGAACGCCAGCAGGAACAGGATGAACGCGGAGAAGTCCTTGAGGAACGAGTCCTTGCCGAGCAGCGCCAGGGCGGCGGCGATACTCACCATGATGAAGATGTACAGCAGGCGCACGCCGCTGGAGATATGCCGGCTGCCACGGAAACCGCTGATGATGGTGGCGATCGACATGAAGCTGCCATAGGCGTTCAGCGTGGTCACGGTGACCTTGCCGAAGGCCACGGCGAAGTACAGCGCCGCCGCGACAATCCCGGTACCGCCGAGACTGACGATGAACGAAACCTCGTGGTGGGCGAATTGCGAGCCGGCCAGGGCCGCCGCGAACACGCCGAAGACCATCGAGGCCTGGGCGCCGATCACCGAACCCAGGCCCACGGCCCAGAAGGTTTTCGAGGCCGAGGTGCTGCGCGGCAGGTAACGCGAGTAGTCCGCCACGTAGGGCCCGAACGCGATCTGCCAGGATGCCGACAACGACACCGCCAGCAGGAAACTCGCCAGGGAGAAATGCTTGTTGCCCAGCAGCGCGGAAATATCGTTGCCGGCCAGCAATTTGTAGAACAGGTAGATGAAGGCGATCACCCCCAGCACACTGGCGATACGGCCGATGCCGTGGATCACCCGGTAGCCGAAGATGGTGAAGACCATGATGGAGGCGGCGAACAGCACGATGCCGACCCAGTCTTCGACATGGAGCAACTGCGCCACCGCCTGCCCGGCCAGCAGCGAGCCGCTGGCCGAGAAGCCGATGTACATCAGGCACACCAGCACCAGCGGAATCACCGCACCGTAGACACCGAACTGCACGCGACTGGAGATCATCTGCGGCAGGCCCAGTTGCGGGCCTTGCGCGGCATGCAGCGCCATCACCCCGCCGCCGAGCAATTGCCCGAGCAGCAGGCCGACCAGCGACCAGTACACATCACCGCCGAGCACCACCGCCAACGCGCCGGTGACAATTGCCGTGATCTGCAGGTTGGCACCCAACCACAGGGTGAACTGACTGAGTAGACGACCGTGTCTTTCCGCTTCCGGGATGTAGTCGATCGAACGCCTTTCGATCAACGGTTTGTTGCTTGCACGATCATGTGACCCAGCCATTGTTCAACCTCTATGGATTGTTTCCGTTAGGGGTACAGCGTTGGTGAAACCTGCTCCAGGTGAAACACTGCGCTTGCAGGAGCCGGCAAGCCGGCCCCCACAAGAGTTGCCTGCAACCGCTTATTTGCCGGTAATCATGGGCAGGTTCAGGCCCTGTTCTTTTGCGCAGTCGATGGCGATCTGGTAACCGGCATCGGCGTGGCGCATGACACCGGTCGCCGGGTCGTTGTGCAGCACGCGGGCGATACGCTCGGCCGCTTCGTCGGTACCGTCGCAGACGATCACCATGCCCGAGTGCTGGGAGAAGCCCATGCCGACGCCGCCGCCGTGGTGCAGGGAAACCCAGGTCGCGCCGCTGGCGGTGTTGAGCAGGGCATTCAGCAGTGGCCAGTCGGACACGGCATCGGAACCGTCCTGCATCGATTCGGTTTCGCGGTTCGGGCTGGATACGGAACCGGAATCCAGGTGGTCACGGCCGATCACGATCGGTGCCGACAGCTCGCCGCTGCGGACCATTTCGTTGAAGGCCAGGCCCAGCTTGGCGCGCAGGCCCAGGCCAACCCAGCAGATACGCGCCGGCAGGCCCTGGAAGCTGATGCGCTCGCGGGCCATGTCCAGCCAGTTGTGCAGGTGGGCGTCGTCCGGGATCAGTTCCTTGACCTTGGCGTCGGTCTTGTAGATGTCCTGCGGATCGCCCGACAGCGCGGCCCAGCGGAACGGACCGATGCCGCGGCAGAACAGCGGACGGATATAGGCCGGGACGAAGCCGGGGAAGTCGAACGCGTTCTCGACGCCTTCTTCCTGGGCCATCTGGCGGATGTTGTTGCCATAGTCGAAGGTCGGGATGCCTTGCTTCTGGAAGTCGAGCATCGCCTTGACGTGCACGGCCATGGAGGCCTTGGCGGCCTTCACCACCACTGCAGGTTCGGTGAGGGCGCGGGCGCGGTACTCTTCCCAGGTCCAGCCGGCCGGCAGGTAGCCGTTGAGCGGGTCGTGGGCGCTGGTCTGGTCGGTGACCATGTCCGGGCGCACGCCGCGCTTGACCAGTTCCGGGAGGATTTCCGCCGCGTTGCCGAGCAGGGCAATCGAGATCGCCTTGCCTTCCTTGGTGTACTTGGCGATACGCGCCAGGGCGTCGTCGAGGTCGGTGGCCTGTTCATCGACATAACGGCTGTTCAGGCGGAAATCGATGCTGACCTGCTGGCATTCGATGTTCAGCGAGCAGGCGCCGGCGAGGGTGGCCGCCAGGGGTTGTGCACCGCCCATGCCGCCCAGGCCCGCGGTCAGCACCCAACGACCTTTCAGGTTGTTGTCATAGTGCTGGCGACCGGCTTCGACGAAGGTTTCATAGGTGCCCTGGACGATGCCCTGGCTGCCGATATAGATCCAGCTGCCGGCGGTCATCTGGCCGTACATGGCCAGGCCCTTGGCATCCAGTTCGTTGAAATGTTCCCAGGTGGCCCAGTGCGGCACCAGGTTGGAGTTGGCGATCAGTACGCGCGGCGCGTTGCTGTGGGTCTTGAACACGCCGACCGGCTTGCCGGATTGCACCAGCAGGGTTTCGTCGTCATTCAGGTTGGTCAGGCTCTCGACGATCTTGTCGTAGCACTCCCAGTTCCGCGCGGCCCGGCCGATACCGCCGTAGACCACCAGCTCCTTGGGGTTCTCGGCCACTTGCGGGTCGAGGTTGTTCATCAGCATCCGCAGTGGCGCTTCGGTCAGCCAGCTCTTGGCGGTCAGCTTGTTGCCACGGGCGGCACGGATTTCGACGTCACGGCGCTTGGTAAAAGTGGCGGTAGGTTTCTGGGTATTCTCAGTCACGAAAAAACTCCTCTGCGATCGTCCAAACCCGCCCAGGCAGTGGGCAAGCGAGCTTGTGCGGGCGAGGCCCTCACAAGCGGAAAAATTAGGGTGGCGCATCACTGTCCCTGGTGACTCATACGCACACATCTTTACTTGTACATACAAGCATATGCAATCAAGCGGCCAACTTGAGAACCAGGTGCTGAAGAATTTTTCAGAATAGTCGGCGAACGCCGTGGGACGGGGCTTGGAGCGGAAAATGAAATTGTAGGACGAAGAGAAACTGCGGGTAGGAAGCTGTTACCGGAAGAAGGTTTTGCGCCATGCTGGGGCGTTCGGTAACAAGTTGGTGCGCGAAAGGGCTGATCGTTCCCACGCTCTGCGTGGGCATGCAGCCCGTGACGCTCTGCGTCACAAAGCGGACGCGGAGCGTCCAGTGAGGCGTTACCACGCAGAGAGTGGGAACGATCAATGAGTGGGCGCGCCCACTCACCGGGTCAGGCGGGCGTCAGTTCGATCACACAGCAACGGCCGGTCACCGACACTTCCAGCAACTGCTCGTTGCTGTCCAGTTGCAGGCAGTCGTGGCGGCCCAGGACTTCGTAGCCGGTACTGCCCAGGCCGACATGCAGTTGATCGCTGACACTGAAGATCAGCAGCACCGCCGCCGAGCTGAAGAAACGCTTCGGCTGCGCAGCATCCAGCCATTGCAGGCGGGCGTTGTAGCGATCCGGGGCATAGATCAGGTTGAAGTCGCGGATCGGCCCGTCGAGCAGGGTGCAACTGACCTGGCTCGCGCCACTGAAGGCAAACGGGTCCAGCGGCAGCAGCGCGCGGGTGCGCTCGCCGTCGACCTGCAGGGTCATGCCCGCGCCCTGCAGCACGGTGATGATCCGTTCGTAGCCGGCGAAGCTGGAAAAGCCACCCGACTCGCCGATATCGGCAATCGACAGGCGCCAGCCGAAACCGTCCAGGCCCTCGCCGGCGTCGCGGGTGATTTCCTCGGTGCTGCCGCCGCCGTTTTTCCACGGCATGCGCGGGTAATCCGCCGCGCGCAAGACTTTCAGTGAACTCATTTGGTAAAGCGTCCTTCCAGGCGATGACGGGAACCGGGGTGGATCAGACGGGCGGCGGTCACCGGCTGGCGACCGGACCAGGTGCGGCGACGGATCATCAGGCACGGCTCGCCCGGCTCGATCTGCAGCAGCTTGCATTCGGTGGCGTCGGCGAGGATGGCTTCGACCACATGCTCGCCTTCGGTCAGCGGCGCGACCTGGGACAGGTAGGCGTACGGCGTCTGCAGGGTGAAATCCTGCTTGAGGTAGTCCGGCGCCACCAGTGCATTGACGAAGCGGTCTTCGATCTGCACCGGGATATCGTTCTCGAAATGCACGATCAGCGAGTGGAAGACCTTCTGCCCTTCACGCATGTCCAGGGCCACGGCGCGTTCGGAGCCGGCGGCTTCTTCGCCCAGGGTGATGATCTGGCAGGTGTGGCGATGGCCGCGCGAGGCGATCTCATCGGCAATGTTGTGCACCTCGAACAGCGCCGACTGGCTCTTGGGCTCGGCGACAAAGGTGCCGACGCCCTGCATGCGCACCAGCAGGCCTTCGGCGGTCATTTCCCGCAGGGCACGGTTGATGGTCATGCGGCTGTAGCCCAGTTGTTCCACCAGCTCGCTTTCGGACGGCACGCGGTAATGCGGCGGCCAGTTTCCGCTGTCGATCTGCTGGGTGATCATCTGCTTGACGCGGGCATATAACGGCGCCGGACTGTCACCCATGTGGGCAGCCAGCGGGTTGTTGGCAGGCGGAGTCGGCACAGGAAATCCTTGTTCGATTTTAAAGGTTGCTAGCTTGCCGGAGTTTACCGGGCAGGCAAACGTCTGTATATGTATATACAAATAACACACGATGGGGTGCTGAACCATGTCCGCCTTCTTTGCCGAACGCGCGCTGCTGCCTAGTGGATGGGCCAAAAACGTACGCCTTGAGGTCAACGCCGCGGGCGTGCTGACCCAGGTCCAGGCCGATTCCCATGCAGAAGGCGCCGAACGGCTGAGCGGCCCGCTGTTGCCGGGCATGCCGAACCTGCATTCCCACGCCTTCCAGCGGGCGATGGGCGGCCTGGCGGAAGTGGCCGGCAATCCGAACGACAGCTTCTGGACCTGGCGCGACCTGATGTACCGGCTGGTGGGCAAGATCAGCCCGGAGCAGATGGGCGTCATCGCCCGCCAGCTCTATATCGAGATGCTCAAGGCCGGTTACACCTCGGTGGCCGAATTCCACTACGTGCACCATGACACCAATGGCCAGCCCTACGCCGATCCGGCGGAGCTGGGCTTGCGCATCAGCCAGGCGGCCACGGACGCGGGCATCGGCCTGACCCTGTTGCCGGTGCTCTACAGCCACTCCGGCTTTGGCGGCCAGACCCCGAATGACGGCCAGCGGCGCTTTATCAACAGCACCGAGAATTACCTGAAACTGCAAGCCCGCCTGCAACCGCTGCTGGCCCGGCAACCGGCCCAGGCCCTGGGCCTGTGCTTCCACTCGCTGCGGGCGGTGACGCCCGGGCAGATCAGCGAAGTGCTGGCCGCCAGCGACCGGCAGTGCCCGGTGCACATCCATATCGCCGAGCAGCAGAAGGAAGTCGACGACTGCCTGACCTGGAGCGGCAAGCGGCCGCTGCAATGGCTGTACGACAATGTCGAGGTGGACGAGCGCTGGTGCCTGGTGCACGCGACCCACGCCGACGCCGGAGAAGTCACGCGCATGGCCCGCAGCCGGGCGATCGCCGGGCTGTGCCTGACCACCGAAGCGAATCTGGGCGACGGGATCTTCCCGGCGGTGGACTTCCTCGCCCAGGGCGGCCGCATGGGCATCGGTTCCGACAGCCATGTATCACTGAGCGTGGTCGAGGAACTGCGCTGGCTGGAATACGGCCAGCGCCTGCGCGATCAGCGGCGTAACCGCCTGTATCGCGCCGACCAGCCGATGGTCGGTCGCACTCTCTATGACGCGGCGCTGGACGGTGGCGCCCAGGCGCTCGGGCAATCGATCGGCAAGCTGGAAGCAGGCAAGCGCGCCGACTGGCTGGTGCTCGACGGCAGCGACCCGTACCTGGCAACCGCCCAGGACGATGGCATTCTCAATCGCTGGCTGTTCGCCGGCGGCGACCGTCAGGTCCGTGACGTCATGGTCAACGGTCAGTGGGCGGTACGGGGTGGACGGCATGCGGGCGAAGAAGAAAGCGCGCAGGCATTTACCCAGGTCTTGCGTGCTCTGCTGAACTGAGCGGACAAGCCCGCCACAAACCTGTAGGAACTACCCCACGATCGTTCCCACGCTCCGCGTGGGAATGCATCCCGTGACGCTCCGCGTCACCCTCAAGAGCGGACGCAGAGCGTGGGCACGATCATCAACGCCGGTCAGCCTGAATCAGTGCGGCATCTTCGAGTCCGGCGTACGCCAGATCAGCCGTGTGGTGTCATAACCCTGCTGGCGCGCCCGGCTCAGCAGGTCCTCGCGCACGTCCGCATTGACCTTGGTCGAGCGTGACAGCAGCCACAGGTAGCGTCGGCTCGGATCACCGACAATCGCGGTGTGGTAGTCATCGCTGACATACAGCACCCAGTAGTTGCCCTTGGCCAGGCCCGGCAGCAAGGCGGTGAACCAGTTGTCGAAGCGTACCCACAGCTTGTCGGTCTGCCCCGGCACTTGCGGCGTCGCCGTCCCCTTGGCCTCCTCCCACTTCCACTGCTCGGTCAGGCAGCGATTGAATACCGCCATCCTGCCGTCGGGCATCAGGCTGTAGCGGGCCTCGGACTGGACGCAGTTGCGCTGGAAATACATCGGCATTCGCGCCAGCTCGTACCAGGTGCCCTGGTAACGCTTGAGGTCGACATGACCTGCGGTTTTAGGCGCCAGGTCATCGCCCGACGTAGCGCAACCAGCCAGCAACAGGCCGGCCAAAAGAGTGACCACTAAACGCAACATTATTCTTCTCCCGAGGGCTTGCGCCCCGGTTTACTTCAGGCCTTGCCCGGAAAACATCAGGACTTTGTCACCGGCGTACTGCACGCTGATAAAGCTGTTCTTGTTACCCCAGGTACAACTGGACATGCCCAGCGCGCCAGAACAGTCAGAGGGACTGCCGAGCAACGACTCGACTTCGGCCTTGGGCATGCCCGTGGACAGCTTCGAGTAGTTTTCCTGGTTGACCTTGCTGCAAGCGACCAACAACACGCAAAACGACAGCAGAGCGAGAGAGCGCAACGACATGGGGGGAAACTCCTGGGGACGGAAAGGTCGGCACGGGGGCCTACCGCAAGCTTAGAAGAGAAAAGAGCCATCTGGTTCCCGACCCTACGACCTTTTCTTACGGCACTTTCCGTTGCAGATCAGCGCTTTTGCGAGGAAAACCGGCATTTCGTCGGCTTTACCGTCAAGAAACTAATATTTAACAAGACTGTGTCGAGATATAGAGGCGTCATGCCATCAAACGTGGCAAATTGTCGCCCCCTCGTTGACCAGCCTCTTGCGGACAGCCATTCGATGACCAAAAACTTCAAGTTCAGTCACAAGATCCTCCTGGCTGCGGCCCTGGTGGTCGCGGTGGCGTTCGCCTGCTTTATCCTGTTCAACGACTATCGCCAGCGCGAAGCCCTGCGCAGCAGCACCGAAGCCTCGATGCAGGAACTGGGCAGCCTGACCACCAGCAACATCCAGACCTGGGTGGAAAGCCGTATCCAGCTGTTGCAGTCGCTGTCGCAGCAGATCGCCGTGGACGGCAATTCCGCCGACAGCCTCAAGCGCGCCGTCGGCCTGCCCGCCTACACCGGCAACTTCCAGCTGAGCTATTTCGGCAGCCAGGAAGGCGTGATGTTCTCGGTCCCGGCGGGCAACCGCGCCGCCGACTACGACCCGCGCGCCCGTGGCTGGTACAAAGCTGCCACCGCCGCCCAGCAGACCATCGTCACCGAACCCTACATCGCCGCCTCCTCGGGCAAGCTGGTGATCACCCTGGCAACCCCGGTGCAGCACGACGGCAAGTTCATCGGCGTGACCGGCGCGGACATCGACCTGGGCAGCGTCAGCGCGATCATCAACTCGCTGAATTTCGGCGGCCACGGCCACGCCTTTATCGTCAGCGCCGACGGCAAGATCCTGGTGCACCCGGACAGCAAGCTGATTCTCAAGAACCTCGCCGAGGCCTATCCGAACGACACGCCGAAGATCAGCGCCGGCCTGAAGGAAGTCGCGGTGGACGGCAAGACCCAGTTCATCTCCTTCACCCATGTCAACGGCCTGCCTTCGGCCGACTGGTACGTGGCGCTGGTGCTCGACCAGGACACCGCGTTCTCGATGCTCAGCGAATTCCGCACCTCGGCGATCATCGCCATGGTGATCGCCGTGGTCATCATCATCGCCCTGCTGGGCATGCTGATCCGCGTGCTGATGCAGCCGCTGCACCTGATGGGCCGGGCCATGCACGATATCGCCGAAGGTGAAGGCGACCTGACCAAGCGCCTGACCATCCACGGCCATGACGAGTTCGGCACCCTGGGCATGTCGTTCAACCGTTTCGTGGAGCGTATCCACACCTCGATCCGCGAAGTGGCGTCGGCCACCGGCCAGGTCAACGAGGTCGCCCTGCGGGTGGTCAGCGCCTCCAACTCGTCGATGCTCAATTCCGACCAGCAGGCCAGCCGCACCAGCAGCGTCGCGGCGGCGATCAACCAGCTCGGCGCCGCGGCCCAGGAAATCGCCCAGAACGCCGCCCTCGCCTCGCAGCATTCCAGCGATGCCCGCAGCCTCGCGGAAGACGGCCAGCAAGTGGTGGACAAGACCATCGTCGCGATGCAGCAGTTGTCGGCGAAGATCAGCGATTCCTGCGGCAATATCGAGACCCTGAACAGCAACACCGTGAATATCGGGCAGATTCTCGAAGTGATCACCAGCATTTCCCAGCAGACCAACCTGCTGGCGCTCAACGCCGCCATCGAAGCGGCACGGGCAGGTGAAGCCGGTCGCGGCTTTGCCGTGGTGGCCGACGAAGTGCGCAACCTGGCGCACCGCACCCAGGACTCGGCGCAGCAAGTGCAGAAGATGATCGAAGAGTTGCAGGTCGGCGCCCGGGAAGCGGTGAGCATCATGACCGACAGCCAGCGTCAGAGCGAAAGCAGCGTCGGCATCGCCAACCAGGCCGGCGAACGGCTGGGCAGCGTGACCCAGCGGATCGGCGAGATCGACGGCATGAACCAGTCGGTGGCGACCGCGACCGAGGAACAGACCGCGGTGGTGGAATCGATCAACGTCGATATCACCGAGATCAATACGCTGAACCAGGAAGGCGTGGAAAACCTGCAGTCGACCTTGCGCGCCTGCGCGGACCTGGAACAGCAGGCGGCACGCTTGAAGCAGTTGGTCGGCAGTTTCCGGATCTGAAGCGCAGCGCAAAACCCGTGGGAGCCGGCTGGCTGGCGATGGCGATATCCCTGACGCAGATGATGCGGCGGGGATGTACCGGCCTTATCGCCGGCAAGCCGGCTCCTACAGGTTTGGGTCGTACACAAGATGCCGTACCGTGGGAGCGGGCTTGCCCGCGAAAGGGCCATCCGCCGTACAGCACCTCTTAGAACCGTGAACCGGGCTCCCGCAAAAACGCCACTTCCTCATCCGTGGACTCACGGCCGAGAATGGCATTGCGATGGGGAAAGCGCCCGAACCGGGCAATCACTTGCTGATGCCGTTCGGCATAGTCCAGGTTGTCGGCAAACACCGCCTGTTGCTCCGCCGGCTGCTCCCTGAGCAACGCCGCAAAGCGCGACACCGCTTCGTTCTGCACGGCCAGGTTCTCGCAGTGTTCGAACACCAGGTAGATAAACACCCGCTGCATCGCCGGCAGTTGCCGGTCGAAATCCGCGGCAATGCCCTGGGCCACCAGCGCCTGGGCGCGAGCGTCTCCGGAGAAAGCGTGCGGGGTATCGCGAAAGATCATCCGTGGCAACTGATCGAGCAGGAGTACCACGGCCAGCCAGCCTTCGGGACATTGCGTCCACTCGACCAGTCCGCCGGCCAGGGCCTGCTCGACCTGGTCCCCGAAACGCTCGCGCGCCTCGAGGTCCTGGCTGTCACGCTTGCCGAACCACAACCGTCCCTTGTCGGCCACTATCGCGACCGGCGTCCCGGCAGAACCGAACCACCAATCGAGTAACGGCTGCCAGGGCGCGGACATGGATTTACTCCTTGTGGTAGCCGGTGACCCGGGCCACTTCTTCCTTCGAGCCGAGGAACACGGCCACACGCTGGTGCAGGCCTTCGGGCTGGATATCGAGGATGCGCTGGTGGCCGTCGGTGGACGCACCGCCCGCCTGCTCCACCAGGAACGACATCGGGTTGGCTTCGTACATCAGACGCAGCTTGCCCGGCTTGGACGGCTCGCGGCTGTCGCGCGGGTACATGAACAGGCCACCCCGGGTCAGGATGCGGTGCACGTCCGCAACCATCGCGGCGACCCAGCGCATGTTGTAGTTCTTTTTCAACGGGCCTTCTTCGCCGGCCAGCAATTCGCCGACATAGCGTTGTACCGGCGCTTCCCAGTGACGCTGGTTGGACATGTTGATCGCGAATTCCTGGGTGGAAGCCGGGATCGTGATGTCTTCGTGGGTCAGCACGAAGCTGCCCATTTCACGGTCAAGGGTGAAGCCTTTCACGCCATCGCCCAGGGTCAGCACCAGCATGGTCTGCGGGCCGTAGATGGCATAACCGGCGGCAACCTGCTGGGTGCCTGGCTGCAGGAAGGCCTTTTCGTTCAGGGCTTCGTTCTGGCTCAGGTATTCGTTCGGGCAGCGCAGCACCGAGAAGATCGTACCGACCGGGGCGTTGATATCGATGTTCGACGAACCGTCCAGCGGGTCGAATACCAGCAGGTAGGCGCCTTTCGGATATTTGCCGGGGATCTGGTAGGCATTGTCCATTTCCTCGGACGCCATGCCGGCCAGGTGACCGCCCCATTCGTTGGCTTCTAGCAGGATCTCGTTGGAAAGCACGTCGAGCTTCTTCTGCACTTCGCCCTGCACGTTCTCGGTGCCCATGCTGCCCAGCACCCCACCCAGCGCGCCCTTGGAGACGGCATGGCTGATTTCCTTGCAGGCACGCGCGACCACTTCGATCAGGAAACGCAGATCGGCAGGCGTGTTGTTGCTGCGGGTCTGCTCAATCAAATAGCGACTCAGGGTAACGCGGGACATGGATGGCTCCGGAGAAAGGGGGGTCTGAAAACCCGCGCAGTTTAACGCGAGTTGCGTTGCAAATCCTCCTGATCAGACTCGGATGGCGCACAGAGAGTTCACAGGTCGGATTCAGCGTAGCCCAAAAGCACCGCCAGGCGCCCAGGGCAGACAAGACCCGGTGGTCGGCCAGCACTGACGCCCCCACCTGTAGGAGCCGGCTTGCCGGCGATGGCGGTCGCAGGGGCGAGGCAGCTCTCAAGAGCCTCATCGCCGGCAAGCCGGCTCCCACAGGGGACGCAGCAAGCTGGGGCAGTCTTCAGGCCTGTGGCTTGCGCAACAGGCTGAAGGCCATCCCCGCCAGCGCCGCCACGCCCAGCAGCAGGACCGCCCACAAGCCGATCTTCTTCCAGTCGGTGCCCGGCGGCGCCACGACCGCCGGCGGTTGCGCCGCGACCACCACCGCCGAACCCGGTGTCGCCTTGCCCAACCCGGCCAGGCGTTGCGGGCTGTAATCCGGAATCAGCGTCGACAGCGGCAGGTTCGCCGCGGCGACCGTCGCATTGCCCAGCGCCAGGGAGAACGGCGCATTGCCGCGCGCCAGAAACACCAGTTGCGTCGGTCGTACCGCATAACTCAGGGCCGGCGCCGTCGCACCGAGACCGCCACCACGTTCGTCGACCACCAGTTTCAATTGCGCCACCGCGTAACCGGACAGCTCGAGTCTGTCCTGCACCACGTCCTGGCCATTCTGCGTCAGGCGATAGAGCAGGCCGCTGGTCAGCGCCTGCCAGGCCTCATTGGCGTTGCGCCGCCCATACAGGCGCACCGGCGCCAGGCTGTTGGGCTGGGCGAGGTCGATCCGCACCTGTTCCAGGTTCAGTCCGGCCGGCACGGTCCAGGTGTACTCGCCGGCCTTGGCACTGCTGCCCGCCAGCGGTTGCGACCAGGCCAGCGGCAACGACAGGCTGCTGGTGCTGCTCACCAGTTGCGCGGCATTCAGTACCGGCGCCGACTGCGGCGCCTGCCACAACAGGCGCAGGTAACGCGCCGACTGACCGGGCAGGGTCACTTCGCGCTGCTCGATCCGTTCGTCGGCGAACGACAGCCGTGCGACCTGTCCATCGCCCCAGGACTGCCAGTGCTGCAAATCGTCACTGGCTTCGATGCTGAAACGCTGGAAGCCGTCGCGCTCGCTGGTCCAGTCGAGGATCAGTTGCTGCAACGGCGCCTTGATCGCACTGGCATCGAGCAACCAGCCACGCAGCACTTCCTCGCCGACTTCCAGCTGGCTGGACGGGGTCACTTCGACCAGGGTGCCGCTGGTGGTCGATTGCACGCGCACGCTGGGCGTCGCCTGGGGCGCGTCGGCCGAGCTGTAGAGCGGGAACCACTTCACATCGACCTGATGGCGCTGTTCCGTCGACTGCGCCTGCTCCTTGAGCAAGGCATAGGCCTGGGCTTCGCCCGCGGCGTTGAATACCCGCACATCGTTCAGCTCGGGCTGGCGCGATTGCGCCTGCAAGGTCAATGGCAGCTCCACGCGATACCAGGGCCCTTCGCCGCCGAGGGTCAGGGGCACCAGCGTGGCGTAGTCGGCCGGTTTTTCCTGGGCCGCCAACGACGCGCCGACGCACAGCAGCAGAATGCCCAGGCAGCCCGGGCTCAGCTTACGAATCAAGATGACACTCCTTCATTTGGCACTTGCGGCGGTTCGACATCCGGGCGCTTCGGCGGCAGCGGGGCGAAATACCCGACCACCAGCATCAGCACGCCCACGCCGATGAACGAGACGATCCGCGCCAGTCCGCCACGGTTGCTCAGCTCGACAAAGAACAACTTGGCCACCACCAGCGCGATCAACACCGCACCGATCAGCCAGACTTCGCGACGATGACGCAGGTGCCCGCCGATCATCAGGCTCAGGGCGATCAGGCTCCAGGCAATCGACAGCCCGGCCTGCACCAGCATCGACTCCAGCAGCGCATCGAGCTGGAACGGCACGCCGCCCCAATGGTGCGCGGCCCGCATGACCAGCGCGGTGACGAAGGCGAACAACGACAGCCCCGCCACCGCCTGGGTCGCCCATTCGGCTTGGCCGGCGCGGATACCGAACTGCGGCACCGCGCTGCGCGACCAGATATAGATCCCCATCAGGGCGAACAGCAGCCCCAGTTCCAGCGGGTTGAGCAGCGGCACATAGGGCAGTGGCTCGGCACTGCCATCACTGAAGGTGTTGGCCAGCCAGAACCAGGCAAGCATCAGCAACGCCAGTGGCAGGGCCGCGTACAGACGGTATTCGCGCGGATGGGCGGCAATCGGCCATGGCCCGTTGCGCGGCGCCGCCATCAGCACCAGGTACAGGCTCGGCAACACCGCGTAACCCAGCCAGCGCCAGGCGTTGTAGTGTTCGGACAACAGCAGCAGGCCGTAGCGCAGTTCCAGCGCCAGCACGCCGAGGATCAACCAGCAGCCCAGCACATGGGCGATGCTCAAGGCACGGGCCGGCAGTTGCGGCGCCAGCTTGCGCAAGGACAGCAGATGCACGACGAACACCGCCAGCCAGGCGAGCCAGCCGAAGTTCGCCGCCGGGTGGTAGCGGCTCGACCAGCTCATCAGCAGCACCAGTGCCGAGGCGGGCACCAGCACCGTGCAGAGCAGGGCCATGTCCGGCCAGCGCAGGCGCGCGGCCAACACGCTCCAGAGCGCAACGCTGCCGGCCGGCACCAGCAACATCCAGAATTGCCAGCCGTCATTCCCGGTCGCCCGCATCACTTCATACCACAGGGCGCCAAACCACCAGAGCGCGCCCCAGGTCAGCAGCACTTGCGAGAGGCGCCGCAGGTGCAAGCCATCGAACGCCGTCGCGGTCTTGCCCGCTTGCAGGCGCCAGGCGCCGATCAAGGCCACGATGCCGAGGACCATCGGCGTCCAGAAACCGCTATTGGCCAGCAGCGGCAAGGCGCTCTCCTCCAGGGAACCGGGATGCGGCCGATCCGCCAGCAGAAAGGCCGTGCCACCCACCACCTGCAACACTAGGCCGAAGACAAAACTCAGGCGCTGTTGCAGATACAGGCTCAGCCAGATGATCAGCAGGCCGCTGGCCGCCCACACGCCGCTGGCCGTGGCCCAGGGCAGGACAAACAGCACCGCCAGGTTGATCAGCGCCAGGCCCGCCAGCAGGATCACCGACAATGCCCGCAACAGGCGCGTATCGCCGCGGACCATCTCGTCCCGCGCCGCCAGCAACATCCCGGCAATCAGCGACAGGCCGATCAGCGAAGCGCTCATCAGGCCATTCCAGCCCGCGCTGAAGACGGCCGTCGAGTCTCCTTCGGCGCCCTTGAGGCGCAACAGGAACAAGGCGCCGCCGAGCAACTGCACGGCAAAGGCACTGAACAGGAAACTGCGCGATTGCAGGCGCAGCCCCACGAACAGAGTCACCAGTCCGGCCAGCGCCCAACTGATGGCCGTGCCCTGGGTGAAGAAAAACAGCGGGGCCAGCAGATAAAGGCAGGTCAGGCCGAGGCAGGCCAGCAACGGAATCGTCCGGCGCTCCCAGGCCTCCGTCTGGTCCGCCGGGGCCTGGCGCAACTGCTGGAAGCTGAACAGCAGCGCCAGTCCCAACAACAAGGCCCCCAGCGGCGCGCCATCGAGCAGGCTGGTCTCACCGCCTTGCAGGGTATCGAGGAACGCCAGCGCCGACCCCACTTGCAGCAGCAAGGCAAAGGCCCGGGCGAACGGCCGTTGCTGGCGCAGGCCGAGCCAGAAAATGCCCGCGCCCTCCACCGCCCACGCCGCGGCGGTCCAGCGGGCGTCGAGGCCCAAGGGAATCGCCAGGCTGGCGAAGATCACGCCCAGCGCCAGGCAGGTCTCGCCCAGCAGCAAGGCGCGGCCACCCACCAGCAGACGGGCCAGGCCCATATAGACGATACCCAGCGCCAGGGCGCTGAACGCCGCCGCGAACTCGAGGTGCTGGACCAATGCGAACTGCAGGCCGAAGCCCACCAGCGGCGGCCCGAACAGCATCGTGCCATCGACATAGTCGCCCTGGCGCGCCGACCAGCGCAGCAGCCCCTCGCGACTGTCGTCCTGCGGTCCGACCGCCAGTTCACGGAGTTTGCGTCGGGCGAACAACAGGCCGATCGCCAGGTACATCAGGAAGAACAGCACCAGGAACGGCTCGGTGCTCCACAGCAATTGCGGTTGATAGGAACGCAGGCCCCAGGCGAACCCGATGCCGAAGGTGCCGACGAAACCGATCAGGTTGAGCAGGCGCCAGGCCTTGAACCAGGCGATGGCGAGGATCCCGGCATTCAACAGGGCGAAATAACTGAACAACGCGACATGGTTGCCGGAGCCGGTGGATGTCAGGATCGGTGCCGCGAAGCCGCCCAGGGCGGCAGCGGCGGCCAGGCCGAGGGCGTCCTGGGTTACCGCGAGAATCGCCGAGAACACCGTGACCGCCACCAGCAGGCCCAGCGCGGCGGAAGGATCGAGCAACGGGTGCAGGCGCATCGCGGCAAAGACCGTCAGGTACAGCACCGCGATCCCGGTGCCTTGCAGCATCAGGCCATAGTTGCTGTTGCGCAGGCGCAGCCACCAGCCCAGGCCCAGCAGGCCGAGGGCACAGGCGGCCACCCCGGCGTAGCGCACTTCGATCGGCACCACCATGCCCTCGGTGGCGTAGCGCAGCAGGAACGCCAGGCCGAGGAACAGCAGCAGCACGCCGACCCGCAACACGGTGTTGCCGCCAAACAGCCAGTTGCGCGCACCTGCCAGGGCACGTTCGATCAGGTTGGGCTCACGCGGAACCCGCGGCGGGGCCGGTTGGCGTGCCTCGGCCTGCATCGGTTCCGGTGCCCAGGCCTCCACTTCGGGGCGCAGGGCTTGCGGTTCATCGCGCCGCACAGGCTCGTGAAGCTCGGGGGGCAGTTCCCAGATCAGTTCGGGGACGGCGCGCAGCGCCTCGGGAACCGGCTGCGCAATCGGCTCGGCGGTCTGGGCCGGAGCTGGTGCCTGCTCGACCATCTGCGGTGAAGGTTCGACGGCGGCGGATGCCGCTGGGGCTTCTTCGGGCGCCCTCGTGCCGGAGATTTCGAGCTGGCGCACACGCGCCTCGACATTCGCCAGGGCGGTTTTCGCCCCTTGCAACTGGCTCAACTGCTCGGCCGCCTGCCGACCCAGGCTGGCCAGGCGAAACGCCTGGCCGATTCCCAGTCCGAGCAGCGCACCGATCAGGGCGTCGGCAACGGCCTCGTCGACCATCCAGCCCAACGCCAATCCGACCAGCATCAGAATCCATTGCATGCGCGATATCCCTAAGCGGCGTGACGGGGCCGGGAACTGATGCCCCGGCCGATCTGCCGCGTAGTATATCGATCCGGCCCCACGGGAGTGGGGTCGGCCTCACAACTTATTGCAAAAGATTACTCCAGCGCTTTCCAGATATCGGTGGCGTATTCGCGGATGGTCCGGTCCGAAGAAAACCAGCCCATGCGCGCGCTGTTAAGTACGGCAGAACGCCACCATTCCTTGCTGTCATGCCAGTGCGCCTCGACCCGGGCCTGGGCGGCCCAGTAGGCATCGAAGTCGGCGCAGACCAGGAAGCGGTCGTAGTCGATCAGCGAATCGATCAGGCCGACATAACGGGCCGGATCGTCCGGGGAGAACACACCGCCACGAATGGCCTGCAGCACATCGTTGAGACGATGGGAGGCGGCCACATCCGGCGCCGCGCTGAACTCGCCGTTGCGCTTGCGCGACTCCACCTGCTGGGCGCTGAGACCGAAGATGAACATGTGCTCCTGGCCCACCCGCTCGCACATCTCCACGTTGGCCCCGTCCAGGGTGCCGATGGTCAGCGCGCCGTTGAGGCCGAACTTCATGTTGCTGGTACCCGAGGCCTCGAAGCCGGCGGTGGAGATCTGCTCCGACAGGTCGGCCGCCGGGATGATGCTTTCCGCCAGGCTGACGTTGTAGTTGGGCAGGAACACCACCTTGAGCAGGCCGCGCACGGTCGGGTCGTTGTTGACGGTGCGGGCGATATCGTTGGTCAGCTTGATGATCAGCTTGGCCTGGTGATAGCTGGCGGCGGCCTTGCCGGCGAAGATCTTCACCCGCGGCACCCAGTCGGTTTCCGGCTCGGCACGGATCGCCTGGTACAGGGCCACGGTATGCAGCAGGTTGAGCAACTGGCGCTTGTACTCGTGGATCCGCTTGACCTGCACATCGAACATCGCCGCCGGGTTGATCGCGATCCCCAGGCGATCCTGGATCAGCGCCGCCAGGGCCCGCTTGCTGTGCAGGCGCTGCTCGGCGAACTGCTTGCGAAAGCCCGCCTTCTCGGCGAACGGCTCCAATCCCAGCAACAGCTCCTCGGGATTGTCGAGCAGTTCCGGGCCAAGGGCATCGACCATCATCTCGGTGAGTTTCGGGTTGGCCTGGTACAGCCAGCGGCGGAAGGTGATGCCGTTGGTCTTGTTATTGATCCGCTCCGGGTAGAGCTTGTGCAGCTCGGAGAACACCGTGCTGCGCATCAGTTGCGTGTGCAGGCCGGACACGCCGTTGACGCTGTGGGAGCCGAGGAACGCCAGGTTGCCCATGCGTACCCGACGCCCGTTGTCTTCCTCGATCAGCGATACCGCGCGCAGCACGTCGAAATCGTGGATGCCCTTGGACCGCAGCGCGTCGATATGCTGGGCGTTGATCAGATAGATGATCTGCATATGCCGCGGCAGCATGCGTTCCATCAGCCCCACCGGCCAGGTTTCCAGGGCCTCGGGCAGCAGGGTGTGGTTGGTGTAGGACAGCGTCTCGACCGTGACCTGCCAGGCCGCATCCCAGGTCACGCCGTGCAGGTCGACCAGTTGCCGCATCAGCTCGGCGACGGCAATCGACGGGTGGGTGTCATTGAGCTGGATCGCCGCGTGCTCGCCGAGGCTGAGCACCGAGTCATGCATGTTCTTGTGCCGGCGCAGCAGGTCCTGCAGGGACGCGGAGACAAAGAAGTATTCCTGGCGCAGCCGCAGTTCCTGGCCGGCCTCGGTGCTGTCCGCCGGGTAGAGCACGCGGGAGATGCTTTCGGCCCTGGCCACTTCGGCCACCGCTCCCAGGTGGTCACCGGCATTGAAGCGCTCCAGGTGCAGCTCTTCCGTTGCCCGTGCCCGCCACAGCCGCAGGGTGTTGACGCTGGCGCCGCGCCAGCCGACCACTGGCGTATCGTAGGCCACCGCCCGCACGGTTTCCGCCGGCCACCAGACCTGCCGGCTCAGGCCGGTCTCGTCCTGCACGGTTTCGACGCTGCCGCCGAAGCCCACCGGGTAGATCACTTCGGCGCGCTCGAACTCCCAGGGGTTGCCGAAGTCCAGCCAGTTCTCGGTCTGCTCCTGCTGCCAGCCGTCGACGATGGCCTGGCGGAACAGACCGTGCTCATAGCGAATGCCATAACCATGGCCGGCGATGCCCAAGGTCGACATGCTCTCCATGAAACACGCCGCCAGACGCCCCAGGCCACCGTTGCCCAGGGCCGCGTCGGGCTCCAGCAGGCGGATGCGCTCCAGGTCCACGCCGAGATCCACCAGCGCCTCGCGGGCGATATCCAGCAGGCCGAGGTTGCTCAGGCTGTCGTACAGCAGCCGGCCGATCAGGAATTCCAGGGAGAGGTAATAGACGCGCTTCTGGCCCTTGCGATAGATCTGTCGCGTGTGATCCATCCAGTGTTCGACCATATGGTCGCGTGCGGCCAGGGCAATCGCCTCGAACCAGTCGTGATCGAACGCGTGGTCGGGATCTTTACCCACCGCGTAGGTGAGTTTGGCAAGGACGGCGGCACGAAAGGCAGCCACCTCAGCGTCACGGACAAGCGGTTCCTGAGACATCGATGCGACCTCTAGCGAGATGGACGATTTAAAAGGCGAGTTGTCTGAGCCTAGTCGGTTCGACACAGAGCGATGGCTCTGGTTCGGGCTTTTTTCCGAGCATCGCGGGAAAGGCCCGATAAATCCGGAATGCTCCAAAAAGATGCAACCATGCGGCAAACTCCCTTCAAACGTGCGGTTGTGGGAAAAACCTTCAAAAGGTTGTTCACAAATCCACCAGCCCCGGTATCATCGCGCGCCCTGATACACCCTGGACAACAGCCGGATGAAACCCACCCTGATCGCCGCCGCGGAACTCGACCGCCTCGAAACCTGGCAGAAATACTCCAGCCATATGTGCGGAGGCTGCATGTCCAGCTGCTGCACCCTGCCCGTCGAGGTGAAGATCAAGGACCTGATCCGCATCGGCATCGTCGACGAGTTCGAGCGCGGCGACCCGCCGAAGAACATCGCCAAGCGCCTGCAGAAGGAAGGGATCGTCGAGCGCTACAACCAGAAGAGCGAGATCTTCACCCTGCAGCGCATGAGCAACAACGATTGCCTGTACCTGGATCGCAAGTCACGGCTGTGCACCATCTACGAAAAACGTCCGGACACCTGCCGTAACCATCCAAAAATCGGGCCACGCCCGGGGTATTGCGCCTACAAGCCAAAACCCGCCGCGCCCCAGGCACCGATCAGGACGCTGGAACGGTTCTGACCGGCCATTCGCGGGCAAGCCCGCTCCCACAGAGGGCGCCAGACTGCGGGGCGCCTCTTTGTGGGAGCCGGCTTGCTGGCGATGACGGCCGATCAGGCGATGCAAAGCTCACTGGCCTCATCGCCAGCAAGCCGGCTCCTACAGGTTTTGCGACAGTCTTGAGCCAGGGGTTGCATCAGCATTTCGGCCAGACAAACAAAAACGCCCCCGACCTTGCGGTCGGGGGCGTTTTTCATTCAGCCGGGGCTAGATGATCAAGCCTTGGCTTTCTTGGCAGCGCGGGTACGCTCGCTTTCGTCCAGGATCTTCTTGCGAAGACGGATGGACTTCGGAGTGACTTCGCACAGCTCGTCGTCCTGGATGAATTCCAGAGCCTGTTCCAGGGTGAAGCGAACAGGTGGAACCAGGGCGATGGTTTCGTCTTTACCCGAAGCACGCATGTTGTCGAGCTTCTTGCCCTTGGTAGGGTTGACGCCCAGGTCGTTGTCACGGCTGTTCAGACCAACGATCTGACCGTTGTAGATTTCCTGGCCGTGTTCGACGAACAGCTTGCCACGCGCCTGCAGGGTTTCCAGCGAGTAGGTCAGCGCCTTGCCGGTTTCGACCGAAACCAGTACGCCGTTCTGACGGCCGGACATGTCGCCGGACTTCATCACGTCGTAACGATCGAAGATCGAAGTCAGGATGCCAGCACCGGAAGTCAGGGTCAGGAACTCGTTACGGAAGCCGATCAGGCCACGGGCAGGGATGTTGTACTCAAGGCGCACACGGCCCTTGCCATCCGGAACCATGTTGGTCAGGTCGCCCTTGCGCAGACCCATCTGCTCCATGATTGCGCCCTGCGACTCTTCCGGCAGGTCGATGGTGACGTTCTCGTACGGTTCGTGCTTCACGCCGTCTACCATGCGGATGATCACTTCCGGACGGCCAACGCCCATTTCGAAGCCTTCGCGACGCATGGTTTCGATCAGAACCGAGAGGTGCAGCTCACCACGGCCGGAAACCTTGAACTTGTCGGCCGAGTCGCCTTCTTCAACGCGCAGTGCCACGTTGTACAGCAGCTCTTTGTCCAGACGTTCCTTGATGTTACGGGAAGTCACGAACTTGCCTTCTTTACCGCAGAACGGCGAATCGTTGACCTGGAAGGTCATGGATACGGTCGGTTCGTCAACGGTCAGCGGCTTCATCGCTTCGACGTTCAGTGGGTCGCACAGAGTGTCGGAGATGAACAGCTGGTCGAAGCCGCTGATGCAGACGATGTCGCCGGCAGAAGCTTCTTCAACGTCGACGCGGTGCAGGCCGTGGTGACCCATCAGCTTCAGGATACGACCGTTGCGGCGCTTGCCGTCGGCGTCGATGGCGACGACCGGAGTGTTCGGCTTGACGCGACCACGAGCGATACGGCCAACGCCGATCACACCCAGGAAGCTGTTGTAGTCCAGTGCGGAAATCTGCATCTGGAACGGACCGTCACGGTCGACTTTCGGCGCCGGAACGTGATCGACGACCGCCTGGTACAGCGGGGTCATGTCTTCCGCCATTTCGGTGTGGTCCAGACCGGCAATGCCGTTCAGGGCCGAGGCGTAGACGACCTGGAAGTCCAGCTGTTCTTCGGTGGCGCCCAGGTTGTCGAACAGATCGAAGATCTGGTCCAGAACCCAGTCCGGACGCGCGCCCGGACGGTCGACCTTGTTGATTACCACGATCGGACGCAGGCCGGCTTCGAAAGCCTTCTTGGTCACGAAACGGGTTTGCGGCATAGGGCCGTCCTGAGCGTCAACCAGCAGCAGAACGGAGTCGACCATCGACATCACGCGTTCTACTTCGCCGCCGAAGTCGGCGTGGCCCGGGGTGTCCACGATGTTGATGTGGTAGCCGTTCCAGTTGATGGCGGTGTTTTTCGCCAGGATGGTAATACCGCGCTCTTTTTCCTGGTCGTTGGAGTCCATCACGCGCTCGTCGTTGAGCTCGTTGCGCTCCAGGGTGCCGGATTGACGCAGGAGTTTGTCTACCAGGGTGGTCTTGCCATGGTCAACGTGAGCAATGATGGCGATGTTGCGTAGATTTTCGATCACTTGTGTATCTCGATCAGAGGATTCGGTGTGCTGACAAGTCTTGGCAGCGATTGACAGTAGTGTCCGGCGTGGCCGTTACAGCTTGACGGCGGCGTCGGGGGCCGGTGACGCAGGCCACAGGCAAACAGCCCCGGGCACTTAGCTCGGTCGATAAACGCGCACATTGGCATGCCCCTCACTGAGCAAATGGTGGGCATGCAGGCGACTCATCACGCCTTTGTCGCAATACAGCAGGTACTGGCGAGTAGGGTCCAGTTCCTTGAAACGAGCGTTCAGTGCATAAAACGGCATCGCTTGTACCTCGATGCCAGCGAGTTCCAGCGGCTCATCGTCCACGGCATCCGGATGCCGGATGTCGATCACGATATGACCCGCCAGCGCTTCGCTGACTTCTTCGATCTGCAAGTCCTGGCCCAATTCGTCGATCACCCGATCGATCGGCACCAGTTTGGCTCGCTCGAGCGCACGCTCGAGGATCGCCATGTCGAACTCTTTCTCTTCGTGTTCCACGCGACCGCGCTTGGCGTGGGTCTTGGGGTTGACCGAAATCACCCCGCAGTATTCGGGCATGTGCTTGGCGAAGTCGGCCGTGCCGATCCGGGTCGCCAGGTCGATGATGTCCTGCTTGTGGCTGGCGATCAGCGGGCGGATCACCAGCTTCTCGGTCACGCAGTCGATCACCGACAGGTTCGGCAGCGTCTGGCTGGAAACCTGGGAAATCGCCTCGCCGGTGACCAGCGCATCGATGTGCAACCGATCGGCCATGACTTCGGCCGCGCGCAACATCATACGCTTCAATACTACGCCCATATGACTGTTATCGACTTTTCCGAGAATTTCTCCCAGAACTTCCTCGAACGGCACGCTGATGAACAGCACCCGATGCGAGCTGCCGTACTTCTTCCACAGGTAATGGGCGACTTCCATCACCCCCAGTTCGTGGGCGCGCCCGCCGAGGTTGAAGAAGCAGAAATGGCTGATCAGGCCGCGACGCATCATCTGGTAGGCGGCAACGGTGGAGTCGAAGCCGCCGGACATCAGCACCAGGGTCTGCTCGACCGAACCCAGCGGGTAACCGCCGAGGCCGTCGTGCTGGCTGTGGATGACAAACAACCGTTGGTCGCGAATTTCCATCCGCACTTCGATTTCCGGCTCTTTCAGGGAAATCCCGGCGGCGTTGCACTGGCGGCGCAGCTGGCTGCCGACGTATTTCTCCACCTCCATCGAGGTAAAGACGTGCTTGCCGGCGCGCTTGCAGCGCACGGAAAAGACCTTGCCCGGCAACACGTCGCCGTAGTGCTGGCGGCACTTGGCGGTGATGTCGTCGAAGTCGCCCAGCGGGTACTCGTCGACCTGCAGCAAATGGGCGATCCCCGGGGTATTGCACAAGCGCGCGGTCAGCTCGTGCAGGGCCTTCGGGTCGGTCAGCGCGGTTTGCAGCTCGAGGTTGTCCCACACGCCATTCACCACCACGGCCGGGTCCAGGTCACGGAGCACGGCACGGATGTTCTTGGCCAGCTGGCGGATGAAACGCATCCGGACAGGGCGGCTCTTAATGGTGATTTCGGGGAAGACTTTTACGATTAGTTTCATGAAAACAGCGCGCGAAGGGCCGGCCGAAAAAGGGGGGCGCGGATTATAGCGGAAATTGCTCAAGGTTTAACCAGTTATTGTACAGACGGTTTTATCGCACCAAAAAAGACCGCCAATGCATTTTTCAGCACCATAAAGGTGCATTCCATGCACCGAAATTCTCCTATGCTGGCTGGAACGCTTGAGATTGGGGCAAAAAACCCATCACGGGGCACTGGCATGCAATTTGCTCCCTTGTGAGGCAGGTTGCCTTGGCCGAGTATTCGCGCCGGCATCACCACTATTTCAGGGCTAACTCCACTACCCAGCCCGAAGCCACCCGGAGGACACCATGTCGAAGTCGGTTCAACTCATCAAAGATCATGACGTTAAGTGGATTGATCTGCGCTTCACGGACACCAAAGGTACTCAGCACCACGTGACCATGCCGGCTCGCGATGCGCTGGACGACGAATTCTTCGAAATCGGCAAGATGTTCGACGGTTCCTCCATCTCCGGCTGGAAAGGCATCGAAGCTTCCGACATGATCCTGATGCCGGACGACAGCACTGCCGTGCTCGACCCGTTCACCGAAGAGCCGACCCTGATCCTGGTCTGCGACGTGATCGAGCCGTCGACCATGCAAGGCTACGACCGCGACCCACGTGCAATCGCCCGTCGCGCCGAGGAGTACCTGAAGTCCACCGGTATCGGCGACACCGCTTTCTTCGGTCCAGAGCCCGAGTTCTTCATCTTCGATTCGGTCAAGTTCAAGTCCGACATCTCCGGCTCCATGTTCAAGATCTTCTCCGAACAAGGTTCGTGGATGTCCGACCAGGACGTGGAAGGCGGCAACAAGGGCCACCGTCCAGGTATCAAGGGCGGCTACTTCCCGGTTCCTCCGTTCGACCACGACCACGAAATCCGTACTTCCATGTGCAACGCGCTGGAAGAGATGGGCCAGACCGTCGAAGTTCACCACCACGAAGTGGCGACTGCCGGCCAGAACGAAATCGGCGTGAAGTTCAACACCCTGGTTGCCAAGGCTGACGAAGTCCAGACCCTGAAGTACTGCGTACACAACGTGGCTGATGCCTACGGCCGTACCGCTACCTTCATGCCAAAACCGCTGTACGGCGACAACGGCTCGGGTATGCACGTTCACATGTCCATCTCCAAGGATGGCAAGAACACCTTCGCCGGCGAAGGTTATGCCGGCCTGTCCGACACCGCCCTGTACTTCATCGGCGGTATCATCAAGCACGGTAAGGCCCTGAACGGCTTCACCAACCCGTCGACCAACTCCTACAAGCGTCTGGTCCCAGGTTTCGAAGCTCCGGTAATGCTGGCCTACTCGGCTCGCAACCGTTCCGCCTCGATCCGTATTCCTTACGTCAACAGCCCAAAAGCCCGTCGTATCGAAGCCCGCTTCCCGGATCCGGCTGCCAACCCTTACCTGGCCTTCGCCGCACTGATGATGGCCGGCCTGGACGGTATCCAGAACAAGATCCACCCTGGCGATGCTGCCGACAAGAACCTGTACGACCTGCCGCCTGAAGAGGCCAAAGAGATCCCACAAGTTTGCGGCAGCCTGAAAGAAGCCCTGGAAGAGCTGGACAAAGGTCGTGCGTTCCTGACCAAGGGCGGCGTTTTCAGCGACGACTTCATCGATGCCTACATCGAGCTGAAAAGCGAAGAAGAAATCAAGGTCCGTACCTTCGTACACCCACTGGAATACGAGCTGTACTACAGCTGCTGATCCGGTTGCGCCTGCACGAGCAGGCGCTGCTTTCAGAAAATGCCCCGTATCGAAAGGTACGGGGCATTTTTCATGGGCGAGGTTTTTCGGGGCCGACGACGGGGCGATTCGAGATTTCTTGCAATGTTTAGGCACTAGCCAAGGCGTTCAGACCAGCGTTGACTATCCTCTCCGGGATTGGATCCAAATCCTACGGAAACCGCCACGCACGGACGGCGAATGCAACCCGACACGGAGAGTTAACCCATGACGTTTCCTTCAAGCACCATTGCCGAACAGCTCGACAGCAGCGAACCGAAGACACCCGCCACCCCGACCGCCGAAGTCCTGCTGCGCGCCAGCAGCGGCTGGGACGGCACCCCCTATGAAGCCTATCCCGCCGGACCGCCGGAACTGACCCTGCTGAGGATCAACATCCCCGCCGATACCGAACTGAACTGGCATATCCACCCCATCCCCAGCGCCGCCTACATCATCTCCGGTGAAGTGCTGGTCGAGACGCGGCAAGGCAACAAGCAGACCCTGCTGAAATCCGGCGATACGATCGCCGCCGTGGTCAATGTCGAGCATCGCGCCAGGACCGGGGCCGTCCCGGTGGACCTGATGGTGTTCTATGCCGGCAGCGAAGGCATGGCGCTGTCGGAGGCGACCGGGCCGGACTGACCCGACATGGATGGCGCGCGCCCCACGGCTGGATACGACAGCCGTGGGAATACGCTTTTTCATGAAAATGCGCTGGCGCTCGCAGGGCCTTGTGACGTTAACTCTGGGCCTGCATCCGCCACCGAAAAAGTCGAAGCCCGCCATGCTGCCGAACAACCGTATTGTGAGCCTGCTGCTTGCCAGCCTTCTGAGTGCCAACGTCCTCGCCGCCCCTGCCCCCGCGAAAGCTCCCGATGCCCTGGCGCCCCTGCTGCAGGCCATCAGCGAGCGCCTGAGCATCGCCGACCAGGTGGCCCTGACCAAATGGGACAGCGGCAAGCCGATCCAGGATACCCCGCGCGAACAGCAGGTGATCGCCAATGCCCGGCAGCAGGCGGCAACCTACAAGCTCCAGACCGAAGACATCGGCGAGTTCGTCGCGGCGCAGATCGAAGCCAACAAGCTGGTCCAGTACGCGCTGCTGGCCGAATGGCGAGCGGCCGACAAGGCCCCGGTCATCCCCAGGCCCGACCTCGTCACGCAGATCCGCCCGGCGCTGGATCAGTTGCAGACCCGGCTGTTGCAACACTATGCGGCCTTCGCCCCTTACCGGCAGGACCCGCAATGCCCGGCCTGGCTGAGCCAGACCCGCGACGCCCTGGCCTCGGACACCGTCCACGACCTGGCGCTGATCCGCGCCACGGGCGAGCTGTGCCTGAAGCCACAGTGAAAAGCCCCGGGATTGTGCTCTATGCTGACAGCGGGACGCCGTTGAACGACGCGCCCCAGCCAGGACCATCACCGGGAGTCTCCATGGGTCGACCTCTGCTTTACCTGCTGCTGGCCTTGGCGCTGCCCGTATCGGCGCAGATCTACAAATACACCGATGCCAACGGCAATACCGCCTACAGCAACCAGCCGCCCGACGGCACCGCCGCCCAGGCCGTGGAGCTGCCGCCGCTCAACAGCGTCGAGATACAGAAGCCGAGCCAACCGGCCGCTGTCCAGCCGGCAACCGCGCAGCCGACGAAAGCCGCGGCAGATATCGCGCCCTACAGCGTGTTCGAACTGACCGACATTCCCACCCAGGAAGCCCTGCGCGCCAACAACGGGACCTTTACCGTCGGCGTGAAGATGGAGCCACGGCTACAGCGCCAGCATCTGCTGCGACTGGTACTCGACGGCAATCCCTATGGCCAGCCCGGCAATGTCCCGCGCCTGCAACTGGTGAACGTCGACCGTGGCGATCACACCCTCAGCGTGCAAGCCCTCGCCGGCGAGCAGGTGGTTCAGCAAAGCCCTACCGTGCCGTTCACCGTCCAACGGGTGCATAAACCTTGAGCTGTTCATGATTCGATTGTTCCCACGGGCGCTATGCCTGGCCCTGCCACTGCTGGCCCTGCCACTGCTGGCCCTGCCGGCGCTGGCCGAGGTCTACACCTATATCGACAACCAGGGTAACCGGGTCTTCACCGACCAGCCCCGCAAGGGTGCCCAGCGAGTGCCGCTGGCGCCGAGCAACCGCATGTCGGCCAACCCCGGCAGCCCGACGCCGACGCCCGCCAGCAGCACGGCCAAGGCCAAGCCGAAACCGATCTTCCACTACCAGATGGTGCGCATCCTGGTGCCCGATCCGGATGCCACGGTCCGCAGCACCGAGGGCGACCTGATCGTCAGCGTCACCAGCGAACCGGGCCTGCAGCCCGGCCATGGCTACCGCCTGCTGCTGGACGGCCAGCCCACCGGCGCTCCCGGCCCCAGCCCGGTGTTCGCATTGAACAACATCGATCGCGGCAGCCACCAGCTCGCCGTGGAAATCCTCGACGAACAGGGGCGCATCGCCGAGCGTACCGCCAACCAGCCGTTCCATATGGTGCGCATGTCCCTCAGCCAGAAGCGCCAGGCACAACCCTGCCAGCTCGCCGACTACGGCCAGCGGCCGGAATGCCCGCTGGCGGACAAGCCCAAGGAAGAAAAAAGCAGCTTCCTGCCGTTTCTGTAGCCTCGCGACACAAAAGCACCATGCTGGTGCACTAAACTGCACACCTACCCGAACCGAAGCCCATTTTGGTTCGAAAGTACCCGCCGGAACTGGCAGAACGCCACTCAATCGAGCCTGAAACGCCCATTTCAGGCAATTCGCGCTTCTTTTCGGAGCCTTGGTTTGGTTTTTGCATTTTCCCCGTATCGGCGCCTTGTTCGCGCGCGCAAATCGGGACCGGCCCCGTTTGCCATGCTCCAAAAGAGGTCCCCATGACCATCAGCGACGCCCTGCACAGACTGCTACTCGACAACCTGACCACCGCGACCATCCTGCTCAATGCCGAACTGCGCCTTGAGTACATGAATCCGGCGGCCGAAATGTTGCTCGCCATCAGCGGCCAGCGCAGCCATGGTCAGTTCATCAGCGAGCTGTTCACCGAATCGACCGAGGCCCTGAACTCCCTGCGCCAGGCCGTCGAGCAGGCGCACCCGTTCACCAAGCGCGAAGCCATGCTGACGGCGCTGACCGGCCAGACCCTGACCGTCGACTACGCCGTGACACCGATTCTCAGCCAGGGTGAAACCATGCTGCTGCTGGAAGTCCATCCCCGTGATCGCCTGCTGCGCATCACCAAGGAAGAGGCCCAGCTGTCCAAGCAGGAAACCACCAAGATGCTGGTGCGCGGCCTGGCCCACGAGATCAAGAACCCCCTCGGCGGGATTCGCGGCGCCGCCCAGTTGCTGGCCCGCGAACTGCCGGAAGAAAGCCTCAAGGACTACACCAACGTCATCATCGAGGAAGCCGACCGCCTGCGAAACCTGGTGGACCGCATGCTCGGCTCGAACAAGTTGCCATCGCTGTCCATGACCAACGTCCATGAAGTCCTGGAGCGGGTCAGCAGCCTGGTGGAAGCGGAAAGCCAGGGCTGCATCACCCTGGTGCGCGACTACGACCCGAGCATCCCCGACGTTTTGATCGACCGTGAACAGATGATCCAGGCCGTGCTCAATATCGTGCGCAACGCCATGCAGGCCATCAGCAGCCAGAACGAGTTGCGCCTGGGCCGCATCAGCCTGCGCACCCGGGCCATCCGCCAG
Organism: Pseudomonas sp. Ost2; assembly: GCF_018326065.1. NCBI lineage: Bacteria > Pseudomonadati > Pseudomonadota > Gammaproteobacteria > Pseudomonadales > Pseudomonadaceae > Pseudomonas > Pseudomonas sp. Ost2. Next base: position 393,577 of record NZ_AP021904.1, on the reverse strand, counting down.
TTCACCATCGGCCACGTCCGCCACCGCCTGGTGACCAAGATCGAGATCATCGACAACGGTCCGGGCATTCCTGCCGAACTTCAGGAAACCATCTTCTATCCAATGGTCAGTGGTCGTCCGGACGGTACCGGACTGGGCCTGGCCATTACCCAGAACATCATCAGCCAGCACCAGGGCCTGATCGAGTGTGAGAGCCATCCTGGCCATACCACCTTCTCGATCTTCCTGCCCCTGGAACAAGGAGCCGCATCGACATGAGCCGTAGTGAAACCGTGTGGATCGTCGATGACGACCGTTCTATCCGCTGGGTCCTGGAAAAAGCCCTGCAACAGGAAGGCATGACCACCCAGAGCTTCGACAGTGCCGACGGCGTGATGAGCCGCCTGGCCCGTCAGCAGCCGGACGTGATCATTTCCGATATCCGCATGCCCGGCGCCAGTGGCCTGGACCTGCTGGCGCGGATTCGCGAGCAGCACCCGCGCCTGCCGGTGATCATCATGACCGCCCATTCCGACCTCGACAGCGCCGTGGCGTCGTACCAGGGCGGTGCCTTCGAGTACCTGCCCAAGCCGTTCGACGTCGACGAAGCGGTATCGCTGGTCAAGCGCGCTAACCAGCACGCCCAGGAACAGCAAGGCCTGGACGTGCCGCCGACGCTGACCCGCACCCCGGAAATCATCGGCGAAGCGCCGGCGATGCAGGAAGTGTTTCGCGCCATCGGGCGCCTGAGCCACTCCAATATCACCGTGCTGATCAACGGCGAGTCCGGTACCGGCAAGGAACTGGTGGCCCACGCCCTGCACCGCCACAGCCCACGCGCGGCTTCGCCGTTCATCGCGCTGAACATGGCGGCGATCCCCAAGGACCTGATGGAGTCGGAGCTGTTCGGCCATGAGAAAGGCGCCTTCACCGGCGCGGCCAACCTGCGCCGTGGACGCTTCGAACAGGCCGACGGCGGAACCCTGTTCCTCGACGAAATCGGCGATATGCCGGCCGACACCCAGACCCGCCTGCTGCGGGTGCTGGCCGATGGCGAGTTCTACCGGGTCGGCGGCCATACGCCGGTCAAGGTCGATGTGCGGATCATTGCGGCGACCCACCAGAACCTGGAAACCCTGGTCCACGCCGGCAAATTCCGCGAAGACCTGTTCCATCGCCTGAACGTGATCCGCATCCATATCCCGCGGATGTCGGACCGTCGCGAAGACATCCCGACCCTGGCCAAGCACTTCCTCGCCCGTGCGGCACAGGAACTGTCGGTCGAGCCGAAGCTGCTGAAGTCGGAAACCGAGGAATACCTGAAGAACCTGCCGTGGCCCGGCAACGTGCGCCAGTTGGAAAACACCTGCCGCTGGATCACGGTCATGGCCTCCGGTCGCGAAGTGCATATCAGCGACCTGCCGCCGGAGCTGTTGAACCTGCCGCAGGACTCGGCCCCGGTGACCAACTGGGAGCAGGCCCTGCGCCAGTGGGCGGACCAGGCCCTCGCCCGTGGCCAATCGAGCCTGCTGGACAGCGCCGTGCCGAGTTTCGAGCGGATCATGATCGAGACCGCCCTCAAGCACACCGCCGGCCGCCGTCGCGACGCCGCCGTGCTGCTGGGCTGGGGCCGCAACACCTTGACCCGCAAGATCAAGGAGCTGGGCATGAAGGTCGATGGCGCGGACGACGACGAAAGCGACGAGGGCTGACCCCCCGCCTCAAGCCAAACCCCCTGCAGCCCGGTTGCAGGGGGTTTTTTATTGCCCGGCAGACAGATACGTGCCCCCCTGTAGGAGCCGGCTTGCTGGCGATGACGTCGGCAAGGTCGATGCAGGACTTACTGGCCTCATCGCCCGCAAGCCGGCTCCTGCAAGGGAGAGGCATGCACCACGACAATGCACATTGAACCGCTATCGGGCAGGAATCCGGGTGGCGCCAGCGTCACCCGCTTTTGCCTGCCCCACCGGGAACCGCCCGTATTCCGGGGCTTTCAGCTGGATCCTGGAAATTATTGAGCCAGGCATTGGCGCTTTGCAAAAGCTGGCACGCCCCCTGCAATACCCCTGGTACAACCCAGTTTTGGGGACCTTGGTACAGGCAGGCCGGGGAATCCCCTTCTTTACACCCGGAACTCATACCGCTCACAGCGACGAGTTCCAAACCGTTTTGGGGACCTTGGTACAGGCAGGCCGGGAATCCCCTTCTTTACATCCGGGACTCATACCGCTCACAGCGACGAGTCCAAAACCGTTTCGGGAACCTTGGTACAGGCAGGCCGGGGATTCCCTCTTTAACAGCCGGGATTCATACCGCTCACAGCGACGAATCCCAAACCGTTTTGGGGACCTTGGTACAGGCAGGCCGGGAATCCCCTTCTTTACAGCCGCGACTCACACCGCTCGAAGCGACGAGTCCGATACCGTTTTGGGAGCTTTGGTACAGGCAGGCCGGAGATTCCCTCTTTTATTCCTCACGGAGATTGACCACCAATCTCCAGCGCCCATCGACCTCCGCACCGGCCCACTCGCCCTGCAGGGGACGCGCGGCCAGCAGCGTCACCAACAACCCCTTGTCACTCAGGCGCACCCGCCAGTTGGCGTCCCTGCCGGCCACCGTCAGGCGACCGTTCTGCGCCTTGCCCTCGGCATCGATCAACAGCGCCACGGTGCCATCGACCTGCTCGCCATGGATCTTCGGCTCGGCACTGAACCACAGCACCAGCGTATCCGGCGCCGCCTCGACCTGCTGCAACAGCAAGGGCTCGGGCGCGGTCAGGCGACCGATCATCAGGCCCACCATCAGGCCGACAATCGCCAGGGATCCCAGCACCCGCGGCAATAGCTTCGGTCGCGGGTCCTCTTCGGGGGTAGAATGCTGCCCATCTTCATCTTCGGAGCCGTGCATGTTTCACGTCATCCTTTTTCAACCAGAAATTCCGCCGAATACCGGCAACGTTATCAGGCTGTGCGCCAACAGCGGCTGCCACCTGCATTTGATCGAACCCATCGGCTTTGAACTGGACGACAAGCGCCTGCGCCGGGCCGGTCTCGACTATCACGAGTACGCCACGCTCAAGACCCACCCGGACCTCGCCAGTTGCCTGGAAAGCCTGGGCCATCCACGGCTGTTTGCCTTCACCACAAAGGGCTCGCGCTTGTTCCACGATGCCCGGTTCGCCGAGGGCGATGCCTTTCTCTTCGGCCCGGAAAGCCGTGGACTGCCGGCCGAGGTGCTGGACGCGCTGCCCGGCGAGCAACGCCTGCGCCTGCCGATGCGCGAAGGCTGCCGGAGCTTGAACCTGTCGAATACGGTAGCGGTGGCAGTCTACGAGGGCTGGCGCCAGCTGGGTTTCGCCTGAATAAAAAAAGCGCCGGTGACGGCGCTTTTTTTACAGGAGCCTGGAGCGTTTGCACACTCCATCAGAGCCTGGGTGCCTCGTGGGAGCCGGGCTTGCCCGCGAAGCTCTTGGCGTTCTTGAGGGCCCCTTCGCTGGCAAGCCAGCTCCTACAGGTTCAGCATTACTGAACGGTCTGCGAACCTTCTTCCTGCAGGCGCTGCAGCTCTTGCGCGTACAGGGCATCGAAGTTCACCGGAGCCAGCATCAGCGCCGGGAACGAACCACGGGTCACCAGGCTGTCCAGGGTCTCGCGGGCGTACGGGAACAGGATGTTCGGGCAGAACGCGCCCAGGGTGTGGCTCATGGAAGCCGCGTCGAGGTTCTTGATCAGGAAGATGCCTGCCTGTTGAACTTCGGCGATAAAGGCAACTTCTTCACCGTTCTTGACGGTAACCGACAGGGTCAGCACCACTTCGTGGAAGTCGCCTTCCAGGGCTTTCTGGCGGGTATTGAGGTCCAGGCCGACGCTTGGCTCCCACTGCTGGCGGAAGATCGCCGGGCTTTTCGGAGCTTCGAAGGACAGGTCACGCACATAGATGCGCTGCAGGGAGAATTGCGGTTGGCTTTCTTCGTCGCCGGCAGCTGTGTTCTGTTGGTCAGTCATCGCAGATCCTTCTTGATCTTCAGGTCTTTAGGGTTTCAGAGTCAGACGTTGAGCAGTGCGTCCAGTTTACCGGCGCGCTCGAGAGCGAACAGGTCGTCGCAACCACCGATGTGCTTGCTGCCGATCCAGATCTGCGGCACGGACGTACGCCCGGCCTTGTGAGCCATTTCAGCACGCACTTGCGGCTTGCCATCGACCTTGATCTCTTCGAAGGCAATCTGCTTGCTCGCCAGCAGATGCTTGGCGCGCGAGCAGTACGGGCAATAATCGCTGGAGTAGACGACAACCTGGGTCATATCACTTCACCAATGGCAGATTGTCGGCTTTCCAGCTGGAAATACCACCGGACAGCTTGGCCGCGGTGAAGCCGGACTTGAGCAGTTCGCGGGCGTGGGTCCCGGAGTGCTGGCCCTGGGCGTCGACCAGAATCAGGGTCTTGGCCTTGTGTTTTTCCAGTTCGCCGACACGAGCCATCAGCTTGTCCTGGGGAATGTTCAGCGCGCCGACGATGTGACCGGCAGCAAAATCCTTGCTCGGACGCAGGTCGATGACCACGCCCTGGTCTTTGTTGACCAGCGCGGTCAGCTGGCCCGTGCTGAGGCTCGCGCCCCCACGGCTCATTTCATGAGCGATCAGCAATGCCAGCAGCAGCACGAAGGCACCGGCTAACAAATAGTGGCTAGAGGCAAATTCAATCAGGTGAGCAACCATCAGGAGGTTCCAGGGCGTTAAAATGTCGGCCAGTATACACAGCCGTCAAGGTGGGCCAAACCCCGCCCGGCGGTGACTGCGTTTGAACTTGGCTTTAAACTGCGACTCTTTTTTCCATGTCCTTTCAATCCCGCCGCGAGAGCCATCCATGACTACCACGCCTAAACCTTTGGTCCTGATCATCCTGGATGGCTTCGGTCACAGTGAGAGCCATGACTACAACGCCGTCTATTCGGCCAGCAAGCCGGTACTCGACCGCCTCACCGCGACCATGCCCAACGGCCTGATCTCGGGCTCCGGCATGGATGTCGGCCTGCCGGACGGGCAGATGGGCAACTCGGAAGTCGGTCACATGAACCTCGGCGCCGGCCGGGTGGTGTACCAGGACTTCACCCGCGTCACCAAGGCCATCCGTGACGGCGAATTCTTCGAAAACCCGACCATCTGCGCCGCCGTGGACAAGGCCGTGGCCGCCGACAAGGCGGTACATATCCTTGGCCTGCTGTCCGACGGTGGCGTGCACAGCCACCAGGACCACCTGGTCGCCATGGCCGAGCTGGCATTCAAGCGCGGCGCGCAGAAGATCTACCTGCACGCCTTCCTCGACGGTCGCGACACCCCGCCGAAAAGCGCGCAGTCGTCCATCGAGCTGCTGGACGAAACCTTCCGCACCCTGGGCAAGGGCCGTATCGCCAGCCTGGTGGGGCGTTATTTCGCCATGGACCGTGACAACCGCTGGGACCGCGTGGCCCAGGCCTACAACCTGATCGTCGACGGCCAGGCCGAATTCCAGGCCGCCACCGCCCAGGACGGCCTGCAGGCCGCCTACGAGCGCGGCGAAAGCGATGAATTCGTCAAGGCCACCAGCATCGGCGAAAAAGTCCGGGTCGAAGACGGCGACGCCGTGGTCTTCATGAACTTCCGCGCCGACCGCGCCCGCGAACTGACCCGCGTGTTCGTCGAAGACGACTTCAAGGACTTCGAGCGCGCCCGCCAGCCGAAACTGGCCGGCTTCATCATGCTGACCCAGTACGCCGCCAGCATTCCCGCACCGTCGGCCTTCGCCCCGGGCAGCCTGGAAAACGTGCTGGGCGACTACCTGGCGAAAAACGGCAAGACCCAGCTACGTATCGCCGAGACCGAAAAATACGCCCACGTGACCTTTTTCTTCTCCGGCGGCCGGGAAGAACCCTTCCCGGGCGAGGAACGCATCCTGATCCCGTCGCCAAAAGTCGCCACCTACGACCTGCAACCGGAGATGAGCGCCCCGGAAGTCACGGACAGGATCGTCGACGCCATCGAGCACCAGCGCTATGACGTGATCGTGGTCAACTACGCCAACGGCGACATGGTCGGCCACAGCGGCGTGTTCGACGCGGCCGTCAAGGCCGTGGAATGCCTGGATTTGTGTGTAGGACGTATCGTCGAGGCCCTGGACAAGGTCGGCGGCGAAGCACTGATCACCGCCGACCATGGCAACGTCGAGCAGATGGAAGACGAATCCACCGGCCAGGCCCATACCGCCCACACCACCGAGCCGGTACCGTTCATCTACGTCGGCAAGCGCGAGCTGAAAGTCCGTGAAGGCGGGGTATTGGCCGACGTCGCACCGACCATGCTCAAGCTTCTGGGCCTGAAGCAGCCCGAAGAGATGACCGGCACATCGATCCTGACGGACCGCTAAAAGCCAAAAATCAGGCCGACAGCGGGTTGTCGGCCTACCTCTTTATCGGAAACGCCTGAAAGCAACCGCTTTTGGACGTTTTTTTTGCAGCGCGTGGCGGGCATACTAGGCCGTCCCGTTCCCAGGTGTCGCCCGCCCCATGCTTCGCGCCCTTATCGCCCTAGCTCTGATCTGCCTGCTCCAACCGGCCTTTGCCGACGAGCGCGCGCAAACCCAACAACAGTTGGACGCTACGCGTCAGGACATTGCCGAACTGAAGAAGCTGCTGGGCAAGCTGCAGGAAGAAAAGTCCGGCGTGCAGAAAGACCTGCGCGGCACCGAAACCGAGATGGGCAAGCTGGAGAAGCAGGTCGAAACCCTGCAGAAAGAGCTGAAAAAGAGCGAAAGCGAACTGCAGCGGCTCGATGGAGAGAAAAAAAAACTCCAGAGCGCGCGCACTGAACAACAGCGACTGATCGCCATCCAGGCCCGCGCCGCCTACCAGAGCGGTCGCCAGGAATACCTCAAGCTGCTGCTCAACCAGCAGAACCCGGAAAAATTCGCCCGCACCCTCACCTATTACGACTATCTGAGCCAGGCCCGCCTGGAACAGCTGAAGAACTTCAACGAAACCCTGCGCCAGCTGGCCAATGTCGAAAACGACATCAATCTGCAGCAAGCCCAGTTGCTGGTGCAGAAAAGCAGCCTCGACAGCCAGCGCGACGAACTGGACAAGGTCCGCAAGGAACGCCAGGCCGCCCTCGCCAAGCTCAACGAAGACGTGAAGGCCCGCGACCAGAAGCTCGCCGCCCGCGAACAGGACCAGGCCGATCTGTCGAAAGTCCTGAAAACCATCGAAGAAACCCTGGCACGCCAGGCCCGCGAGGCGGAAGAGGCGCGCCAGAAAGCGCTGCTCGCCCAGCAGGAAGCGGAAAAAAAGCGCCAGCGTGAGGCCGAGGCCCTGGCCAGCAAAGGCGATGACAGCCCGCGCAAACCGCCCAGATCCGCGCCCGGCCCCTTGGTTTCCAGCGCAGGAGAATCCTTCGGCGGCCCTTTTGCTTCAGCGCGCGGCAAACTTCCATGGCCAGTTGATGGTCGATTGCTTGCGCGCTTCGGAGAAACCCGTGGTGATGACGCCCGAACCAAGTGGGACGGCGTGATGATCAGCGCCGCCGCCGGCAGCCAGGTGCACGCCGTGCACGGTGGCCGCGTGGTGTTCGCCGACTGGTTGCGGGGGGCCGGCCTGCTGGTGATTCTCGATCACGGCAACGGCTACCTGAGTTTGTACGGCCACAACCAGACGCTGCTCAAATCAGCGGGCGATGTGGTAAAAGCCGGTGAGTCGATCTCTACTGTAGGCAACAGTGGCGGTCAGGACGCACCAGCGTTGTATTTCGCTATACGTCAGCAGGGTCACCCGAGTGATCCAGCACAATGGTGTCGCGCGCAAGGATAGGCGCCGTACCTTATTTAGGAGTTCGTTCGACATGCTGCATTTGTCCCGCCTCACCTCGCTGGCCCTGACGATCGCCCTTGTGATCGGCGCGCCCCACGCGTTCGCTGCGCAACCTGCCCAGCCCGCACCGGCGGCCGCTCCTGCCGTCACCGCCAAGGCTCCGCTGCCGCTCGACGAGCTGCGCACCTTCGCCGAGGTCATGGACCGGATCAAAGCCGCCTATGTCGAACCCGTGGACGACAAGACCCTGCTGGAGAATGCCATCAAGGGCATGCTCAGCAACCTCGACCCGCACTCCGCCTACCTGGGGCCGGAAGATTTCGCCCAGTTGCAGGAAGACACCAGCGGCGAGTTCGGCGGCCTGGGCATCGAAGTCGGTGCCGGCGAGGAAGGTATCGTCAAGGTTGTCTCGCCGATCGATGACACACCGGCATCCAAGGCCGGCATCGAAGCCGGTGACCTGATCGTCAAGATCAACGGCCAGCCGACCCGCGGCCAGACCATGACCGAAGCCGTCGACAAGATGCGCGGCAAGGTCGGGCAGAAGATCACCCTGACCCTCGTACGCAACGGCGGCGCGCCGTTCGACGTGACCCTGACCCGGGCGATCATCCGCACCAAGAGCGTGCGCAGCCAGTTGCTGGAAAACGGCTACGGCTATATCCGCATCACCCAGTTCCAGGTCAAGACCGGCGAAGAGGTCTCCAAGGCCCTCGCGGCCCTGCGCAAGGAAAACGGCAAGAAGCTCAACGGCATCGTCCTCGACCTGCGCAACAACCCGGGCGGCGTGCTGCAGGCGGCGGTGGAAGTGGTCGACCACTTCATCACCAAGGGCCTGATCGTCTACACCAAGGGCCGCATCGCCAACTCCGAGCTGCGCTTCTCGGCCACCGGCCACGACGAAAGCGACGGCGTGCCGATGGTGACGCTGATCAACGGCGGCAGCGCCTCGGCATCGGAAATCGTCGCCGGCGCCCTGCAGGACCAGAAACGTGCCGTGCTGATGGGCACCACCAGTTTCGGCAAGGGCTCGGTCCAGACCGTGCTGCCGCTGAGCAATGATCGCGCGCTGAAGATCACCACGGCGCTGTACTTCACGCCGAACGGCCGCTCGATCCAGGCCCAGGGCATCGTTCCGGACATCGAAGTGCGCCAGGCCAAGGTCACCGGCGCCCAGGATGACGAAACCTTCAAGGAAGCCGATCTGCAGGGCCACCTGGGCAATGGCAACGGCGGCGCCGACAAGCCGAGCGTCAAGCCGGTCAAGGGCAAGGCTCGCCTGCAGGACGACGACTACCAACTGGGGCAGGCCCTGAGCCTGCTCAAGGGCCTGAGCGTCACGCGCGGCAATTGAGATGCCGCGCTGGTCACTGCCTGCTCTGTTCGGATGGCTGTTCGCCTGCCTGATCGGCGTTGCCCACGCAACGCCGGTCGACGCGCCCAAGCCGCCGAAAGCCTATCTCACGCTGATCATCGACGACCTGGGGCAGAACCTGCCCCGGGACCGTCGCGTGCTTGCCCTGCCCGGCCCGGCCACGCCATCGATCATGCCCGACACCCCGCACGCCGCCGAGTTTGCCCGCGAGGCGCACAAGGCCGGCAAGATCGTCATGCTGCACATGCCCATGGACCCGGCAACCGGCCCCTTCGCCTGGCATCCCGAACTGCCCCTGGACGAGTTGCAGAAGCGCCTCGCCGCGGCGTTCAAGGCGGTGCCCTATACCAGTGGCGTGAACAACCACGAAGGCAGCCGCATGACCGCCGAACCGGTGGCCATGGCCTGGCTGATGGGCGAACTGCAACGACGCAACAAGTTCTTTGTCGACAGCCGCACCAGCGCCCGCACCGTCGCCGCCTCCGAAGCACAGAAGATCGGCCTGGCGAGCGTCTCGCGGGACGTATTCCTCGACAACGAGCGCACCGAGCCGGCCATCACCGCCCAGCTGGAAACGGCGATCAGGCTGGCACGCAAGCAGGGCACGGTCGTGGTCATCGGCCACCCGTACCCGCAGACCCTGGCGGTCCTGGAACGCGAGCTGCCGCGGCTCAAGGAACAGGGCATCGAGTGGATCGATATCAGGTCGATGATCGCCCTGCGCGGCAACCAGGCGACCGAAGCCCATGGCAAGCAGGGCGTGTACCACTAATCCCCGGCTGAACGCCCCTACAGGTAGCGAGCGAAGATCAGATCCACGCCACCTTCGCGGCGCAGTTGGTCGAGGGCGGCCTGCAAGCGGGCGACGACGGCATCGGGGACGTCCTTGTTGAGGGCCAGGTAGAGCGACGCGCTGTTGAAGCGCAGGACCGTCTTGAGCCCGGAAACCCCCTCCTGCCGCGCCAGGTAGCGCCCGGCGGGATCGCCCGAGGCCCACAGGTCGATCTGGCCGTCCATCAGCTTCCTCGCGTTATCCTGGTCACGCAGGGCGATCACCGGGTTGAAGCCGTGCTGCTCCAGGTACTCGGCGATGGCGTCGCCCTTGTAGGCGCCGATCCTGTAGCGGTGAGCCTGCTCGACACCGGCCAGGGCGATCTTGCTGTCACCCTTGGCCAGCAGCACCCAATCGTCCGGACCGATGGGACCGACCCACTTGAACAGCGTTTCGCGCTCGGGCAGGCGGGCCATGACGAATACGCCATAACCGGGCTTTTCCAGGGCAAGCTTGTAGATCCGCTCCCAGGGGAAGCGCAGGGTCAGGCTGTAGGGGATGCCGGCACGCTTGAAGGTTTCGCGCACGATATCGGCGGCGATGCCTTCGATATTCTCGTCCTGGGCGAAGTTCTTGCCGTTTTTCGCCATGTTGTAGGGCGGGAAGTTTTCCGTCAGCAGGACAATTCCGCCATCGGCGGTGTCCGCGGCGACTGCCGCGCCCGAGAACAGCCCGATCAGGCAGGAAAGCGCGAGGAAAAAGCGTTTAGACATAGTGGGTAACCGGAATCCATAGCGGCCTCAAGAGTGACTTGGGGCCGTCATGCTGTCCAGCGGTCTGTTGGGCTCAGCGCACCACGATACCGCGCGCGGCCATGTAGGCCTTGGCTTCCGGCACGGTGTACTCGCCGAAGTGGAAGATGCTCGCCGCGAGCACGGCGCTGGCATGGCCTTCGAGGATCCCGTCGGCCAGGTGCTGGAGATTGCCGACACCGCCGGAGGCGATCACCGGAATGCCCAGGGCATCGCTGATGGCGCGGGTGACGCCGAGGTCGAAACCGTTCTTCATGCCGTCCTGGTCCATGCTGGTCAGCAGTATCTCGCCGGCCCCCAGGCCTTCCATCTTCTTCGCCCACTCCACCGCATCCAGCCCGGTAGGCTTGCGGCCGCCGTGGGTGAAGATTTCCCAGCGCGGGGTTTCGCCCGGCAGCGAAACCTTCTTCGCATCGATGGCAACCACGATGCACTGCGAACCGAAGTGCTGCGCCGCTTCGCCGACGAACTCGGGATTGAACACCGCCGCGGTGTTGATCGAGACCTTGTCGGCACCGGCATTGAGCAGGTTGCGGATGTCCTGCACGGTGCGCACGCCACCGCCCACGGTCAACGGGATGAAGACCTGGCTGGCCATGCGTTCGACGGTATGCAGCGTGGTGTCACGGCCATCGACGCTGGCGGTGATATCCAGGAAGGTGATCTCGTCGGCACCCTGCTCATCGTAGCGCCGGGCGATTTCCACCGGGTCGCCGGCATCGCGGATATTCTCGAACTTGACGCCCTTGACCACGCGACCGTTGTCGACGTCCAGGCAAGGGATGATGCGTTTGGCCAGCGCCATGGTCAGTCCTCAGCCTGTGTACGAATCGCAGAAGGCTTGCGCCTCGGCGACGTCGAGAGTGCCTTCGTAGATCGCCCGGCCAGTGATTGCGCCGATGATGCCCGGCGCCTTGGCGTCGAGCAGCGACTTGATGTCACCCAGGTTGTGGATGCCGCCGGAAGCGATCACCGGAATCTTCGTCGCAGCGGCCAGGGCGGCGGTGAAAGGCACGTTGCAGCCCTGCATCATGCCGTCCTTGGCGATGTCGGTATAAACGATCGAGGACACGCCGTCGGCTTCAAACTGCCTGGCCAGGTCGATGACCTGCACGGTGCTGATTTCAGCCCAGCCATCGGTGGCGACGAACCCGTCCTTGGCATCCAGACCGACGATGATCTTGCCCGGGAACGCACGGCAGGCTTCAGCGACGAACGCCGGATCTTTCACGGCTTTGGTGCCGATGATCACGTAGCTCACGCCCGCCTTGACGTAGTGCTCGATGGTTTCCAGCGAACGGATGCCGCCGCCGATCTGGATCGGCAGGTTCGGGTAGCGCCTGGCGATCGCGGTGACCACTTCGCCGTTGACCGGCTGGCCTTCGAAGGCGCCATTGAGGTCGACCAGATGCAGACGGCGGCAGCCGCCCTCTACCCACTTGGCAGCCATGCTCACCGGGTCTTCGGAGAACACCGTGGAATCTTCCATGCGGCCCTGGCGCAGACGTACGCAGGCACCGTCTTTGAGATCGATAGCGGGAATAATCAGCATCTGGCAAACCTTAAAGTCGTTTTTTCAGCTTCACTCGGAAATCAGTTTTTCTCGAGCGCCCACAGGTCGCTTTCGATGCTCTCGAACCTTTCCTTAAGGTGCGTCTGCACATCGAAAATCGCCCTGTTGTAATAGTGCGGAGCAATTTCGCGGGTAAACAGGTCGAGGATTTCAGCCGCTTCGAACGAACCCAGGTTCAGTTCGAAGCGATCTTCCATGAAGCGCTTGATCTTGTGATTGGCCTCGCTCTCCTGTTCGGGAGTGAGGGTCAGGATCGGCGGCTTGCTCTTCTTCGCGGCCATTTACCAGCGCCCGTCCCAGGCGGCGAAATTCTGCAGCAGTTGCAGGCCGTGGGTATGGCTCTTCTCCGGGTGGAACTGCACGGCGAAGCGCGAGCCCTCGGCCAGCGCCGCGGCGAAGTCGACGCCGTAGTGACCGTTGCCCACCACCTGCCGCGGATTGCCGGCGGTGATGTAGTAGCTGTGCACGAAGTAGAAACGCGCCAGGTCCGGGATGTTGTGCCACAGCGGGTGGTCCACCGCCTGCTTCACTTCGTTCCAGCCCATGTGCGGCACTTTCAGGTGCTCGCCCGCCTCGTGCAGGTCCTTGCCGAAGAACTTCACCTGGCCGGGGAACAGGCCGATGCAGTCGACGCCGTCATTCTCTTCGCTGCGTTCGAGCAAGGCCTGCATGCCCACGCAGATGCCGAGGAACGGACGATCCTGGCTGACTTCACGCACCAGCGAGTCGAAGCCCAGGCGACGAATCTCCGCCATGCAGTCGCGAATCGCGCCAACACCGGGGAACACCACCCGGTCCGCTTCGCGAATCACCGCGGCATCGCTGGTGATCAGCACCTTGCCGGCACCGACGTGCTCGAGGGCTTTCGCCACCGAGTGCAGGTTGCCCATGCCGTAATCGATAACCGCGACCGTCTGCATTACAGGACGCCCTTGGTCGACGGCATCTGCCCGGCCATGCGCTCATCCAGTTCGACGGCCATGCGCAGGGCACGACCGAAGGCCTTGAACACGGTTTCGATCTGGTGGTGGGTGTTGGTGCCACGCAGGTTGTCGATGTGCAGGCTGACCAGCGCGTGGTTGACGAAGCCCTGGAAGAATTCCTGGAACAGGTCGACGTCGAAGCCGCCGACGGTGGCGCGGGTATAGGGCACGTGCATCTGCAGGCCAGGACGGCCGGAGAAGTCGATGACCACGCGCGACAGCGCTTCATCGAGCGGCACATAGGCGTGGCCGTAGCGACGGATGCCCTTCTTGTCGCCGATGGCTTTGGCGAAGGCCTGGCCCAGGGTGATACCGACGTCTTCCACGGTGTGGTGGTCGTCGATATGCAGGTCGCCCTTGCACTCGATATCCAGGTCGATCAGCCCGTGACGGGCGATCTGGTCGAGCATGTGTTCAAGAAAAGGGACTCCGATATCAAATCGGGCCTTTCCGGTGCCATCCAGGTTGATCGAGGCTTTGATCTGGGTTTCCAGAGTGTCGCGCTCGACGGACGCCTTACGTTCGGCCATCACCAGCTCCGCAAAATCATTGGGCGAAAAAGGCAACCATTATAGGGGCGCGGACGGCAAACAGAAACACGGAAGGTGAACTCCCTGACGGGCTGGAACCAGCACCGCCAGGGATGTACCTGTCAGGACAAGCAGAAACGTTGTCCGAAGAGAATCGCAATACCTTGGCACTGTACCGCTGTGTAGGAGCCGGCTTGCTGGCGATGGCGATTGGACAAGCGACCTGTTCGTCGCCTGACACACCGCCATCGCCAGCCAGCCAGCTCCTGCGAGACGATGATCAGTGGAACAGCACAGCAGTCTTTTGCAGCGTGACCCACACACCCCACGCCAGAGGAATGCCCACGACCAGCCAGGCGGCGATCGCCATCGGCTTGCTGCCAGGGGAAGCTTTCCACTCCAGCACGGTGGTGCTGTCGGCGCCCTTGTCATGACCCAGCGCCTGTTCGGCGGCCAGTTCGGCGTCGGTCATGAAGTACTTGTCGGCCACCGGACGCACCAGCAGGTTGCAGATGAAACCCAGCACCAGCAGGCCGGCGAGGATGTACAGGGTGATGTCATAGGCCGCGGCGCGTTCCACGCCGATGCTCAGCTGATACTCACGCAGGTAGTTCACCAGCACCGGACCGAGCACGCCGGCCGCGGCCCAGGCGGTCAGCAGGCGACCGTGGATTGCACCGACCATCTGTGTACCGAACAGGTCCGCCAGGTAGGCTGGGACCGTGGCGAAGCCGCCGCCGTACATCGACAGGATCACGCAGAACGCCGCCACGAACAGGGCGATGCTGCCCAGGTGACCGAGGCTCGGTACCGACGCATAGAGCGCGAAGCCCAGGGCGAAGAACACGAAGTAGGTCGCCTTGCGGCCGATATAGTCGGAGAACGAGGCCCAGAAGAAGCGGCCACCGATGTTGAACAGGCTCAGCAGACCGGTGAAGCCGGCCGCGATGGCGGCGATCTGGCCCAACTGACCGGCGTCCAGCTGACCGAAGGTCAGGCCGTTGCCGAGCAACTTGCCGGCGAAGACTTCCTGCAGCAGCGGCGAAGCCATGCCGAGGATACCGATACCGGCGGAAACGTTCAGGCACAGCACCAGCCACACCAGGCGGAACTGCGGGGTCTTCCAGGCCACGTTCACATGCACGTGACGATGGGTAATCATCGCGTTGGTCGCCTTCTTCACCGGCGCGGTCCAGCCTTCAGGCTTCCAGCCGGTCGGCGGTACGCGGTACGACAGCGCGCCACCGATCATGAAGATGAAGTAGATCACCGCCATCACCACGAAGCTCTGCCATACGCCGACACTGGTCGGCGAAGCGAAGTGGCCCATCAGCGCCGCCGCCAGCGGAGCACCGACCATCGCGCCACCACCGAAGCCCATGATCGCCATGCCGGTCGCCATGCCGCGCTTGTCCGGGAACCACTTGATCAGGGTCGACACCGGCGAGATATAGCCCAGGCCCAGCCCGATACCACCGATCACGCCGGAACCGATCCACATCAGCCAGATCTGGTGGGTATAGACCCCCAGTGCCGAAATCAGCAGGCCACCGCACCAGCACAGTGCAGACACCACACCGGCCTTGCGCGGCCCGGCGTGTTCCAGCCAGCCGCCCCAGATCGCTGCCGAGCAGCCGAGGAAGATGAAGAACAGGGTGTAGATCCAGCCGAGCATCGAGATCGGCCAGTCACATTGCGACGAGAACACTTGTGCGATGAAGCTCATGTCCGGCGCGCAGGCGACCGGTGCGGTAATGCCCAGGGCCTTGGACAGCGGCAACCAGAACACCGAGAAGCCGTAGGCCATGCCGATGCACAGGTGGATGGCCAGGGCGGCCGGTGGGACCAGCCAGCGATTGAAGCCTGGCTTGGCGATGATGCGTTCTTTTGACAGGAACGCTGGCTCGGTGGCGAGGCTGCCAGCCGTGGTGCTAGTGCTCATTGGTGTTTCCCCCATTGGAATAATGGTTCGACAGCAACACTTCACTCCGACCTTTTGGTGCACACAGGCATGGTCGTTTTATCGAGTAAAGCTCAGAAACGCGACAATACGTCGCAGAAGGGCTGGCGAACGTCGGAAGATTACCATTTGCTCGTGACAGAAAAACCAAACTGATATCGTCTTTTGTAATCCAACTGCATTGAAAGCGTGCAGAGCGCCTGCCGGGCCCCGTGGGCGCGACGCCCCGGAACGGCAGGCGGATGTTTGGCAGCCATCTGAATTGTGCGTGCGAAAATTTACCCTGAGCCCCGACGTAGCGGAGCAGCCTGTGACAGAAAATTCGCCAGCGCCCCTAACCACCGGGCGTCGGGCCACGCAGGCAGGCCATCTCGGGAACCGGGTGCCGGCAACCAGGCTTCATTTGCCTGCGCGGACGCTGCAGGTAGTATCCATGCTCTGCCATCTGCCCCGCGGCGTTATACTTGCGGGCTAACTTCATATTCGACTGACTACAAGGACTCGCCCATGAAAGCGTTCGGCAAAATCCTGGGTCTGGTACTTCTCGGGTTGTTGCTGATCATCGTGGCACTGGGCTTCGCCCTCACCCACTGGTTCGATCCCAACGACTATAAAAACGAGATTCGCCAGATGGCCCGCGACAAGGCCCACATTGAGCTGACGCTCAATGGCGACATCGGCTGGAGTCTGTTCCCATGGCTGGGCCTGGAGCTGCACGACGCCAGCGTCGCGACCCTGGCCAATCCGACCAAGCCCTTTGCCGACCTGCAGATGCTCGGCCTGTCGGTCCGCGTGCTGCCGCTGCTGCGCCGCGAAGTGCAGATGAGCGACGTGCGCGTCGAAGGCCTGAACCTGATGCTCAACCGCGACAAGGACGGCCACGGCAACTGGGAAGACATCGGTCGCCCACTGCCGGGCGCCACACCGGCCGGGGCAACCGGCCAGGCCTCGGGTACGCCCGAGGTGGCCGGCAACGCCGAAGCGGAAAAACCTTCACAGCCGATCCGCCTGGATATCGACAGCCTGACCGTGAACAACGCCCGGGTCGAATTCAGCGATGAAAAGACCGGACGCCAGATCACCTCGGAAAGCATCCAGCTGAGTACCGGCGCCGTTCATGAAGGCAAGGACATCTCGGTCAAGCTGACCGCCTTCTTCGGCACCAACCAGCCGGTGCTGCGGGCCAGGACCGAACTCAACGGCGAACTGCGCTTCGACCGCGCGCTCAAGCGCTACCAGCTCGCCGACATGCGCCTGACCGGCGAAGCCTCGGGCGACCCGTTGCAGGGCAAGAGCCTGACCTTCTCGGTCCAGGGGCAACTACTGGTGGATATGGCGGCGAACGTCGCCGAATGGACCAACCTCAAGCTGTCGGCCAACCAGTTGCGCGCCATTGGCGAGCTGAAGGCCAACGACCTCGACAAGACGCCCCAGATCAACGGCGGCCTGTCGATTGCCCAGTTCGACCTGATGAAATTCCTCGACAGCGTCGGCCAGCCGCTGCCACCGGTGGCCGACGGCAGCCTGAGCAAGGTCGAGCTGGTGACCCGCCTGAGCGGTACGCCGACCAGCCTCGCACTGGACAACATCAACCTGAAACTCGACGACAGCAGCATCAGCGGGCGGATCGCCGTCGAGGACTTCGCCAAGCAGTCCCTGCGCGTCCAGCTCAAGGCCGACAAGTTCGACGCCGATCGCTACCTGCCGCCCAAGTCGGCGGATGCCGACAGCGCCTCGAAAGTCCGCCAGGCCGAAGTCATGAGCAGCGAAGCCAATGCCGTCGCCGGTACCACGCCGCTGCCCGACGCGCCGACCAAGGGCGCCTGGAGCAATGACAAGCTGTTGCCCATCGAACGCCTGCGCAGCCTGGACGTGGACGCCGACCTGAACTTCGACCAGTTGATCCTGAAAAAGCTGCCGATCGACAACGCCGCCATCAAGGCCACCGGCCAGGGCGGCCTGCTGACCCTCGCCAGCCTGCGTGGCGATCTCTACAACGGCAGTTTCGACACCAAGGGCAGCCTCGACGTACGCAACGACCAGCCACGCCTGAACCTGCAGACCCGATTGAACAAGGTGCCGGTCGAGCGCGTACTGCAGGCCCAGGGACAGAAGCCACCGGTCAAGGGCGCGCTGACCCTCACCAGCGACCTGAGCGGCACCGGCAACAGCGAAAAAGCCCTGATCGACAGCCTCAACGGCACCGCCAGCTTCGTCCTCAATGACGGCGTGCTGCTCAATGCCAACCTGGAACAACAGCTCTGCACCGGCATCGCCCTGCTCAACCGCAAGACCCTGAGCAGCGAGCCGCGTGGCAAGGACACCCCGTTCCAGGAGCTCAAGGGCAGCCTGACGATCCGCAACGGCGTCGCCAGCAACCCGGACATGAAGGTGCGCATTCCCGGCCTCACCGCCAACGGCAATGGCGATATCGACCTGCGCGTGCTGGGCATGGACTACCGCCTGGGTATCGTCGTCGAAGGCGACAAGAGCGACATGCCGGACCCGGCCTGCCAGGTCGGCGAGAACTTCGCCGGGATCGAATGGCCGCTGCGCTGCCGCGGTCCCCTGGAACTCGGGGCCAAGGCCTGCCGTATCGACAAGGACGGCCTCGGCCAGGTGGCCGCGCGCATGGCCGGCAACAAGCTGAGTGAAAAGATCGACGAAAAGCTCGGCGACAAGGTCAGCCCGGAACTGAAAAACGCACTCAAGGGGCTGTTCAAGCGATGAGAGCCGAACAGTTTTCAACGGCGGTACTGGATTGGTATGACCGTCACGGCCGCCACGACCTGCCCTGGCAACAGGGCATCACGCCATACCGGGTGTGGGTCTCGGAAATCATGTTGCAGCAGACCCAGGTCAGTACCGTGCTGAACTATTTCGACCGGTTCATGGCGTCCCTGCCGACGGTCGAAGCCCTGGCCGCCGCACCGGAAGACGAAGTGCTGCACCTGTGGACCGGCCTGGGCTACTACACCCGCGCGCGCAATCTGCAGAAGACCGCGAAGATCGTCGTCGCCGAATACGGCGGCGAATTCCCGCAGGATGTCGAGAAGCTCACCGAACTGCCGGGCATCGGCCTGTCCACCGCCGGCGCCATCGCCAGCATCAGCATGGGCCTGCGCGCACCGATCCTCGACGGTAACGTCAAGCGGGTGCTGGCGCGTTATACCGCCCAGGAGGGCTACCCCGGCGAGCCGAAGGTCGCCAGACAGCTCTGGGCCAACGCCGAGCGCTTCACGCCCCACGCCCGGGTGAACAACTACACCCAGGCGATGATGGACCTGGGGGCGACGCTCTGCACCCGCAGCAAGCCCAGTTGCCTGCTGTGCCCGCTGGAAAGCGGCTGCGAAGCGCACAAGCATGGCCTGGAGACCCGCTACCCGATTCCCAAGCCGCGCAAGAGCGTGCCGCAGAAGCGCACGCTGATGCCACTGCTGGCCAACCGCGAAGGCGCCATCCTGCTTTACCGCAGGCCTTCCAGCGGTCTCTGGGGCGGTTTGTGGAGCCTGCCGGAGCTGGATGGCCTCGACGACCTGCCGCATCTTGCCCTGCAACACTCGCTGGAACTGGGGCGCCAGCAGGAACTGCCGAGCCTGACGCACACCTTCAGCCACTTCCAACTGGCCATCGAGCCGTGGCTGGTGCGGGTCGAAGAGTCGGCCCATCACGTGGCCGAGGCCGACTGGCTCTGGTATAACCTCGCCACCCCGCCGCGCCTGGGCCTTGCCGCCCCGGTGAAAAAGCTGCTCAAACGCGCAGCCGACGTATTGAATGCAGGAGAGTTGCAATGACCCGCACCGTGATGTGCCGCAAGTACCAGGAAGAACTGCCGGGCCTGGAGCGCCCTCCGTATCCGGGCGCCAAGGGCCAGGATATCTACGATCACGTGTCCCAGAAGGCCTGGGGCGACTGGTTGAAGCACCAGACCCTGCTGATCAACGAAAAGCGCCTGAACATGATGAATGCCGAAGACCGCAAATACATCCAGGGCGAGATGGACAAGTTCTTTTCCGGCGAGGAATACGCCAAGGCCGAAGGCTACGTTCCACCGGCCGAATGACCCTGTGTTTTCGCGGTTGGAGTCGTAAGCGACGGTAATAATTAAATTTTTTTTGAAATCGTGCTTGACGACTCCTCGAAAAACCCTTTTAATGCGCCCCGTTGCCCAGATAGCTCAGTCGGTAGAGCAGGGGATTGAAAATCCCCGTGTCGGCGGTTCGATTCCGTCTCTGGGCACCACTAATTACTTTCAGGTGGTGTCAAAGTCATCTGAAAACTGAAAAACCCGCCAAGCGCGGGTTTTTTATTGCCTGGAATTTGGTAGCGTCAGGTTCTGATAAAAGCGGTGACGAGGCATGCCTGCAAGCCTCGCTGCAAACGCAAGGAACCTGCCCAATGACCACCTCCGAGTGCCCATCCGCCCTTTCCCCCGCCGACTGCATTGCCGCGCCCTTTATCGAGGCCGCGGTCGATGGCTTTGTACTGGGTGGTTTCACCTGGCGCCACGGCGAGCACAAGGCCGGGCGCCCGGTGGTCATCATCAGCGCCGCCACCTCGTTGCGCTGCCGCTACTACTCGCGCTTTGCCGACTATCTGTTCGCCAATGACTTCGACGTGATCACCTACGACTATCGCGGCATCGGCGAATCGCGCCCCGCCTCCATGCGCGGGCTCGACGCGTCCTGGACCGATTGGGGCGCGCTGGATTTCGAATCGATGCTGCTGCGGGCCAGTCGCGAATTCCCCGGCCAGCCGATCGATGTCGTCGCCCACAGCTTCGGCGGCTGCGGCGCGGGGCTGGCGGCATCGGGACAACTGATCCGGCACCTGGTGACCGTCGGCGCGCAATTCGCCTACTGGCGCGACTACGCATCCGCCTCCCGCTGGAAGATGTTCGCCAAGTGGCACGTGGCGATGCCGCTGCTGACCCGCCTCTACGGCTACTTCCCGGGCAAGCGCCTCGGCTGGCTGGAAGACACCCCCGCCGGCGTGGTGGCGGACTGGAGCACCCCAACGGCGGCCTACGAGAAACGCCCCAGCGCACGAAAGCTCGCCGCCCTGCCGTTTTCCCGCGTACAGGCGAAAATCCTCGCCATCAGCCTCACAGACGATCCTTTCGGCACGATAGCGGCCATAGAGCGCCTCCTGGGTTACTTCACCAGCAGCGAACGGACCCACCTGCGAATCGCCCCTGAGGAGATTGCCGAAACCGAAGTGGGGCATTTCGCGTTCTTTCGTAGCCAGTACCAGGAAAAGCTTTGGCCGATTGCGCTGCACTGGCTGAGGAAGGGAGAGCTGATGGCGCAGACGCCAGGGCAGATCGTTGCGCGTTGAAGCGCGAGGCACCACGTCACGGGTTGAACCGGGCTCGCTATCGTCCTGGGGCCGGGAAAAAATGCGCTTTGGCATTGCGCCGGTTCACAGGGATAATTCCCCACTTACCTCTTCCCGAAAGCACCAGAGCCCATGGCATCCGAGAACAAGCAACACAAACGCGCGCAGCGGGCGAAAGCCAAGGCCAAGCAGAACCGTACCCGTCGCGCCGAGCCGGCCGAGTCGCTGCCGGTGGACGATGATCGGATCGATTTCGAATCGGTCGACCTGACCGACCTCTTCAAACGCATGCGCAACGCCGAAGCCACCAGCCAGCAGGCCATGTGCGGCGTCTTCCTGGAAGACCCGCTGCTGGAACTGGTACTGGAGCAGGAAGGCGAGGAAGGGGCGACGGATTTCATCCTGTCCGCCCTGATTGAGTATCGCCAGTGGGCCACCGAAGCCAGCGAAGAAGCCGCGCTGGCCTGGATCGAGAGCCCGGCCTTCCAGGCCGACTATGTCGCCGCCTCGCAAGCCTTGCAGAAAGCCGCCGACTAGCAATGTCGGGGTATCGGATACCCCGCATCATCGTTCACGATCATCGCTGGCAAGCCGGCTCCCACAACCTGGTGCATGACACCAATCTTGTGAGAGCCGGCTTGCCGATGCATGACACCAACCTTGTGGGAGCCGGCTTGCTGGCGATGAGGCCTTCATGACCCACGAAAGCCCCACTGACAAACCACGCCAGCCCGATCAGCTCATCACCACCCGCCCGGCTTTCTCAAGCCGCCGACGACGCGCCACCAGCAGGCCGGCCGCGACCACCAGCACGCTGAGCAAGCCCGTGGCGAGGATTTCGATGCGATGGGCCTCCTGGAACAGCATCACCGTCAGCACCACGACGATAAACCCGATCACCGCCCAGGTCAGGCCCGGGAACAGCCACATCTTGAAGTCGATCTTCTCGCCTTCCGCCATGCGCTGACGGCGCATGCGCAGTTGCGATACCGCGATCACCAGGTACACCAGCAACGCAATGGCGCCAGAGCTGGCCAGCAGGAATTCGAACACCGCCGCCGGCGCAACGTAGTTGGCGAAGACCGCCAGGAATGCCGCGGCCGTCGACAGCATCACCGCCCAGTAAGGCGTGCCGCTGGCGTTGGTACGCCTCGACACCGCCGGGGCGTCACCGCGCTTGCCCAGGGAGAAGAGCATCCGCGAAGCGGTATACAGCGCCGAGTTCAGGCAACTGGTCACCGCCACCAGCACCACCAGGTCGACGATCAGCTTGGCGTTCGGAATGCCCATGCGGTCCAGCACGATCTGGTAGGAACCGACAGCCGCCAGGGTCGGATCATTCCACGGCACCAGCGACACCACGATAAAGATCGACACCAGGTAGAACAGGCCGATCCGCCAGATCACCGAGTTGGTGGCCTTGGAGATCTGCTTGCCCGGATCTTTCGACTCGGCCGCGGCGATGGTCACGATCTCGGTCCCCATGAACGAGAACATGGTGGTCAGCATCGCCGCCAGCACCGCGCCCATGCCGTTCGGCATGAAGCCCACGGTATCCACCAGATGCGACACGCCGCTGACCTGGCTGGTCGGCAACAGGCCGAAGATAGCCAGCAGGCCGAGGACCACGAAGCCGATGATCGCGATCACCTTGATCAGCGCGAACCAGAACTCGAACTCGCCGTAGTTCTTCACGCTGAACAGGTTGGTCGCGGTCAGCAGCAGGGTGATGACCAGGGTAAAGGCCCAGATCGCCACACCGGGGAACCAGGCATGCAGGATGGTCGCCGCGGCGTTGGCCTCCAGCGGGATCACCAGGACCCAGAACCACCAGTACAGCCAGCCGATGGTGAAACCGGCCCAATGCCCGATGGCACGGTCTGCGTAAGTCGAGAAAGAACCGGTATCCGGCGACGCCACGGCCATTTCGGCCAGCATGCGCATCACCAGTACCACCAGCGTACCGGCCGCGGCGTATGCCAGCAGCACGGCGGGACCGGCCTCGGCAATCGCGTGCCCGGAGCCGACGAACAGCCCGGCACCGATCACCCCGGCAATCGACAACATTGTCACATGCCGGGGCTTGAGCCCTTGCTCCAGATTGTTGGAATTATGCGTACCGCTCATTGAGGACTACCTATGCAATGAAGAGCTATTCATTCCGCCCCTCGTCACTGGCAACCTTGTAAAAGGAACTCAACGGGGGCGTATTTTATTTTTTACGCAAGATTTGCGCCAAAATGTTACAAGCTCCCGGCTGCCGGGGCCCACACATCCGACCGAAGGGAAATCGCAAGTCATTGAGATTAATGGCAATTCGCCAGAGCGTTACCGAGCCACCCAGATCAGCCCTCACCTGAATGCACCGGAAACAGGCAAAAACAATCGTTACGCCCCTTTTAAGGGCGAGCCAATGCCCGTAGAGCCGGTTTACCCTTCCAACCCTCGGCCAAAGCTGGCAACATCGCGCCCTTTTTGACGCGACTGCCGCGCTGAAGACAGGTCAAACGGGTGTTCGGTTGTTGATGGGGCGACAGTCAGCTGTGCCGATGCGACAACCTGCCACGGCACCGCCCTCTCCCGTCCGAACCCTATGCTAGCTTGGCGCTCGCCAGGAAGGCCGCCAACAGCAGGAGCGCAACAGAACAATGAGGAACGCACATGGCTGAGGCCACGCCCGCGCTTGAAATCCGCAACTTGCACAAACGCTACGGTGAGCTGGAGGTACTCAAGGGTATCTCGCTGACTGCCCGCGACGGTGATGTGATCTCGATCCTCGGTTCCTCCGGTTCCGGCAAGTCCACGTTCCTTCGTTGCATCAACCTGCTGGAAAACCCGCACCAGGGCCAGATCCTGGTCAACGGTGAAGAACTCAAGCTCAAGGCCGCGAAAAACGGCGAACTGGTGGCCGCCGACGGCCGGCAGATCAACCGCCTGCGCAGCGAAATCGGCTTCGTGTTCCAGAACTTCAACCTCTGGCCGCACATGAGCATCCTCGACAACATCATCGAGGCCCCGCGCCGCGTCCTCGGCCAGAGCAAGCGCGAGGCCATCGAAGTCGCCGAGGCCCTGCTGGCCAAGGTCGGCATCGCCGACAAGCGCCACGCCTACCCCGCCCAGCTTTCCGGTGGTCAGCAACAACGCGCGGCCATCGCCCGCACGCTGGCCATGCAACCCAAGGTCATCCTGTTCGACGAGCCGACCTCGGCCCTCGACCCCGAGATGGTCCAGGAAGTCCTCAACGTGATCCGCGCCCTGGCCGAAGAAGGCCGTACCATGCTGCTGGTCACCCATGAAATGGGCTTCGCCCGCCAGGTCTCCAGTGAAGTGGTATTCCTGCACCAGGGCCTGGTCGAAGAGCAAGGAACGCCACAGCAGGTTTTCGAGAACCCGCTTTCGGCACGCTGCAAACAATTCATGTCCAGCAACCGCTAACGGAGCAACCCGAATGCAGACCTACAAGAAAATCCTCCTGGCCGCTGCCGTCTCCATGGCCTTCAGCGCCAGTGCCTTCGCCGAGACCCTGAAAATGGGCATCGAGGCCGCTTACCCGCCGTTCAACAACAAGGACGCCAGCGGCCAGGTCGTGGGCTTCGACAAGGACATCGGCGACGCCCTGTGCGCCAAGATGAAAGTCGAATGCACCGTCGTGACCTCGGACTGGGACGGCATCATTCCGGCCCTGAACACCAATAAGTTCGACTTCCTGATCTCCTCGATGTCGATCACCGCCGATCGCAAGAACGCCGTGGACTTCACCGACCCGTACTATTCCAACAAGCTGCAATTCATCGCCCCGAAAAACGTCGACTTCAAGACCGACAAGGCCTCGCTCAAAGGCAAAGTGATCGGCGCCCAACGTGCGACCCTGGCCGGCACCTTCCTGGAAGACCACTTCGGTGACGACATCAGCATCAAGCTGTACGACACCCAGGAAAACGCCTATCTCGACCTGCAGGCCGGTCGCCTGGACGGCATCCTCGCCGACAAGTACGTCAACTACGAATGGCTGAAAAGCGACGCCGGCAAGGCTTATGAATTCAAGGGCGACCCGGTGGAAGAAAGCGACAAGATCGGTATCGCCGTACGCAAGAAAGACCCGCTGCGCGAGAAGCTGAACGCCGCGCTGAAGGAAATCATCGCCGACGGCACCTACAAGAAGATCAACGACAAGTACTTCCCGTTCAGCATCCTCTGACCTGCCCCGATGGCCGGCACCTCGACGCAAGGTGCCGGTCGTCCCCAAGCAAAGCCTGCCTTGCCCATGAATATTGATCTCTTCGGATTCGGCCCGGCGCTTGCCGCCGGCGCGCTGATGACCGTCAAGCTTGCGCTCTGTGCCCTGTGTCTGGGACTGGTGCTCGGGCTGCTCGGTGCATTGGCCAAGACTTCACCGTACAAACCGCTGCAATGGCTGGGGGGCACTTATTCGACCCTGGTCCGTGGCGTGCCGGAACTGCTCTGGGTGCTGCTGATGTACTACGGCACCGTCGGACTGATGAGCGCCCTGGGCAATGTCTTCGGCAACCCCGAACTGGCCCTGAACCCGTTCGCCGCCGGAGTCATCGCCCTGGGGTTGTGCTTTGGCGCCTACGCCACGGAAGTGTTTCGTGGCGCGATCCTGGCGATCCCCAAGGGGCACCGCGAGGCGGGAGTCGCGCTGGGCATGTCCAAGGCGCGGATCTTCAGCCGGCTGATCCTGCCGCAGATGTGGCGTATCGCCCTGCCGGGGCTGGGCAACCTGTTCATGATCCTGATGAAGGACACCGCGCTGGTCTCGGTCATCAGCCTGGAAGAAATCATGCGCCAGGCGCAGAACGCCGTGCAGTTCACCAGACTGCCCTTCACCTTCTACCTGGTGGCGGCCTTCATGTACCTGGGCCTGACCATCCTCGCCATGATCGGCATGCACTTCCTGGAAAAACGTGCCGCGCGCGGTTTTGTGAGGACCACATAATGGAATGGGAAGTCATCATCAAATGGCTGCCGAAGTTTTTCCAGGGGGCGCTGCTGACCCTGGAACTGGTGGGCATCGCCGTGGTGCTGGGATTGATCCTGGCCGTGCCACTGGGCATCGCCCGGGCCTCCAGACTGTGGTTCGTGCGGGCGCTGCCCTACGGCTACATCTTCTTCTTCCGTGGCACGCCGCTGCTGGTCCAGCTGTTCCTGGTGTATTACGGCCTGGCACAGTTCGACTCGATCCGCACCAGCTTCATGTGGCCCTACCTGCGCGATCCGTTCTGGTGCGCGGCGGCGACCATGACCCTGCATACCACCGCCTATATCGCCGAAATCCTCCGCGGGGCCATCCAGGCCATCCCGCCGGGCGAGATCGAAGCGGCCAGGGCGCTGGGCATGTCGCGGCCCAAGGCACTGTTCTACATCATGCTGCCGCGCGCGGCGCGGATCGGCCTGCCGGCCTACAGCAACGAAGTGATCCTGATGCTCAAGGCCAGTTCCCTGGCGAGTACCGTGACCCTGCTGGAACTGACCGGCATGACCCGGACCATTATTGCGCGCAACTACCTCACGGTGGACATGTTCTTCACTGCCGGGGTGTTCTACCTGGTGATCTCCTTCCTGCTGGTGCAGGCATTCAAGCAGCTGGAACGCTGGATGCGGGTCGACGCCTGCCAGGGGCGCTAGGGATGTTTGCACAGGGGACTTAAAATCCCCTGCCACCCCATAGCCTCAACGCGATCCCCCATAGGAGCCGGCTTGCTGGCGATGGCGATGTAAGATTCACCACCGCCATCGCCAGCAAGCCGGCGCCTACAGGTCCCACGGTTGCTTTAAATTGGCTTTCACCCGCGAAGACGCCAACCCGGAGCCCGCGACATGCCCCTGATCCTCCAAGGCCCCGACCTGCATACCCGCTTCAAGGCCCTGGATACATTTCTCTCGGCGCATCAGCACCTCTGGCGCCCACGGCCCTTCACCCACCTGTACCTGCCGTGGGAAAACCAGCATCCGCAACTCGCCACCTGGCTACGCCAGCGCAGCCTCGACGACGCCGAAACCAGCCACAACCATCCGGAGCAGCTTGCCGCCCCGGCGCCGTTTCCGGCCTTGGCAGCCGAATCCGGCGCACTGGCCGCTGTCGGCACCCTCCACGCCAGCGCCCTGCCGCCCGCCAATCACCGCCTGAACGTCGATGTCCCCGGCCGCAAATGGCAGCAAATCGAAGCCTTCGCCGGCCGCCTCGACTTCGCCCGTTCGCCCGAGCACTGGCTCGACTGGTGCTCCGGCAAGGGCCATCTCGGCCGCCGCCTGCTGCAACCCGGCCAGCAACTGACCTGCCTGGAATACGATCCGGCCCTGGTCGCCAGCGGCGAGCAATTGAGCCGGCATCATCACCTGCCCGCCCGGCACGTCCAGCAAGACGTCATGGCGGCGGATGCCGGTTCACGCCTGAACGCCGGGCACACGCCGGTGGCCCTGCACGCCTGCGGCGACCTGCATGTACGCCTGATGCAGCTCGCCAGCCGCGCCGGCTGTCGGCAACTGGCGATCGCTCCGTGCTGCTACAACCGCATCGGCAGTGACCACTACCAGGCCCTGTCCGTCGCCGCCCAGGCCTCGGCACTGCACCTGTCGCTGGACGACCTGGCCCTGCCCCTGAGCGAAACCGTGACCGCCGGTGCCCGGGTGCGGCGCCAGCGCGACACCTCCATGGCCCGCCGCCTGGCCTTCGACCTGTTGCAACGCCGACTGCGCCAGAGCGACGACTACCTGCCGACCCCCTCGCTGCCCAGCGCCTGGCTCGACAAGCCGTTCGCCGACTATTGCCGCGACCTGGCCGCGCTCAAGGAGTTATCCACAGTGGGGGATCAGGACTGGACACAGCTGGAAGCAGCAGGCTGGCAACGACTGGCCGAGGTCCGCAACCTGGAACTGCTGCGCGGCCTGTTCCGCCGTCCACTGGAACTCTGGCTGGTGCTCGACCGTGCGCTGTTCCTCGAAGAACAGGGTTACCGCGTTCGCCTCGGCCAGTTCTGCGAAAGCCCGCTGACGCCGCGCAACCTGATGCTCCTGGCGGAACGCAGCTAACTGTCACATTGCCATGTCCAGCCTGTGGATAACTCTGTTGATGCTTTTGCTAGACAACCGCGAAAAACAAAGCCTGTAGCGTCAAAGCCTGCCTGGTCATTTTTTGTTCATAAAATAAAGCACCGAAAAAACAGGGAGTTGCACCGTGATGAGAACGAGTCCACAAATTCGCTTTCCCGGCCCGCCAGCGACCAACCACTTGTGCATAAGCGCTCTAGCCAATGGACATAACGCAGTGTTTTCCCCGGCCCTGAAGGCCCCGGACCGCCTTGCCATAGAGGCTGACATTCAGCAACAGGGCACGGCTCATGTCGCCGGCCCCAACCGCAGGTCCTGGACGAAGTGCATGCCCTTGGCCAGCATTCCCTGGCGGAAATAGAAGCGTTGCGCCAAGGGCATATGCAGGCCGGTGTCGAGCACCAGGTAGCGATAACCCAGGGCCCGGGTATGACGACGCACCTCCTCCAGCAACGCGGCCCCCAGCTCGCGACGCTGCTGCGCGGCCGTCACCACCAGGTCATCGACATAAATGAAGCGTCCATACAGGGTGTTCTCCGTCACCCGGAACCCCGCCAGGCCGATCACCTGCCCGCGCTCACGCAAAGCCAGCAAGCGGTAGCCCTGCTCACCCTGACGGAAGACCTGCTCGACAAAGAACTGCTCGTCGGTCAGATGCGGACGCAGTTCGCGCATCACCGCAAAACACTCGCGGCACGCGGCTTCGGTTTCGATCAGGGTATAGACGAGGTTATTGTCCACGACACGCCTCCTCATGCTCGCGCACACCCGGCGGCACCAGGCGAAAACCGACACCGACCCGGTTCAGGGCATTCATCAGGCCGATGGCCAGGGTCAGGTCGGCCAGTTCCTTGTCAGCGAAGACCGCTGCCACGGCCTTGTAGTCCTCGTCCGGAATCTGCGTCTGATGCACCAGGGTGACGGTCTCGGCCCAGGCCAGGGCGGCACGTTCACGGACATCGAACAGCGCTTCGGCTTCGCGCCAGACGGGCACCAGCTGTACCTTGTCCTGGCTCACACCGAGCTTGATCAGGTCGCGGGAGTGCTGGTTGATGCAGTAGGCGCAGCCGTTGATCTGCGACACCCGCAGGTACACCAGGTCGATCAGCTCCGGCGCCAGCCCGCAGCCCTGCACATAGCTCTTTACGCCGCCCAGCGCTTTGTAGCCCTGGGGCGCGGCATCGAAATAGTTGAGACGTTGGGTCATGCCCGGTTCTCCCATGAGGTCGGTGAAGTAACGGCCTCCAGTCTGCTGCCCACGCCAACCGCTCGACAGGGCCAAGATCGAGCAAGCCGCTTGAGACATGACCCTGCTGAATCCGGCGCCCCATGGGTTTAAACTCGACCGTCCCGCATGACCACGGAAACTGCCATGCCCATTGCCAGCCCAGCCGCCGAACCGGGCCTGCCCAAATACCTGGTGGTCTATCGACGTATTCGCGGCGCTATCGACGATGGTCAACTGCGCCCCGGCAACCGCGTGCCCTCGGTCCGTGCCCTGGCAACCGAACTGAACCTGGCACGGGGCACCGTCGAAGCGGCCTATGAACTGCTGATCAGCGAGGGCTACCTGACGGCACGCGGCCAGGCCGGGACCATCATCGCCCTCGATCTGCCCGTCGCCGCGGCCCCCGCCAGCCCACTGGAAGACAGCGCGCCAACCCCACAGGATCAACCGTTGCCCCTGCAACTGGGCATGCCGGCGCTGGATGCCTTTCCGCGCAAACTCTGGGCGCGGCTCATCACCCAGCGCGCCCGGCAAACCGATATCGCCAGCCTGGGCTTCAGCGATCCACGCGGCCATGCGCCCCTGCGCTCGGCCATCGCCACGTACCTGGGGCTGTACCGGGGCGTGCAGTGCACACCGGACCAGGTATTTATCTGCACCGGCTACAACGCCGTGCTCGAACTGATCTGCGAAAGCCTGGAAATGGCCGGCCAGACCTGCTGGTTCGAAGAACCCGGCTACCTGCATGCGCGCCAGATCCTGCTCAATCGCGGGGTACAGCTGCTGCCGGTGCCGGTGGACAGCGATGGCCTGCAGGTGGAACACGCCATCAGCCTGACCCCCACGGCCCGGCTCGCCGTGGTAACACCGGCGCACCAGAGCCCGCTGGGCGTGGCCCTGAGCCCGCAACGGCGGCGGGCGCTGCTCGACTGGGCACAGCGGCACTCAAGCTGGGTCCTGGAAGACGACTACGACAGCGAGTTCCGCTACCGCGGCCGACCACTGCCGGCCCTCAAGAGCCAGGACCTGCATGACCGCGTGCTGTATGCCGGGACCTTCAGCAAGATGCTGTTTCCTGGGCTGCGACTGGCATACCTGGTGGTGCCGCGAGGACAGGTCGAACCCTTTGAACGTGTCACCCGCCTGCTGCGCAACCGCTGCCCGGAACTGTTGCAGGCGACCGTCAGCGACTTCCTGAGCCAGGGCCACTTCACCCGCCACCTGAAGAAAATGCGCCAGCTATACAGCGCGCGCCGGACCTTGCTGGTCGACGCCCTGGAAGATGTATGCGACGGCATCCTGAAGGTCGACCCCCAGGCTGGCGGCATCAACCTGCTGGTGCGCCTGCTGATCGATGTACCGGACACCCGCATCGCCGACCAGGCACGAGCGGCGGGATTGGCCATCGAGCCACTGTCGCGCTGGCAGTTGATCGCCGGGGAAGAAGGTGGTTTGTTGATGGGTTTTACCAACGTGATATCGGCCGAACAGGCGACGGCAACGGCGCGCCGACTGCTGGCGGTGATCGATGCGACACGCTCGCCCCATGGGGACGAAGCCCGGGGTTGCCGACAGGAGCCGTGAGAGAGAATGCCGGCCCGGCAAAAATAGTCAGATATCAGGGGTTTACAGAACCCCGCCAATCGCTATAATCGTCGCCCTGACACGCCGGTATAGCTCAGTTGGTAGAGCAACTGACTTGTAATCAGTAGGTCCCGGGTTCGACTCCTGGTGCCGGCACCATACAAAACGAAGCCCTCGCAGAAATGTGAGGGCTTTGTTGTTTCTGCACCCGCAATAGACACGTAACAAGGCTTGTTATCAGGCAGTCACAAACAACTGTATATAGATACAGTTTTATCCTTGCGTTTAGCCTATAGCTATCTATGATGGGACCCGGAATTGCTGTGCCATACTAGCCTCCGAAGGAGCTGTATTGGCTGGATCTGCGAGGGGCCGGAGCGTTCCGGTAGCCAGGTTGCCGAGGTCGCTGAAGGAGGGAAAACGTGTTCAATGCAAAGTCGATAGCTAATTACTTTCTCGAACTGGCCGCTGCCAGAGGCGAGTCCATTAGCCCCATGAAACTGCAGAAACTCGTTTATTACGCCCATGGCTGGTATGCCGGCTACACCGACCAACCGCTGATCAACGAAGCAGTCGAAGCCTGGCAGTACGGCCCCGTAATTCCCTCGCTGTATCACGAATTCAAGCGCTTCGGCTCAGGCGAGATCGCGGGCAAGGCATTCGAGTATGACGCCCTGGGCGTCAGAGAAGCGGCCGTTCCAGCCGATCCTGAGATTCGGACCTTCCTGCAAAACGTCTATAACAGTTATGGTCGTTACTCCGGCATTCGACTCTCCGAAATGACCCATGCCTCTGGCACTCCCTGGGATATGACCTGGTCTGCGGCAAAAGGGGTACGTGGTGTAGACATTCCGTTCCCGATGATCGCAGCTCACTTCAAGGAGGCGACCCAGAAAGCTCAGAATGGTCAGGCGGCGGTCCAGGCCTGATGAACCAGACCAAAAGCCTGGGCTCACTGCCTATTGATCCTGCCGCTGAAGCCGCTACACCGGTGCTCAACGGCTCAGGCAACGATGAAAATGCATTTTTCGCCAACGGCCAACAGCATTTTCGCCTGCAACACAATCAACAGAACCTCGGTTGGCTGGGTAAATTCTGGGGAGCGACTGACCGCGCAGCCCCCACCAACATTGCCGGTTTCGTGATTGCCATTTCGGCCCTTCTCATCGTTGGCAGCTTCTTCATGCAAGAATCTCCCGAGCTCAATGAAGCCAGAAAATGGCTGTATGGACTTACAACATCAGCCCTCGGCTTCGTGTTCGGCTCCGCCACCAAGAAGTGATCGCCACGCAGTGCCCTCGACTCAACACTGCGACCTGCTTCCAGGAACATCGTGCGCGCCTTGAGAATGGTCGATTTCCGCTGCTGAACTGAATCGGTGCCTTTTTCCGCCGACAGTGCCTGCACCAAGCGATCAATGTACGAAGCTGCTGCAGCCCAACTTGTGCAAGGCTGTGCGGCATTCCCCTCATGACAAGCGGCGTCACAAACTCCAATACCACCAGCAACAGCGATGCAGATGATGGTGCCGCAGACCAGGGAATGGACTGTACCTGACTGACAGTCAGGCATGCACCGGTCACCGCATTGCTGCTTTCACCCGGCTCAGGATCTCGCGGCGCCGGTTTCGTTAGCCTGTGCAACCTCCAGCCGCCCATCGGTAACGGTGCTCAGGGGGCCAGATCATGAGATGCCCTTGCTCCCGGACGTAAGGAGCCGCCAGTCCCGCGTAGAGGACATCCCCACAGGTAGCAGGGGCCTTGATCCCTGATAACACTCAACATTCTTGGCGGGATGACGTGGGAAAAATCGAAGATTTGAGTAGGTGAGATAGCGCTCGAAGAATCTCCTGAGGCGATCGATCCCGCCCGGAGGGGCACAACGCGTACGTCTGGACAGTATTCCGCTGAATGCATCCATAGGCGTAGGAGCGAACGCGAACGATCAACTAGCGATACGCATGCGTAAAATCATGCAAAAAAATTTCACTTTCACCGCTTGTCGCTTGGGCTTACGGTACTATTCTAATCTCCGAATGGAGGTTCAAATTGACGGTCGGTATCTGTAGAATCCCGGCCTATTTTCGACCAGCCAACGACTAGGGGAAGCAGCCGTGATGAAGAGAACTGAGGGAGCGGATGCGCAGAAGCAAGCAAAGCTTGCGCAAGGCAGCTCGGATAAGACCTCGAACGTGATCGGTTTTGCCCAGTATAAGGAACGACAGGTCGTCGATGAATATCGAAAAGCGCTTCAGCTTGTCGTGGCTAACGCCCAGAAGGCTGACTGGTAACTAGAAAACCTCAACGCTTCAGGGATTTGAAGATGTCAGCAGCGGTTTCGAAGGAACGACTGGGTACACCTGGTGATACAAAATCGTCTTCAATCACTATTCGACAGCGTATTGAGGGCAGACGCGTTGATGAAATCATCATCGCTTTTTGTGGACCCGTCGGATGCAATCTTGCAGACGTCATTCGTTCCACGCGTGCACAGTTTGAAGAATATGGATATGTAACTGAACACATTAAAGTCAGCGACATAATCCGTAAACACTTCAAAGCGTACGGACTCCCACCAGAGTTTTCAGAATCTCCTCTAGATGTTTTGTCTGGAATGAAGCGTTACACAACGCTTCAAGATTTAGGAAATGAACTCAGAAAAAAGTACGACCCTCCAATTCTTGCTGCTCTGGCAATGCAAGAAATTGCTGTGCACCGTACAATTTCCAAAGGAGCAGAAGCCAAGGCCCCTAAGACGGTTTATATTATCGATCAGCTTAAACACCCTGAAGAGGTCGAGCTATTCAAACTAGTCTACGGCGAAATTTTTTACCTGATTGGCGTCCTTAGCCCCGAAAAAATTCGCTTCAATTATCTTACACGCACGGAGCGGATATCAAAACATGATGCACAGTATTTGATAGAGCGTGATCGAAATGAATTGAATGCAAGCCATGGACAAAAACTAGAAAAGACTCTTCAGAGAGCTGATTACTTCATACGCAACAATCAGGATTCTGTTTCTAATCTCGCAGCCCCTTGCCAACGTTTTGCAGCCCTTGTGCATGGAAAAAATGGCATCACTCCTACTACAGATGAGTCGGGAATGTATGCCGCTTACTCGGCCTCATTGAAGTCTGCTTGCCTAAGCAGGCAGGTCGGGGCGGCAATCGTTAATAAAGAAGGTAATGTAATATCTTTGGGCTGGAACGACGTACCAAAATTTGGTGGTGGCTTATATACGTCTGACATAGCTAACGATCAAAGATGCATATACCACGGCGCGAAATGTTACAACGACATACACAAAACTCACCTTATTGATGACATTGTAAGCATCATCAGCGCAAAAGTTGAAGTCACGCAAGAAACCAAGAACGAATTAGCTAGACTCATCCAAAAAGAGACAAGAGCCGGATCTATTATCGAATTCTCTCGCGCAATTCACGCAGAGATGGAAGCGATATTGGGGCTGGCGCGATCACAAGGTAACTCCACAGACTCTTGCGTTCTTTATACTACAACATTCCCTTGCCACAATTGTGCGCGACACATTATTGCAGCTGGAATCAAGCGAGTAGTATATATCGAGCCATATGAAAAAAGCTTAGCTCTCGACCTGCATGAAGATGCTATCACCACAGATTCCGGCACGCTTGGAAAAACTCTATTTGAGACTTTCGCTGGTGTTTCACCTAGCAAATATGCAGCCTTCTTCATGTCCAAAGGCGACAAAAAGAATCAGTTAGGCCAAGCAATAGATATCATAAAAACAGACGCTCGCCATATTGGAGTTCAGTATTTAGACCCCTATGAGACCATTGAAAGCAAGGTTGTTCAGGACTTGCAATCTAAAGTTGGCGATTTGACCGCCCCACCTCTAGCAAGTGGTCAACAGAGACCATTACCTCCGGTCGCGCCAGCTAATGATCCTGATCCAACTCCAGGCCCGGGTGCTGCTTAAAATCGTAGGATTCGAAACTAAGCGTAGTACGTGTATCACACTGCGCAAAATCTCTCTGCTTGATGCTCGCGAAATATAGCAGGCAAAGCCTATCTTATCTAAGGCTTAACTAGAGCCAGCGGTGCTATCGGTACCCTGAGCATGAATTTCTCGCGGATGAAGTCGTCAGTCAAGCCAGATCCTTTAAGAACACCCCGCCAAGAGGCATAATCCAGAAGATCGATGGCCTTTTGAACTAGGCTGGGGTACTCCCTCTCAATCTGGTCATCCAACTCTTCGCGTCGTGTATATCCATTTCTATTTAGGTACGTAAAACCCGATTTCGCTTGGGAATCCGTAATCAGCTGTAGTGTCTCTGCGCGATAAATCAACGCCTTGAAACTGACCCTCCAACGCAGCTTTAGCTCTTTCAATGCAGCCCAGTTGAGATATTGGCCACGCATTTGAGGAAACTCGCCGGCAAAACTGGAGCGTGGCATTAACAAAGCGCTTGCGAACTGGTTCGCCTGATCTTCAGTTAGTCGGCAGCCCGTTTCTATTCCTTGATGCATAACCAGATGGCCAAGTTCATGCGCGAGGTCAAACCGAAGCCGGCAAGGGCTCTCCTTCGCAATGTTGCGAACAACAGGGCGCTTATTGTAAAGCGAAAACGCGTCTACGCGGTCATCAGCATCGGAGAGATTTGAGGGAAAAAGGGGACGGAAAAAGGGGAAAAAGGGGACGGGAAAAAGGGGGCGGATTTATTTTTAGGAAAATAAATCCGTCCCCTTTTTCGTCCTTTTCCCCCACCCCAAGCTCAAACGGCTTGAACTTCACTACCCCTTCCCCCTGCCAATCGTTAACCTGCGCAAGTCGAGCCGGCACCGTCTCCAGCTCGTTAAGCGCCCATACCTGGGCGACGTCGCGGGGCGACGAACACGCGCCGGGTGCAGAATGAGCGCGACTAGGCAGAGGGTATCAAGAAATGAACAGCCCGTTTATGTATGAGCGAAACGAGAATATCGAAAGCGAGTTCGAGATATTGATCCGGCTAATGTCGGACATGATTACCGCGCAGGCGATGGCCAACAGTCCGGCCAATCCGCCAGATTGGTCAGTTCACTTACATGTGCTGTCGATGAAGATGTTCAAACACCTATGCTCCGTGCGAACGCTTCTAGAGGCCTGCCCTTTTGGTACACAGACACTCCCGCGCTTTGGCTACATTGATCACTCATCGGTTGCAGCCCTGACTCGAACTGCTATCGAAAATTACCTAGTGATGTATTGGCTACACAGTGAGGATGACCAAGCACTTCGAGAGTTTCGGCATATGGTCTGGATGTACTCCGGATGGAAGAAAAGGTCGAAGCTCATTCCCACAATCGACGAAGTATTACAGAGCCATCGGGAGGCTATAGAACTCGTCACGGAACACTGGGCCTGGATCGAAGCCTCGCCTTTCTACGCACTTTATTCCAAAGGAGAGCAGACCAAGCTACGAAAAGGCGACTGGAGTGCGGGAACCAACTGGAATGAGTTGGCGGTGAAAGCAGGGTTCCATCGAGTCTACTTCACCTCAATCTACCCTTATCTCAGTGGGTATACGCACACCGACTTCATAAGCTGCTTACAAATCGGATCAGCGATTAGTCTGCAAGCTCACTACGATCTGGGCATCGCCACGCTCCAAATGTGCATAGTTATGATCGGGCACTTCGCCCACTTCTACGCAGGTCTGTTTCCCGCGGCCAAGGCAGTGTTCGATCAATCCGGCGAGGCAATCGAACTGGCGACGAAATGGCACATCAGGGCTGAAACCATGGCCCATATTTATGACCATCTAGATCTTCAAGAGCCTAAACTTGACCCGGGAGCTCATAAGGCCGGAAGCGAATAACCTCCTCCCCCAGCCAATCATTGATCTGCGCCAGTCGAGCCTGAACCGGCTCCAGCTCGTTGAGCGCCCACACCTGGGCGGCATCGCGGATCGACCCGAACCCGCCCGCGTTCTGCGGCACGATACCCATGAGCTGGGGCGGGATGCGCAGCGCCGCTAGCAGGTCATCGCGGCTGATGTTCTTGATCGAGGCGAAGTTGTCCTTGGCCGCCACCTCGCTGATCGGGATCAACTGCATACCATCCTTCTTGCCGCCCGGGGCGTACATGAATAGGTTGCGGAAGTTGCCAGGCCCCTTGCTGCTCTTCATCGCGTCGCGCAGGTCAGTGACGAAATCCTCGTTCTGTGCCGCGTCGGTCATGTACAGGATGAACCCCGCGTGCGAGCCGTTCTGGTAATACTTGCGGCGGAATAGCGTGGCCGACTCGTTGAGCAGGGCGCTCTGCAAAGACGCCAGCCACTCCGGCAGGCCGTAGACCTCCTGGTTGATATCGAAAAAAAGGGGACAGATTTATTTTCCTAAAAATAAATCTGTCCCCTTTTTTCGTTTGTCCCCTTTTTTCGTTTCCAGGAACATCGTGCGCGCCTTGAGAATGGTCGATTTCCGATGCTGAACTGAATCGGAGCCTTTTTCCGCCCACAGTGCCTGCACCAAGCGATCAATGTCCGACGCCGGACTGGGCTCATGTCCACCCCGAGTTGCGCCGCCCCGACCCAACTCGGGCCCTGCTTTGGCAAGAGTATCAACCTCGCTCACCCACAATGCTTCCAGTACAGTTGGTTCTGCGAGCATTACCGCCTCTCGGCTGCCAAGAAAAAGGGGACAACGCGAAAGCCTATCGAGCCAAGGTGTGGGCAAAACGCAAAACGGCTGTACCGATTGCACCGTCACGTCGAAACATCATTGTCGCCAGCCATGGCGGCCCGCTTCGCAAGTCCAGCCTCGACACAGCCTGGCAGCGGTTCATCACCCTGGCGCTTGCTGACGAAATCATCACTCCGGAACAGAGGTTCGCCCTCCATGATCTGAAACGGCGAGGGATTACTGATACCACT
The DNA here is from genome assembly GCF_018326065.1 of Pseudomonas sp. Ost2. Lineage (NCBI taxonomy): Bacteria > Pseudomonadati > Pseudomonadota > Gammaproteobacteria > Pseudomonadales > Pseudomonadaceae > Pseudomonas > Pseudomonas sp. Ost2. Next base: position 355,644 of record NZ_AP021904.1, on the reverse strand, counting down.
GATACTCGGGCGGATAAGCAAGAAGCGAGTGGGCATCGGGACCCTAAGGTGATGGATATTTATGATCAAAGTGTGCCGACCGTGTCTCCTTCGGCAGATTAAATCACGAGCAAAAAGCATAGCGAAACGCTACTATTATCGTATGGAGCATCAACCAGGAGCAGCAATATGCCAAACGGAATGCCAACCCCGGAACAACTATGGAATGAAGAGATCCGTTTCTTTTCAATCGACACTGATATCATTCAAGCAGCCGGGTACAATTTCGAGGCAGGCGCCCTTAACCAGCTCCACAGGCAACTACCTTCCAGTATGGAGCTACAATTAACAGAGGTAGTATTCAACGAAGTGATCAACCACTTGATGGAACCCATACTAAAATCCATCCAAGAGCTTAAAAGTGCAGCCGCCAATCTTAAGCGAAAAACCGATCTTCCAATGGATCGCGTAAGTAATCTGTTCAACGAACTTACACCAGCAGAGTCGTCCCGAGCATACTTCCAAAAACGAGTAGAAGATTATACGCAAATATGCCGTGGTGGAATCCTAGCCACGGAAGGGGACGGCATCTTGGGTGAACTGTTCCGCAGATATTTTGCGGTGGACGCACCATTTGGATTGAAAACAACGAAAAAATCGGAGTTCCCCGATGCTGCAGCGCTTTTAGTACTTGAAGGTTACGCTGTAGACAACAGCACTATGGGGATAGTTGTGTCGGTTGATGGCGGCTGGCAGGCGTTCGCATCTCAATCTGAATACCTTTATTGCGTGAAATCTCTAGACGAGCTTACTACACTGTTTAAGGCCACCGGAGAGGTGCCTTCTCAGATTCAGGAAGCGATCCTAATAGCTATTGAAGACCCTTTATCACCACTGCGCGCTCAATTAAACGACGCCCTTTCAGAGCATATTGGAAGCTCCGAATGGCAAGTAGGAGAAATTTACACAAATACTGGGTCCCGTGTTGAGGGCGAAGTATCAGATGTTAAAATAGATAACCAAGGAATATCAATTGACGGTATCGCCATTTGGAATGACGAAGAAGATCCAGCAAAGTGGTTAATTGAGGTGACTGGATCTATCAGGGTTGACGTAGACATCTATGCAACGGTTTTCTTTTGGGATCCAATCGATCGCGATGAAGTGGAGATCGCACCCGATGACATCAGCAGCGCAGAAGATATTGAAGTTACAGCATTTCTAACCTGCTCAAATGTGCAGGCCGGTTCAGCGCCAATGGACTGGAATGTAGAAGTGGAGATAGCTGATGGAGAGTACACCGTAGATGTGGGGGAAGTGAATGCATTTCCTTGGGAAGAATAGGCGCTGCCCCCCAAAATACATGGTGGGTCATTGACCTGACGGTGATAGATTTTGAGAACTCCTACCATAAGACTCCTAAGCAGGCCACTTGTAGGATGCCTTGAGTACAAGTCGGCTAACTGAATCGGCTTTATCGGAAGATAACACTATAAATGAAGTACCTAAAGCTTTTGAGTCACGGCAGCAAGATTGGAGCAGCAGCAGTCGGCGGTGCTATTGAGGTACTTGCGGGCCCATTAGGACCGGGAGGGACCGCCATTAGTGCTGCGCTTAGAGAAGCTTGCACAGTGGTACTAGATGATCTGGCTCAAAGATACCTATCACCGCGTGAAGAGCAGCGCGTCGCAGACGTAGCAGCTCTCGCCATCGACGGAATCCGAGATCGACTCCTTTTCACGCCACGAAGAGACGATGGATTTTTTGACAGAGAAGATGACGCACCATCGCCAGCGGAAGAGCTTTTCGAAGGGGTTCTGTTAAGCGCCAAGCAGGAGCACGAACAGCTCAAGCTTCCCTACCTCGCTAACTTCTATACGAATCTCGCTTTCGCCTCCGATGTGAAGCGTGCGGAAGCGAATTATCTGCTGACCATTGCCGAAGTGCTGACGTATAGGCAGCTCTGCATACTGAGTTTGGCCAATCAACTTGAAAAATTCATCGTTCGAGATCAGAGATGGCCAAGCGGTGGTCTCAGCAACGAGTCCCGCGATATTTCGCAACAAGCGGTTTACTTGTACCAACGGCAGCTACTGGTGAGTTGGAACGAAAAACGAACCGACGTTATCATCGAGGCGGGTATCATCATTCCTAAATCTGCCTTCGTGAGCACCACCGGCCAACAACTTTTTAGGCTTTTAGGTCTTGAAAACATACCCAAACCAGAATTACTTGAGATTGCTCACTTCTGGTGAATCATCGCATCCCTACGTAACAAGTCGTGGAGAGCCTGCGAATCATGCGACCTACCGCTGGTCAGCGCGTAACACGTAAAAGGGGACACACGTAAAAGGGGACAGATTTATTTTTAGGAAAATAAATCTGTCCCCTTTTTTGCACATCTACTGCCCTCAGTGAATAATAGTCTGTTTCAGGAATAAATCCCCACTGGCCGATTGAGAAGCGATTCAAAAAATATCATAAGGGCTGCTCTTCTTTGTAGGGTCATACATTTTCAGAATAAGGCTTCCGTCTTTCTGAAATTTAAAACAACCAGAGCCGCTAAAATATTTTTTCTGGACAATCACGATTCTGAGTCAGCTGAACATCGAAACACTCGATTTCAAGGGTTCGATCTACAACCTTACCTACATAGTCTTCACTAAACTGTAATTTATATCCCCTACCCCTTAAACACTTTAAACTGTGCGCCCGGCAGTAAGGGGCGAGCTATGGGGAGCCCCTTGGTGTCAGAATGGTATATCTACCTCAAAAATCCATGCTCCCTTATACCTGTAAATTACCAAAAGGCTTTTACTGACAATGTCAATGCTTTCTTGATCTGAGTTTAATTTGTCGATTTCCTCTTGCTTAAGATTTGGAAGCCCAATTTCAAGTCTCTCCGATGCCTTGTTCCAATAAAGGCTCAGGTCACCAAAATTAATTAACTGCCGAAATAGTCTATGAATTCGCCACTTAAGATGCCTGGAGACTTCCTCAGAAAAATCCTTAAGAAGAATATCTTGCTTTTTTCTATTTCGAACAGCATCCTTATAAAACTCTTCATTAGCTCTCGAAAAATAACCACAATTAAAATCATGAAGCTCGCTGTATTCTGCCATGACGTCTTCCAAATAATTGAATCGAATAAATCTAATTCTGGATGACTGCGCAGTTCTTTTTATTATATATGTAGCTATATAAGTTTCTGAGTTTATACTGCTTGCAGTTTTTGTGTTTTCATCGAATAGTATTTTTATTATTTCAGAATCTACAATGGATAATAATGAAAAGTGATAAACGCAAGGTAGTTTTTTTCTAGAGGGAAGTGAGTCGAGTTCGTACGACTGAGCTTTCATAAGAGATGTTATAGAAGCAAAAATATTTTTATCATTTTTAGGTGTTCCTGAGATTTTATTCATCTCTTGAAAAGCGAAAATATCTACGCCAGGGCTTTCTAATGCTTTTATTTTTAAGCCTCTAGAACTCTCATAATAACTCTTTGAAAAACCTGCATCTTGAGTTTGATACCTTAGTGCTTTATTGTTACTCCAAACATGAAGTGGTTCAAAATTTCGATTAGGGTCTCGAAGATCCAGCTCTCTTGAAAGTAAGGCCCAAACGTTAGACTCGTCTTTTTTGCAGCTTATAATAAGTGCGGTATAGACTACAAAATCCCCGACATTTTTTGTTTTGTATGCAACCAAGTCAATTTCGCGAACAACATCTTGATGATCATCAATGTAATATTTATTGCTGATAATCGTCCAGCCATTTTTTCGAAAGACTGTGGATGCTAAATGCTCTAAAACAAACCCAGTCTTCTCTATTTCGCTTTCAAAATTTTCATATGACATAGCTTGGGTCCCTCCAGTCTCTCCAGATTGCAAATCTACTCCTCTCGATGTTACTTTGATAGCGTAAAGAGGGGGGCCTCTCAGAAATCTCTTACCACCTGGAGGAGCTTTGGAAGTCGAGATTTAAGAAGTGGATCAGCTATTCTCGGCAATGCGGCTCAACACGTAATGGTAGACAAAATTGTATCCTTGGCTGCACATTTAGACTTCACGAATCAACTTTCCCCGCCACCTGCGCAACAACGGCATTTCCGGCACTGAACGCCTCCGCAAGGTTGGCCGCATCCAGTCCGAGGCAAAGCCCATCATTTTCAGACGCTCTCTGCCGCTCAACCATCTGATCCCACCCGTTCGGCTGAGCGACGAAAGTGTTACAGCCCAGAGCGATCTGTGATCCGGCTTTATTCGCCAATAGAGTATTGGCAGCCCAGGCATCCGCGGGTACATCGCCGGTTGGTCCCCTTTTTTGTCCCCTTTTCTCCGCGCGCTGAGATATCTGAACGTTGGCAGCTCCAAGCACCTTGGGCTTGGAAGAAAAAACACGTTGCTTGGTTTCTTGACCAACGACTACCTAGGCGATGCGAGGCGACTCGATATTACTACCTGCTGACAGTGCGGCTGATAGCACGTCGTTTAGAAAGGCAATGGGACTTAAAGTACTAAGCGAGGATCTGTCTTTGATAGTTACAACAGACCGCAATCGCCCCTAAGCTGTCTTTCACAAAGAGCAGCAATTGGCCAAAATCAACCAACTGCTACTCCCCGCCTCCAGCGGTTTTCGTTTCAAGACTGCCTTCGAACCAGAATTACTGACCATCTTAACGAACTACCATGCCGAAATAGCACGCCCCACAGTTGCTTTCATTGCTTCCGCCACCAATTCCAGAAATTCAATGTAATCGAAAATAACTTCGATCGCGAAACCAGTTGTGCCCCCCAGGGAATGTACTGTCTCGTTTCGTCGATCATAGAACTCGATCCATTTTGTTTTTATTCTTGAGCAGCAATCTTCTTTTTTTGTGACTCCAAAATAAGTTTTTAGCCTAGCGTACTCCGCCATTGTTTCAATGACCTTACTCATACCAAGCCTGGCCATTATCTCAACAACGACTCCGGGCTTGAAATTATTGGAGTGATGGGGAAATACCTGCACAGCAAGTTTTGCTGGGTCGTTTCCAATAACGAACCCTTGCTGCGCCTCTAAAGCACTTCGCAACTTTGCTATGAGCGTAGCATCCGGAACCTTACTTGAAAGTATGCTTGCATATTTCAGTTGTTCGCGCGATGCTTTCCAATACGCCTCGCGAACACTGTGCTTACGTGCGTCCGGAAAGGAGGAATATTTATCCATTAGCTCATTGGCGCATTGGACAGTTATTTCTCTGACAAACTCTTCAAAAGTGGACGCCAGAAAAATCAATGCCATGGAGTTGGCTGTGTTGCTCGTTTGCGCTCCGATGTTATTAAAATTCACCAATGGCCTAGCTGTACTAACTGCTGCTGGAGTTTTACCTACCGCTTCCACAGCCGCAACTACTTCACGAATTTGCTTGGTCCGCTCCTTGAAATCTTGCAACGGCCCATCGAGGTCTGCCTGTGGCATTAAAGGTAACCACCAAAAAACTTACGGAAAATATCGATTCGATTTTTTATATCAGCAGCAGTGTTCGCCGAACCAGTAAGAACGCCTTCGCCATAACTGGCAACTAACTTGGTGTAATCTGCTTTAATAATCTTCTGATTAAGCAAAAGTTTATCGCGAGAGTTCAAGATTTCGTCAAGCGCAATCATCACACCGTCGTAAATTCCAGCCACTGGACGATAAGCTACTCCCCGGCGCGGGAGAGTTAAGCAGAAGGGATGGCCGTCAAACAACTCGTCCGCTAAATGCAATACAGACAAAAACCTTTTCCCCAGCTCCGTCGCATCATTAATGGAGCAATCAATGTATCGCTGCATGCATTTATCCAGCATTGACTTCATTGACCCTTGGATAAATGACTCATCTCGGAGAGCGAAGAACCGCAACACTAACTGGCAGTCACCCATGGTTTTGTACAAGGTATTTTTCTGCCGCGCCTCATCCTCATAGTATTCATTTGGATCTGAGTTTGTATAAGGTGGTATGCCCCAAATTCTGGTAAAAACAACATCACGGGACAGCTTGACAATTAACTCATTAAATCCGCCACCGTAGATTGCATTTCGAATTTCCTGCGCGCTAAGCCTCTTCCCGCCTGTATTCAAACGCTCAAAAACAAAACGGCGCAGTTCATAAAACCTCGAAGCACCCGCCTTACGAATTTTCCCTTGGGACTCCTGCAGCAAAACAATAGCGGAAATCGATGCACGATCCAAGCTCCGTTTAACTTTAGGGGGTAACTTGTTGTAAGTCTTACCGTTCAGTGACGGAACTATTTGCAGACCGCGAAGCGAAAAATCATTACTCAAAAATTCTTTGATCGCGTTTAGTCTTTGCTGCCCATCCATTACCTCGTATCGGGCAAGGTCATTTTCGTATAGAAAAACTGACGGAATGGGAACGTTCAGTAGCAAAGATTCAATCAGGAGAGACTTTTGTTGGTTCGACCAACGGAGCCGACGCTGATATTCAGGACGCAGATTGAAGTCTTCGCCATCTGTAATAAGATCACGAATCTGAGGTAAGAAAAAATTGTTAGTTTGGTAAACCACCCTGAAAGGTTGGCTCCCCATATCTTCATCAATGATCGAATCTGAGGACTCATCTAACTCCTCGGCATCGACCAATTCCTCATCCTCGTCAATGTCGTCTACAACGTCACGTGGTTCGATGGGCATCTTATTATTCCTTAGTATAGATTCGTTCATGTTACGTCAGAAAAAACATTATCACCACTATGTCTACTCCTATGAGCCCGTCAAAAACCCGCTCTACTTTAGGTGTCGGTGGTTTTTACCTTGGAGTCTCACAAATGCATAGCGGGATGCCGGCGCGAACGTCTGCTCTACGTCTAATGCAGGCCTTGGCGGGCCCAGGCTATGTGAAAACCTCAACTGAATTTCCAAGATCGCGTTCCTACGCAAAATCTGGAAAAGCTTGGCTGCTCCACTAACCAAGAATACGCATAAGAGCACGATTTTTAGGCTGTTTTTTGAACAGCTTGACTGTTCGGAAGGTTTTCCTAGCCTGGGTCGATAGCGGCCGTTTGTAAATGGCTGCTTCCAGACATTGTGTATCCATTCCTGCCTGGCATTCAGAACTGGTGGTCTAAAATCTCACTAAAGCTTTCAAAATCTCTCCAGTACCAGACATCCTCTCCCATAGCGTCAGTCAAAAGATGCCAAAAATTCCCGGTTCGATTCCACAGAAAGCCATAACTAGCTGATTTGTTTATAGATACCGTATGAGGTACGTCAAAAAATCCACCAAGTCCCAGTCCCGCGAAAACCGTGCCCTCACGGCCAACAACCGTTCGTCTGGTGCCTCCATTTAAAATCAAAAGCCCGCTCTGATGAGACCGCCTGGATTGAGAAGGATCAGGCGTGGACTTCGCCATCCAGGACATCGCCCCCCCCATAGATTGATGCTCTTGTGAGCCGACTACGCCTTGACTACCACTGTGGCATGAAGAGCCGGAACCCGTCGCACGCTCAAATTACCGGAGTAGAGCTTCCGTGGAGCACGACCGAGCTACGCGGTCGGACCAACGAGCTGTTCACACAACGTCGGGTCTATTCCAGGTACGGGATTGGTTGAGCTCCACCCCGGTGTCTTGTAATGAGCAGAAATGGCTTTCCAAAAAAACTCATATTTCCTACGCATTTTGGACGTGGGAGAATGTTGTGTGCGCTTACTGCTGGGTCTACATTCCGAGGGTCGCTGCAAATTCAGCGATGCGGGTTTCGCAGCCCGGCGGTTTCTGTTGGCGCACAGCGCCGCGTAAGCGGCTTTTTCATGTCTGCGTTATGGCGGGCTGTGCGCAGGAGGCTTATGCCTGCCGGTGTTCCAACAGACCGGTCTGCGAACCTGCGTACAGTTCGCCACCCTTGTTTCGCAGCGAGAGTGGAGATCTCCTTAACCTGTTGGAGATTCACCATGGCTAAGAAAATCACCCCCGATCCACCTCCTTGCCGCACTTCCAGTCTTTCTGAAAAGAGCGACTTTCTATGCGGTGTCGTGTACGGCGCTTTAGAACAGATAAATGCAGATCCACCGCCGTGCCTGCTGCTCGATACCCTCACCACCACCGCTTTCAACACTGCCCCTCCCGACTGCGCCCATAGGTCACCGCTGTTTTCCGTACAACCAGGAATCACCGCCATGGTCGCGTTGACCCATGTCTCGGATTTGCTCAAAGTCGCCGAGTTGAATGCCGATGAAATCGGTCCTCATCTGCACGGCGTTGATCGCGATCTGTTCAGGGGCGTGATGCATGCGCTGGAGCTGTCGCGGACGGTGGTGGACTCTCTGCTTGCAGGGGCCAACCCGCAGCTGTCGAGCTGAACCCGGCCTTTCGGCAGCCGCCCGGTTCGGCGGTTGCCGATGCTGCTTAGACGTCCCAGCCCGCAGTCCCCCAACTACCGCGCCCGCCCACCTGAACCGCTTTCCACACCAGCCAGGCCCTGAATGGTGCCGCACTGGAGCTCATGGTGTTCGGGGAGGTGTACTTCCAGCCGCTGCGCAATGTGATCGAGCAGGTGCTGGAGCTGCGCCACCTGCGGGCGCTCAATTCCTGCTGAGTCAAGGCCGGTGTTTGGGGACGATTACTGACCGGTTTTCTCGGGCGCCTGCGTGTCACGAAAACGGCCAGGAGCACTCGGAAACGGTGGCCGTCCAGGGGACCCATTTAGAGCCCTGGTCTCGGCCTTGCCGAATAGAAATCCTCTTCTACACTAGCCTGACTCTACTTGAACGATGTGCTGATGATCCTTTCTGCTTCAGATGGGTATTTCAGTTTGGTGGAACCGTACCCGCTACAGACATCAAACCCAGGGGGCATACATGCCACATTTTTATGAGTGCTCGAATATCAACTGCAAACAGCCCTCAAGATCGGAAAAAGAGATAAGTCCTGACTTATGGTACAAATACAAGTGTGGGACATGTGGGAACCCCATATCCAAATCAATACAGAACCCGGGAATATTTCTGGTAAAAGCGGTGAAACCCAATCCGTTTGCCCTGCCCCCCAAGAAACCCACAACTCCCTCACCCGTACCCTCATCAAATACTGACATTGCAACAAGCACGTTCATACAAGTCGAGGAAGAAAAAAAAGAAAAAATCGCGAAAAACAAACGCGAACATAGCTTGATAGCAGAGCCATTCGAAATAAAAACCAAAATGGAGGAAGAGCTTGAGCATACGGATAAAAAAACGAAATACATGGTTGGCGAGTCTGTATCACAAGAAAAAATATATGAAATGCTGGATGCCAAAGGCTACCTGTTCTTCTCCAGAGCCATGACTTTTGTAAAGCACAACAAAGCGCTTCGCGGTAAAAACATCAGCACCAGCGTAGTCGAAGAGCCCGGATTCTTGAATGGCCAGGCAAAAACCAAGAGCTTTTTGTTTAATCATTATGCGATTGGACTTAACGACGTGAGGAGCGACAAGGGCAGTTTTGCCGGGACATTTCCAGACTACTACGTAAGCAAAAACCAACAAATCTTTGCGATTGAACTGAAAACCCCGCAAAGTAAAATGATAGATTTCCTTGACCTGCTTGACAAGCCGATCCAGATGCAAGATCAGCTGGAAACAAATGTCGAGAGGACGATAAGAACAGAAATCGATAATAGAAAGAAGCATCTGCCCCAAGGGGTGTTACAGATCCTGATGTTTGATATCTGCAACCTGACTGGCTTCAAGGAAGACCCCATCGTGCAGTTCTACGGTGTCGCCAGCTCAGGAAAAAATGAAATCTGGTTCGCCGAATCCTTTCACTCCTTCATGTTCTGCGACAGCGATGCGAAGAGCGAAATACTACACCTCAAATTTTCAGAAATAGAGAGCGCGGTGAAAAACAAGAAAAACATGCCCAAGCTATCTAATGGATGGATTGATTTTGCAAAACTGGAATCAAACAAAAAATGGTTCACCCCTTCAACGACCATCCAAACGAGTAATGACGCAGAATTTGTCACACCGACAACTTCAACAAACAATAAATGACCGCGATACCGCTGCAACATTTTACTTGAGTGATAGTGCTCAACCGGTCAACCTGCCATTCTCCGGCATCCCCCCCAGCCAGCACCGGCTGCATCCGCCACGGGGAACGGGTATGACAGCAATGATGTGGGGGTTTACTCGTATGGGTTGCGGTGAGCGCTGGCGAATCTCGCCTATGCTGCCTTATGCTTTTTGAAACGGCTTGCGCCTTGAAATGCATTGGCGACGGTACGGTGCGAATGTCGAACAAGCGATGATACCGGTGTAGACGCCCATGACGAATGCCACGCCCTCCATCAAACTCAGCACCCTTCGGCCGATAGCTCCCTATCTGGGCATGCGGGGGGTGTCACCGCTGGAGTTCTTTCGGCGTTTTGATATTTCCCCTCATGTGTTTCAGAACCCTGATGCCTGGGTACCGCGAGCGGCCTGCTTTCATATCGCCAATGAAATGGCGGCGATCACCCAGGATCCCTTCGCCGGGGCCTGCGTGGGACACCTGATCGAAGTGGGCTCCCTCGGTGCCTGGGGCGAATTGATATTGGGCTCGACCAACCTCGCCCAGGCTTGTGCGGCGGCGGCGGTCCATACGAAATTGCTGCATCAGGGCGGGGAAGTAAAAATCATCACCGAGGGCCGTACGACGAGGCTGATCCAGCAATTTACCGGACAGCACGGGGCTGATCCCAAGCAGGTCATTCTCGGCACCCTCGCGGTGCTGAGAAAAGTGCCTCTCATGTCCGGCGAGCCTGGCGCCATACGCATACATCTGAAAAACCCGAGGGAGCGAGGAGACGAGGCGCTCGAAGAATACCTGGGCGCGAACCTCGAAATGAACGCCGAGTACAACATGATCGAATTCGATCGTGAGTTGCTCGAGATTCCCCTGCAAAACACCCGCGATGATGCCTGGAAGACCACCCGCGCCTTGAGCTCCACCGCTCGGGCGGCCGATGTGCTCGCCAGGCAGATATCCGACCAGGAACAATCCAGGCTCGCCAGCATTTCAAGAAAGATGGGAATGTCGCCTCGAACGTTGCAGCGTCGCCTCGAATATTGTGGCATCGACTTCGACGCATTACGTGATGAAACCCGTCGCAACGAGGCCTTTCAGTTAATCGCCAGCGGTAAATACACCGCCACGGAAATTGCCTATATGGTCGGCTACAGCGATCCGGCACACTTCACTCGTGCCTTCAAGCGCTGGACCGGGAGCCCGCCATCGCGCTATCGCGCGGTCCTGCAACACGATAGCTGACATCCTCGCCTGCCCCATCACCCTCCTCCCGAGCATTCCCCTCCTTCAGGCGCTGCCCTACCGGTACGCGCCCGCTTCGCTTTTGGCACCAAATGGCAAGTTTCCACCAGGACGTTCTTATAGAGTCAAAAAGGTAACGCCAACTTATAAGACCACGAGGTTTCAATGTCCCATTCATCCCTGGCCTGCATCCTTGCCCTGACGCTGGCAACTTTTGCAGGTGCGAACGCCCAGTCATCCTCAGATGCGGCGATACCGGTTGGTGTGGATAACTTTGTCCGTGCCGAGTCCGATCTCTACATGGGAAAAATGGTGGCGAGTGGGGGTTTTGGTCAGTTTGTGCATAGCCGCGAACCGGTGCCCATCGACGCTCAGAATGTCATCCGCATGAACCGGGACACGCTTTACTCCTCGGCGGTGTTCGATCTCGATGCCGGCCCCGTGACGATCACGTTGCCCGAGGCCGGCAAGCGCTTCATGTCGATGCAAGTGGTCAACGAAGATCAATACGTACCCGCCGTCCTCTACGAAGCCGGCGACCATATGCTGACGAAAGAGGCTGTCGGCACACGCTATGTCTTTGTCGCTGTCCGCCTGTTCTTCGATCCCACGGATCGCCAGGACCTTGAGCAGGTGCATGCGCTGCAGGATGCAATCAAGGTCAGCCAGGCCCAAAGCGGGGAGTTCGTGGTGCCGAAGTGGGATCAGGCGAGCCAGAAAAAGATACGCGATGCCCTGGCTGTTCTGGGCTCGACGATTCCCGACTACAACCAATCCTTTGGTCCCAAGGGCAAGGTCAATCCGATCCATCACCTGATCGGAACCGCGACGGGTTGGGGCGGAAACCCGGCCAGGGACGCGATCTACCTTGGCAGCGCCATACCGAAGAACGATGGGAAAACCGTTTACCGGCTCAAAGTAGGAGATGTCCCGGTCAACAGTTTCTGGTCTGTGAGTGTTTACAACGCAGACGGCTACTTCCAGAAAAACCCGTATGACGCCTACTCGTTGAATAACCTCACGGCCAGGAAAAGTGACGATGGCTCGATCGTCATCCAGTTCGGCGGCTGTGACGGCAAGATTGCCAACTGCCTGCCTACCCCTCCCGGCTGGAACTATACGGTCAGGCTCTATCAGCCAAGTTACCAGATACTCAATGGCCAATGGCGTTTTCCACAGCCGCAGCCCGTCAAACTCTAATCAAGTACATCAACTAAAAAGTTTCGACGCTTATAAACAAGCGCAAGAGCTGACACGTCAGGGACTTCTCTGAACTACAGAGTTTTACATCAGGGGAAAGAAGCAATGACACGCCCGGTTAATTCACACTTTTCCAGATATCAGGGGATGGCCTTTATAGGCGCGACCCTCGCATTGGCGATGGCACTGCCCGCCCATGCGGACGATTCAAGCAGGACGCCCTCCGTGACGGCAGGCGGCGGCGTCGCCGTGGGTCCTTTGTACGAAGGCTCTTCACGGTACGCCGCGTTCCCGTCACTGAAACTCAAGGCGGTCCTGCCGACCGAAAGCTGGGGCACGTTTACCGCGGCCTTCCCGGAGGGGCTGCGTTGGGACTTGCCGGGGCTGGCTCCTTTCGGGGTGGCCCTGCTGATCGGCTACGACCAGGGGCGCAAGGAAAGAATCCAGACCCTGGGCGGTCGTGACGATTACCTGAGGGGCATGGGCAACCTGGACAGCACGGCCCTGGTCGGGGCGGAAGCGTACTGGATCCTGCCGGCCGGGCGCCTGTTTGTTCGTGGCCTGCAATCGAGCCAGAACCGCGATTACGGTGGCGAAAGCCTGGGCCGTACGGCTTACCTGGAAGCCGGGGTCGCCACGGCGTATCCACTGTCGTCGACATTGACCCTGGACTCGACGCTGTACGGCACCTGGAGCAACGAGAACGACATGATGGCCCGCTTCGGCGTCACGGCCCAACAAGCCGCGCGCACCCGGTTCGACGAATACCACCCAGGCGGCGGGATGCGCGACGTGACCTTGAAACTGGGCCTCACCTGGCAATGGCAGCCACAGCTGGCACTGGAAGGCGGCATCAAGACCTATGCCCTGGTCTCCGATGCCCGCAACAGCCCGCTGACGGATGAGAAGGTCGGCGCGGGCGCCTATCTGAATGCCCTGTACCGGTTTTGATCGACCGGCAACCGGGCTGGATAAAGGAACAATCGATGAACAACCTATACAAGCAGTTGGGGCTGGCTGGCCTGCTCTGGTCAGGACTGGTGCTGGCTGACGATGCGACCACCAAGGTCACGGACCCTCACTTCAAGCTGGCCCCAGGCTATCTTGACCCGGCAGACCTGCCAGTGCGCCTGGCGTTGCTTGGCGCTCCACCCAAGCCGGACACTGCTGCCTTTGCGCGGGATGAGGAAGCACGCTGGGCGGCGCTGTCGCTGCGGGGCACGGCCCGGGAGAGACTCGCGGCCAAGGATGCGGAGCTGTCATTTCCAGGCCCGGCGCAAGCATTCTCCTGCGCGATGGGCACGCCGATCACCGAGAAAAACACGCCGCACCTTTATACGTTGATGCAACGCACCCTGACGGACGCAGGTGGCTCCACCTACGCCGGGAAGAATGCCTACAACCGAACCCGCCCCTTCGTGGCGCATGACGAAGGGACATGCCGCAAGGACATGGAACCGCTGCTGCGCACGGACGGTTCCTGGCCGTCCGGCCACTCCGCGGCTGGCTGGGCCTGGGGGCTGGTGCTGGCCGAGATTCAGCCGGCGCGCGCCACTGAACTGATGACCCGCGGCTTGTCATTCGGCCAGAGCCGGGTCATCTGCGATGCACACTGGCAGAGCGACGTGGATGCCGGCCGCATCATGGGGGCCGCCACGGTGGCGAGCCTGCATGACAACCCGGCGTTCCTCGCGGACCTCGCGGCCGCGAAGGAAGAGGTCAAGGCGGCGCAAAAAGCAGGCTTGAAACCCACAGAGGACTGTGCGGCCGAAGGCGTGGCGCTCTCGCTGACCCAGCACTGACCGGAGAAAAACCATGATGCACAGTGACAACCGGCGCAGGCCGACCTGCCTGGCGCTGCTGGCTGGCGCCCTTGCCACAGCCAGCCTGCCAACCGTGGCCATGGCGGCAGACAGCGACGAGTGGCAGTTCAACGGCGGCCCTTACGTGTGGGGCGCCGGTATCCGAGGACACGTTGGCCATCGCAGCACCGGCACCCAGTTTATAAAATCCGACTTCTCCGATATCGCGCGTACCGTCGATATGTCGGTGATGCTCATGGGCGAGGCGCGGCGGGGTCCATACAGCGTACTCGCCGACCTGATGTATATCGACACCGACACCCGCAACCGTCTGCCGGCGGGCGCCCCGGCGTCCAAGCTCGAGGTGGAAAGCAAGACCGCCTCCGGATTCCTCGGGGGCGGCTACACGGTGCTGGGTGATGACAACCATCGGTTGGATGTCGCGGGCGGCGTGCGTGTCTGGTACAGCGGCACCACCATCAGTCTGCACGGTGGGCCCGCGGGTGGCCTATCGGGCTCGGACAACGCGACCTGGGCGGACGCCATGGCGGGACTGCGCGGGCACTATGCCGTGAATGACCGGTTCTGGTTGTCATCCTGGGGGATGGCGGGAGCCGGGCAGTCCCGGGAAGACTGGGACCTGGCAGCGCTGGCGGGCTGGGAGTTCTGGCCCGGCTTTTCGGCGGTGGCCGGCTACCGGGCCATGGGGGTGAATTATCGTCACGATGGGTTCGTCTACGACATTGTCCAGAAGGGGCCCTTGCTGGGTATCAGTGGAAGATTCTGAAGTGGCGCATGGACCTGGGCACCCATTGGGGAATCCGGTTCCACGTCACCCGATTGAATGCACAGCGCACAGTTATCCGGGTGTCCCAACGCTTCTGGGAGCGTAATCCACTGATCGATACTTTTGTGAGCCAACTGCGCCTTGACGGCCAGATGCGTGCAGCCTGACCCTGGTAATTCATCACGTTCACGGAATAACTCCCGCCTGTTCAATACGGGTTGGGATCCTGGTTTATGCCCAATTATGCAAAATTCCATAATTATGTTTTTCAACATAATTGCGCATAGTTCCACCCACTCCCTGGCAAGCTTCCCAAAAAACAAAGGCCCGCCCAACGGCGAGCCTCTGCCTGTTGCCTCAAACCTGTCTCAATGATGCGCCCCCTCCGAAATCCCCCCGGAGCCATCCGACAGGCCAATGCTCACGTTCTGCATCATCCCCTGGTCCTCGTGATCGAGGATGTGGCAGTGCAGCACGAACTCGCCGATATAGCGCTCGTACCGGGTGCGCACGTACAGCGTGTAGACCCCTTCACCCTTCGGGAATACCGTCGGATTGGAGCGGCTTTTCACGAACAGGGTGTCTTTCCACACGCCTTTCAAGCCGGCGTATTCGTTGTCGCCCTTGTCGGTTTTATCCACCGATCCGGGCACGCTCAGGTCAGTGCCGTCCGGGCCGATGATCTTGTCGATCTGGAACGGGTTGACGTGGATATGGAACGGATGACTCGCCCGCGCCGATTGCAGGACCCACTGCTCCGCCGTGCCCAGTTGCAGCTTGCGATTGATCGTCCCCGGCTTGTAGGGCACGGCATCCGCCAAGGTATTGCCCACGGCGAACTTGGTGTTCTCCGGATCGCTGGTGTCGATCAGGAAGACCAGGGTCTGGCCCTTGCCCTTGAGCTCGCTCTCGGCGATGTCCGGGTGCGGGATGAACTTGTCCAGGTGCAGGCCTTTTTCCAGGTCCTTGACCACGGTGTCGCGGACATCATCGGGCATATAGTGCCTGGCCGCCGCGACCAGTACCTTGGTCAGGTGCGCGGTGGTGTCCGGCACCTTTTCGCCGGCGCCGACATCGACAAAGCCGAGCAATTGCCGGCTGCTGGCCGCCTGGTCGACGTTGCCCGCCGCACTGGCCTGTTCGTCGATCACGCAGTAGCGCCCGGACTCGGGGAAGGTCAGCAGCAGGTCGTTCCGATAACCCGGCTGCAAGGTCACCATGTCGCGCTTCTGCGCCTCTTTCATGGTCAGGCCATCGGCTGCGATGACGTGGTATTCCACCGGTTTGCCGGTGCATTGCTTGTCGATGAACTGCGCCGACTCCGACGCCGCGATGCCCAGGTTGCTGGCAGGCTTGGCGCTGTCTTGCAGCCGGAGAAACTTCAGCTTGATGGTGTCGCGAATCCCCGCGTGCACCAGCCGCCAGCGCTCGACCTGCCCGGGCTTTGCGCCATCGAAGATCGGCTGTACCTGGCCGTTGACGCTGGTGTAGCGCCCCGAGTCGCCCCAACTGGAAGGCTGGAGCTGGTCGAACGACTCGACTACCCCCGTTTCGCCGTCCTTGCAGGTCCAGTCGAGGACTTTCTTGTCCTTGCCGTCCTTGTCCTTGACGATGTTGTAGCGGAAGTTACCGTCCGCGCCCTTGCACGCATAGGGGATCTGCTGGAACACCAGCAGGCGCTCGGGAAACGCCTGGCCCTGTTCATCCTTGAGCAAGGTGTCGATATCGCCGTTGACGTCCTTGCCGGGCAGGCGATCGCCATGGATGACCAGCGCGCCGGCCATGCCGCTGGCGACCTGGATCGCAGTCGAGCCATGGCGATGCGGGTGGTACCAGAAGGTGCCCGCCGGATGGTCGGCGGGGATGTTGTATTCATACTGGAAGCTGATGCCCGGGTTGATCGACAGCAGCACGTTGTCGCTGTTGCCCGACGGGCTGACCCACAGGCCATGGGAGTGCAGGTTGGTGCCGTTGAAGCAGTGCGGCGCATCCGGATTGGTCTGCGGCTGGGTGCAACTGGGGTCTGCCGGCAGCGTGTTGTTGAGGCTGATGCGCACCGTGTCGCCGGGGGTGGCATTGATGGTCGGCGCCACGAACGGTGCCGCCGGGTCGACATCGGTGCCGACATAGCTGCGCAGCAAGACCGGGACATCCTGCCGGGTAGCCGGGTCGTAGATATGATTCCTGGTGTATTTGATCGTCAGGTCCAGGCGCCGCTCGGTGCCGGCGTGACCGGGCGCCGCCTCGGGGGCCTGGGTGGACTTGAGCAACAGGGTCCCGGTCTTCGGCTTGGGCGCCTCCTGCTGCAGGCCCGGCGGGTTGTAGAACAGCCGGGAAGGTTCTACCGCGAGTGCCGTGCCGCCGTGGCCCATCACTGCCAGGGCGAGCAGGCCCAGGGCATGGCGAGCTTTGTCCTTGTGCAATCCTTTCATGGTACTGCTCCTGCAAATCAACCGTGAACATCGAGAGTCGGCACGGTAGCGATAGGCAAAGGCAGACACGCAGTATCCGTTTCCGACCACAGCCATCCGTGCTGGCATAAAGCTAGTTCGTTATCGGCGCAGTGCAATGTTTATTGGGGTTTGCCAATGTTTTGGCTCGCAAAGTCAGCGAGCCACCGGTGCGGCAAATCCTTCGAAGGCCTGACGCAGGGCCTTGGCATATTCGCGGCTGCCGAGGGTCATGCTGTTGATATGGTTGCCGCCCTTGATCAACAGCAGTTGCTTGGGTTGCACGGCGGCTTCATACAGGGCCTTGCTGAAGCGCGATGGTACGTAGGGGTCGTCGGTGCCGTGGACGATCAGCACCGGGATGTCGATCTGGTTGATCTTGTCGATGGAGTCGAATTTCTCCGAGAGGATCCAGCTGACCGGCAGCGACGTCGGGATCGCCGCGCGGGCGGCATCACCCAGATCGGTAAAGGTCGATTCGACGATCAGGCCGGCCGCCTTCGGTGCCTCCTTGCCGCTGGCCAGGCGCTCGGCCAGGTCCACCGCCACCGCACCGCCCAGGGAGTGGCCGTAGATATAGCGTTTGCGCGCGTCGGGTTGCAGTTGCACCAGGCGTTTCCAGGCATTGCCGGCGTCCTGGTACACGCTGCGTTCGGAAGGCAGGTCGCCGGGGCTGTCGCCGAAGCCGCGATAGTCGATGGCCAGCACCGAGAAGCCGAGGTCGCGCAGTTGAGTGATGCGCCCGACCTGCGCCGTCAGGTTCCAGCGGGTGCCATGCAGGTAGAGGATGGCCGGCGCGTTGGCCCGGCTCGACGGCCACCACCAGGCATGCAGGTAGTCGGAACCGACCAGCCCGTCGCTGACTGGGATCTGCAGTTCCCTGACCCCCGCCGGAATGCCGCTGAACCAGCTCGCGGTGCCCGGCTGGATATTGAACAGCAGCTCGCGCTCCTTGTAGGCCAGTCGCGAACAGCCGTAGGGCAGGCCGACGGCAAGGAACACCGCGAGCAAGCCCAGGGACAACCAGCGGCGACGGGCGATAAAGGTTCTGACGGTCATGGCGCCCGGGTCTCGGTCTCAGGGATAGCGTCGGCTCACAAGGTCCACAGATTACTCGCAACCGGCACAAACAAAAACGCCCCGAACCAGTCGGGGCGTTTGTTCAACCTGGCATCAGGTTGCTACTGCCTTGTCGCGCCGATCAGAATACGTTGATCGGGTAGTCGACGTACACGCGCACTTCGTTACCGCTGACGTTGTACTCGCTGGATTTCTCCGACACACGCAGGATCGAGCTACGCAGCTTGACGCTCAGGTCCTTGGCCGGGCCGCTCTGGACCACGTATTTGACCTGGTTGAAGATTTCCCGCTCGGTACCGCCGGTGCTGGTGGAGGTGGTGATGTTGTCACCCCGTACATAGGCGACGTTGTAGGTCAGGCCCGGTACGCCGAAGGCGCCGAAGTCCAGGCCGTAGCCCAGCTGCCAGGAGCGCTCGTCCGAGGCGTTGAAGTCGGACCAGTAGGAGTTGGCCAGGTAGATGGTGTTGCCGCCATCACCGACACGACCCTGGCCACGCTGGTAACCGCCGTACGGGTAGCCCAGCAGGCTGTCGCCGGTGCTGCGCTGGTGGGCGATGGTGAAGGAATGGGCACCCAGGGCGTAGGTGGCCGCCAGGCTCCAGATCTTGTTGTCTTCGCCGCCGGCGCCGGCCTTGGCCGCGTAGTCACTGTCCAGCTTGGTACGGTAGCCGTTGAAGTCCAGGGTCAGGGACTGATCCTTGGCCACCGGGAACACGTAGTTCAGGTTCACGTACTGCTTCTTCAGCACGTCTTCGACGTCGGAACCGTACAGCGCGGCCTTGAAGTTGTCGGTGAACTGGTAGCTGCCGCCCAGCACGTTGATGCTTTTCAGGCCACCGCTGTCACGACCTTCGTCGCTCTTGCGCGACTCTTCGGTGAAGTGACCGGCGTCCAGTTGCAGGCCCTTGATCTCCTTGGAGGTGATCAGGGTACCGGTGTAGCTTTCCGGCAGCAGGCGCGAGTTGTCGTAGTTCAGTACCGGCAGGGACGGCATCTGGTCGCCGTAGGTCAGCACGGTGTTGGACAGGCGGAATTTCACCGCGGCGCCGGCCTTGGCGATATCACGGGCCGGGTCACCCTTGTTGTCCTTGGCGAAGAAGTCGATGCCTTGTGCACCGGTTTCGCCACGGCCGCCGTCCAGGCGCAGGGCGTACAGGCCGAAGGCATCGACGCCGACGCCCACGGTGCCCTGGGTGAAGCCGGACTTGAAGGTGCCGATGGCGGCCTGGCCCCACTCGATCTTGTCCGGGTTGCCGCTTTTGTAGTCACGGTTGATGTAGGCGTTACGCAGCAGAATGTTCAGGTGGCTGTCTTCGACAAAACCCTTGGCGTCCGATTGTTCGCTTGCCATGGCCTGAGTAGCGCTGAGGATGCCCAGTGCGAGCAGACCGATCCGTTTGTTCAACATAATATTATTTTCCTTATTGCTGGATAAAACGCCCTGCGGCTCCGAGCTGAACCTGTGTGTTGGCGGTTTCACGCAGAAACAAAAAGGCCCGCCGCGGGTGTCTGCGGCGGGCCTTTTATTTATTTTGTTATATGGCTTATAGCCACAGGCGTGACGCGAATCGTATCTGCGACACGACTAAAGTGTCAATTTCGTGAATCCTCGGCAATTAGACAAGATTTCTCGGTCAACCTCCAAAAATGGCATATCAGCCAACGACGCGGCAGATTCGCAGGCATGCCCGTCATCCCGACTTTTGTAACGAGCGCCGCCCCTGTAACAGCAGCGACACATTTAGACACAAACTCCGAGCGCTCGTTACTGACAATCATTATCAGTGGTTAATAACAATCGTTATTATTAACGCCGTCATATCCCTCCCTCTCACACCCTGACGGATACACCCTCTCCATGCCTGCCCCTTATCGCCTGACGCCCGTTACCCTCGGGCTTTGCGTTCTGCTGTCCGCCGGATCTGCCTGCGCCGCGACCACCACCCTGCCGGAACTGTCGATCAGTGCCGATGCCGACCCGGACGATCCGCGGGTCAAGGAGGTCAGCACCGCGACCCGTACCGCCACGCCGGTGCGTTATGTGCCCCAGGCGATCGACTCGCTGAAAACCGCGAATGTGCTCGATTACGGCACTAATGACCTGGGCAAGGCGCTGAGTGGCATTCCCAACGTCAGCAGCGGCGCGGACACCCGTTTCGACAGCCTGCGGATCCGGGGTTTCGACGCCAGCAACGACTTCTACCTGGACGGTATCCGCGACGACAGCCAGTACGTGCGCGACCTGCACAATATCGAGCGCATCGATGTGCTCAAGGGGCCGGCGGCGGTGCTCTACGGCCGTGGCAGCCAGGGCGGGATCGTCAACCGGGTGAGCAAGCTGCCGCAGTTCGGCCGGCGCTCCACGGTCGAGGTGCAGGGCGGCAGCGAAGACCTGCGCAGCCTGTACACCGACCTCAGCGCCGATCCCACGGAAAACCTCAGCCTGCGCCTGAACATGGGCAATGAGGACGCCAACAGCTTCCGCGACGGCGTCAGCGCCAACCGCCAGTTGTTCGCGCCATCGATGAGCTGGCAACTGACCCCGGACCTGAACTGGCTGGTGCAGTACGAATACAGCCGCTACAACCGCACGCCGGATCGCGGCGTACCGGGGATCAACGGCCGCCCGGCCGATGTCGGGCGCGGCACCAGCTATGGCGATCCGCGGGACTACATCGACGACAAGGCGCAATCACTGCGCTCGAAGCTGACCTACGCCCTCAACGACAACTGGCAACTGCGCCATACCCTCGGCGTGTTCAAGCTCGACAGCGATTTCGACAACACCTACCTGACCGGCTACACCGCCGCGACCCGCAAGGTCACGCGTCAGCGCTGGCAGCAGGACCTCAACACCCGCAATATCTACAGCAACCTGGAAGCCGAAGGCAGCTTCGATACCTTCGGCCTCGAACACCGTCTGCTGGCCGGCGTGGAGCTGGGCAGCCAGCGCCGCGATCCGAAGCTCTACACGTCCCTCGCCGCCAACCGCGGCGGCCAGGCGGTGCCCTCCCTGGACCTGTTCAACCCCAACCGCAACCTGAGCCACACCGGCCCCATGGTGCCCTCCAGCGACAACCACACCGAAGTCGAGAGCCGGGCGATCTACGTCCAGGATCAATTGCGTCTCAATGATCAATGGCAGTTGCTCGGCGGCCTGCGCTACGACAGCTTCGATGTCGAGACCACCAACAACCTGACCCGCGTCAGGGACAGCCGCGACAGCCACAGCACCAGCCCGCGGGTCGGGGTGGTCTGGACGCCCCTGCAGGATCACTCCTTCTATGCCTCCTGGAGCAAGAGCTTCTCGCCCGTGGGTGGCGGCCTGATCGGCATTACCCCGAATGCCGCCGGCAACGGCAACGATCTGAGCCCGGAGATGACCCGCCAGAAAGAAGTCGGGGTGAAAAGCGACTGGCTCGGCGAGCACCTGAGCACCACCCTGGCGGTGTATGAACTGGAACTCTACAACCGCCGCACCAGCGACCCGCTGAACCCGGGAATCACCCTGCTCAGCGGCCTGCAACGCTCACGGGGCGTCGAATTGACCGGCACCGGCAAGATCGTCGGCAACTGGTACCTGCGCGGTGGCCTCGGCCTTCAGGATGCAACCATCGTCAAGGACAACAACGGCTTCGAGGGCAAGCGCGTCAGCAACGTCGCCAAGCGCAACGCCAGCCTGTTCCTGACCTGGAAGCCGGAAATGGGCTGGTACGCCGAGACCGGCCTGACCCTGGTCGGCGACCGTTATGCCGACAACGCCAATACCGTGGTCCTGCCGGGCTACGGCAGCTGGGATGCGCTGGTAGGCTTGCGCACCCGCGATTGGGACGTGCGCGCTGCCCTGAACAACATCAGCGACCGCACCTACTACACCTCGGCCACCAGTGCCTTCCAGATCCAGCCGGGCGCCCCGCGCAACCTGGTGGTCACCGGCACCTACAGTTTCTGAGGACGATAAAAAACGCCGCTGTCCGGATCGCTCCGGGCAGCGGCGTTTTTTTTCAGTCCTTTTTAACCCTGCAAAACCCCTAGCAAGGCTTCCAGTTCAGCTTCGCTGAACAGTCCCGCGGGATAGCGGTCGATAATAATCCGACGAGGATCCTGACCTCGGGTGGTACGCGTTCCGTTGCTTTTCAACCACTGGGCCAGAACTTGAAGCGACTCGCTCGTCACCGACAGGGGATGCGAAACTCGCTCGCTGGCTACGTTCATCTCGACGCTCTCCTGGTTCATGAGCGGCTAACTTACTCAAGGTTTATGACAGAACGTCGCAATCTAAAAGACGCTTCGCCTATAGCGGAAGCTGATACAAGAGCTATGCCAAAGTGCCAGTTTTGTCGACCACGACACATAAAAAAACCCGCGACCCATCAGGGCCGCGGGTTAGATGAAGAAATATTTACCATGATGCAAAAGTGCCACTATTTGGAGCCGTGCCACTATTTGTTACAGCCCCACTCAACCATGGTGCGGCGCAGGTTGTTGTTGTGTAAGGCAATGAATATTTCCCCCACCCAGTAACAACTCCCGACCCGGCACCATCACCACCTCATGCTGCGGGAAGAGCTTCTGCAGGATGTCCTTGGCAACGCCGTCCATCGGATCATCGAAACTCGGCGCGATAATCCCGCCGTTGACGATCAGGAAATTCACATAGGAACCGGCCAGGCGCACCGAAGGGTTGCGCTCCTGGCTGCCGGCGACCGCATCGACGCCGGCGCACTCTTCTTCGGTGGCGTACAGCGGGCCGGGAATCGGCATCTTGTGCACCACGAAGGCGCGGCCCTTGGCATCCCGGCTGTTTTCCAGGACCTGCATGGCTGCCTGGCAACGGTTGTAGTTGGGGTTCTGCGGATCGTCGGTCCAGGCCAGCAACACCTCGCCCGGACGCACGTAGCAGCAGAAGTTATCCACATGGCCGTCGGTCTCGTCGTTGAACAGACCGTCCGGCAGCCAGATGACCTTGTCCACCGCCAGGTGCTCGGACAGCACCTTTTCAATCTCCTCGCGGGTCAGGTGCGGGTTGCGGTTGCGATTGAGCAGGCATTCCTCGGTGGTGATCACCGTGCCTTCGCCATCGACATGGATCGAGCCGCCTTCGAGCACGAAACCTTCGGTGCGGTATTCCTGGCAGCGCTCGATATCGAGGATCTTGCCGCCGACCTGCTCGTCGCGGTTCCATGGGGCGTAGAGGCCGCCGTCGAAGCCGCCCCAGGCATTGAAGCCCCAGTGCACGCCACGGACTTCGCCCTGGTTGTTGATGACGAAGGTCGGCCCGCTGTCGCGCACCCAGGCGTCGTCGCTGGACATTTCCACCACGCGGATATTCGGTACGTCCAGGCGGGCCCGGGCGTTTTCATACTGGCCGGCGGAGACGGCAACCGTCACCGGCTCGAACCGGGCGATGGCCTTGGCCACCGCGGCATGGGCCGCCTGCGCCGGCTTGCCGCCCAGGCGCCAGTTGTCCGGACGCTCGGGCCAGATCATCCAGGCCTGGGTCTGGGGCGCCCATTCGGCGGGCATATGGAAGCCGTCGGCGCGTGGGGTGCTATGCAAGATAGTCATGGGGATCAGGACTCCAGGGAACCGTCGAGGGTTTTCAGGGCGCTGTACAGGTTCGGACGGCGGTCGCGGAACGAACCCCAGGCGCTGCGAATATGTTCCAGTTCATCGAGGTCGAAGCTGTGGACCAGGATGCCTTCCCCGGTCTCATCGAGTTCTTCGACTTTTTCGCCGAACTGGTTGGCGATGAATGACGAGCCGTAGAAGGTGATGTCGTAACCGTCCTGCTCTTCGTTGCCGATGCGGTTGCTGGCAACCAGCGGCATCAGGTTGGCACCGGCATGGCCCTGCTGCACGCGCTGCCAGTGATCGCGGGAGGAGATGGTCTTGTCATGCGGCTCGCTGCCGATGGCGGTCGGGTAGAACAGGATCTCCGCGCCTTGCAGGGCCATGCTGCGGGCACACTCGGGGAACCACTGGTCCCAGCAGATGCCCACGCCGATCTTCGCGTAGCGGGTGTTCCAGACCTTGAAGCCGGTGTCGCCCGGGTTGAAGTAATACTTCTCGTGGTAGCCGGGACCGTCCGGGATATGGCTTTTCCGATAAATCCCGAGGTTGGCGCCGTCGGCATCGATGATCGCGATGCTGTTGAAGCGGGCACGGCCGGCCAGTTCGAAGAAGCTGATCGGCAGCACCACCTGCAACTCGCGGGCAACCTTCTGGAAATGCCTGATCGCGACGTTGTCTTCCACCGGGGTGGCCAACTGCAGGTAGTCCGGGTTGGGCTTCTGGCAGAAGTACGGGGTTTCGAACAGCTCCTGGATCAGGATGATCTGCGCGCCCTTGGCGGCCGCCTCGCGCACCAGCTTCTCGGCGGTCTCGATATTGGCTTCGAGGTCCCAGGAGCAGGCCATCTGGGTGGCGGCGACGGTAACGATACGGCTCATGAATCATCTCCTGAACGGTTGCAGAGGGTCGATTCTATGGGTCGACCGATGACAGATTGAGAGCAGCCGGGCGCTACAGCGCCACGCGAAGGCAGTGGCGACTTTATAACCGATAAAAATCGGCTTTAAAAGCATAAAAACTGAAAATTGATATTTTCAGCGTTTATTTTATCGATAAGAATCGATATTCAGAGCACCAGGCACTCAACGATCTCAGAGCCCCTCGTCCAACACCTTCGACAGCATGTCGACAAAGAAATCCACGCTCTGGCGCGTGGTGCACATCGGTGGCTTGATCTTGAGGATGTTCAGGTAATCGCCGGTGGGTTGCATGAAGATCCCCAGCTCCCGCAGCCGATCGCACAGCAGCGCGGTTTCCTCGGTCGCCGGCTCCAGGGTTTCGCGATTGCGGATCAGTTCGGCGCCCAGGTAGAAACCGGAGCCGTGCACCGCGCCCATCAGCGGATGTCGATCGATCAGGGCTTCCAGGCGCTGCTTGAAATAGCCGCCGACCACCTGGGCGTTTTCCCAGAGTTTTTCCTCGGCCATCACATCCAGCACCGCGATACCGATGCGGCAACTGACCGGGCTGCCACCCGACGACGAGAAGAAATACCCCTCGGCTTCCAGCGCCTCGGCGATTTCCCGGCGGGTGATCACCGCGCCCAGCGGCTGGCCGTTGCCCATGCCCTTGGCCATGGTGATGATGTCCGGCACCACGCCCTGTTCCTCGAAGCCCCAGAAGAACTTGCCCATGCGCCCGTAGCCGACCTGCACCTCGTCGGCGATACACACGCCACCCTGGGCCCGCACCAGCGCATACACCTGCTGCAGGTAGCCGGGCGGCAAGGAAATCCCGCCGGCGTTGCCATACACCGGCTCGCAGATAAAGCCGGCCAGCTGGCGGTTTTTCTCGGCCAGCTTCGCCAGGTTGTGCTCGACGCTGCGCACGTAGTCCGGCGCACTGGCGCTGCCGCGGAAAGCGCCGCGATAGGTGTTGGGCGCGGTGACCGGGTGCACCCAGTCCGGGCGACTGTCGAGGGCCTTGGGGTTGTCGGCAATCGAGGTGGACACCGCATCGGCCGCCACCGACCAGCCGTGGTAGGCCTCCAGGACGCTGAGCATGTCGCGCCCGCCGCTGTAGGCCCAGGCCAGGCGGATCGCCAGGTCGTTGGCCTCGGTGCCGCTGTTGACCAGGAACACCCGGTCCATGGAGTCCGGCGCCAGGGCCAGCAGACGCTCGGAGAACTCCGCGACGGCGGCGTAGTGGAACCGCGAGTTGGTATTGAGCAGCGACCACTGCCGCGCCGCCTCGGCGGCCATCCGCGGATGACCATGGCCGAGCACCGCGACATTGTTGAGCATGTCCAGGTAGGAACGGCCCTGCATGTCGATCAGGTGATTGCGCCAGCCCCGCTCGATACGCGGCGGGTCGACGTAGTAGTGCTTCTGCGTACGGGCAAAACTGGCGGCGCGACGGGCCAGCAGGTCGGCCGCATCCAGCTCCGGCTCGGCGTCGCAGGCCAGCCCCAGCAACGCCGCCGGCGACGGGCACAGGGCCTGCCAGGCGGCCGTACGCGACGGTGTGCAGAACAACGGCGGATCGAGTTCGGCATGCCGGCAAAGCTGGACCCGCAACGCGCCGCCCGTCTCACCCAGGACTTGCCCCTTGAGCACCGCGGCGCCGGATCTGAGGGACGCCTGCAGGCCCCACAGGCGCAGGCTCAAGGGATGCCCGACCAACTGCACGCCGCCGTCGGCCAGGGCATGCAGGGTCCCGGCAAAAGGCGACTCCACGGTGGTGCCGGCCGGGACTTGCAAGTCGACATGCAAGGGACACGTGTCAGGCTCCACCGCGCTGTCCGGCCGGGTGCGGGACAGGCGGTACTGGCCGTAGCGGCTGGCCGCCAGGCCATGCACCGCCGCCGCGTCGGCCAACAGGCGCTGGTCGATGCCGTGCTGTTCCCAGTTGCCGGCCTCGAAATGCGGGCTGAGCACACCCAGGTCGATCAGCGCGAACTCGTGTCCCACCAGGCCCGGCAGCAGCGGCGCAAAGCCTTCGCTGCCGATCGGCTCCAGGGGCTGGTCGAGCGCGGTGAGAATCGCCGCTTCCATCAGTTCGAAGGGCACCGAGGTCGCCACTTCGAAGATCTCCCATTCATGGGCCAGGTTGTCGCGGCTGTAGTGGTTGTCCGGATCGATACTGACCTGCTGCTCGCCGCTGAGCACCAGCACCGCCGCGCGGGCGACGATCAGCGGCCACAGGGCCAGCAGTTCTTCGCGTTGCAACGGATTGACTGCGTGATAGGCCTGGATCGCCGGCAGGATCACAAAGGGGTCGTCCTCGGCGTGGTGCAGCAAGGCCGCGCAGGTCACCGACAGGTCGGCAATGCGCCAGGTCCGGATCAGGTCGCCGAAGTCGATCACGCCCTGCAGTTGCCAGTGTCGCTGTGCATCACGGCGCCAGACCACATTGTCGTCGGTGATATCGAGGTGAATGGCCTGTACCGGCAGTTTTTCCACCAGCGGTTGCAGGCGACGCCCGGCCTGGGCGGCGGCTTCGCGAATGACCGACTGCTGCTGCGGGTCCCTGATCACCGGCAGCAGGTGATTGATCAGCGCGCTGGCATGCCGGGCATCCCATTGCAGGGTGCGCTCCAGGCCCGGGTGCTGGAAGTCCGCCAGGGCCAGGTCCATTTCGCCGCACAGCCGGCCCAGGCCGACCACCAGGTCGCGACCCAGGTGTTTGAGGTGGGTCAGCGACTGGCCTTCGATGTATTCGAGCAGGCGCACGTGCACCGGCTGCCCGCCGAGTTCGAGGGACAGCAGGTCCTGGCCGTCGTTCGCGGCAATCACCCGCGGCACCCGCAGGCCGTCGCGACCCGCCAGGTGCGCCAGCCCCGCGTGCTGGGCCTGCAATTCGACGGTGGCGTAATCGCCGTGGCAGATTTTCAGAACGAACCGGCCTGCGGCGCTGTCGACCCGATAGTTGAGGTCCTGCTGGCTGCCCAGCGCCTGCAACGTGCCAGTGAGTCCGTAATGCTCCTCGAGCAGTTGCAGCGCCTGCGCTGGCGAGACATTCGGGCCTGGCAGACTGGCGCGGCGGATCAACGTGGCGAGCAACATGTAACGACTCCCTGAAGTTTTTATTGGCTGTCTATATCGCCATTGGTGCCGTCAATACGCAAGCAGGAAGTAAAGTAGGCAGAATCGGCACCGATACAGGAGCAATCGTACTTGCACCGCTCTGCGCCTACCCACAAGCTATGCTTCATTGCTTAAATGTCTGTCTAAGGAAAAGGCACACCGACATGCGTATTCTCGTCACCGGCGGCGCCGGTTTTATCGGCTCCGCCCTGATTCGGCACCTGATCCGGAACACTGAACATGAAGTCCTCAACCTCGACAAGCTGACCTATGCCGGTAACCTCGAGTCGCTGACCAGCATCGCGACCGATACCCGCTATGAGTTCGTCCTGGCCGATATCGTCGACCAGGCGACCGTCAGCGCAGTCCTGGCGCGCTTCGAGCCCGATGCCATCATGCACCTGGCCGCCGAGTCCCATGTGGACCGCTCCATCGACGGTCCGTCGGATTTTATCCAGACCAATATCGTCGGGACCTACAGCCTCCTGGAAGCCGCTCGCGGCTACTGGTCGAAGCTTGCCGAGCCGGCAAGAAGCGCCTTCCGCTTCCACCATATCTCCACCGACGAAGTCTATGGCGACCTGCATGGCGTCGACGACCTGTTCACCGAAACCACACCGTATGCCCCCAGTTCGCCATATTCCGCGAGCAAGGCCGCGTCCGACCACCTGGTCCGCGCCTGGCACCGTACCTACGGCCTGCCGGTACTGCTGACCAACTGCTCGAACAACTACGGCCCGTTCCACTTCCCGGAAAAACTGATCCCGCTGGTGATCCTCAATGCCCTGGCCGGCAAGCCGCTGCCGGTGTACGGCGACGGCCTGCAGGTGCGCGACTGGCTGTTTGTCGAGGACCATGCCCGCGCGCTGTTCAAGGTGGTGACCGACGGCGCGGTGGGCGAGACCTACAATATCGGCGGTCATAACGAGCAGAAGAACATCGATGTGGTCCGTGGCATCTGTGCCCTGCTGGAAGAACTGGCTCCGGCACGCCCGGTCGGCGTCGAGCGGTTCAGCGACCTGATCACCTTCGTCAAGGATCGCCCGGGCCACGACCTGCGCTACGCCATCGACGCCGGCAAGATCGAGCGCGAGCTGGGCTGGACACCTGAAGAAACCTTCGAAAGCGGTCTGCGCAAGACCGTGCAGTGGTACCTGGCCAACCTGGAATGGTGCCGCCGGGTCCAGGACGGCAGCTATCAGGGCGAACGCCTGGGCTCCCTCGATCACAAGGAATTGTTGGCATGAAAGGTATCGTCCTGGCCGGGGGTTCCGGCACCCGTCTTCACCCGATCACCCTCGGGGTATCCAAGCAACTGTTGCCGATCTACGACAAGCCGATGATCTACTACCCGATCTCGGTGCTGATGCTGGCCGGCATCCGCGAGATCCTGGTGATTTCCACGCCGCAGGACCTGCCGCAGTACCGCAACCTGCTGGGCGACGGCAGCCAGTTCGGCGTGCACTTCAGCTATGCAGAACAGCCGTCCCCTGATGGCCTGGCCCAGGCATTCCTGATCGGCGAGGCGTTCATCGGCAATGACCCGGTATGCCTGATCCTGGGTGACAACATCTTCCACGGGCAGTCTTTCAGCACCCAACTGAAAAGCGCCGCCAGGCAGCCCAAGGGTGCAACGGTCTTCGGCTACTGGGTCAAGGACCCGGAACGCTTCGGCGTGATCGACTTCGACAGCGAAGGTCGCGCACTGTCCATCGAAGAGAAACCCGCCAGGCCGAAATCCAGCTATGCGGTGACCGGCCTGTATTTCTACGACAACGACGTGATCGAGATCGCCAAGGCGGTCAAGCCCTCGCCTCGGGGCGAACTGGAGATCACCGACGTCAACAATGCCTACCTCAAGCGTGGCGATCTTCACGTCGAGCGTTTCGGCCGAGGCTTCGCCTGGCTCGATACCGGCACCCACGACAGCCTGCTGGAAGCCTCGCAGTACGTACAGACCATCGAGCACCGCCAGGGGCTGAAAGTCGCCTGCCTGGAGGAGATTGCCTACCAGAATGGCTGGATCGATCGTGAACACCTGCTTGAACGCGCCCGCTATTTCGGCAAGACCGGCTACGGTCAGTACCTGTTCACCCTCGCCGGAGAGCAACGATGAAGGCAACACCGACACGCCTGCCGGGCGTGCTGATCCTTGAGCCCAAGGTGTTTGGCGACGAGCGTGGCTTCTTCTACGAAAGCTTCAATGCCCGCGCCTTCCAGGAGGCCACCGGACTGGATCTGGAGTTCGTCCAGGACAACCACTCGCGCTCGCAAAAAGGCGTGTTGCGCGGCCTGCACTACCAGCTGGAAAACACCCAGGGCAAACTGGTCCGGGTCATTGCCGGCGAGGTCCTCGACGTAGCCGTGGATATCCGCCGCAGCTCGGCGCATTTCGGCCAATGGGTCGGCGTGCGCCTGTCCGGCGAGAACCATCGTCAACTCTGGGTGCCCGAAGGCTTCGCCCACGGTTTCGTGGTGCTCAGCGACTACGCCGAGTTCCTCTACAAGACCACCGACTACTACACCCCCAGCGCCGAGCGCAGCATCCGCTGGGACGACCCGACCCTGGCCATCGATTGGGAATTCGAAGGGGTTCCACAACTCTCGGCCAAGGATCAGAACGGTAAATCCCTGCACGAGGCCGATCTGTTCGAATGAGCCCATCTCCCCTGAAAATCCTGATCAGCGGCCAGCATGGCCAGGTTTCCCGCGAGTTGCAGAAGCGCCTGGGCGACCTCGGCCAACTGCTGGTGCTGGGGCGTGACCAGCTCGACCTGGCGCACCCGGAGCAGATCCGCCAGCAGGTCCGCGCCCATCGCCCCGACCTGATCATCAACGCCGCCGCCCATACCGCCGTCGACCAGGCCGAATCCGAGCCGGAACTGGCCTTCGCGATCAACGCCACCGCGCCCGGCATCCTGGCCCAGGAAGCCGCCGACCTGGGCGTCCCGTTGATTCACTACTCCACCGACTACGTGTTCGACGGCAGCAAGGCCGAACCCTACAACGAAGACGACGCGACCAACCCGCTGAGCGTCTACGGCGAAAGCAAGCTGACCGGCGAACGGGCCATCGCCGCGGCCCACGGCCAGCACCTGATCCTGCGCACCAGCTGGGTCTACTCCAGCCACGGGCGCAACTTCCTGCTGACCATGCAGCGGCTGCTGCAGGAGAAACCGGAACTGCGCATCGTCGCCGACCAGGTGGGCGCGCCGACCTGGGCCGGGACCATCGCCAACAGCACCCGCGCCCTGATCGAACGCTGGCAGGCGGGCCAGGCCGGCGCCTGGGGCACCTACCACCTGACCGCCAGCGGCGAAACCTCATGGTTCGGCTTTGCCCAGGCCATCGGCGAGCAATTGCTGGCCCTGGACAAGCCTTGTGCGATCCTCGAAGCCATCCCGTCGAGCGCCTACCCGACCCCCGCCACCCGCCCGCTGAACTCGCGCCTGGACTGCAGCCGCCTGTTGCGCGAATGGCACGTGAGCCAGCCCGACTGGCATACCGCATTACGCGAGTGTCTTGCGGAGCAGGGCTGAGACATAATGCGTCGGACTCCACCGGCGCATGTTCTCGATGATCACGACCCCACCCATTCCCCGCAGACCCCGCTGGCGCAGCCTGGCCCTGCTGTTCCTGTGCCTGGCGCCCTTGCTGTGGCCGCTGGAACACCTCGCCGAACGTTACTACCGCAGCGAGCTGGTGGGCCAGAATCGCCAGACCCTCGACCTGTACGTCGCCAACCTGCTGGGCACCCTGCATCGCTACGAAGTCCTGCCGCAGATCCTCGGCGACCTGCCGGCCCTGCGCGCCGCCCTCGCCGAACCGGAGCAGAACCCGCGCATAGAAAGCGCCAACAGCCTGCTGCGCGACATCTGCAGCCAGACCGGTGCCGAAGTCATGTACCTGATGGACACCAGCGGCAAGACCCTGGCCGCCTCCAACTGGGACAAACACGACAGCTTCGTCGGGCGTAATTTCGCCTTCCGCCCCTACTTCAGCGAAGCCATGGCCGGGCGCCTGGGACGCTTCTTCGGCCTCGGCACCACCTCGGGCAAACGCGGCTACTTCTTCGCCGCCGCCGTTCGCGATGGCGAGAAAGTCATCGGCGTGCTGGTGGTCAAGGTCGACCTGGACCACACCGAAAGCCTCTGGGGCAAGACGCCCGAACAGCTGCTGATGACCGACCACAACGGCGTGGTGATCCTCACCTCGCGGCCGGAATGGCGCTTTCGTGCCACCCGCACCCTGAGCGATACGGAACGCGATGCCATCACCGCCATCCAGCCCTATCCGACCCGCAATCCGCAGCCGCTGAACATCAATCCCAAGGCCTGGCTGACCCAGACCCAGCAGATCGAAGAAACCGGCTGGAGCGTCAGCATCCTCGCCCCGCGCACCCTGATCGACCGCCCGGTACGCACCGTGGTCGCGGTCGGTGGCGCCACCCTGCTGGTGCTGATGCTGCTGCTCGGCCTGATGATGCAGCGCCGACGCCACTACCTGGAGCGGATCGCCTTCGAGGCCAAGGCCCGCCGCGAACTGGAAATGCGCGTGGCCGAACGGACCAGCGACCTGGAAGGCCTCAACCGCCGGCTCAAGCAGGAAGTACTGGAGCGCGAACACGCCCAGCAGGAACTGGTCCGCGCCCAGGACGACCTGGTCCAGGCCGGCAAGCTTTCGGCCCTCGGCACCATGTCGGCGAGCATCAGCCACGAACTCAACCAGCCGCTGGCGGCGATCCGCAGCTATGCGGAAAACGCCGAGGTACTGCTCGACCACGAACGCACCGACGATGCCCGCGGCAACCTCAAGCTGATCAGCGAACTGACCGGACGCATGGCCTCGATCATCGCCCACTTGCGCGCCTTTGCCCGCCGCGACCGGCATGCCCCGGAAAGCGTGGCCCTGCAACCGGCGCTCGACGATGCCCTGGCGCTGCTGGCCAAGCGCCGCCGGGCCATGGAGGTCGAGTTGATCCGCGATCTGCCGGCCGCCGCCTTGTGGGTCGAGGCCGGGGAAACCCGCCTGCGCCAGGTCCTCGGCAACCTGCTGGCGAACGCCCTCGATGCCCTGACCGAAAAGGGCCCGCCGCGCAAACTCTGGCTGAGCGCCCAGTCGTCGCCGGAAGGCGTCACCCTGACCATTCGCGACAACGGTCCGGGATTCTGTCTCGAAGCCCTGGGCCGCGCCGGCGAGCCGTTCTACACCACCAAGACGCGCACCCAGGGCCTCGGCCTCGGCCTGGCGATCTGTGATTCCCTGATGCGCGCCTTCGGCGGCGAACTGCTGTTCGCCAACCACCGTGAAGGCGGCGCCCTGATTACCCTGCGGCTGCGCGCCGGCGCGCCGGGGGTCAGCCTGCAACCTGCCGAGGACTCGATTGTATGAATATCGACCACCACATCCAGGTGGTACTGATCGACGACGATCCCCACCTGCGCCAGGCCCTGAGCCAGACACTCGATCTCGCCGGCCTGAAGATCCTCCCGCTGGCCGAGGCCCAGGGCCTGGCCGGGCGCATCGAACGCGACTGGCCGGGGGTGATCGTCAGCGATATCCGCATGCCGGGCATGGACGGCCTCGACCTGCTGAACGAACTGCATGCCCAGGACCCGGAACTGCCGGTGTTGCTGATCACCGGTCACGGCGACGTGCCCCTCGCCGTCCAGGCGATGCGCGCCGGGGCCTATGACTTCCTGGAGAAACCCTTCGCCAGCGACGCCCTGCTCGACAGCGTGCGCCGGGCCCTGGCCCTGCGCCGCCTGGTGCTGGACAACCGCAGCCTGCGCCTGGCCCTGAGCGATCGCCAGCAACTCAGCGCGCGCCTGGTCGGCCACTCGCCGCAGATGCTGCGCCTGCGGGAACAGATCGGCGCCCTGGCGGCGACCAAGGCCGACGTGCTGATCCTCGGTGAAACCGGGGCCGGCAAGGAAGTGGTCGCCCGCGCCCTGCACGACCTGTCGAGCCGGCGCAACGGCCCGTTCGTGGCGATCAATGCCGGGGCGCTGGCCGAGTCGGTGGTGGAAAGCGAACTGTTCGGCCACGAGCCGGGCGCCTTCACCGGCGCGCAGAAACGCCGTATAGGCAAGTTCGAATTCGCCAACGGCGGCACCCTGTTCCTCGATGAAATCGAAAGCATGAGCCTGGACGTCCAGGTCAAGCTGCTGCGCCTGTTGCAGGAACGGGTGGTCGAGCGCCTGGGCGGCAACCAGCTGATCCCGCTGGATATCCGTATCATCGCCGCGACCAAGGAAGACCTGCGTCAATCCGCCGACCAGGGCCGCTTCCGCGCTGACCTGTACTACCGGCTGAATGTCGCGCCACTGCGGATTCCGCCCCTGCGCGAACGCGGCGAAGATGCGCTGATCCTGTTCCAGCATTTCGCCGACGAAGCCAGCGCTCGCCATGGCCTGCCGCCCCACAGCCTGCAACCGGCGCAGCGGGCGCTGTTGCTGCGCCATACCTGGCCGGGCAATGTGCGCGAACTGCAGAACGCCGCCGAACGCTTTGCCCTCGGCCTGGAACTGGCACTGGACAACAGCGCGTCGGCGAGTCTCGACGTCAGCATCGCCGGCGTGATCGAGGGCGGTCTCAGCGAGCAGGTCGAGCACTTCGAGAAATCCCTGATCGCCGCCGAGCTGGCACGCTCCCACAGCTCCTTGCGCAGCCTGGCCGAGGCCCTGGGCATCCCGCGCAAGACCCTCCACGACAAGCTGCGCAAGCACGGGCTGAGCTTCGACAGCGGCAGCAACAGTGCCAGCGACGAACTCGAATGAATCACGCCACAGAGGTCACTGCATGAACCGCGACAGTCGCTACCTGGAGTCCATCCTCCATCACGACATTCCCCTGACCCGCGAGATGGGTCTCAAGGTCGGTGGCTGGGACGCCGGGCAACTGCGCCTGCAATTGCCGCTGGAACCGAACGTCAACCACAAGAGCACCATGTTCGGCGGCAGCCTGTACTGCGGCGCGGTGCTGGCCGGCTGGGGCTGGTTGCACCTGAGCCTGCGCGAGGCGGGGATCGGCGATGGGCATATCGTCATCCAGGAAGGCCGGATCAGCTATCCGCTGCCGGTCACCGGCGATGCCGAGGCACGCTGCGCGGCACCGGATGAAAAGACCTGGAAGAAATTCCTCGCGACCTACCAGCGCTACGGGCGGGCGCGGCTGACCCTGGAGACCCAGGTGATGAATGCCGGCAGCGAGGACGAAGCGGTGAGTTTCAGCGGGCAGTACGTGCTGCACCGCTGATCTTTGTGGGAGCCGGCACCTGTAGGGCACGGCGTTTTCAGTCGCGCAGCAGGTCCGGCAACTGCCCACGCCACTGCGCCTTGGCCGGCAAGGCCAGGAAAAACCCGTTGAGCAACGATGGCCGCGCCGGGTAGCTGAAGCGCTCGCCGCTCAACTCCAGCACCTCGCCACCGGCGCCCTCCAGCACCCCTTGTGCCGCCGCCGTGTCCCACTGGGACGTCGGCGCCAGGCGCGGATAGAAGTCCGCCGCCCCTTCGGCCAACAGGCAGAACTTCAGCGAGCTGCCGATATTCGCCAGTTCCAGTTCACCCAGGCTGGAGCTCAACCCGGCCAGCAACTGCTCCTGCTCGGGGCTCGAATGCCGACGACTGGCAACCACGGTAAACGCGGCACCGGCCGGCGGCAGCTCACGCACCCGGATCGGCTCCGGCGCCAGGCCGGCATCCGCGCGCCAGGCGCCCAGGCCCGAGCCACCGAAGTAGACGCGGCCATTGGTCGGCATCGACACCACGCCGAACACCACCCGGCCCTGCTCGATCAGGGCGATATTCACGGTGAACTCTTCACTGCCGGAAATGAATTCCTTGGTGCCGTCCAACGGGTCCACCAGCCACCAGCGCTGCCAACCGGCGCGCACCGCCTGCGGGATATCGGCGTCCTCTTCGGACAGCACCGGAATGCCCGGATCCAGGGCGGTCAGGCCGGCCAGGATCAGGTGATGGGCCGCCAGGTCCGCCGCCGTCACCGGCGAGGCATCGGCCTTGTCCATCACTTCGACATCGGCGCGCCAGAACGGCAGGATCGCCTCACCGGCCTGGCGCGCCAGTTCGATCACCGGGGCCAGGTACGGGTGTGGCAGATTCACGAACAGATCACTCATGGTTGAAACACTCCACGCTGGGTCAGCAGGTCCCGGGCCAGGTACAACGCCGCCAGGGCACGCCCCTCGCTGAACTGCGGGTTCAGCACCAGGCTGGACAGCTCGCGCAGGTTCACCCGGTCGACCCGCATCGGCTCCGGCTCGTCACCCTCCAGGCGTTCTTCATAAAGGTCGCTGGCCAGGACCACCTGGATCTTCTGGCTCATGTAACCCGGTGACAGGGACAGCTCGGTCAGGTGCTCCAGTTGCCGGGCGCCATAACCGGCCTCTTCCTTCAGCTCACGCTCGGCCGCCGCCAGTACATCCTCGCCCGGTTCGATCAGGCCCTTGGGCAACGACAGCTCGTATTCGTCGGTGCCGCCGCAATACTCCTCGACCAGCAGCGCATGTTCGGCATCGATCATCGCCACGATCATCACGGCCCCATAACCCGCGCCCTTGCCCACCAACCGTTCGTAGGTGCGCTCGACACCGTTGGAAAAACGCAACTGCACCTGTTCGACACGGAACAGGCGGCTGCTGGCGACGATTTCTCGGGCAAGTACCGTAGGTTTCTGGCGCATGGAGGCTCCTTTACATTAACGCGTTACTATACAGCCTCTTTGCAAGCTGCTGCGCTCGATGATACTGCGTTGAAAACAGGCTCGGATGGATCATTTACAGCGGTAAACTCACCGTCCTCGCCTGTTTTCGTCTTGTCTCATCTTCGCTCGCGACGCTTTCAAAGAGGCTATATACCGTGGCTTTTCCGATTGTCTGTGTCGGATAACTCTTTACCGTTCGAGAAGTTTTCCATGCCCTCATTACCCTGGCGAGACATCGATACCGTTCTGCTGGATATGGACGGCACCCTGCTCGACCTGCATTACGACAACCACTTCTGGATGGAGCACCTGCCCCGGCGTTATGCCGAACTGCACGGCGTCAGCCTGGCCCTGGCCGAGGCGGAGCTGGGGCCGTTGTTCAAGGACCATGCCGGCCAGCTGAAATGGTACTGCCTGGACTTCTGGAGCGCCGAACTGAAGCTGCCGGTGCGTGAGTTGAAGCGCGAGACCGCCGACCTGATCGCCCTGCGCCCGGATGCCGATACCTTTCTGGCGGCGATCAGGCAGGCGGGCAAACGGGTGATCCTGATCACCAATGCCCATCGCGACTCGTTGTCGCTGAAGCTGGAGCGAATCGAACTGGCGGCGTATTTCGAACGGCTGATCAGTTCCCATGACTACGGCTTCGCCAAGGAAGACCCGCAGTTCTGGGATGCGCTGCAGGCCGATATCGGCTTTGATCCGGCGCGCAGCCTGTTTATCGACGACACCCTGCCGATCCTGCGCAGTGCCGGGCGTTTCGGCGTCGCGCACCTGCTGGCGGTGAGCGAACCGGACAGCCGCAAGGGCCCCAAGGACACCGAGGAGTTTGCCGCGGTCGGCGACTACCGTGAGTTGATCAAAGGCCTTTGATCCGGAGTGCCTGATCGTTCCCACGCTCCGCGTGGGCATGCAGCCCGTGACGCTCCGCGTCACCTGGAGAGCAAACGCGCAGCGTGCAGAGAGGCGTTCCCACGCCAGGCGTGGGAACGATCCGTTTACGTATGAATCAGTCGGGAATCCGCAGGGTTTGCCCCGGATAAATCTTGTCAGGATGTGACAAAAGCGGCTTGTTCGCCTCGAAGATCTTGTTGTACTGATTGGCGCTGCCATAGACCGCCAGGGAAATCGCGCTGAGCGTG
This sequence comes from Pseudomonas sp. Ost2, assembly GCF_018326065.1. Taxonomy (NCBI): domain Bacteria; kingdom Pseudomonadati; phylum Pseudomonadota; class Gammaproteobacteria; order Pseudomonadales; family Pseudomonadaceae; genus Pseudomonas; species Pseudomonas sp. Ost2. The sequence goes on along the minus strand of NZ_AP021904.1, from coordinate 317,612 downwards.
TCGCCCTTCTTCACTACGACAAACCGCGCGGCCTTCAGTACAGGCCCGCTGACGGTGATCTGGTCGTCGACGCTGCCGACCCCGGCGATATTGCCCAGCGCCAGCAGGACTTTTTCCTTCTCCTCCTGGCTCGCCACTTGCCCCGTCACCGTGACCTTGTCGCCGTCCACCGTGGCCTGGACATTGGGATTGCCGAGGCCGACCTTGGCGATATGGTCTTTGAGTTGCTCGCCGGCATGGGCGTTGCCCGGCGTCAGCAGGTCGATCAGTTTCTCGCCCGCCTCTTTCACAAAGCTCAAGATACTCATGGTTCTTTCTCCTCAAGAGTGATGTCCAGACGCGAAAGACTAGACCGGCGACGTCTGCGACAGGTTCCGGACCGACCAATGACTCAGCGTAGTCCAACCGCGCTAGAATCCCGGCCTGGACCGCGCCTGGAGCGACGATGGACATCAAACAGCTGAAATTCCTGATTGCCCTGGACGAGACCCGCCACTTCGGCCAGGCGGCGGCGCGCTGCCATATCACCCAGCCGACCCTGTCCATGCGCCTGCGCAGCCTGGAAGAAGAACTCGAGCTGCAACTGGTCAATCGCGGCCAGCGCTTCGAAGGTTTCACCGCCCCCGGCGAACGGGTGCTGGCCTGGGCCCGTACCGTGCTGGCGGCCTACGACGGGCTGCAGGCGGAAGCCGCCGCCTGTCGCGGCAACCTGGTCGGGACCCTGCGCCTGGGCGTGGTGCCGTTGTCGAGCTTCGACCCCTTGCACCTGATGCAGCGCCTGCACGGCGAACACCCGAGCCTGCGCTTCGAGCTGTCGTCCCTCAGTTCCGAGCAGATCCTCGAACAGCTGGCGAGCAATCGCCTCGACCTCGGGGTGTCCTATCTCGAACGCCTGGACACCGACCGCTTCGAAGCCCTGGCGCTGAGTGAAACCGCCATGGGCCTGCTCTACGACCAGCGTTTCTTCGACTTCGGCGAGCAGCCCCTGAGCTGGGAGGCGCTGATCGAGCTGCCCCTGGGCATGCTCACCAGCGGCATGCACTTTCGCCAGTCCATCGACCACAACTTCCACAGCCGCGGCCTGAGCCCGCAACCGCTGCTGCAGACCGATGCCGTTCATCAGTTGCTGCAAGCCGTACACGGCGGCCTGTGCTGCGCGATCATGCCGCTGCATGGCGGTTTCGAGGCCCTGACCGACCACCTGCGCCTGCAACCGATCGAAAACGCCCAGACCCTGGCCCGGCTGGGCCTGATCATGCGCCGCGGGGCCCCGCGCTCAGCCCTGGCGGAAGCCTGTTTCGCGCTCTATCAGAAATTGCAGAGCGAGTCTTGATCGACGGCATCTATCGGTGGATCAGTACTAGCAATTAGACGCGACCTTTTGCCGCGCTTAGTCTTGATACTGGATATTCCACCGGTAATGCCCTCATGAACGCCAAGCCAGAGGCCTGCGCGATCCCTGCCCCGGCAGCACCCGCGCCCGCCGCCAGTCAGAGTTACCAGTACTGCAACCTCGATCACAGCGCGGCCGCCGAAAGCGCGCTGGCCGAAGAGGTGGCGCTGGCCATTGCCTACAACGGCATCAGCCAGGCGGTGATGCTGGTCACGCCCACCGACCTGGAAGACTTTATCGTCGGCTTCAGCATCGGCAGCGGGATTATCCATGACGCCTCCGAACTCTATGACCTGAAGCTCAGCGGCAGCGGCTCGGCGCAACATGCCGAGGTGGAGATCTCCAGCCGCGCGTTCTGGAACCTCAAGGAACAACGCCGCCAACTGGCCGGCACCAGCGGCTGCGGCCTGTGTGGCGTGGAAGCGGTGGAACAGGCATTGCCCGAACTGGCTGTGCTGCCCGGCGCGCCCCTGCCGCCGGCCGCCTGGCTGGACAACCTGCGTCAGCGTATCAGCGCCTTCCAGCCCCTGGGCCAGTACTCCGGCGCGGTGCACGCGGCGCTGTTCATGAACGACCAGGGCGAACTGCTGCTGGGCCGCGAGGATATCGGCCGGCACAACGCCCTCGACAAATTGATCGGCGCGCTGGTCCGCCAGCAGATCCCGACCGCCGGCGGCCTGGCCATCGTCACCAGCCGTTGCAGCCTCGAACTGATCCAGAAAGTCCTGCGGGCCGGCATCCAGACCCTGGTCAGCCTGTCGTCCCCCACCGGCCTGGCCCTGCAATGGGCCCGCCGGCACAACCTCAATCTCATCCACCTGCCGCAGAAAAGTGCGCCGCGGGTCTACAGCCCTGCGATGGAGAACCAAGCGTGAGCAATCATCAACAAGCCGACCAGATCCCGACTCCACGCTACAAGCCCTACAAGGGCGCGGCCGGCGGCTGGGGTGCCCTGATCAGCGTGGCACAGGCCTGGCTGACCAGCGACAACGCCTTGAAGAACCTGCGCATGATGCTCAAGACCAACCAGAACGGCGGCTTCGACTGCCCGGGTTGCGCCTGGGGCGACTCGCCGGAAAGCGGCATGGTCAAGTTCTGTGAAAACGGCGCCAAGGCGGTCAACTGGGAAGCCACCAAGCGCCGGGTGGATGCCGCGTTCTTCGCCAAGCACAGCGTCAGCGCACTGTTCGAACAGTCCGACTACTGGCTCGAATACCAGGGTCGCCTGACCGAGCCGATGAGCTACGACCCGACGACCGACCGCTACAAGCCCATCAGCTGGGAAGCCGCCTACGCGCTGATCGCCAAGCACCTGCTGAACCTGTCCAGCCCCGACCAGGCCGAGTTCTACACCTCGGGCCGGGCCAGCAACGAGGCGGCGTACCTGTACCAGCTGTTTGTCCGGGCCTTCGGCACCAACAACTTTCCCGATTGCTCGAACATGTGCCACGAAGCCAGCGGCGTGGCCCTGGCGCAAAGTGTCGGGGTCGGCAAGGGCACCGTGACCTTCGACGACTTCGAACACGCCGACGCGATTTTCGTCTGGGGCCAGAACCCCGGCACCAACCACCCGCGGATGCTCGAACCCCTGCGTGAAGCGGTGAAACGCGGCGCCCAGGTCGTCTGCATCAACCCGCTCAAGGAGCGCGGCCTGGAACGCTTCCAGCATCCGCAGCACCCGATCGAGATGCTCACCAACGGCGACAAGCCGACCAACACCGCCTATTTCCGCCCCGCGCTGGGTGGCGACATGGCCCTGCTGCGCGGCATGGCCAAGTTCCTGCTGCAATGGGAACGCGATGCCCAGGCGGCGAACGAACCGTCAGTGTTCGACCACGACTTCCTCAACGAGCACACCGCCAATGTCCTCGACTACCTGGCCGCCATCGACGACACCCCCTGGGAGCAGATCGTCTCGCAGTCGGGCCTGACCCTGGTGGAGATCGAGCAGTCGGCGCGGATGTACCTCAAGGGCAAGAACGTCATCATGTGCTGGGCCATGGGTATCACCCAGCACAAGCACTCGGTGCCGACCATCCAGGAAATCGCCAACCTGATGCTGCTGCGCGGCAATATCGGCCGCCCGGGCGCGGGCCTGTGCCCGGTACGCGGCCACAGCAACGTGCAGGGCGACCGCACCATGGGCATCAACGAACGCCCACCGGTGGCCTTCCTCGATGCCCTGGAGCGCCGCTTCCAGTTCAAGGTACCGCGCAGCAACGGCCATAACGTGGTCGAAGCCATCCACGCGATGCTCGACGGCCGCTCCAAGGTCTTCATCGGCCTTGGCGGCAACTTCGCCCAGGCCACCCCGGACAGCCCGCGCACCTTCGAAGCGCTGCGCAACTGCGACCTGACCGTGCAGATCAGCACCAAGCTCAACCGCAGCCACCTGACCCACGGCAAGGAAGCGCTGATCCTGCCGTGCCTGGGCCGCACCGATATCGACCTGCAGACCGAAGGCGCACAGGCCGTCACCGTGGAAGACTCGTTCAGCATGGTCCACGCCTCCAACGGCCAGTTGCAGCCGCTGTCCAGGCAGATGCGCTCGGAACCGTCGATCATCGCCGGCATCGCCGCCGCGACCCTCGGCACCCACCCGGTGGACTGGAACTGGCTGGTGGCCGACTACGGACGCATCCGCGACCTGATCGCCGATACCATTCCCGGCTTCAAGGACTTCAACCAGCGCCTCGAACTCCCGGGCGGTTTCTACCTGGGCAACGCCGCCGGCGCCCGGCGCTGGAACACCCCATCGGGCCGGGCGAACTTCCGCTCGAACATCCTGCCGGCCGACCTGATCCACGAACGCACCCACGCCACCGGCAAGGTGCCGGACCTGATCATGCAGTCGATGCGTTCCCACGACCAGTACAACACCACCATCTACGGCCTCGATGACCGCTACCGTGGGGTCAAGGGCCAGCGCGACGTGCTGTTCGTCAACGAAGCGGACATCATCCGCCTGGGCTTCAAGCCGGGGCAGAAGGCCGATATCGTGTCGCTCTGGGAAGACGGCCGCGAGCGCCGGGTCAAGGGCTTCACCCTGCTGGCCTTCGACATTCCCGCCGGGCAGGCCGCCGCCTACTACCCGGAAGTGAACCCGCTGGTGCCCCTGGAAAGCGTCGGCGACGGCAGCCACACACCGACCTCCAAGTTCGTCGCGATCCGCCTGGAAATGGCCAGCGAAACCGGCCTGATCATGGCCAAGGCGAGCTGATCGACAAATGGCAGGGCGCTGCAATGGCGCTCTGCCAAACATCAAGAAGGCGTAATGTCTTGGTCTTTTTAGGAAAATTCAGTCAAGTAAAAGAGATCTTTTAGCACCCACCTCTTGACCCCGGTGATCAATGATCAGCCTCTGACGCCCATGCCTCAGCGCCGCCAACCTGCGCAGGTACAAACAAAGGGCGGAGGTAAATGTGCTGATGCAATCGGTCGAATCTCTTCTTGATGAACTTTATCTCCTCGATGAACACCCACGCATCGAGGCCAAGCGTGCGGAACAAGTTGGCAGTTCAATCATGCAGACCATCTGTGCCTTCGCCAACGAACCGGGATTGGGCGGTGGGTATCTGTTGCTGGGCGTCAGCGAACCGGACGAGTTGCACGACAGGTTCTGGCTCTATGGCATAGCAGATATCGACAAGCTCCTGAGTGACATTCAGGTCAACTGCCGTGAGCAATTCGAAGCCCCCATTCCCGTGCAATGCGAAGCCGCACTACTGGAAGACAAACGAATCATCGCAGTCTATGTGCCGGAGTTGGATGCGGCGGCAAAGCCCTGTGTATTCAAGGGCAGATTCGACAGTAAGAACAAACGCAGGACAGGCGTCTGGCGACGCGGCCTCAACGGCGACTACGAATGTTCTCAGCAAGAACTCGAGCCGCTGTTACTGGCCAAGTCAGGACTGAGTTTCGAGCAAGTCGTACTCCCGGATGCAGGGTGGGAAGACCTGGATGAGGGAACAATTTCCCTCTATCGCCACTTACGCGCGAGGGTGCGTCCACAGGCCGAGGAGTTACTGGCTGACGACGAAGAAATGCTACGTGCGCTCAATCTGGTCAGACAGGTCAACGGACGCGTGCGGCCTAACATTGCCGGGCTACTATTGCTGGGCAAACCTCTGGCGCTTCGTCGCCTGTTACCCGCCGTACGAGTGGACTACGTGCGCATCCAGGGTGTGCAGTGGGTACAGGACCCGGCACAACGTTTCGCGACTACCCTGGATTTTCGCGAGCCGTTGATCCGGTTGATAGCGCGACTGGAAGCCACGATTCTTGATGACATGCCCCGGCACTTTCGTTTGCGTGAGGGAGAAACACAACGTTCCGACCAGCCTCTGCTGCCTCAGAAAGTGATTCGTGAGGCGGTGGTGAATGCCCTCATGCACCGGGACTATCAGGTCAACCAACCAACACTCGTGGTGCGTTACAGCAACCGGCTGGAGATCCGCAACGCGGGCTATTCACTGAAACCCGCGACGATGCTCGGGGAAATGGGCTCGCTACTGCGCAATCCGATCATTGCCAGTGTGCTTTACGATCTGGACTTCGCCGAAACCAAGGGCACCGGTATCCGCACCATGCGCCGTCTGCTGCAGGAACTGGGATTGACGGCCCCGGTATTCAGCAGCCATCAACTGGAGAACCAGTTCACGGCTCACTACCTGCTCCATCAATTGCTGGGCGAGGAACAGCTCCATTGGCTTCAACAATTCAGCCACCTGCATTTGACCGATGATGAAGCCAAGGCCTTGATTCTGGCCGCGGAAACCGGAGCGGTTGATAATGCGGCCCTGCGCGATATCAGTGGGCTCGATACGCTGGCAGCCAGCCAGATCTTGCGACGACTGCATCATGATCGTGGCTTGTTGGTAAAAGGCGGTGGTGGCCCCTCAACCTATTATCAACTCGCCGAACTACCCACGCTTTCGCCTTTCGACAGCCAGCGCCCCTCCTCGATCATCGCATCCGGCGTAACTGAAGTCCCGAATACGGGTGACCTCATCCCGAGGATGACCTCGTCCCAAATACGGATGACCTCATCTCGAATACGAGGGAGTTACCCTCCACACTGCTTGCCGCCATTGAGACGCTCTCACCCAAGGCGCGCAAGGAAAAGCTGTGGCCACTAATCCTTTGGCTCTGCTCGCTCCGCCCACACAGTGCAGATCAACTGGCCAGGCAATTAAACAGGCAGATGGGGCCGCTGAAGACTGGGCATATCAACCCGCTGCGCAGCAAGGCAGGCTTTCTGGAGTACACCCATGCCGAAGTGGTCAATCATCCGCAACAGGCCTATCGGACAACCGAGGCCGGTCGTCTTTGGCTGGTGGAACGAGGAATAGTGCCAGGCCCCTCGCCGGGACAGAAACAGTCAGTGAGGCCAGCCTGATCATGATCCGTGCAAGCTGATCGACGCTCGTTTCGGATGCCTTGATAACCGCAGCCGAGGATCATCGCCGAGGTAATAGCAAAAGGCCATTCGACAAACTGATGGCCCTTTACTAGAGTCTCCGGGCGGTGCTCTTCATCCATTCGAATGTGATGGTCGGCACCCGCCCAGGGATCCTGCCCGCAGGTCGGGCAACTTCCTCTTTAGCACGGATTGCGGAGAGTACTCATGTCGATCACGCCCGGTCACACCACGCACCACCACGGCGACACCCCAACCTCCCCCAGCAAGGACAACCGCATCGTCAGCGCCGCGATCCACCCGGCCATCGGCGTCGCGCGGGTCGGTAACAGCGAGGCGGAATATTTTGTCGGCCCCCAGGTCACGGAACCCCGGCCCGAACCCCTCGGGTTTTATCGCGATGCCCAGGGCGCCCTGAAGCGCCAGGCCGCCGAATTCCGGATCTACGGCTATAACCTGGCCGGCGAAGTGGTCGCCGAGCTGACCACGGAAAACGCCGATATCACCTGGTCGGCCCATGTCGCCAACAGCAAGGCGCAGTGGTACCAGTGGCAACTGGCGATGGACATCCCCGAAGCCGCCAAGGTGGTACTGCCCCTGCGCAATGCGACAGTCACCGACGCCAAGGCCCGCGGCGAACTGACCATTGACGGCGGCCTGCAACATATCAGCGGCACCCTGGCATCGGGAGTCGAGTTCAACGGGACGTTCCAGGGCACGCCGGTCTACCTCGGCGAATTGCGCACGGACGCCCAGGGTCGGTTGCTGTTCCTCGGCGGTCGCGGCGTCTCCGCCTCGCCCAAAGGCACACCGATCTTCAACCCGACAGACGACAACAGCTTTATCAACGCCGACGGCTGGTACGACGATACCAGCGATGGCCCGGTCAGCGCCCAGGTCAGTATCGGCGGTCGCTCGATCCCGGTGGAGCCGGCCTGGGTCGTCACCGCGCCGCCGAACTACGCACCGCAGGTAAAAGCCATACGCACCCTGTACGACCTGACCTATGACCTGTTCATCGGGGCCGGCTGGCTGAAGCCGAGCACCTCGGTATCGTTCCGGCATGATGTCTATCCGATCCTGCAACGCCTGTCAGGCCTGCAATGGGTCAACCAGGGCTTCGCCACCCAGTTCGGCCATAACGGCCGCTACAACTTCGAAGACCCGGCCTTCATCGCCCAACTGGCGAGCAAGCCGACGTCGGACAACTATGATGTGTTCGGTGAAACCCGCCGGCAGATCTTCAACAGTTTCCGCCAGCCCGACCCGGTCGATGGCAACGTCCTGCCCTGGCCATGGATCTATGGCGATGCCATGACCTCGATACCCAACCCGAGCCCACGGCAGAACGCCGCGATTACCCAGACCCAGTACCAGGCGCTCAGCCTCTGGGCCGCTGGCACCTTCGAATCCGACTGGGCCGGCGATCCGCTGCCCGAGCACCTCGACTCGGTCCCCCTGGCCGAGCAACCGGCGATGCTCGACCGTGCAGCCCTGGACTTCTGCCTGGCCGATGCCTTCCATCCCGGCTGCGAACTGACCTGGCCGATGCGTCACCTGCCGCTGTATGCCAAGCCCTGGCGCATTCGCCAGCGTCCGGCCGGCAGCTCGCAACCCGACTACGGCAAAACCCTGAACCAGGCCCAGGCACTGGCCGTCGGCGGCCCGCTGTACGGCCAGGGGCCCGGTGACCTGAACCGCTGGATGGGCCTGCCCTGGCAGGCGGACACGGCCTATTGCCGTGGCGGCTACGACCCGGCCTACAACCCGTTCACCTCGACATTCTGGCCCGCCCGCGTCCCCAACCAAGTGCTCAGCGATGCCGATTACGCCCTGGTCACCGACCCTTCGGTGCCGCCGGAGCAGCGCCTCGTCGCCTTTGTCGAGCGCAGCAACTGGAACGCGCCGCTGGATATCAACTATCCGGAAAAGACCCCGACCGCGGTACAGATGAAGACCATGGTCGATATCTTCGGCTCCATGGGCCTGCTGGAAGTACGCAAGGGCATCTCCGGCAGCGCCGTCTACCCGGACACGATGATGGTCGCCAGCTACGGCCCGGCCATTACCCAGGCGCAGACCTTTGCCAGTGCGCAGTTGGCGGCCGATTTTGCGGCGGCGGGCAGTCCCGGCGCCGCGGGACCACGGCCACCCAAGGGGGCCAACTTCAGCAGTCAGGAAGAGGCCCGGGAGGCACCACGCGCCGTCAACCCCGGAAACCGTCCGACCTAGATGGAAGACTACGACGTCGCCATCGTCGGTGGCGGTCCGGCCGGTTCGGCGACCGCCATCACCCTGGCTCGCCAGGGCTGGCGGGTGCTGCTGGCCGATTCGGCGCCTGCCGGGCGTTTTCGGGTGGGCGAGGGTTTTCCGCCTTCGGCCCGTTCGCTGCTCGCCGACCTGGGGGTGCTCGACGGCTTTCTCGCCGCCGGGCATCGCCCCAGCTACGGCAATGTCTCGATGTGGGGCTCGGATGAGCCACACACCGATGACTTCATCTTTCGTACCCACGGCCAGGGCTTCCAACTGGACCGTGCCGCTTTCGATCGTCACCTGCGTGCCGCCGCCCGCCAGGCCGGGGTGGCGCTTCACGAATCTACGCGCTTGAGCCAGACACCCGACGAGGACGGTTTCTGCCTGCGCCTCGCCCGCGACGGTCACGAACACCGGGTCCGCAGCCGCTGGCTGATCGACGCCGGTGGCCGCCCGGCCGTGTTCGCCCGCCAGCAAGGGGCACAGCGCCTGGAAAATGATCGGCTGGTGGCGTTCTACCTGTTGCTGCACAGCCCCCGGGGCACCGACCGGGACGGCCGGACCCTGGTCGAGGCGGCCGAGAACGGCTGGTGGTACAGCGTACTGCTGCCCTCGGGAGAGCGGCTGGTGACCTACCTCAGCGATCTCGACCTGCTCGACCGCCAGCAGTTGCTGAACAGCCAGGGCCTCTGGCGACTGCTGCAACAGACGCACTTGCTCCGCGACCTGTGCCAGCAACATGGCTACCTGCCCGGCACCTCGGTCCACGGCATGGATGCCGGCAGCGGGCGGCTTTCCGTGTTCCATGGCGAGCATTGGGCGGCCGTCGGCGATGCGGCGCTGTCCTTCGACCCGCTGTCCTCGCAAGGCATCGCCACCGCGCTTTACTGCGGCATTCACTGTGCCCAGGCCGTGCATGCCTCGCTGCAGGGCGACGACAAGGCGCTACCGGCCTATGCCGATCTGCTGGCACGGATCTACGCCGCCTACCTGATTAACCGGAAGCAGTTCTACGGGATGGAAAAACGCTGGAGCGAGTCGCTTTTCTGGAGTCGGCGCTAGCGTCGAAAAAGCGCGTTGACGATGCGCAGGACGCGCGAAACGGCAGGGTTGAAGTGATCTAGGACTGTCTTTTTTCGACTAAGTTCCCCAGTAAAAACAGTAAGTTATGATTTTGTATACAACCCGTGCTATTCGTCGGATTTCCATTGTAACGACTCCGTCACAAGCCTCAGGATCGCGCCGTCATCCCTTTGAGGCTCCTCTCACATGAAGTTCTCGTCGATTCTCTTGTTGTCCCTGAGCCTGGCCAGTGGCCTCGCGTCGGCTGGCGGTACCACCGAAGCCGGTATTGGTGGCGCATTGGGCGGCGTGCTCGGCTCCGCCGTCGGCCAGTCGCTGGGCGGTAACACCGGTTCGACCATCGGCGCGGCCCTGGGCGGCGCGGGCGGTAGTGCGGTGGGTGCCGACCGGCGCAGCCGTGGCGAAGCCGCCATCGGCGGGGCCCTCGGCGCGGCCGGTGGCAACGTGGTCGGCCGCAGCATGGGCGGCAGCACCGGCAGCCTGATCGGCGCTGCGGCGGGCGGTGGCGCCGGCGGTGCATTGGGTAACTACATGGGCAACTCCAGCGATCGCGAAGATCGCCGTTACCGGGATGACCGTCGCGACTATCGCGGTGACCACCGTGGCCGTGGCCACGCCTATGGCCATCGCAAGCACGGTCGTCACTGGCGCGACTGAGTCAGCGCAAGGGAATGCCACCCAGGCATTCCCTTGGCTTGGGCACGCCCCCTCGCTCCCCCATGCATAAAGCCCGTCGGCAAATCCATCGACCATGCAGATTGCATGGGCCTCAGACCCAGCCTTGCCTGCAACCCACTGAAATAAATACTGATTTTTTCAATCGAGGGTTTGGCACGTCCGCTGCTATCTCCTGAGTGAAGGCTGCATGTCTCTCACTTATGGAGCACAACAACAATGATCGGGAACGCCGAAACCTACCCTGGCGCAGTGCACGACTCGTCGAATCACTCAGGAGTTTCCTGGGCGGCGATCTTTGCCGGAGCCGCCGCCGCGGCCGCACTTTCTCTCCTGCTGCTCATGCTCGGTGCCGGGCTGGGCTTTTCCGCCGTCTCGCCTTGGGCGGGCGAAGGCGTCAGTGCCAAGGGACTTGGCATCTCGGCGATCGTCTGGCTGGCCGTGACACAGATCCTCGCCTCGGGCATGGGCGGTTATCTCGCCGGGCGCCTGCGGGTGAAGTGGACCCGCATGCACAGCGATGAGGTCTACTTCCGCGATACCGCCCATGGTTTTCTGGCCTGGGCCGTGGCAACCCTGCTGACCGTCACCGTGGTAGCCGGCTCCGTCAGCGGTCTGGTCGGCGGCGGCGTCAAGGCGGGGGCGACGGTCGCCTCCGGGGCCACGAGCAGCCTCGCCAGCACCGCCACGCAGAACACCGCGGGCAACTCCGACTACTTCATCGACCTGCTGTTTCGCGATAACCGCCCGGTGGCCGTCAGCGAAGACGCCGCCCACGCCGTGGTCACGCGGATCTTCGCCCGCAGCCTGGGCAACAGTCAGTTGAGCGCTGACGACCGCGCCTACCTGGCGCAGCTGGTCAGTCAGCGTACCAATCTCAGCCAGGCCCAGGCCGAAGCACGTGTGGACCAGGTCTACGGCCAGGCCCGCCAGGCCGTAGACGACGCCCGCCAGGCTGCCGATCGCGCTGCCAAGGCCGCCGCCTGGTCAACCCTGTGGATGTTTATCGCGCTGCTCATCGGTGCCTTCTTCGCCAGCCTCGCCGCCACGTTCGGCGGTCGCCAGCGCGATGGCGTGACCTACCTGGAAGCCGGCGAATACCACACCACCGAAGCCGTGACCCTGCGTTAATAGGAGAATCAACATGCGCTCACTTCTACTGTTCTTCCTGGGTGTACCCATCCCGGTCATTATCCTGATCGCGCTGTTCGTGCACTGATGTACCGGCGGCGGCCCTCTCCCGAGGGTCGCCGCGCTTGTAAGCGTTACGCTTAATCCGCCCCGCCCGTAGTCCATGGCCAGGGGAGATGCGTTACATTCCATTACATCTCTCGCTCGCCGATGCCTTAAGCCGAATTCCTAGAGGCCGCACGTTAGAGCCTTTGCACCATCTTCCCAGGAGCCTTTGCCGTTACTGGATGATGGTCGAAATATCTGTCCGAGCGGTCAATTTAAAAACCAATTGCACACGCGAAAACACAAGCTGTCCGGTCAGTCGGATTAAGGGTTATCCCGATACTGATATCAATATGCTACCGATATGATCCGCCGACCTTGAGCTATGCAATGGAAGCAGGAGATGCGGATCTATCTTGGAGTCTGGTTAGGGATCGCGCTTAGTGCTGTCGGGCTGTTTCTCGCCCACCCCCTCCTCAATGGTGCCGGCCTCGTGCTTATCGCCGCCGCCGTCATAGGCCTGCGTGTCACCAAGGCGCCGAACGCCGCGCTCGCCACCTCCCTTACGCCACACCCCGATACCGCCCCCCCTGCCACCGAACTGCATGTCCTGCTGCCGGCCGTCGCGCCGAGCTGGAGCGACAGCATCGGCCAGAGCCGCGAACTGCTGCAGTCCAATATCAGCGAGCTGTTCCAGCGTTTCGCCAATATCGCCACACGCCTGGAAGGCGGCCTGCACAACTCCGAAAGCATCCTCGGCAGCGGCGGTGTCGGCGAAAGCCTGCGCGATGCCAACGACCGCCTGCATGAAGTGACCCAGTCCTTCGAAACCAGCAGCCAGCGCCAGCACGAACTGCTCGGCACCATCAGCCACCTGGGCGACTACGCAAGCCAGTTGCAGCAGATGGCCAAGCGGGTGCAGGAAATCGCCAGCCAGACCAACCTGCTGGCGCTCAACGCCGCCATCGAGGCAGCTCGCGCCGGCGAATACGGCCGGGGCTTCTCGGTGGTCGCCGACGAAGTGCGCAAGCTCTCCACCCTGTCCGCCGAAACCGGCCAGGGCATGGATGCCAAGGTCGGCGAAATCAACCATGCGATCCAGACCACCATCAGCGCCGCCGCCGAACTGGGCACCAGCGAACAGGCCAACCTGGACTTCCTCAACCGCTCGGTGACCCAGGTCATGGCACGCCTGGGGGACAACCTCGACGAGCTGACCGATGCCTCCCGCGCCCTGCAACAGGACGCCCGGGACACCCAGGCCGACATCCAGGCCATCATGGTCAACCTGCAGTTCCAGGACCGCACCGACCAGATGCTCGACCATGTCCAGGCCGACCTCACCCACTTGCTCGAAGCCATTGCCAGCCAGGACAGCAGTCTCAATGACCCGCCCGCCTGGCTCGAACGCCTGCGCCAGCGCTTCACCACCGACGAAGAGCGACAGGGTCGGCCCCAGGCGGCGGCCAGCAGCGACGTGACCTTCTTCTAGTTTCTCCCGCTTTTCCCTTTGCAAGAGTGATGAACATGGCCAAGACCATCCTGATCGTCGACGACTCCCTGTCGATGCGCCAACTGGTGAAAATGAGCCTGACCGCCGCCGGTCACCAGGTCATCGAAGCCTGCGACGGCCGCGACGCACTGACCAAGCTGACCGGGCAGAAGATCAACCTGATCATCAGCGACGTGAACATGCCCAACCTCGACGGCATCGGGCTGGTGAAGGCGGTCAAGGCCCGCAACGAATACCGCTTCACACCGATCATCATGCTCACCACCGAAAGCGAGCAGTCGAAGAAAGCCGAGGGCCAGGCCGCCGGGGCCAAGGCCTGGATCGTCAAGCCGTTCCAGCCCCAGCAACTGCTGGCAGCTGTCGAAAAGCTCCTGGGGTGAACACACCATGTTCTCGCTGACACCCGCTGTCGATGGCACGCCCGCGCAATTGCGCCTCAAGGGCGACCTGACCCTCTACGAAGTCAGTATGGCCCGCGAACAGTTGCTCGGCCTGCTGCCGCTGCCACCGGGCCCCTGGCAGCTGGACCTGAGCGGCCTGAGCGAACTCGACAGCGCCGGTGCCCAGTTGCTCCTGGCGATCCAGCGGGCGCTGTCCTCCATCGATCATCCCGCCACCGTGAGCCAGGTCTCCGACACCGCCCGGGAACTGCTGACACTCCTGAACCTGGAATCCCTGTACCCCGCCGTCCAGACCGAGGACTGACCCATGCTCAGTGGCGAACAATGGAACCAGCTGTTGCTGGGCTTTCTCAGCGAAGGTCGCGACCTGCTCAAGGACGCCGAGGACAGCCTGCTACGCCTTGAGACCAGCCCCGCCGACCAGGACGCGGTCAACAGCCTGTTCCGCGCCGTGCATACCCTCAAGGGTTCTGCCGGGATCTTCTCGCTGACGCCACTGGTCAACCTCACCCACCACCTGGAAAGCCTGCTGATGTCGGTGCGCGACGGCCAGCGCGCACTGACCCCGGCCCTGACCTCGCTGATGCTCAACTGCATGGACGAGCTGAGCGCGATGATCGAGCGCGTCGACCCCGACAGCGGCCTGCTGGACGCCGACGAGGCCCGCCAGGCGCCCCTGCTCGCGGCGCTGTTCGAGGCCCAGGGGCAAGCGCCCGCGGAGTCGGCTCCGGTTGAGCCGCAAGACGCCCCTCCAGGGGCGGCGGACTCGATCACCTGGCAGGTTTCCATCAGCTTTTCCGAGGAGCTGTTTCGCAACGGCTTCGACCCCGCGGCGTTCCTGCGCTACCTCAAGCGCCTGGGCGCAATCATCGCCCTGCGAACCCGCAGCGAGGCCCTGCCGGCCCTCGATCATCTGGACCCGGAAACCTGCCACCTGGGCTTTGAATTCCAGTTGCTGACCGCCGCCAGCCAGACGGAAATCGAGGAAGTCTTCGAGTTTATCCAGGACTTCTGCGAGCTCCGCCTCAGTCCTGTCGAGCCGCCCGCCATGGCCGTGATGGCGCCCGTCATCGAGCCGTCGCCGGCCCTCGATACGCCCCCGGCAAAGACCACGACCAGCCGTGACCGCCGCAGCCTCGACACGACGATGGTCAAGGTCGCCGCGCACAAGCTCGACGAACTGATCAACCTCGTCGGCGAACTGGTGATCAGTACCGCCGGGGCGCAGATGCAGGCGCGGCGCAGTGCCGACAGCGGTTGCATGGAAACCACCCAGGCCGTGCACCAGCACGTCGAGCAGATCCGCGAAGCGGCGTTGAAACTGCGCATGGTGGAAGTCGGCGAGACTTTCAATCGCTTCCATCGGGTGGTCCGTGATGTCAGCCAGGAACTGGACAAGAATATCCAGCTGAGCCTGGTCGGCGGCGAGACCGAGCTGGACAAGTCGGTGATCGACAAGATCGCCGATCCGCTGACCCACTTGGTGCGCAACGCCATCGACCACGGCATCGAGTCGGCTGCCGAGCGCCTGGCCGTCGGCAAGCCCGCCGAAGGCAACCTGCGCCTCAATGCCTATCACGACTCCGGCATGATCGTCCTCGAAGTCAGCGACGACGGCCGTGGCCTGAACACCGCGCGGATCCTGGCCAAGGCCATCGACAAGGGCCTGGTGGACCCGGACGCGCAGCTCAGCGATCCGGATATCCACCTGCTGATTTTCGAAGCGGGGTTCTCCACCGCCGAACAGGTCTCCAACCTCTCCGGCCGCGGCGTCGGCATGGATGTGGTGCGCAGTGCCATCGACCAGTTGCGCGGGGTGATCGAGATCGACTCGGTGGCCGGCCAGGGCTGCACCTTCCGCATCCGCCTGCCGCTGACCCTGGCGATCATCGACGGCTTCCAGGTCGGCGTCGGCCAGGACAATTTCGTCATCCCGCTGGACATGGTCACCGAATGCATGGAGGCCGGCCCCGAGTGGCTGAGCCAGGGCCAGGGCTATCTCAACCTGCGGGGCAAGCCCCTGCCGTGCATCGCCCTCGACCGGCATTTCGGCCTGACACCAAGCAGTGCCCGGCGCCGCAACATAGTCGTGGTCAGCCAGGGCCGGCAGCAGGCCGGGCTGATCGTCGACCAGTTGCTTGGCGAACTGCAGACCGTGATCAAGCCCCTCGGCCAGATGTTCCAGCACCTGCGCGGCATCAGCGGCTCGACCATCCTCGGCTCCGGCCAGGTGGCGCTGATCCTCGATATCGCCAGTCTGTTCCGCCAGTTGCAGGCCACCACCGAACCCGTGGCCCACCCGATTCATACCCCTTGCCCAGCCTTTCAGGAGAATTATCATGCAATTCATCAGGAACATGAAGATAGGCATCCGGCTGACCGCGGGCTTCCTGCTGGTGGTGGTGCTGACCGCCATCATCGGCGTGATCGGCATCCGCAACCTGTCCCAGGTCAACGACCTGTCGGACCGCATGTACGACCTCGATGTCACCGGCATGAGCCTGATGCAGGAAGCCAATATCCAGCTGATCGTCGCCGGGCGCTCGATGCGCCACAGCCTGCTCGCCACCAGCCAGGCCGGTCGCGAACAGGCCGCCAATCAGGCGCGGGCGGCCCTGGAACAGACCCGCAAGTTGATCGCCGACGCGCGCAAGGCCTTTATCACCAAGGAAGGCCAGGCCCAGATCGACCAGATCGACGCACCGCTCAAGGACTACGAGAATCTGATCCACCAGGTGCTGAGCACTCACCAGCAATCCAACCAGTTGCAGGAAACCAGCGACGTCACCGACCTGCTGCCCAAGGCCGTGACCAGCGGCGACGTGGTCGACAAGCTGATCGGCCAGGTCACCCGTGGCAAGCAGGATCGCGCCGCCGAAGCCAACCAGCAGATCAATGATATCGCCACCAGTTCGCAGACCCAGATGATCGCCCTGGTGATCGCCGCGACCCTGATGGGCATGCTGATCGGCGTGCTGGTCACGCGCAGCATCACCCGTCCGCTCAACGGCGCCGTGGAAGCCGCCAACCGCATGGCCGCCGGCGACCTGAGCCAGGACCTGCCGGTGATCAGCAAGGATGAAACCGGCCAGTTGCTGGCCGCCATGCAGAACATGACCGTGCGCCTGCGCAGCATTCTCGGCGATGTGCGCAGCGCCGCCGACTCGTTGTCCTCGGCCTCGGAACAGGTCAGCTCGACCTCCCAGTCCCTGAGCCAGGCCGCCAACGAACAGGCCGCCAGCGTCGAGCAGACCAGCGCCTCGGTGGAGCAGATGTCGGCCTCCATCGCCCAGAACACCGAAAGCGCGAAGATCACCGACGGCATCGCCGGCAAGGCCGCCAATGACGCCGTGCAGGGCGGCGGCGCGGTGGGCGACACGGTACTGGCGATGAAACAGATCGCCGACAAGATCAGCATCATCGACGACATCGCCTACCAGACCAACCTGCTGGCCCTCAACGCCGCCATCGAGGCCGCCCGTGCCGGCGACCACGGCAAGGGCTTCGCGGTGGTCGCCGCCGAAGTGCGCAAGCTCGCCGAACGCAGCCAGGTCGCCGCCCAGGAAATCGGCCAGGTCGCCTCCAGCAGCGTGCAACTGGCCGAACAGGCCGGACGCCTGCTCAACGAAATCGTGCCGAACATCCAGAAGACCTCCGACCTGGTCCAGGAAATCACCGCCGCGTCCCAGGAGCAGAGCGGCGCCGCCGGGCAGATCAATATCGCCATGGGCCAGATGAACCAGATCACCCAGCAGAACGCCTCCGCCTCCGAGGAACTGGCCGCCACCGCCGAGGAGATGAACGCCCAGGCCGGGCAGTTGCAGGAGCTGATCGGTTTCTTCCGCTTCGAAGAAGAGTCGGGAGCGACCCACCGGCCGCAACCGCGCAGCCAGGACAGTTATGCCTTCAACGGCCCGCGTGACGGTTTCAAGAGCCGCGCGACGGTCGATGAAGGCCAATTCGTGAGCTTCAATTGAGGGCCGGATCATGACTGCGAACCTCAGCCGCCAGCTCCAGGCCCTGCCCGACGCGCCCGTGGCGCTGAGCATCCAGCACCTGTCGTTCCGCGTGCGGCAGGCGGCCTATGCGGTGCCCATCGACCTGGTGCGCGAGATCATCGAGTACGGCGACGTGACCGCCGTGCCGATGATGCCGGCGTTCATCCATGGCGTAATCAATCTGCGCGGCAACGTGGTGCCGGTGCTGGACCTGGCCGCGCGCTTCGGTTTCGAACTGACCGCCGCCGGCAAGCGCACCTGCATCGTGATCATCGAACTGGAACTGGATGACTTCAGCCAGCGCATCGGCCTGGTGGTCGACGCAGTGGACGCGGTGCTCGATATCGACCCGCAGCAGGTGGTCGCCGCGCCGACGTTCGGCGCCGGGATCCGCACCGATTTCATCGCCGGCATGGCCCGTGGCGAAGAGGGCTTCACCATCATCCTGAACATCCCGCAGGTGTTGTCCCTCGACGACATCCGCCAGCTCAGCCTCGCCGCGACCCAGGGAAGCTGAGATGTCGAGCTACCTCAAGCTGCCGACCCTGGGTGACAGTGAATTCCGCCGCCTGCAGGCGCTGATGGCCGAAGCCTCGGGCATCGTCCTGGCGCCGAACAAGCGCCCGCTGGTGGCCGGACGGCTGATGAAACGCCTGCGTCATTACCAGCTCGACAACTACGCCGAGTACCTGCAGATGCTCGACCAGCCGGCGTACCTCAAGGAGCGACGGCTGGTGGTGGACCTGTTGACCACCAACGAAACCTACTTCTTTCGCGAACACCCGCACTTCGACTTTCTCGGCACCTGGCTGGCTCGCCAGAAAGGCCCGCTGAAATTCTGGAGTGCCGCCTGCTCTTCCGGCGAAGAGCCCTACAGCATGGCCATGGTGATCCAGGAACACCTGCGCGGCGGCGACTGGTCGATCCTCGCCAGCGACCTCAGCCTGAGCATGCTGGAAAAGGCCGCCGAAGGGATCTACGACATGGCCCAGGCCAAGTATTTCCCCCAGGGCTGGCTGCAGCGCCATTGCCTGAGCGGCGTCGGCGACATGAGCGGGCGCTTCCGCGTCCAGGCGGCCCTGCGCGAGCGGGTCAGCCTGCGCGAGATCAATATCGTCCAGCCGCTGCCCGACGGGCTCGGCCTGTTCGACGTGATCTTCCTGCGCAATGTGCTGATCTATTTCAACAACGAAGAAAAGCAACGCATCGTCCAACGCCTGGTCAGCCAGTTGCGCCCCGGCGGCCTGCTCTTCATCGGTCACGCGGAAAGCATCCACGGCTTCGACCTGCCGGTGCGACTGCTCAATCCGTCGGTCTACGAACGCCTATGAATCCGCCGTTATTCCTGCGCCCCGGCGACTACTTCTTCGGCCAGCACGAAGGCACGGTCACCACCCTGCTCGGCAGTTGCGTGTCGATCATTCTCTGGCACCCGCGCTGGCGCCTGCTGGCGGTCTCGCACTACCTGCTGCCGAACGACCCGAGCGCACGCAACGGCCTCGACACCCGCTACGGCGAAGGCGTGTTCCAGCGGATCCAGGCCGATATGCGCCGCCACGGCACCCATCCCAACGAGTACCGCAAAGGCATTTTCGGCGGTGGCAGCCTGGTGCGTTTCGAAGGCACGCCGACCCGCAAGATCGGCCACAGCAACAGCGCCTTTGCCCGCGAACAGTTCAGCCTGCGCAACTGGGCGGTGGACCACTGCGACCTCAACGGCCAGCACTACCGCCGGCTGCATATCGACGGCAGCAGCGGCGTGATCGACTGCCAGCGCAACAGCGTGCAACCGCTGCTGCTGGGGAAACGAGCGCGATGATCCGGGTGTTTATCGTCGACGACTCGGCCCTGGTCCGCCAGGTGCTGACCCAATGCCTGGAAAGCCATCCGAACATCAAGGTGATCGGCCAGGCGGCCGACCCGCTGTATGCCATCGACAAGCTGCGGCGGGACTGGCCGGACGTGCTGATCCTCGATATCGAGATGCCACGCATGGATGGCCTGACCTTCCTGCGCCAGATCATGGCCGAGCGCCCGACGCCCACGCTGATCTGCTCGACCCTTACCGAACAGGGCTCGGCGGTCAGCGTCGAGGCGCTCGCCGCCGGGGCCGTCGGGGTGTTCACCAAGGCCCGCCTGGGCCTCAGGCAGAGCCTGGAACAGCTCTCCGCCGAACTGATCCGCAAGGTCGAGGAAAGCGCCCGGGCGCGGCCGATGGCCCTTCGCCACAGTCCCCCTGCCGCAGAATCCGGTCCCACGACGCCAGCCGTTGCCGGTGTGCTCAGGACCACGGACCGGGTGGTTGCCCTGGGCTGTTCCACGGGCGGTACCCAGGCGCTGGAATTCATCCTTCGGCAGTTGCCGCGTGACTGCCCGGGGATTGTCATCGTTCAACACATGCCGGAGAAGTTCACCGCCGATTTTGCCCGGCGCCTGGACAAGCTCTGCCAGATCGAAGTTCGCGAGGCCAGACACCTGGATCGCGTCCACAGCGGCCTGGCATTGCTGGCTCCCGGAGGCTTGCACATGCAGCTCAAACGCAGTGGTGCGCACTATCAGGTAGAGGTACTCGACGGCCCTCCGGTCAACCGGCACAAGCCGTCGGTGGACGTGTTGTTCCGTTCAGTGGCTCGACAGGCCGGAGCCAATACATTGGGGATTATCATGACCGGAATGGGTGACGACGGTGCCCGCGGGCTGCTCGCCATGCGTGAAAACGGCGCCAGTACCGTTGCCCAGGACGAGGCCAGTTGCGTGGTGTTCGGCATGCCCAAGGAGGCTATCCGCCTGGGCGCCGCGCAGTCGGTCGAGCCCCTGGCGAAGCTGCCGAAACTGATCCAGCACTTTGGCGACAGTGGCCGCCACGGTTGACCTGAACCCGATAAGCGTGTGGCGAGCCCGCTCCTGCCCGGCATGCGGGCGGGCCCGTGCCTGAATCTGTGTAGACCCTGGGTTGGAATCCAGACACAAAAAACCGCAGCACGTCCACGCGGCGGCTGCGCCCTTCCCTTTGCGCCATGGGCTAGAGCTTATGCTTTGTCGAATACTGCTTGCCGACGATTACCCGCTGTTTCGCGCGGGTATGCGGGCATTGCTGGAAAAACAACAAGAATACGAAATCGTCGGTGAAGCGGGCGATGGCCAGGCAGCGATCGAACTGGCCTCCAGTCTCAAGCCGGACATCGTCCTGCTGGATATGTCGATGGAGCGTATGAACAGCGTCGCGGCGCTCAAGGAACTGTCACTGCGGGCGCCGCGCAGCAAGGTGCTGATGCTGTCGATGCACACCGACACGCACTTCGTGATGAAGTGCCTGCAACTGGGCGCCCATGGCTACCTGCTGAAGACCGCGACGGTGCTGGAACTGGAACTGGCCCTCAAGGCCCTGCGCCACGGTGGCCAGTACCTGTCCTCGGCGGTGGTGCCACTGGTGGTCAACCAGGCGGTGCGCCAGAGCCATGAGCAGCCGATCAAGGCCAGTCAGGTCGCGCTGACCGCCCGCCAGCTGGAAATCCTCCGGCTGATCGCCCGCGGCGAGTCGACCCGCTCCATTGCCGTCGGCCTCGGCCTCAGCGTCAAGACCGTGGAAGCCCATCGCTCGCAGATCATGCACCGCCTGCGGATTCACGACATCGCCGGCCTGGTGCTGTTCGCCGTGCGCGAAGGGATCATTCAGATCAACGACTGAAGGGCATCGCGCAGGCCGCCGGGGATCGACACCGGCTGGTTGCTCGCGCGATCGACGAACACATGGACGAAGCGCCCCGCGGCGCAGGCCTCGTCTTCGCCGGCCTTGAACACCGCCAGTTCGTATTGCACCGAGCTGTTGCCGAGCTTGCCGACCCGCAGGCCGATCTCGATGCGTTCGGGGAAGGCCACCGAAGCGAAGTAATCGCAGGCGGAACTGACCACGAAGCCGACGACTTCGCCATCGTGGATATCCAGCCCGCCCTGCTCGATCAGGTAGGTGTTCACCGCCGTGTCGAAAAAGCTGTAGTAGGTGACGTTGTTCACATGGCCGTAGACATCGTTGTCGTGCCAGCGGGTGATGATCGGCTGGAAATGCCGGTAGTCGGCACGGTGTGGCAGGCGGTCGGTCATGGGGGCCTCGGCTCGGAAACGAGCAGTCAGAAATGGGCGCCGAGAAAGCTGAAATAGCGCTCGCGGTACTCCGGGAGTTCGTTCGCCAGGTGATGCCGGGCCTCGGCCAGCATCAACACTTCGGGCTGGTCGAACTTGCTGCGCAGCACCGTCAGGTTGTGCTGCCAGTCGACGGTCATGTCGCCATCACCCTGGACGATCAACGGCCGCCGCGGGCTTTTCGCCGCGCCTTCGATACCCGGGATCCAGCGCGCCAGGGCGCCGACCCAGGCGGTCGGCAGACGTTGCGGTTGCAGCGGATCGGCCTGCAGGAACGGCATGAACGCCGGGTCATGGGTGTTCTCGCTGAAACGCCGGGCAATGCCTTTGACGAATGGCTTGAGCAGGTAGTAACTGAGCTTCGACCAGCCCCAGGCCCGTGGCCGCACCAGCGGCGACAGCAGCACCACCTTGCCCTGGGCCGGGCTGTCGAGGCCATGCCGGAGCAGGTGGTCGACGACGATGGCGCCCCCCGTGCTCTGGCCGAACAGGTGCCAGGGCTGCGGCAGGTCAAGGGACCGGGCCTCGTCGAACAACCCCTCCAGCGCCCGTTGATACTCGGCGAAGTCATCGATACTGGCCCGCTCGCCACTGGACAGGCCATGGCCCGGCAGGTCACAGGCGATCACCGCGAAGCCGCGGTCCAGCGCCCAGTCGATCACATTGCGGTACAGCCCCATGTGATCGTAGAAACCGTGGAACAGGAACAGCGTCGCCACGGGGTCCCGCGGCAGCCAGAGCTGGCTGACCAGGTCGAAGCCGCCGCTGCGGAAACCACCGAGGCGGCTGCTGAAGGGCGAGGTGCGGTGGGCCAGGTCCAGGCCATAGAAGCGCTGGTAGGCCTGCGCCGATGCCGACAAGGGCTGCGCGGCGGCCAGGGGTCGCAGGCTGGCGCGCAGGGAATCGGGGTCGAAGGTGGCAGGCATAAGGGGCTTCCAGGCAAGGGTGCGGCAACGTCGAGGCGTTTTACTGATCTGCGATATTCTTCTGTCAGGGCGGGCATGGCAAGCTACCCGACCTTCGAGGACCGAATCGCCATGCCCCAGACTCGTCACAAGACATTACTCGCCGGCCTGCTCGCCGTGGTTTGCGCGGCGGGCCTGTGGCTGGCCTACGACTGGTTCCAGGGCCGTTATATTCGTGCCTTCAGCGACCAGACCGCGTTGTTCGCCGGTGATCGCCTCAGCCTGCCGGCAGACCTGGCCGGCCCCGGCCGGATCCGCCTGGTGCATTTCTGGGACCCGGCCTGTCCGTGCAATGTCGGCAACCAGCAGCACCTGGGCGAACTGATCGCGCATTTCGCGCCGCTGGGCGTGGACTTCTACTCGGTGCAGAAACCCGGCACCCACGGCCAACTCCCCGCCACCCTGGGCGCCATCCGCCCGCTGGCGAGCCTCCCCGGCGCCGAGCACCTGACGGTCAGCCCGGCGGTGGCGATCTGGGACCGCGACGGTCGGCTCGCCTACTTCGGTCCCTACAGCCAGGGCGCTACCTGCAATTCCAGCAA
This sequence comes from Pseudomonas sp. Ost2, assembly GCF_018326065.1. Taxonomy (NCBI): domain Bacteria; kingdom Pseudomonadati; phylum Pseudomonadota; class Gammaproteobacteria; order Pseudomonadales; family Pseudomonadaceae; genus Pseudomonas; species Pseudomonas sp. Ost2. The sequence continues at coordinate 294,054 of NZ_AP021904.1, read as the reverse complement.
CAGCTTTATCGAGCCGATCCTGCAGGCCCTGAGCGAAGGGCGCACGGTCAATGCCACCCACAACATGGCGGTGGGCTGTTACTGCCCGTGGGACGGGGTTGGCAAATGAACAAGGCGAACCGGACTTTTTGAGGTAAAGACTAGTTTGTGCGATGTATCCACCTGCCCGCCTGTGCTAAACCTTAGCGGCTCGGCACCGGTAGCCCTGACACGAACAAGGAACCCCGCATGAAACGCAGCATGACCGTTCTCGCCGTCCTGATCGTCGCCCTGGCCGGCGCGGGGACCTGGTACGTCCAGGGCAAACTGCCGACGCGCCAGGGCCAGGTCACGCTGGACAACCTGCAAGGACCGGTCACCGTGCGCTACGACGAGCGTGGCGTGCCGCATATCCGTGCCGAGAACGACACCGACCTGTATCGCGCCCTGGGTTACGTGCATGCCCAGGACCGCCTGTTCCAGATGGAAATCGTCCGGCGCCTGGCCCGTGGCGAACTGTCCGAGATCCTCGGGCCCAAGACCCTGGAAACCGACAAGCTGTTCCGCAGCCTGCGCATTCGTGACCGCGCCGACCGTTACGTCGCCGAGCTGGACAAGCAATCCCCCGCCTGGAAGGCCCTGCAGGCCTATCTGGACGGCATCAACCAGTACCAGGCCACTCACGCCAGGCCGGTGGAGTTCGACGTGCTGGGCATCGAGCGCAGGCCCTTTACCGCCGAAGACACCATCAGCATCGCCGGCTACATGGCCTACAGCTTCGCCGCCGCCTTCCGCACCGAGCCGCTGCTGACCTATGTGCGGGACAAGCTCGGCGCCGACTACCTGAAGGTGTTCGACCTGGAGTGGCGTCCCCAGGGCATGCTCGGCTCGCCGACACCACTGGCCGATAGCGACTGGAAAGGCCTCGGCGCCCTGGCCCGGCTCAGCGACGAAGCCCTGCGCGATGCCGGCGTGCCGCAGTTCGAGGGCAGCAACGCCTGGGCGGTGTCCGGCAGCCGGACCAAAAGCGGCAAGCCGCTGCTGGCGGGCGACCCGCATATCGCCTTCTCGACCCCGGCGGTGTGGTACGAGGCGCAGTTGTCGGCACCGGATTTCGAGTTGTACGGTTATCACCAGGCCCTGGTGCCGTTCGCCTTTCTCGGCAACAACACGGCATTCGGCTGGAGCCTGACCATGTTCCAGAACGACGACCTGGACCTGATCGCCGAGAAGACCAACCCGGAGAACCCCAACCAGGTCTGGTACCACGGCCAGTGGGTCGAGATGACCCGCAGCGAACAGCAGATCGCGGTCAAGGGCCAGCCGCCGGTGACCTTCACCCTGCTCCAGTCGCCCCACGGGCCGATCGTCAACGATGTGATCGGCGCCAATGCAGGGGCCAGGCCGATTGCCATGTGGTGGGCCTTTCTCGAAACCCCGAACCCGATTCTCCAGGGCTTCTACGAACTCAACCGTGCCGACACCCTGGACAAGGTGCGCGAGGCGGCCGGCAAGATCCAGGCGCCCGGCCTCAACCTGATGTGGGCCAATGCCAAGGGGGATATCGGCTGGTGGGCCGCGGCGTTGCTGCCCAAGCGTCCGGAGGGGGTCAACCCGGCGTTCATTCTCGACGGCAGCACCGGCGACGCGGACAAGGACGGCTTCTACCCCTTCAGCGCCAATCCCCAGGAAGAGAACCCGGCACGGGGCTATATCGTCTCGGCCAACGCCCAGCCGGCCTCGCCCACCGGCATGGTCATTCCCGGCTACTACAACCTCGCCGATCGCGGCCAGCAACTGAACCGGCAACTGGCCGATACCAGCGTGCGCTGGAGCCTGGAGAACAGCCAGAAACTGCAACTGGGCACCACCACCGACTACGGGCCGCGACTGCTCCGGCCGCTGCTGCCGGCCCTGCGCGAAGCGGCGAGGGACCCGGCCGAGCTGAAGCTGGTGGAGCAGTTGGCGATGTGGAAGGGCGATTATCCGATGAGTTCCACCAGCGCCACGCTGTTCAACCAGTTCCTCTACGAACTGGCCCGCGCGGCGATGCATGACAAGCTCGGCGACGACTACTTCAACACCCTGCTCAGCACCCGGGTGGTGGACGCCGCGTTGCCGCGCCTGGCCGCCGATGAACATTCACCCTGGTGGAACGGCAACCGCGCCGACACGGTGAAACGCGCCTGGCAGGCAACGCTGGCCCATCTCAAGGCCACCTACGGCGACGATCCGGGTGCCTGGGTGTGGGGCAAGGCCCATACCCTGACCCACGGCCATCCGCTGGGACGGCAGAAGCCGCTGGACCGGCTGTTCAATGTTGGGCCCTTCGATGCGCCGGGCACCCACGAAGTGCCGAACAACCTCTCGGCGAAGATCGGCCCGGCGCCCTGGCCGGTGACCTATGGCCCGTCGACCCGGCGGCTGATCGACTTCGCCGACCCGGACCACGGCCTGACCATCAACCCGGTGGGACAGAGCGGCGTGCTGTTCGACAAGCACTACAGCGACCAGGCCGAAACCTATATCGAAGGCGGGTACGAGCAGGTGCATATGAACGAGGTCGAAGTCTCGGCCAACACCCGCAGCGTGCTCAAGCTGATGCCGGCCAAGTGACCATCCCACTGATCGTTCCCACGCTCCGCGTGGGAATGCAGCCCGTGACGCTGCGCGTCACAAAGCGGACGCCGAGCGTCCATAGAGGCATTCCCACGCAGAGCGTGGGAACGATCATCAAAACACAGGTTTCTCTGTGGGAGCCGGCTTGCTGGCGATGAACGATAACGCGGCGTGTCTGAAACACCGCGTCGCCTGAATCGCCAGCAAGCCGGCTCCCACAACTCTAGCCACCCGCCCGGCGAAGACGCCCCGGCGCCTCGCCATAGATCTCCTTGAATTTCTTGCTGAAGGCCGCCTGCGACTGATAGCCGACCTGGGCGGCGATATCGCTCAGGCCCAGGTGTGAATTGCTCAACAGGCCATAAGCCAGTTCCATTCGCACCCGCGTCAGCAACACCCACGGCGACTCCCCCGCGACCTTCACGAACGTGCGCATGAAGCTCGCCCGCGACATGTTCGCCAGCGCGGCCAGGCCGTCGATGGTCCACTCGTGGGCCGGGTCTTCGAGCATGCCCTGCCAGGCCCGGCTCAGGCGCTTGTCCGCCAGCAGTGCGAGGGTGCCACTGGCCTGCGCCTGCTGTTGCAGGTAGACCCGCAGGATCAGCGTGAACAACGCCGACGACAAGGCATCCACCAGGAACCGCGCACCGGCCTGGTCACCGTCGGCCTCCACCCGCAACAACCCCACCAGCGCTGCCAGCTGCCCGCTGGCCGGCAGGTCGCGGCTGGACACCACCAGGTATTCCGGCAGGGCCGCGAACAGCATCGACTCGCGCTGGTAATGGAAACGCCCGCACAACAGGTCCAGTTCGACGCGCCCGCCGCCGAACCGATGCACCGGCAGCAGGCCGCCCTGGCTGATCCGTGGCGTGGCCGGCGCCACCCGCTGCCCGGGGCTGCGCAACAGATGCGTACCGCCGCCCGGCAGCACAAAGATATCCCCGGTCTGCAACCGCACCGCCCGACCGCCCGGCAATTCGACCTGGCAATCACCGTCCAGGACGATGTGATACGGCGCGATACCGACGCTTTCCTGCTCATGATCCAGCGCCCAGTCGCCCTGCAACTGGCAGCGCAGGTCCAGGCGGCCACGGACCCCGGCCAGCACGATGAGCTTGTCGATCGAGTTCATTTGCGCATATCGGACAAAGGGTTGAGTGAATCGGACAAAAGTGTCTACACCAGATAGGGAACACTAGGCTCGTTGCTTGAGCAGTCTACCCTTACTTATTCAGGAGTTACCATCATGTTTCTCAACTGGTCCGAACTACTGCCTACCATCAAGAATGCATTCGGTGCATTGAGCAAGTCCAATCCGAAGATGGTCCAGGCCTATATGAAGTTGGGCGAGGCGGCGGCGGAAAACAATGTGCTGGACGCCAAGACCCGTGAACTGATTTCCATCGCCGTGGCGATTTCCACCCGTTGCGACGGCTGTATCGGTGCCCATACCGACGCCGCGATCAAGGCCGGTGCGACCCGCGAGGAAGTCGCCGCCGCCCTGGCCACCGCCATTTCGCTGAATGCCGGGGCCGCCTATATCTACTCGCTGCATGCCCTGGAGGCTTACGACAGCCTGAAATCCTGAGTGATCGTCAACGCGGTTATGCTTCTCTCTCCCCTTTCGGGCCCGGACACTTTGTTGTCCCGGGCCCTTTTTTATTTATTCGACTATTTCGCCAGGAACAGCTGAAACGAATACGTGGAAAGTTGAGCACAGCGAACAGGAACAGCAACTTGCGAAACTTCAGGACAAACCCGACTTGTTAACCACTGAAGTTCAAAGAAACACCCTGCCGTTTTCCTTCACGCCCTGGCTGCGGCTGCTCTGGCAATTGAGCACGAGCGGAGCCTTGCGCGGATGGCCATGGCCTCTTCGTGGGCAAGCCCACTCCCACAGTTCTGAAACCTTGTGGGAGTGGGCTTGCCCACGAAAGGGCCACCGCAGCCACCCCAAGGCTCAAGCCAATCCGGCAAAATGCTGGCGAAACTGCTGCGGCGTCACTCCCAAGCGTCGCTGGAACACACTGCGCATATGGTGCGCGTCGCGAAACCCGCATTCGTAGGCAACGGTTTTCAATGGCGAGTTGCCGCTTTCGAGCATCACCCGCGCCGCGTCCACCCGCGCACTCTCGACAAACTCCGCCGGGGTCACCCGGGTCTCGCGAACAAACACCCGGGAGAAATTACGCGCGCTCATGTTGGTCGCCTTGGCCAGCTCGGCGATGCTCAGGTCGCCGGTCAGGTGGGCCAGCACATACTGCTGGACCTGGGCCACCGGCGAGGACGCCTCGGCATAGGGTGTCAGATAGGGACTGAACTGCGACTGGCCGCCCGAACGCTGGGTAAACACCACCAGCCGCTTGGCCACGTTGAGGGCCACTTCCGCGCCCTGGTCGCGGGACAGCAGGTACAACGACAGATCGATGCCCGCCGTCACCCCCGCCGAAGTGAACAGCTTCTCGTCCTGGACATACAGGCGATCGGCCTCGACCCGGGTGGTCGGGCACAGCGCCGCCAGGGCCTGCGAGTCGTTCCAGTGGGTGGTCACCGTGCGTCCCTCCAGCAAGCCGGCCCGGGCAAGCATGAACGCGCCGTTGCAGATCGAACCGAAGAAGCCGGCACGGCCGCTGGCAGCCCGCAGCCAGGCATGGAATTCTTCGCCGAAATCCTGCCCCGGCAGGCTCGGTCCGCCGGCACACAACAACAGGTCGTAGCTCGCCAGGGCTTCGCTGAAATGCCGATGCGCCTGGATCGCCAGACCATTGGAACAGGGCACCCAGCCGCGTTCGACACCGATCACTTCAAGGTGATACTGGGCGTCGGGCAGCAGGAAGCGGTTGGCTTCGGCAAAGACATCCATCGGCCCCGTGACATCCAGGGACTGGACGCCGGAGAACACGACAACGGCGACGGTGCGGGTCATGGAACAAGCCTCATTCAGATCAGCCCTACGGTAACCAAACCCCCGTCGCGATGCGAGGCGGACCTCGCCGCTGGCCGGAAAAGCCCGCTGCTTGGCACGATTGCGACGCCCGCCGCGAACCCGGCCGGAAAACCCGCCAGGCTGTCCGGATTGCGCCCCTCGCGCGGCTACGGAGCCTCCCGGCCGATCCTGATAATAGCCGGCGTTGACGCGGCACTTGCGCCACGTCGCTGACCGGAGCGATACACACCATGAGTACCCCCGTTGTTGTAAACGCCGAACGAGTCGGCCCGGCCTTCTCGGTCGACGGCATGCTGCTGGCCCGCCAGAAAACCCGTGAAGTGATTGCCCGTATCGCCGAGCGCGTGGAGCCGGGCATGGTCGAGGAAGACGCGGTCGAGATGGCCAAGCAGGTCCTGGTCGGCAGCGGCCTGCAACTGAGCTGGCACCCGACCCGGGTGCGCTTTGGCAGCAACACCACCAAGGCGATGAAGCAGTCGTCGGAGCCCGGCATCGTGCTGCGCGACAACGATATTTTCTTTATCGACCTGGCACCGCGCGTCGAAGCCTGGGAAGGCGATGGCGGCGCGACATTCGTGGTCGGCCAGCACAAGGAATACGAGCGTTGCGCCCGTGACGCCGAGAACCTGTTCCATGAAGTGCGGGAAATCTGGACCCGCGACAAGCTCAGCGGACGGGCACTGTACGATCATGCCGACCGTATCGCCCGCTCCATGGGCTGGGAACTGAACTTCGACCTGCCGGGCCACCGGGTCTCGGACTTCCCCCATGCGACCCTCCACACCGGCTCCCTGGCCGAGTTCGAGCTGAGCCCTTCGGCCATGCGCTGGATCCTCGAGATCCATATCCGTGACCCGCAGAAACGCTTCGGGGCCTTCTTCGAAGACATGCTGCTGGATGACGCCTACTACGTTTGAACCCGCCCGCCCGTGGCCGCCCCTGCACGTTCGGCCTGCCGGCTGATCGCGAGCCGGCTCGGCTCCTGCAGGGAATCGGCGCTGGCGCGAAACCCGCCCCGAATGGCCGTAATCGCCACCTTGTGTCGATAGCGGCCAACCTTCTACCCCGCCAGACTGATTCCATCGGCGCCAACCCGGCGCTCGCCCCCCAGGAGTCATGACCATGAGCAACACCATTGCCGGTATCAGGATCCCCGACAGCGCGCTGGCCAGGGCCACCACCGAATACATCCGCGATGTGGAAAGCGACCTGCTGTACAACCACTCGCGCCGGGTGTTCCTGTTCGGCGCCCTCAGCGGCGAACGCAAGCAACTACCCTACAACCCCGAACTGCTCTATGTCGGCGCGATGTTCCACGACCTCGGCCTGGTGGAAGGCCATCGCAGCGACGACGATCGCTTCGAAGTGGACGGCGCCAACGCCGCCAAGGCGTTCATGAAGCCCTACGGGCTGTCGGATGACGATATCGAGCAGGTCTGGCTGTCGATTGCCCTGCACACCACGCCGGGCGTGCCCCAGTACCTGCGCCCGACCGTGGCGCTGGTGACCGCGGGCGTGGAGATGGACGTGCTGGGGATGGAGTATGCCGCGTTCCCTGCCGCGCAGCGCGAAGCCGTGGTGCATGCGCATCCACGTGGGGAAGGGTTCAAGGAGTGCATCATCTGCGCGTTTGCCGATGGGCTGCGCCATCGTCCGCTGACCACCTTCGGCAACGTCAAGACCGACGTGCTGAAGGACAAGGACCCGAGCTTCAAGCCGATGAACTTCGTCGAGGTGATCCGGCGTTCGCCGTGGGCCGAGTGACTCACCTGCGGATGTGTCGGTGGTCTTGAGGGCCTCATCGCTGGCAAGCCAGCTCCCACAAGGGGCTCCAGTCGTACACAAAATCCATGTACGCCCAGAACCTGTGGGAGCGGGCTTGTCCGCATTGCGGCATTCCGAGGGCCTCTTCGCTGGCAAGCCAGCTCTCACAAGGGGCTCCAGTCGTACACAAAATCCATGTACGCCCAGAACCTGTGGGAGCGGGCTTGCCCGCGAAGCTTTTTGAACGCTACGCGGTCTCGGCCGCCGGCGCGCGACGCACGTCCGGTTGCTTCCACGAATCCGCCGCGCCTTCCTCGATGGCTTGCTGGATGGCTTTCTTGCGGCGCTCTTCGGCCTGGCGGCTGAAGTACCAGACCAGGAAGGTCACCAGCGACACCGCCAGCAGGATCAGGCTCGCCACCGCGTTGATTTCCGGCTTCACGCCCAGGCGCACCGCCGAGAAAACCTCCATCGGCAAGGTGGTGGAACCCGGACCCGAAACGAAGCTGGCCAGCACTAGGTCATCCAGGGACAAGGCGAACGACATCATGCCGCCCGCCGCCAGCGACGGCGCGATCATCGGGATGGTGATCAGGAAGAACACCTTCCACGGCCGCGCACCGAGGTCCATGGCCGCCTCTTCGATGGACAGGTCCAGCTCGCGCAGGCGTGCCGAGACCACCACCGCCACATAGGCCGCACAGAACGTCGTGTGGGCGATCCAGATCGTGACGATGCCACGCTCCTGGGGCCAGCCGATCATCTGCGCCATGGCCACGAACAGCAGCAACAGCGACAGGCCGGTGATCACTTCCGGCATCACCAGTGGCGCCGTGACCAGGCCACCGAACAGGGTACGCCCCTTGAAGCGGGTGATACGGGTCAGCACGAACGCCGCCAGGGTGCCCAGCGCCACCGCCGCGACGGCGGTGTAGCAGGCGATTTCCAGCGAGCGGGCAACCGAGCCCATCAGTTGGGTGTTGTCCAGCAGGCCGACGTACCACTTCACCGACCAGCCGCCCCAGACCGTCACCAGCTTGGAGGCGTTGAACGAGTAGATCACCAGGATCAGCATCGGCAGGTAGATGAACAACAGGCCCAGCACCAGCATCAGGTTTGAAAAACTGAAGCGCTTCATTCCTTGCCCTCCATTTCTTTAGCCTGACTGCGGTTGAACAGAATGATCGGCACGATCAGGATCGCCAGCATCACCACGGCGAGCGCGGACGCCACCGGCCAGTCACGGTTGTTGAAGAACTCTTGCCACAGCACTTTACCGATCATCAGGGTTTCCGGACCGCCGAGCAGCTCGGGGATCACGAACTCGCCCACCACCGGGATGAACACCAGCATGCAGCCGGCGATGATGCCGTTCTTCGACAGCGGCACGGTGATCTTCCAGAAGCTGTTGAAGCGGCTCGAACCCAAGTCGGACGCGGCCTCCAGCAGGCTGTTGTCGTGCTTCACGAGGTTGGCGTAGAGCGGCAGGATCATGAACGGCAGATAGGAATACACAACGCCGATATACACCGCCAGGTTGGTATTGAGGATCTGCAGCGGTTCGCTGATCAGCCCGGTCCACATCAGGAACGCGTTGAGCAGCCCGTTGTTGCTGAGGATGCCCATCCAGGCATAGACGCGGATCAGGATCGCGGTCCAGGTCGGCATCATGATCAGCAGCACCAGCACGGTCTGCAATTCCTTGCGCGCGCTGGCGATGGCATAGGCCATCGGGTAGCCGATCAGCAGGCACAGCAGCGTGCTGAAGAAGGCCATCTTCAGCGAGCCGAGGTAGGCCGCCAGGTACAGGTCATCGTCGCCCAGCATCGAATAGTTGCCGAGGTTGAGGACCAGTTGCAGCTTCTGTTCGACGAAGGTGTAGATCTCGGTATACGGCGGAATCGCCACATCCGCTTCAGCAAAGCTGATCTTCAGGACGATGAAGAACGGCAGCATGAAGAACAGGAACAGCCAGAGGAAAGGGATCCCGATGACCGCATGGCGGCCGGAGGGGGTTATTCGCTGCAGTTGGCGCTTGAGCTTTCGCATGTTCATGAGCGCAGTACCACGCCGCTGTCGTCTTCCCACCAGACGTACACTTCGTCACCCCAGGTCGGCCGCGCGCCCTGGCGCTCGGCGTTGGCGACGAAGGACTGCACCAGCTTGCCGCTCGGCAGCTCGACGTAGAACACCGAGTGACCGCCGAGGTAGGCGATATCGTGCACCTTGCCGCGCGACCAGTTGTACTCGCACTGCGGCTGGGTCGTGGTGACCAGCAGCTTCTCCGGACGGATCGCGTAGGTCACGCTCTTGTCCTGGACCGACGTGGTCACGCCGTGGCCGACGTAGATGCTGCGTTCCAGCTCGGGGCTGGTGATCCGCGCATAACCTTCGGCATCCTCGACCACCGAACCTTCGAAGATATTGACGTTGCCGATGAACTCACAGACCAGGCGGCTGGTCGGGGTTTCGTAGATGTCGATCGGGCTGCCGATCTGGGCGATCCAGCCCAGGTGCATGATCGCGATCCGCTCGGCCATGGTCATGGCCTCTTCCTGGTCGTGGGTCACCATGACGCAGGTCACGCCGACGCGCTCGATGATCTCGACAAGCTCAAGCTGCATCTGCGAACGCAGCTTCTTGTCCAGAGCACCCATGGGCTCGTCGAGCAGCAACAGCTTCGGCCGCTTGGCCAGGGAACGGGCCAGGGCCACGCGCTGGCGCTGACCACCGGAGAGCTGGTGCGGCTTGCGCTTGGCGTACTGGCTCATCTGCACCAGCTTGAGCATTTCGGCCACGCGGGCATCGATCTCGGCTTTCGGGATCTTGTCCTGCTGCAGGCCGAAGGCGATGTTCTGGGCCACGGTCATGTGCGGGAACAACGCATAGGACTGGAACATCATGTTGATCGGCCGCTCGTAGGGCGGCATCTCGGTGATGTCCACGCCATCGAGGTAGATCCGGCCTTCGGTCGGCCGTTCAAAACCCGCGAGCATGCGCAGCAAGGTGGATTTACCCGAACCCGAGCCGCCGAGCAGGGCGAAGATCTCGCCCTTCTTGATTTCCAGGGACACATCGTCCACGGCAATCGTCTCGTCGAACTTCTTCGTGACCCGGTCGATCTTGACCAACACCTGCTTGGGTGATTGGTCGCCCTCGAGGGCTTTCTTATAGGCGCCGGAGGCAACAGCCATTTGCAAAACTCCCAACAAAATTTAACCGCGGGGCCAAGACGGCCCGGCGTTGGATAGTTTGACCCGAGGGTCCCTTCGGGCTACTTGCCCGACTTCACCTTGGTCCAGCTGCGGGTCATCAAACGTTGGATTTTCGGGGGTAGTTCAGAGTTGACATAAAGCTTGTCCACTACAGCTTGCGGTGGGTAAACCGCTTCGTCGGTGCGCACAGACTGATCCATCAGTTCGCCAGCCTTTGGGTTCGGGTTGGCATAGCCGACATAATCGCTGACCTGGGCGATCGCTTCAGGTTGCAGCAGATAATTGATGAAGGCGTGGGCCTCCTTGACGTTGCCGGCGTCCTTGGGAATCGCCAGCATGTCGAACCAGAGGTTGCCGCCTTCCTTGGGAATCACGTAGGCGATGTCCACGCCTTTCTTCGCTTCTTCGGCGCGCTTGCGGGCCTGGAAGATGTCGCCGGAGAACCCGGCGGCCACGCAGATCTCGCCGTTGGCCAGATCCGAGATGTACTTGGACGAGTTGAAGTAGGTGATGTACGGACGCACCTTCAGCAACTTCTCTTCAGCCAGCTTGTAATCCTTTTCATTGGTGCTGTTGGGGCTCAGGCCCATGTAGTTCAGCACCGCCGGCAGCATTTCATCGGCCGAATCGAGGAACGCCACGCCACAGCTGGAAAGCTTCTTGATGTTCTCCGGCTCGAACAGCACCGCCCAGGAGTCGATCTTGTCGACGCCCAGCACCGCCTTGACCTTCTCGACGTTGTAGCCGATGCCATTGGTGCCCCACAGGTACGGCACGGCGTACTGGTTGCCCGGATCGTTCTTCTCCAGGCGCTTCATCAGCAGCGGGTCGAGGTTGGCGAAGTTGGGCAACTGCGACTTGTCGAGCTTCTGGAAGGCGCCGGCCTTGATCTGCTTGCCGAGGAAGTGGTTGGACGGCACGACCACGTCATAGCCGGTGTGCCCGGCCAGTAACTTGCCTTCCAGGGTTTCATTGGAATCGAAGACGTCATAGACCGGCTTGATACCGGTGGCCTTCTCGAAGTCGGCCAGGGTGCTCTCGCCGATATAATCGGACCAGTTATAAATATGCACGGTGGGGGCGGCCTGGATACTGACGGTCAACGTCAGGCCGGCACCGACCAGCATGGCTTTGCGAAACAAAGAAATAGACACTCGGAGGTCCTCTCAATAGTTGGGCCTGAGTTGCCCGGGTCACATGGCGTCAAACCGCCCGGTGACAAAACCGGCGCGCAACTTACCCTCGATAAACCGATCCAGCAAAGTTTTCTGTCGATGGGCGTGGAGCTTGTCGGGGTCGGGCTGCCCGCGAAGAACAGTGACGCGCTGTGCCTGAGGCACCACAGCGCTCTTGCGATTCGCGGGCAAGCCCGGCTCCTACGGTTGGAGCGGTGTTACATCAAGCGGATTATTTACCCGACTTGATCTTGGTCCAGCTGCGGGTCAGCTCACGCTGGGTCGCGGCCGGCAGGTCGGCGATAGCGTAGAGCTTGGCCTGTACGTCCGCAGGCGGATAGATGCCCGGGTCGCTGGTGATGCTCTTGTCGACCAGGGCGGTGGCCTTGGCGTTACCGTTCGGGAAACGCACGCTGTCGGTGATCGCGGCCATGACTTCCGGCTTGAGCAGGTAGTTCATGAACTTGTAGGCACCGTCGATGTTTTCCGCGTCCTTGGGAATCGCGACCATGTCGTAGAAGCTGCCTGCGCCTTCCTTCGGAATGTCGTAGGCGACCTTGACCTTGTCGCCGGCTTCGGCGGCACGGGACTTGGCCTGCTGGATATCACCCGAGTAACCCACGGCGACGCAGATGTTGCCGTTGGCCAGGTCGGAAATGTACTTGGACGAGTGGAAGTAGGTGATCGAAGGACGAATCTTCAGGAACAGATCCTCGGCCTTCTTGATGTCTTCCTTCTTCTGGCTGTCGGTCGGCAGGCCCAGGTAGTGCAGGGCTACCGGCAACATCTCGGTCGGCGAATCGAGGAAGCTCACGCCACAGCTCTTGAGCTTGGCAATGTTTTCCGGCTTGAGCAGGACATCCCACGAATCGATCTTGTCCACGCCCAGCGCTGCCTTGACCTTCTCCGGGTTGTAGCCGATGCCGATCGAGCCCCACATGTACGGGAATGCGTGCTTGTTGCCCGGGTCGCTGACCGAAACCGCCTTCAGCAGATCCTTGTTGAGGTTGTCGTAGTTGGACAGCTTGGACCGGTCCAGCTCCTGATAGACGCCTGCCTTGATCTGCTTGGCCAGGAAGTTGTTGGACGGCACCACGATGTCGTAACCGGACTTGCCGGCCAGCAACTTGGCTTCCAGGGTTTCGTTGCTGTCGAATACGTCGTAGACCACCTTGATCCCGGACTCTTTTTCAAAGTTCGCGATGGTGTCCGGGGCGATGTAGTCGGACCAGTTATAGACGTGCAGCACCTTGTCATCGGCCTGGGCGGCACCCATCGCGCCCAGCAAAGACAGGGCAAGGAGAGTCTTGCCAGCGTTCTTCAAACCTAATGCCTTCATGCGTCATGCTCCAATTTTTCTTTTTAACCAGCTGTTCGGCGGCCGATTCCCGGGCAACTCGGAACAGTGGGGTAGTCTGGCAAGATCCCAGGTGGGCTTTCAAGGAAAGACCCGCCTTTCTGATCGCTCCGAGCGCAAGTGCCCACAACGCACTTGCGCTCAAAGCCTAGCACTTAGCCCTGCAACGCACTCAGGGTCAGATCCAGGCACTGACGCGCCTTGGCCACCAGCTCGTCGATCTCGGCCTTGCTGATCACCAGTGGCGGGGCAATGATCATGGTGTCGCCGACGGCACGCATGATCAGGCCATTGTTGAAGCAGAACTGCCGGCAGATCATGCCGACGCCCTTCCCTTCGTACCGCGCACGGGTGGCCTTGTCCTTGACCAGTTCGATGGCCCCCAGCAGACCCACACCGCGAACTTCACCCACCAGCGGGTGATCGTTCAGTTCCCGCAGACGTTTCTGCAAATAGGGTGCCGTTTCGGCATGGACGTTCTCGATAATTTTTTCATCGCGCATGATGCGGATGTTTTCCAGCGCCACCGCCGCCGCCACCGGGTGACCGGAGTAGGTGAAACCGTGGTTGAAGTCGCCGCCTTCGTTGAGGACCGCGACCACGTCGTCACGCACGATCAGGCCACCCATGGGGATATAGCCGGAGGTCAGGCCCTTGGCGATGGTCATCATGTGCGGCTTGAGGCCGTAGAAATCGGTACCGAACCACTCACCGGTGCGCCCGAAGCCACAAATCACCTCGTCGGCGACAAACAGGATGTCGTACTTGGCAAGGATTTCCTTGACCCGTGGCCAGTAGCTGTCCGGCGGCACGATCACGCCGCCGGCACCCTGGATCGGCTCGGCGATAAAGGCCCCGACGGTGTCCACGCCGAGTTCGAGAATCTTTTCTTCAAGCTGGTTGGCCGCCCAGATGCCGAACTCTTCCGGGCTCATGTCGCCGCCCTCACCGAACCAGTAGGGCTGCGGGATATGGACGATGCCCGGAATCGGCAGATCGCCCTGTTCGTGCATGTAGGTCATGCCACCCAGGCTCGCGCCGGCCACGGTGGAACCGTGATAACCGTTCTTGCGGCTGATGATGGTTTTCTTTTTCGGCTGGCCCTTGATCGCCCAGTAGTGGCGGACCATGCGCAGCATGGTGTCGTTGCCTTCCGAGCCGGAACCGGTGAAGAACACGTGGTTCATGCCTTCGGGGGCGATATCGGCGATGGCCTTGGCCAGCTCCAGTACCGGCGGGTGGGCGGTCTGGAAGAACAGGTTGTAATAAGGCAGCTCGCGCATCTGCTTGCTGGCGGCGTCGGCCAGCTCGTCGCGCCCGTAACCGATGGCCACGCACCAGAGGCCGGCCATGCCGTCGAGGATCTTGTTGCCTTCGCTGTCCCAGAGGTAAACGCCCTTGGCGTTGGTGATGATGCGCGGGCCTTTCTCTTTCAACTGCTTGAAGTCGCTGAAGGGGGCCAGGTGGTGATCGCTGCTGAGGGCTTGCCACTCGCGGGTTTGCGGGTTGTTGCTGGTCATACGGTTCTCCTGGATAACAGTGAGGGCGCGGCTATGAACCGCCGCGCCCGGCGCATCAGACGGCAAAGAGCAGGAATTCCCGCTCCCACGAACTGATGACGCGCTTGAAGTTTTCATGCTCGGCCCGCTTGACCGCGACGTAGCCCGTGATGAATTTCTTGCCCAGATATTTCTCGATGGTCTTGCTGTTTTCCATCCGCTCCAGGGCGTCTTCGATGGTCAGCGGCAGGCGCAGGTTGCGACGCTCGTAGCCGCGACCGACCACCGGCGCGCTCGGCGTCATGCCTTCGACCATGCCGATGTAGCCACACAGCAGGCTGGCGGCGATGGCCAGGTACGGGTTGGCGTCGGCCCCGGCAGGCGGTTTTCCACCCGACGGTTCTGCGGGCCGGCATCCGGGACCCGCAGGCCCACGGTACGGTTCTCTTCGCCCCACTCCACGTTCACCGGTGCCGAGGTATCCGGCAGGAAGCGGCGGAACGAATTGACGTTCGGCGCGAACAGCGGCAACAGCTCGGGGATCAGCTTCTGCAGGCCGCCGATATGATTGAGGAACAGGTCGCTCTTGGTCCCGTCTTCATTGGAGAAGATGTTCTTGCCGGTCTCGATGTCGATGATGCTCTGGTGCAGGTGCATGGCACTGCCCGGCTCACCGGTCATCGGCTTGGCCATGAAGGTCGCGGCCACGTCGTGCTTGAGCGCCGCCTCGCGCATGGTCCGCTTGAACACCAGGATCTGGTCGGCCAGGGACAGGGCATCGCCGTGACGGAAGTTGATTTCCATCTGCGCCGTGCCGTCTTCATGGATCAGTGTGTCGAGATCCAGTTCCTGCAGTTCGCACCAGTCGTAGACGTCTTCGAACAGCGGGTCGAATTCGTTGGCCGCCTCGATGGAAAAGGACTGGCGACCGGTTTCCGGGCGACCGGAGCGGCCGATCGGCGGCTGCAGCGGGAAGTCCGGGTCTTCGCAGCGCTTGGTCAGGTAAAACTCCATTTCCGGCGCCACGATCGGCTGCCAGCCCTTGTCGGCATAGAGTTTCAGGACCTTCTTGAGCACGTTGCGCGGCGACAGCTCGATGGGGTTGCCCTGCTTGTCGTAGGTGTCGTGGATCACCTGGGCGGTGGGTTCGATGGCCCAGGGCACCAGGTACACCGCGTTGCTGTCGGGGCGGCAGATCATGTCGATGTCCGCCGGGTCGAGCAGTTCGTAATAGATGTCGTCTTCGACATAGTCGCCGGTCACGGTCTGCAACAGAACGCTCTCGGGCAGGCGCATGCCTTTTTCGGCAATGAACTTGTTGGTCGGCGAGATCTTGCCCCGGGTGATCCCGGTCAGATCGCCAATCATGCATTCGACTTCTGTGATCTTGTGGTCTTTCAACCAATCGGTGAGCTGGTCGAGGTTGTTACTCATAAATGCCTCTGGGCTGGGTTTCCTGACCTGCATAATAGAGGTCAGGCGTTCGTTGACGCATCCGCGTCGCGTTGTATTGCCCGCTTTCGACAGGCATCGCCAAATGCCTGGAAAATCGCCAGGTAGACCGGGTTGGACAGGACCTGCCATTCCGGGTGCCATTGCACACCTAAAGCAAAAGCCTTGCCTCCTGTCACCGAGACCGCCTCGATCAGGCCGTCCGGGGCCCGTGCCTCGACCCGCAGGCCCGGCGCCAGGCGGTCGACGCCCTGGCTGTGGATCGAATTGACCTGGAACTCCGGCGGCAGACCCAGGCCCGCCAGGACACCACCGGGCTCGACCTGCATCGAATGCGCGGGGCCGTACTGGACCTCCAGCGGCTGACTCTCGTCCTCACGATGATCCATGAAGGTTCCCACTTCATGAACCTTCTGATGCAGGCTGCCACCGAACGCCACATTCATTTCCTGGAAACCGCGGCAGATGCCGAGCACCGGGATGCCCGCCGCCACGGCGGCGCGAATCAGCGGGAGGGTGACGCGGTCCCGTGCAGAATCATGAGCAGTGCCTGGCGCGCTGGCCGGACCGCCATACAAATGGGGTTCCACGTTGGAAGGAGAGCCGGTAAAAAGAAGGCCGTCGATACCGTCCAGAATATCGGACGGTTCGAACAGATCCGCCAATGACGGAAGGATCAGCGGCAAGCCCCTGGCAGCGACAGCGACTGCGCGGACGTACTTATCGCCACTGATGTGATAAGCATGCAAACCGACCTGTTTGGAGCAGGCGGTGACGCCGATTAACGGCAGGCGAGACATGAAGCACCCCGGTATTATTGCTGTTATGGGTTTTAATCGAGCTTAGCCTTGTTCATTTTTTTACACAACACCCCCGTAAAAAATACAACACGGCCCGCTCAAGCCTGCGGTGCCCAAGGGGACAGAGGGGCAAAAAACGCCCCAAAATGCCCCAAAAAAGGCCTTCGAGCGCTTTTTCAGGGCAAAAAATGCCTCGCTTGACTTCGGCATGCCGTTCGGGTTGACTGAAACCAGAAAAGATCAATGATTGATATTTTTAACAACAAAGGTGTTGCATCATGTCGGTACCCCCGCGTGCCGTTCAGCTTAACGAAGCGAACGCGTTCCTTAAGGATCATCCTGAGGTTCTGTACGTAGACCTTCTAATTGCGGATATGAATGGTGTGGTGCGCGGCAAGCGCATCGAACGCACCAGCCTCCACAAGGTTTACGAGAAAGGCATCAACCTGCCGGCCTCATTATTTGCCTTGGATATCAATGGCTCTACGGTGGAAAGCACCGGCCTGGGCCTGGACATCGGTGATGCTGACCGAATCTGTTATCCGATCCCTGACACCCTGTGCAATGAGCCCTGGCAAAAGCGCCCTACCGCGCAACTGCTGATGACCATGCACGAACTCGAAGGTGAACCATTCTTCGCCGACCCTCGCGAAGTGCTCCGCCAAGTTGTAAGCAAATTTGACGACCTCGGTCTGACCATCTGCGCCGCCTTCGAACTCGAGTTCTACCTGATCGACCAGGAGAACGTGAACGGCCGCCCACAACCACCCCGCTCGCCGATCTCCGGCAAACGCCCGCATTCGACACAGGTCTACCTGATCGACGACCTCGACGAATACGTCGACTGCCTCCAGGACATCCTGGAAGGTGCGAAAGAGCAAGGCATCCCGGCCGACGCCATCGTCAAGGAAAGTGCCCCGGCGCAGTTCGAAGTGAACCTGCACCACGTGGCCGACCCGATCAAGGCCTGCGACTACGCGGTCCTGCTCAAGCGCCTGATCAAGAACATCGCCTACGACCATGAGATGGACACCACCTTCATGGCCAAGCCTTACCCGGGCCAGGCGGGCAACGGGCTGCACGTCCATATCTCGGTACTCGACAAGGAAGGCAAGAACATCTTCGCCAGTGAGGATCCCGAGCAGAACGCCGCGCTGCGTCACGCGATCGGCGGTGTGCTCGAGACCCTACCGGCGCAGATGGCCTTCCTCTGCCCGAACGTCAACTCCTACCGCCGTTTCGGCGCACAGTTCTACGTGCCGAACTCGCCGTGCTGGGGCCTGGACAACCGTACCGTGGCGATTCGCGTGCCGACCGGTTCGGCCGATGCCGTGCGTATCGAACACCGCGTCGCCGGTGCCGATGCCAACCCGTACCTGCTGATGGCTTCGGTCCTGGCAGGCGTGCACCACGGCCTGACCAACAAGGTCGAGCCAGGCGCCCCGGTCGAAGGCAACAGCTACGAGCAGAACGAGCAGAGCCTGCCGAACAACCTGCGTGATGCCCTGCGCGAGCTGGACGACAGCGAGATCATGGCCAAGTACATCGATCCGAAATACATCGATATCTTCGTGGCCTGTAAAGAGAGCGAGCTGGAGGAGTTCGAACACTCCATCTCCGACCTCGAGTACAACTGGTACCTGCATACCGTGTAAGCGGTTGCGGTAATAAAGAAGAACGCCGCCGGCCTTTGGGCCCGCGGCGTTTTTTTTGCGCGCCTGTCGGCGAATCGCCAGCAAGCCGGCTCCCACAAGATCCCAGGCCAGACGAGGGGCCGTGGCGAGGCGGCGCGCGGATCAGCAGCAAGCCGGCGCCTACACAGCGGTGCACGCTACATTCGGCACGACACAAACCCTGTGGGAGCCGGCTTGCTGGCGATGGCGTCCTCACAGACACCGCAGAACCTCGCGTACAATGCGCGCTGCCCCTGCCGGAGAACTCCATGACCCGCCCCGCCACCGCTCGCAAACCCCGTGCTCGCAGCCAGGCGCGGATCGATTCGATCCTCGACGCCGCCCGCACCCTGCTTGCCGCCGAAGGCGTGGCCAGCCTGTCGATCTATAGCGTGGCCGAGCGCGCGGAGATTCCACCGTCTTCGGTCTATCACTTCTTCGCCAGCGTCCCGGCGCTGCTCGAAGCCCTCACCGCCGATGTCCACGCGGCGTTCCGCGCCTGCCTGGAAGCACCGATCGACCACGCCGGCCTGGGCGGCTGGCGCGATCTGTCACGGTTGGTGGAACAACGGATGTTGAGCATCTACAGCGAGGACGCCGCGGCACGCCAGTTGATCCTCGCCCAGCACGGCCTGACCGAAGTCACCCAGGCCGACCGCCAGCACGATATCGAGCTGGGGGACCTGATGCACAAGCTGTTTATCCGTCACTTCGAGCTGCCGACCCTGCCGGGCGATGTCGATGTGTTTGCGCTGGCGATGGAGTTGGGCGATCGGGTCTATGCACGGTCGGTGCAGTTGCACGACCAGATCACCCCGCGCATGGCCGAGGAAGGCATGCGGGTGTTCGATGCGTATCTGGGACTTTACCTGCCGCCGTACCTGCCCAAGCGCGAAATCCCGCTCTGACGGACATTGATCGTTCCCACGCTCCTGCGTGGGAATGCCTCACTGGACGCTCCGCGTCCGCTCTTGTGACGCGGAGCGTCACCGGCTGCATGCCCACGCGGAGCGTAGGAACGATCGGGATCCGGCCCTGCGAATCCCCCCCTTGTGGGAGCCGGCTTGCTGGCGATTCAGGCGACGCGGTGTTTCAGGCACACCGCATTATCGTTCATCGCCAGCAAGCCGGCTCCTACAGGGCCCGGGTCAAGGCACTCAGAACGGCGCGTCACCGAGAATCGTCGCCCGGTGCATCACCCGCCGGTTGGGCCGGTAATCGTCAACGGCATAATGCTGGGTCACCCGGTTATCCCAGAATGCCACGTCATTTTCCTGCCAGCGCCAACGGATAGTGAATTCCGGGCGAGTGGCGTGGGCGAACAGCAGCTTGAGAATCGCCGCGCTTTCCGCTTCTTCCAGCTCGTTGATCCGGGTGGTGAATCCTTCGTTGACGAACAGCGCCTTGCGCCCGCTCACCGGGTGCGTACGAATCACCGGATGGGACAGCGGCGGGTTCTTCCTGCGGGTTTCCTCCCAGCGCGCCAGGTCTTCGGCGGTGCTGCCGAAGCGCTCCAGAGGGAACGACTTGGTGAAATCGTGGGTCGCCGTCAATCCGTCCAACAGCTTCTGCAAAGGCGCCGACAAGGCCTCGAAGGCGGCAATCCCGCTGGCCCACAACGTATCGCCACCATAGGCCGGCAACTGCTTGGCACTGAGTACCGCGCCCAGCGCCGGGGTCGGCAGGAAAGTCACGTCGGTATGCCAGATCGCGTTGTCGCGCACATCGGTCAACGCGGTATCGAGGACCATCACCTCGGGCTGCTCCGGCACATTCGGGTAGATCGGATGCACATGCAGGTCACCGAAATTTGCCGCGAACGCCGCCTGCAATTGTGGGTTCAGCGGCTGGTTGCGAAAGAACAGCACCTGGTACTTGAGCAACGCCTGTTCGATAGCGTCGCGCTGCTCGATGCTCAACGGCCGGTTCAGTTCGACACCGTCGATCTGCGCACCGAGGGCGGCACTCAGGGGAGTAATGGTCAGGCTCATGGTCGATCTCTTCAAATACGTGCCGGGCAGTCGGCGTGTTTCAGTACGCAGCTCGGGAAGCCGCTCAATACGTCGCGGTCTGTCAGTGCGCCTGGCCGTGCCACGGCACCAGCTTGCGCTGCAGGGCGCGCAGGCCCATCTCCATGGCGAAGGCGATAAAGGCGATCACCAGGATCCCCAGCACCACCACATCGGTCACCAGGAACTGTGCCGCCGACTGGACCATGAAACCCAGGCCGCTGGTGGCGGCGATCAGCTCGGCGGCGACCAGCGTCGACCAGCCGACACCCAGGCCGATGCGCACACCGGTGAGAATGTCCGGCAAGGCGCTGGGCAGGATCACATGGCGGATCAGTTGGGCCCTGGTCGCCCCCAGGGACAGCGCCGCGCGGAGCTTGGCCGGATCCACGGTGCGCACACCGGTGGCCGTCGCGATGGCGATCGGGGCAAAGATCGCCAGGTAGATCAGCAGCACTTTCGACAGCTCGCCGATGCCGCACCAGATCACGATCAACGGCAGGTAGGCCAGCGGCGGGATCGGTCGGTAGAACTCGATCAGCGGATCGAGAATGCCCCGGGCAATCCGGTTGTGGCCGATGGCGATACCCACCGGGATCGCCGTCAGCACGGCAACCCCCAGGGCCACGCCGATCCGTCCGAGGCTGGCACCGAGGTGCTGCCACAGGGTCGAATCCATATAGCCCCTGGTCGCCAGCAACCAGCCTTTTTCCAGCACCGCCGAAGGCGGCGGCAGGAACAGCGGCTCGATCACACCGGCCGCCGTCACGGCCCACCACAGCACAACCAGGGTCACCAGGGTCAGCACGCTGATCCAGCGGGTGCTCAGGCTGCGCCGCACCACGGGTGCGTTCGGCTTGGCGGTCACGGCCACCGGCAATTCATAGCTGCTCATACGAACTCCTGCCGCGACGCGGCGCTGCGTTGGGAGAACACACGGGCCAGCACATGCTCGCGGGTTTCGATAAAACGCGGATCGGACTTGATCGCCCGGGCGGACTCGCCGGCGCTGTAGCGCCGGCCGAAATCCAGGCTCAGGCGTTCGACGATCTGTCCCGGATTGGGCGCCAGCAGAATCAGGTCGGTGGCGAGAAAAACCGCTTCTTCAATATCGTGGGTAATCAGGAACACCGGCTTGGCGGTGCGCTGCCAGACTTGCAGCAACAGCTCCTGCATCTGTTCGCGGGTGAAGGCATCGAGGGCGCCGAACGGCTCGTCCATCAGCAGCACCCGAGGGTCCGCCGCCAGCGCGCGGGCAAGGCCGACGCGCTGTTTCTGGCCGCCGGAAAGCTGCCAGATCCGCCGGCTGTCGAAGCCTGCCAGATCAACCAGGGCGAGCATTTCCCGGGCCCGGACTTCCCGCTGCGCCCGCGGTACACCCGCCAGTTCCAGGCCGAAACCGACGTTGGCCAGCACGTCCTGCCAGGGCAGCAACGCATCGTCCTGGAACACCACGCCGCGCTCGGCGCTCGGGCCCTTGACGGCAACACCGTCGAGGGTGATGCGGCCCGCGCTGGGTTCGACGAACCCGGCGATCAGGTTCAGCAGAGACGTCTTGCCGCTACCCGACGGACCCAGGGCCACCAGCAGTTGCTGCGGTCCCAGGCTGAGGGAAATATCCGACAGCACCGGCTCGGCCGCACCGGGATACTGTGCGCTGATGCGCTCCAGCTGTAACAAGGCCATGGCGATGGGCTCCTCGGTCGTGGGCTGCTTCAGAATCAGGTCGATCAGTTGGTAATGAACTTGGCGCTGACATACGGGGCGTAGTCCGGCAGCACGGCCTCGACCTTGCCCTGCTCTTTCAGGAAGGCCGCCGTATCGGTAATCGCCTGGGCGGTCGGCTTGCCCAGCACGGTGACCTGGTCGGCCGCCAGCGGGTAGACGTTGCCTTGCAACAGCAGCGGAATATCCGAAGCCTTGGCGCCCGAGAGTTTCACCAGCTTGTCGACGTTGCCCTTGTCAGCCAGCCAGGCCTGCGGGTCCTTGCGATATTGCGCATAGGCATCCAGCGTCACCTTGGCGAACGCCTTGACGATTTCCGGGTGCTTCTCGGCGAAATCCTTGCGCACGATCCAGGCGTCGAAGGTCGGCGCGCCGAACTTGGCCAGCTCGCCGGAAGTGATCAGCACCTTGCCGTTTTCCTTGGCGACACCCAGGGCCGGGTCCCAGACGTAGGTGGCGTCGATATCACCGCGCTTCCAGGCCGCGATGATGGCCGGCGGCGCGAGGTTGAGAATCTGTACTTTCGACGGGTCGATATTCCAGTGCTTCAGCGCGGCCAGCAGGCTGTAGTGTCCGGTGGAGACAAAAGGCACGGCGACTTTCTTGCCGATCAGATCCTGAGGCGAATTGATCCCGGAACCGTCACGGGCCACCAGCGCCTCGGCGGCGCCGATCTGGGTGGCGATCAGGAAGGTCTCGACCGGCACCTTGCGGGTGATGGCCGCCGTCAGCGGGCTGGAACCGAGGTAGCCGATCTGCACGTCGCCCGAGGCGATGGCGGCAATGATGTCGGCACCATTATCGAATTTTCGCCAGTCGATCTTGGCGTGGGTGGCTTTTTCATAAGAGCCGTCGGCCTGGGCGACTTTCGCCGGGTCAACGGTGGTCTGGTAGGCCACGGTGACGTCGGCAGCCTGCGCAAACAAGCTCGCCCCGGCCAGGGACAACGCCGCCAGGAGGCGGAGTGGGGAATGCAGTTTCATGGGAGAAGCTCCTCAACGAGTGGCCGGGAGTCGGCGTGTCGAGAAGACTAAATGATCTAAGAATCTTAAAATAAATAACTTATTTGCATTAGCTTATGAGGGGAAATACAGGGGCAAATCCACGCGAAACGAGGGCCCGCGCCTGATCCCCGATACAATCGAATCGGCAATAGTGCATTTCATGGTCTAGGGTTATCGGTTCGTCTTATCGGTCATGAGTTGAACCGAACGTCGGAATATGACAGCCGCATGGCAATCTTCATCTGACAAACACTGTAATAAATTGACGGGAGTGGCAGCGTTTAGCCATGATTGCGTCGCCTTTTTGATCGCCAGTGACGTACGGAGGCCTTTCCTCACGTCAAGGGTTCTAAAAAAGAGGCAGAAAATACTTTTCAGGAATGAGCCCAGCGGTCGATAAGAACCCCAGGCGACAGTGTTCGATGAAACACGATATTCCTGAATCGTCTGAAAAAGGACGAAACAATTCTTTTTGGGTTTATGGCAAAGCCATTACCCTGCAAGGACCAAACAACAGCGGTTAGACCAAAGTCGTAGACATGGCTTGTTACGATTGACTTGCCAGTCACGATCTGGCGCTAATCGCGCAATCTGTGGCGCAAAAGGGGCGTAGATCCCGAGCCTAGACCTACAAAAATTAGAAATGAGAGGAGCAAGACCAATGAAGAAGTCCACTTTGGCCCTGGCTGTGGCCGTAGGGGTTCTGGCGCAGCAGGCAAGCGCCGCAGGTTTTATCGAAGACAGCAAGGCCACTCTGGGTCTGCGTAACTACTACATCAACACTGACAACCGTGATTCCGACGCTGGCACCGCCAAGGTCAAGGCCACCGGCGTTCAGAGCAAGAACGAAGAATGGGGCCAAGGCTTCGACCTGCGCTTCATCTCCGGCTACACCCAAGGTACCGTCGGCTTCGGTATCGATGCCATCGGCCTGTTGGGCGTACGCCTGGACTCCGGTCGCGGCACCAACGGCGCGACCTCGACTTCCTACGGCGGCACCGTGTTCCCGAGCGAGTCGAACGGCAAAGCCGTCAACGACTTCTCCAGCCTGGGCCTGACCGGCAAGGTCAAGGTTTCGCAGACCGAACTGAAGATCGGTACCCTGCAACCCAACAACCCGGTCATCAAGTACAACGATGGTCGTCTGCTGCCACAAACCTTCCAGGGCGGCCAGATCACCTCGAACGAAATCAAGGACCTGACCCTGACTGCCGGTCAGATCGAGCACGCCAAGGGTCGTAACTCCAGCAACACCGAAGGCCTGTCCATTGCCGGTGCGAACAGCCCGACTGCAACTGGTCGCCGCAGCAACAAGTTCTACTACGGCGGTGCCGACTACAAGATCACCAAGGATCTGGTCGCTTCGTACTACTACGGTGAGCTGAAAGATTTCTACTCGCAGAACTTCCTGGGCCTGGTACACAACTGGTCCATCGGTCCTGGCGTGCTGAAAAGCGACCTGCGCTACTACCGCAGCCGCGACAACGGCGCGAACGGCGACACCTCGGCGTACTTCACCAGCGGCTACTACGACGACAAGAGCTTTGCCACTAACACCAAGGGCAAAGTCGACAACGATCTGTACAGCTACCTGGCCCTGTACTCGGTTGAAGGCCACACCTTCGGTGCCGGTTACCAGTACAGCAAGGGCGACAGCGATTTCCCTTGGCTGAACCAGGGTGACGGTTCGTCGAACAGCACCATCACCGACATGCAGATCCAGAAGTTCGCCCGTGCCGGCGAGCGTACCTGGCAAGCTCGCTACGCTTATGACTTCGCCAAGGTCGGTGTACCTGGCCTGACCGCCGGTATCATCTACCTGCGCGGCAACAACATCGACACCGCAGGTAACGTCGGCGCCGCTCAAACCCGTACCCTGGGCACCGGTGGCACCGAGTGGGAACGCGACCTGACCCTGGCTTACGTGGTACCGCAAGGCACCTTCAAGAACCTGGGTTTCGCCTGGAAAAACGCCATGTGGCGTAACGACATTCCAGGTCAGCGCGACCAGGACGAAAACCGCCTGATCGTCAGCTACTCGATCCCGCTGCTGTAAGCGCGTGATCGTCTAGATCCAAGATCCACACTCAGCCCGGCGCAATGCCGGGCTGAGTGCTTCACGTCTTGCATACAACTACCTTTTCAGCTTCGGCCTTCACGCCATCCAGCAACATCCCGGCGTTCGGCACTCCACTGATTTACATCCCCTTAGCCCTCTCACAAGCTGTGGATAAGAGTGCTCCTGCGCGTGCCCGGCGTCCAATGAAGATCTTTTTAATATTTCCTAATCTTCTAAACAAATCGATATTTATTCTTTTTAAATAAATTCACCAGCAGGCACAGTAAGGCCATCAGACCTTCACCCAAGGAGCAGCACATGAGCCTCAGACTCGGCGACATCGCCCCCGACTTCGAACAGGATTCCAGCGCCGGCAGGATTCGTTTCCACGAGTGGCTCGGCGACAGCTGGGGCGTGCTGTTTTCCCACCCGGCGGACTTCACTCCGGTGTGCACCACCGAGCTGGGCTTCACCGCCAAGCTCAAGGACGAATTCGCCCAGCGTGGGGTCAAGGCCATCGCCCTGTCCGTGGACCCGGTGGACTCGCACCACAAGTGGATCGAAGACATCAACGAGACCCAGAACACTGTCGTCAATTTCCCGATCCTGGCCGATGCCGACCGCAAGGTTTCGGACCTGTATGACCTGATCCACCCGAATGCCAACGACACCCTCACCGTCCGCTCGCTGTTCGTGATCGATCCGAACAAGAAGATCCGGTTGACCATCACCTACCCGGCGAGCACCGGGCGCAATTTCCACGAGATCCTGCGGGTGATCGACTCGTTGCAGCTGACCGACAACTACAAGGTCGCCACGCCCGCCAACTGGCAGGACGGCGACGAAGTGGTGATCGTGCCGTCCCTCAAGGACGAAGACGAAATCAAGAAACGCTTCCCGAAAGGCTATCGCGCGGTAAAACCCTACCTGCGCCTGACGCCGCAGCCCAACCGCTGAAAGGCCCGCCGAGGGGCTTGATCGTTCCCATGCTCCGCGTGGGAATGCCTCCCTGGACGCTCCGCGTCCCGCTCTGGCAGCTCTTACCGAATCACAAAGCAGGGGTTTTAAGGCCGTTTCGACGGCCTATTTTTTTGCCCGGAATAATCTTGACCTCATATGCATTTAAAGAATAAACAAATGAATAAATAAGATTTATGGATATATAAATTGACTGGTAAGGTCTGTCCAACTTCAGCGAGATCGCACGCCGCGAATCGCCGCCATACGTTTGAGGAAAGACCTTCATGCTGGTCGTGACACTCGGAGGAAGCCCCAGCCAGCGATCGCGCTCCGGGGTATTGCTGGACTACGCCAAACGCTGGCTCAACCAGCAGGGCATCGAAGTCGTGAGTTACCAGATCCGCGACTTCAACGCCGAAGACCTGCTCCATGCACGCTTTGGCAGCCCGCAGATCGTCGACCTGCTGCAACAGATTGAAAACGCCGATGGCCTGGTGATCGCCACGCCGGTGTACAAGGCCTCGTTCTCCGGCGCCTTGAAGACCCTGCTCGACCTGCTGCCCGAGCGCGCCCTGAGCCACAAGGTGGTGCTGCCCATGGCCACCGGCGGCAGCATCGCCCACATGCTCGCCGTGGACTATGCGCTCAAGCCGGTCCTGGCGGCGTTGAAGGCGCAGGAAATGCTCCACGGTATTTTTGCCGAGGACAGCCAGATCGCCTATGGCGAAGGCAGCGCCCAAGCGCAACTGGTGCCGGTCCTGGAACAACGCCTGAGCGAGGCCCTGGAGCAGTTCCACAGCGCCCTGGCGCGCCGTCCCAAGCCCCTGGACCCGACACTGCTGAATGATCGCCTGCTGAGTGCTCGCTGGAGCATCTAGGCCGTTTCACCGACATTGATGTACTGGCCTTACTCGCCCGCCAACGGGCAAGCAGGTGCAGCCAAAACCCTCACTGCAAAAAGGAGAGCGCCATGCGCACTGTCATTTTGCGTCGCGGTCTGGTCGCTCTGTTTGCTGCGGCTGTCACCTTCGGCGCCATTACTCAAGCTCAGGCCGAGTCGATCCGGATCGGTTATCAGAAATACGGCACCCTGGTGCTGCTCAAGGCCAAGGGCACCCTGGAAAAACGCCTCGCCGCCCAGGGCGTCCAGGTGCAATGGACCGAGTTCCCCGGGGGCCCGCAACTGCTCGAAGGGCTGAACGTCGGCTCCATCGACTTCGGCGTCACCGGCGAAACCCCGCCGGTCTTCGCCCAGGCCGCTGGTGCCGACCTGCTCTATGTCGCCTCGGAGCCGCCGGCGCCGACCAGCGAAGCGATCCTGGTACCCAAGGACTCGTCGATCAGATCGGTGCAGGAGCTCAAGGGCAAGAAAGTCGCCCTCAACAAAGGCTCCAACGTCCACTACCTGCTGGTCCGCGCCCTGGAAGACGCCGGCCTCAAGTACAGCGATATCGAGACCGTCTACCTGCCGCCGGCCGATGCCCGCGCCGCCTTCGAGCGTGGCAGCGTCGACGCCTGGGTGATCTGGGACCCGTACCAGGCCGCCGCCGAACAACAGCTCAAGGCCCGCACCCTGCGTAACGGCACCGGCCTGGTGGACAACAACCAGTTCTACCTGGCGACCAAGCCCTACGCAGAGAAACACCCGCAAGTGATCAAGACCCTGGTGGAGGAAGTCCGCGCCGTCGGCGACTGGTCCAAGGCCAATCCCGAGGAAGTCACCGCCCAGGTGGCGCCGCTGCTCGGCCTGCCCGCCGACATCACCCTGATCTCGGTGAAACGCCAGGGCTACGGCGCGCAGTTCCTCACGCCCGAAGTGATCGCCGCCCAACAGAAAATCGCCGACAGCTTCTACCAGCTCAAGCTGATTCCCAAGCCGCTGAGCATCAAGGACGTGATCTGGACACCACCGGCCGCCGTTGCCACCGCACCTTGAACCGTATTCCTTAGGAGACAACTCCATGAGCCTCAACATTTTCTGGTTCCTGCCTACCCACGGCGACGGCCATTACCTTGGCACCGCCGAAGGCGCTCGCGCCGTCGATCACGGTTATCTGCAGCAAGTGGCCCAGGCGGCCGACCGCCTCGGTTTCGGCGGCGTGCTGATCCCCACCGGACGTTCCTGCGAGGACTCCTGGCTGGTGGCCGCTTCGCTGATCCCGGTGACCCAGCGCCTGAAATTCCTCGTTGCCCTGCGCCCCGGGATCATTTCCCCGACGGTGGCGGCACGCCAGGCCGCGACCCTGGATCGACTGTCCGGCGGCCGCGCACTGTTCAACCTGGTGACCGGCGGCGACCCGGACGAACTGGCCGGTGACGGTCTGTTCCTCAGTCACGAGGAGCGTTATCAGGCCTCGGTGGAGTTCACCCGTATCTGGCGTCGTGTGCTGGAAGGCGAGACCGTCGACTACGATGGCCAGCACATCAGCGTCAAAGGCGCCAAGCTGCTCTATCCGCCGATCCAGCAACCGCGCCCGCCGCTGTACTTCGGCGGCTCCTCGGAAGCCGCCCAGGACCTCGCCGCCGAACAGGTGGAAATGGTCCTGACCTGGGGCGAACCGCCGGCCGCCGTCGCCGAGAAGATCGAACAGGTCCGGGCCAAGGCCGCCAAGCTCGGGCGCACCGTGCGCTTCGGCATCCGCCTGCATGTGATCGTTCGCGAAACCAATGCCGAAGCCTGGCAGGCCGCCGACAAACTCATTTCGCACCTGGACGACGAAACCATCGCCCGTGCGCAGAAATCCCTGGCGCGCTTCGACTCCGTCGGCCAGCAACGCATGGCCGCGCTGCACGGTGGCAGCCGCGACAACCTGGAAGTCAGCCCGAACCTCTGGGCCGGTGTCGGCCTGGTGCGTGGCGGTGCCGGTACCGCGCTGGTCGGCGACGGTCCGACCGTGGCGGCACGGGTCAGGGAATACGCGGACCTGGGCATCGACACCTTCATCTTCTCCGGTTATCCCCACCTGGAAGAGTCGTACCGGGTTGCCGAGCTGCTGTTCCCGCACCTGGATATCGAACGCCCGGAACTGCCGAAAAGCGCCGGCTACGTCAGCCCTTTCGGTGAGATGGTCGCCAACGACATCCTGCCCAAAGCAGCGTCCCAGAGCTGAGGCCGCGCCATGACGACCCTGACCAAAATCACCCACAGACTTGCGCCCTGGGCCCTGCCGGTACTGTTGCTGGCAGTGTGGCAACTGTCGGTCTCGGCCGGCTGGCTGTCGACCCGGATCCTGCCCGCGCCAAGCGCCGTGATCGAAGCCGGCGTTGCCCTGGTGCAGAGCGGCGATATCTGGAAACACCTGGCCATCAGTGGCTGGCGCGCCGGCATCGGCTTTGCCATCGGCGGCGGCATCGGCCTGGCCCTGGGCTTTATCACCGGCCTGTCGAAATGGGGTGAGCGCCTGCTCGACAGCTCGGTACAGATGATCCGCAACGTGCCGCATCTGGCGTTGATCCCGCTGGTGATCCTGTGGTTCGGCATCGACGAGTCGGCGAAGATTTTCCTGGTGGCCCTGGGCACCCTGTTCCCGATCTACCTCAACACCTACCACGGCATCCGCAACGTCGATCCGGCCCTGGTGGAAATGGCCCGCAGCTACGGCCTGTCCGGCTTCGGCCTGTTCCGCCAGGTGATCCTGCCGGGCGCGCTGCCGTCGATCCTGGTGGGCGTGCGCTTCGCCCTGGGCTTCATGTGGCTGACGCTGATCGTCGCCGAAACCATCTCGGCCAGCTCCGGTATCGGCTACCTGGCGATGAACGCCCGGGAGTTCCTGCAAACCGACGTGGTGGTCCTGGCCATCGTGCTCTACGCCGTGCTCGGCAAGCTGGCCGACCTGGCGGCGCGCGGCCTGGAACGCGTCTGGTTGCGCTGGCACCCGGCGTACCAGGTGGCCAAGGGAGGTGCGGCATGACTGCTCAACAACCGCCACGCCTGCTGCGCGGTATTCCGCTGGCGGTGCGCAAGCTGCAAAAGACCTTCGGTGAGCGCCAGGTACTGCGCGAGATCGACCTGCATATTCCGGCCGGGCAGTTTGTCGCCGTGGTCGGTCGCAGCGGCTGCGGCAAGAGCACCCTGCTGCGCTTGCTGGCCGGTCTCGACCAACCCACCGGCGGCGAGTTGCTCGCCGGTTCCGCGGCGCTGAGCGAAGCCCGCGAGGACACCCGGCTGATGTTCCAGGAGGCGCGCCTGCTGCCCTGGAAAAAAGTCATCGACAACGTCGGCCTCGGCCTCAAGGGCGACTGGCGGCCACAGGCCCTGCAAGCCCTGGAAGCGGTCGGCCTGGCGGACCGCGCCCATGAATGGCCGGCGGCCTTGTCCGGTGGTCAGAAGCAGCGCGTGGCCCTGGCCCGCGCCCTGATTCACCAACCTCGCCTGCTGCTGCTCGACGAACCGCTGGGGGCGCTGGATGCCCTGACCCGGATCGAAATGCAGCAACTGATCGAGCGTCTCTGGCAGCAGCATGGTTTCACCGTGTTGCTGGTGACCCACGACGTCAGCGAAGCCGTGGCCATCGCCGATCGGGTGATCCTGATCGAAGACGGCGAGATCGGCCTCGACCTCCACGTCGAACTGCCGCGCCCTCGGGTGCGGGGCTCCCATCGCCTGGCGGCGCTGGAGACCGAAGTGTTGAACCGGGTGCTGTCGCTGCCTGGCGTACCGCCCGAGCCGGAACCTGTTTCACCCTTGCCCACGCAGTTGCGTTGGGCGCTGTAATCCATGCCTTGCCTACTCAATCAATGACAGGAATCAACGCCATGACCATCAAAGCCATCAACGTTCGCAACCAGTTCAAGGGCACCATCAAGGAAATCGTCACCGGCGACGTGCTGTCGGAAATCGACGTCCAGACCGCTTCGGGGATCGTCACCTCGGTGATCACCACCCGTTCGGTAAAGGAACTGGAACTGCAGATCGGCAGCGAAGTGATCGCCTTCGTGAAATCCACCGAGGTGTCCATCGCCAAGCTGTAAGGCGATGGCGACACACGACCCCGGAGGGCCTGGCCCTTCGGGGTTTTCTTATCTGCGCAGGGCGAAACCCCCTGTAGGAGCTGGCTTGCCAGCGATGGGGCCAGTGAATCTTGTATCGACCTGTCGGACGCCATCGCCGGCAAGCCGGCTCCTACAAGGGAAGGTGTCGGACACAGGATCTGCGTATGGCGCAAACCCCTGTAGGAGCTGGCTTGCCAGCGATGAGGCCAGTGAGTCTTGCATCGATCTGCCGGGCGCCATCGCCGGCAAGCCGGCTCCTACAGTGTGCGGTGTTCACCGTGACGTGAACGATGACACGCAAAAACATGCAGCAATCGAGTCCCGGCCAACACCTCATCAATCCCCGCCTCAAACGGCAGTAACGCGATAAGCGCAGCGCCGTGCCCCCAGCAGGATGTGCTCGACCCGCTCGACCCTGGCCCGCAGCACCTGCTCGAACACTTGCAATTCGGCCCGGCAGAAGCCCTGGCAGGCCGTGGCCGCCGCGCAGATCGGGCAATGGTTTTCCACCAGCACCAGGGCACCATCGGGCTGCTCGCTGTACTCGGCCATGTAGCCCTCGCGCACCCGCAACGCCACCAGGCGTTCGACGCGTGCCTTGAGGTCCGGGGCGCCATCCATCTCGCGCTGGTACAGCGCCAGGGTCTGCTGCTCGCGAACTCCGATCAGGCGCTCGATGGCTTCCTCGCCGAACGTTTCGCGCACGGTCTGCAGCAACTGCACCGTCAGTTCCGAATGAGTATCGGGAAACCGTGCATGGCCGGCCGCCGTCAGTTGCCAGACCTGGGTCGGCCGCCCCACGCCACGGGCTTCGGAACGCGCTTCCACCAGCCCGCTCGCCGCCAGCTTCACACACTGTTGCCGCACCGCCTCGCCCGTGGTGCCGAGGATCGCCCCCGCCTCGCCGGCCAACTGCGGCCCACGGGTCTTGAGCAGGTGCAACAGGCGATCCGCCGGAGACGCCGCCGAGTATTCCAAGTCATTTCTTGACAAACCAAGTCGCCTCGCCACAATATTCAAAGCATCTACTTGGCAAATTAACTCAAGCGTGACGCCGACGCAATTCGCCGACTTCCGTGCGGCGACGGCATTCACAGGGAACCGTCCATGCACACCCAGGAAAGCAGTTGGGGAGAACTCCTCTCCGGCAAGAACGCCGCCCGCTCCATCGCCCTTTCCGGCGGTATCGCGCTGTATGCGACCAACACTTACATCGCCACCACCATCCTGCCGTCGGTGGTCACGGAAATCGGTGGCCTGGGGCTCTACGCCTGGAACACCACACTGTACGTGGTCGCCTCGATCCTCGGCTCGGCCCTGACCGCCAAGCTCCTGCGCAGCACCGGGCCGCGCCTGGCCTACGCCACGGCGGCGCTGGTGTTCATGCTCGGCGGGCTGATCTGTGCCCTGGCGCCGAGCATGCCGGTGATGCTCGCGGGCCGGGCGATACAGGGCCTGGGCGGCGGCCTGCTGCTCGCCCTGTGCTACTCGATGATCCAGCTGATTTTCGAAGAACGCCTCTGGCCCCGGGCAATGGCGCTGATCTCCGGGATGTGGGGCGTGGCGACGCTGGTCGGGCCGGCCGTGGGCGGAGTGTTCGCGCAAATGGACGCCTGGCGTTTCGCCTTCGGTTCGATGGTGCCCGTGTGCCTGGCGTACATCGTGCTCACCAGCAACGTGCTGCCCCGGCGCGAGGCCAGCCGCCCGGCTCCCGTGCGTCTGCCCATGCCGCAGTTGACCCTGCTGGCCGCCGCCGTGCTGGCGGTCTGTGCCGGCAGCGTCTCGACGCTGCCGGGTTGGAACCTGCTGGGTATCGTCGCCTGCATGATCCTGGTGGCCGTGCTGATCCGCGTTGAATCCACCGCCGAGATCCGCCTGCTGCCCGAAGGGGCGTTTCATCTCGGGACACCGCTCTGCGCGCTCTACGCCACCACCAGCCTGCTGGTGATCGGCATGAGCAGCGATATTTTCATGCCCTACTTCCTGCAGCACCTGCACGGCCAGTCGCCCTTGATTGCCGGCTACATGACCGCGCTGATGGCGGCGGGCTGGACCGTGGCGGAAATCGGCAGTTCCGGCTGGACCGGGCGCAATGTGCAGCGGGCGATCATCAGCGGACCGGTGATTGTTCTCGCCGGCCTTGTGATCCTGGCATTGACCACCCCCCTGATCGACCTGGGCAACTGGACATTGCTGGCGGCGATCTGCCTTGGACTGACCCTGGTCGGTTTCGGCATCGGCGTGGGTTGGCCACACCTGCTGACCCGCCTGCTGCAGATGGCCTCGGCGCAGGACCAGGACGCCGCGGCCTCGTCGATCACCACCGTGCAACTGTTCGCCATGGCGCTCGGCGCGGCGCTGGCGGGGGTGATCGCCAATATGGCCGGTATCAACGAGGTGACGGGCACAGAAGGCACTGCCAGTGCGGCGCGCTGGTTGTTCGCCGTATTCACCCTGGCGCCGCTGCTGGCGATCGTGACGGCGGTACGCTCAACCCGCGGCCGACCCGCAGAGGCGGCGCCTGGAAACGAGGCGGCACAAACCCTGTAGCAGCCCGGCCTGCTGGCGGAGAGGCCCGCCAGTCTTGCGCTGCTCATACGGACGCCATCGCCAGCAAGCCGGCTCCTACAAGGAACGGTGTCGGACACAGGATCTGCGCATGGCGCAAACCCTGTGGGAGCTGGCTTGCCAGCGATGGGGCCAGTGAGTCTTGCATCGATCTGCCGAACGTCATCGCCGGCAAGCCGGCTCCCACAAGGGAAGGTGTCAGGCCTTGCGCCACACGCTCGCCAACCACGGCTGCTGCTCACGCGGCAGGCCGGTGGGGCGATAGTAGTGTTCCAGTTCGACAAAACCCGCCGCCGTCAGCAGTTCGCGCCAGGCCTCCAGGTCGTGGTAAGAACCATAGCGCTCGCCGTTCCAGCCCTCCTGGTTGTCCCCGCGCGGATTGGAGCTGAACAGCACGCCGCCCAGTTTCAGCGTGGCATGCAGCTGCCCGAGCACCCGCGGTAGTTCCTGGCGCGGGATATGGAACAGCACGGCGTTGGCGAAGATCCCGTCGAAGCGTTCCGACGGCAGTTCGAGTTCGAGGAAATTCTGTTGCAGCACTTCGCACCCGCTGTCGTCGCGGGCCATCTGCGCAAAGCGCTCGGAGCCGTCGAGACCAACGGCGACGTGGCCCATGCGGGTAAATGTCTGCAGGTCCCGCCCGGGACCGCAGCCGAAGTCCAGCACGGTAAACGGCGCCGTGCCCTGGATATGCCGCAGCAGCGCGTCG
This sequence comes from Pseudomonas sp. Ost2, assembly GCF_018326065.1. Classification (NCBI taxonomy): domain Bacteria; kingdom Pseudomonadati; phylum Pseudomonadota; class Gammaproteobacteria; order Pseudomonadales; family Pseudomonadaceae; genus Pseudomonas; species Pseudomonas sp. Ost2. The sequence goes on along the minus strand of NZ_AP021904.1, from coordinate 259,548 downwards.
ATGTTCTGGCTCACATCGTGGTCGCGGGTGCCTTCGCGGAAACCCTCGGCACTGCGGTTGTAGTGACCGAGGGTGGTGGAAGCGATCTGTTCGAGGTCGTTGGGGCCGAGGGTTTTCATCGCAGGTCTGCGTTTTGGGGGGGGATGACGCGAATATATCACCAGGCGGGTTTTGCTGTGGCTGCAAAGGCCCCTTCGCGGGCAAGCCCGCTCCCACAAGAGACCGGGGTGAACCCAAAACCTGTGGGAGCGGCCCCTTCGCAGGCAGGCCCGCTCCCACAAGGGACCGAGGTGAACCCAAAATCTGTGGGAACGCCTCTTCGTGGGCCGGCCCACTCCCACAAGGCACCGGGTGAGCGCAAAACCTGTGGGAGCGGGCTTGCCCGCGAAGGGGTCGCCACTCTCAGCGCTTGTTCAGCACCCGCGCCAGGCGATCGCCACCGAGCTGGATCACCGCCACCAGAATCACCAGCAATACGATCACCGTCAGCATCACCTGGCTGTCGAAGCGCTGGTAGCCATAGCGATAGGCGATGTCTCCCAACCCGCCCGCGCCGATGGCACCGGCCATGGCCGAGGAGTTGATCATGGTCACCAGGGTGATGGTGAAGCCGCCGACAATCCCCGGCAACGCTTCGGGCAACAGCACATGCCAGACGATATGCCAGCGCCGGCAACCCATGGCCTGGGCCGCTTCGATCAGGCCGTGATCGACCTCGCGCAGGCTCACCTCGGCGATCCGCGCGAAGAACGGCGTGGCGGCGATGGTCAGCGGCACCACGGCGGCCCAGACGCCGTAGGTGGTACCGACGATCAACCGGGTAAAGGGAATCAGGGCGACCATCAGGATCAGGAACGGAATCGAACGGAACAGGTTTACGAACGCCCCCAGTGTCCGATTCAGCGCCGGCGCTTCATAGATACCGCCCTTGTGGCTAGTGACCAGGATCACCGCCAGCGGAATGCCCAGCAGCAAGGCGATCAGCGAGGACACGCCGACCATCAGGAACGTGTCGATCACCCCCTGCCACAACCGATCAAGCCACATAACCCAGTACCTCCACCTGTTGTGCCCACCGGGCCGCGCGTTGCCGCAGTTCCTCGGCGCCCAGCGAGGACGCGGTCACCGCCAGCAGCAATTGACCCAGGGCATGCCCCTGGATGCGTTCGACACCGCCCTGCAGCAGGCGCACCCTTCCGCCCAGGGCGTTGAACAGGGCCGCCAGGTCCGGTTCGTCGGTGGCGCTGCCGGTGAACCGCAGGCGCAGCACCACTGCCGCCGAGGGCGATGGCGGATCGGCCTGCAGGCGCCCTTGCAGCTCTTCGGGCAACCCATGTTGCAAGGGCGCGAGCAAGGTCTGGCTGACCTCATGCTGCGGATTGCCGAACACCTGCCAGACCGGCCCCTGCTCGACGACCCGACCATGCTCCAGCACCACCACGCGGTCGCAGATATCGCGGATCACCGCCATCTCGTGAGTGATCAGGACGATGGTCAGGCCCAACCGCCGGTTGATCTCGCGCAGCAGGCCGAGGATCGACTGCGTGGTCTCCGGGTCCAGCGCCGAGGTCGCTTCGTCACACAGCAGGATCGCCGGATCGTGAACCAGCGCCCGGGCAATCCCGACCCGCTGTTTCTGGCCACCGGACAACTGCGCCGGATAGGCCTTGTGCTTGTCCCGCAGGCCCACCAGCTCCAGCAGTTCACGGACCTTCTGCTCGCGTTGCAGCTTCGGCACGCCGGCCACTTTCAATGGCAGCTCGACGTTCTGCCAGACGGTCTTGGCCGACATCAGGTTGAAGTGCTGGAAGATCATGCCGATGCGCCGGCGCAGTTCCACCAGGCGGTCTTCATCGAACTCACCGATATCCACCTGGTCGATCAGCACCCGCCCGGAACTCGGTTGCTCCAGGCGGTTGATGGTACGGATCAACGAGGACTTGCCGGCACCGCTGCGACCGATGATGCCGAACACTTCGCCACGCTGGATCGCCAGGTCGATGCCCTGCAAGGCGTGCACCGGCCCCTGGCTGCCTTCGTAGGTCTTGCCCACGCCGATAAAACGCACATGGGCGCGATTGAGTCCGGGGTGCAGCTCGGTCTGCTCGGCCTCGCTTTGCGCCGCGTGCGGCGGACGCTGAAGATTGGCGACACTCATATCAGCCTTCCCAGCCGGCCTGGTACAGCTTGCCATGGGCTTTATCCAGGGCAGCGCGCACGGCTGGCGAATGCTGGTAGATATCGACGAACTTGATCAGCCGCGGATCGTTTTTCTCCTTCGGCTGGATCACGAACTGGATCACGTATTCCTTGTGATCGAGGCCGTCGAACAGCAACGCGGAACCGGCGTCGAAAGTCTTCGCCAGGCGGATATAGGCCGGGTAGCCCTGGACCAGGTCGGCATCATCGTAGGCACGCACCAGTTGCACGGCCTCGACCTGGAGGATCTTGATCTTCTTCGGGTTGCTGACGATATCGTCTTCGGTGGCCTTGTAGCCGACGCCGGGCTTGAGGGTGATCAGCCCGGCCTTGGCCAGCAGTTGCAGGCCGCGTCCGCTGTTGATCGGGTCGTTGGCGATAGCCACGGTGGCGCCTTGCGGCAGCTCGTCGAAGCTCTTGTATTTCTTCGAGTAGAGACCGACGTTGTTGATGATCCCCGGGGCGAAGGGCACCAGGTCGAAACCGGCGGCGGCCTTGGCGTTTTCCAGGAACGGGATGTGCTGGAAGTAGTTCACGTCGATATCGCCGGCGGCGAGGCTGACATTGGGCGCGATCCAGTCGGTGAACTCCACCAGCTCGACCTTGAGCCCCTGTTTGCCGGCCTCTTCGACGGCGGCCTCCAGCGGGATGGCGAAGGCGGCGGTGGTGCCGACCTTGAGCGGGGCATCGGCGGCGTGGGCCACGGCGCCGAAGAGTCCGAGAGCAAGGGCCAGTGCTTTGACTGGTTGGGTGAGGCGTGTTGTTTTCATGATGGATTTCCAGTCGTGAGGGTTGGGGTGTCTGGTCTCTTCGCGGGCAAGCCCGCTCCCACAGTGGGATTCGCTTTTTGACTGTGGGAGGGGCTTGCCCGCGAAGCTTTCAGAGCGAGCGATAGGCCGCCCCGGCATGCTGTCCGGGCAGATGCGCGGCATCGTGGAACAGCTTTTCGCGCAAGGTCCCGTGGTCATAGGCGGTCTTGTACGAACCGCGTCGCTGCAACTCGGGGATCACCAGTTCGATAAAGTCCACATAGCTTTCCGGGGTGACGATACGGGTCAGGTTGAAGCCGTCCAGGCCGGTCTCGGCAATCCACGACTCCAGCTCGTCGGCCACCTGCGCCGGCGAGCCGACCACGGTGAAATAGCGTCCGCCCAACGCGTGCTGGTCGAGCAACTTGCGCCGGGTCCAGTCGTTGTTCTGCAGATTCTTTGTCGCCGACTGGATCGCGTTGCTCTTCACGTACTGGATCGGTTCGTCCAGTTCGTACTCGGAAAAATCGATGGCCGTGGAGGCCGAGAAATGCGCCACGCCGGCCTCGGCACTGGCATAACCGAGGTACTCGGCATGCTTTGCCCAGGCCTCCTCCTCGGTCGCGCCGACGATCACGTTCAGGCCCATGAACACCTTGATGCCTTCAGGATCCCTTCCTGCCGCCACCGCGCTGGCACGCACCTTGTCCACCTGGGCCCTGGTCGCGGCCTTGTTCTGCCCGCTGATGAACACGCACTCGGCATGCCGCCCGGCGAACACCAGGCCGCGCTCGGAACTGCCGGCCTGGAACAGCACCGGGGTGCGTTGCGGCGACGGCTCGCAGAGGTGATAACCCTCGACCTGGTAGAACTCGCCCTTGTGCCGCACCTTGTGGACCTTGTCCGGCTGGGCGTAGATCCGCCGCACCGGATCGTTGAGCACCGCGTCGTTTTCCCAACTGCCTTCCCAGAGTTTGTAGAGCACCTCCAGGTATTCGTCGGCCTGGTCGTAGCGCCGGTCATGCTCGGCCTGGGCATCGAGGCCCATGGCCTTGGCGGCGCTGTCGAGGTAGCCGGTGACGATGTTCCAGCCGACCCGGCCGCGAGTGAGGTGATCGAGGGTCGACAGACGCCGGGCGAACAGGTACGGCGCCTCATAGGTCAGGTTGGCGGTCAGGCCGAAGCCGAGGTTTTTCGTCACCGCGGCCATGGCCGACACCAGCAGTAGCGGGTCGTTGACCGGCAACTGGATCGACTCCCGCAGAGGCACCGCCACCGACTGCTGGTAGACGTCGTAGACGCCGACGATGTCGGCGATAAACAGACCGTCGAACAGCCCGCGCTCCAGCAACTGTGCCAGTTCGGTCCAGTATTCGAGGGTCTTGTACTGGGTCGAGTTGTCCCGCGGATGGGTCCACAGGCCGTGGTTGATATGCCCGATGCAGTTCATGTTGAAGGCATTGAGCAGGATCTTCTTCTTTGCTCCTGGAGAACCGGCCATCAGATCGTGCCCCGCAGCGGCGGATTTTCCGCATTGAGGTAGTAGTTGCCCACGGCGTGATACTTCCAGCGCACCGGGTCGTGCAGGGTGTGCACCCGCGCATTGCGCCAGTGGCGATCCAGGCCGTGTTCGGCCAGGGTCGCCTGGCTGCCGGCCAGTTCGAACAGCGTGCTGCCGGCGGCCAGGGAGATTTCCGTGCTGATCGCCCGGGCTTCGGCCACGGCGATGGAGGCCGCCGCCACTGTGTCGGCAGTGGTGTCGGCCTGGGCCCGGTCGAGGAATTCGCCGGCGCGCTCCAGCAGGGCTTCGGCGGCGTGCAGGCGAATGCTCAGGTGCCCGACGCTTTTCAGGGTCAGCGGATCTTCGCTGGCCTTGTCATTGCCCGAATCGATCCACGGCCGGGTGCGGGTACGGACGAAATGCAGGGTGTCTTCATAGGCGGCGCGGGCAATGCCGGTGTCGATGGCCGCATGGAGAATCTGCGCCAGCGGACCGACCGGGGTCGGCCGTTCGAAGGCGCTCTGGAAAGGGATCACGTCCTCGGCCGCGACAAACACATCCTCGAACACCACCGAGCCGCTGCCGGTGGTGCGCTGGCCGAAGCCGGTCCAGTCATCGATCACCGTCAGGCCGGCACTCTCGCGGGGGACAAAGGCCAGTTGCTGGACACCCTGCTCGTCCACCACCGAAGTGGGAATCCGCTGGGCGTAGAGCGAGCCCGTCGAGTAGAACTTGCGGCCGTTGATGCGATAGCCCTCGCCATCGCGACGCAGGTGGGTGACCCGGTCGTGGGCGGTCTTCGTACCCAGTTCGGCCAGCGCGTTACCGAAGCGGCGGCCGGCCAGGACCTCGGCGTACAGGCGTTTTTTCTGCGCCTCGCTGCCATTGACCCGCAGGACTTCCAGCGCATAGAAATGGTTCTGCGGAATCTGCCCGAGGGACGCATCGGCCTCGGAAATCAGTTGCGTGACCCTGGCCAGGGTGACGTTCGATACACCGGCCCCCCCGTACTCCTTCGGCACGCTGATGCCCCACAGGCCGGAGCGGGAAAACACTTCCAGCTCGGGCAGCGGCAGGCGCCGTTCACGGTCGCGCAGCAGGCTGTCGCGCTTGAAATCCTCGGCCAGGTCGCTGGCCACGATCAGGGCTTGCTCGTCGCTGGAAATGACCGCGACGTGTTGGGAAAGCTGTGACATGGGTGTCTCCAGAGGTCTGGTCAGATCCAGGAATGGCGAGCCGGCAAGGTGCCGTTCAGGTGATAGGCGCCAACGGCGTGGTACTTCCAGCGCACCGGGTCGTGCAGGGTATGCACCCGGGCGTTGCGCCAGTGCCGGTCGAGATTGAACTCGGCCAGGGTCGCGCGGCTGCCGGCCAGCTCGAACAGCTTTTCGCTGGCCAGCAGGGAGATTTCGGTGGTGAGCACCTTGGCCTCGGCCACGGCAATCGAGGCCCGGGCGGCGGCGGCCACATCCACCGGCCCGGCGTTGACCTGGTCCAGCACCTGCGCGGCCTTGCGCAACAGCGCCTCGGCGGCGTGCAGTTCGATTTTCAGCTTGCCGATATCGGCGATCACATAGAGATCGTCGCTGGCGCGTTCGACCTTGGCATCGATCCAGGGCCGCGAACGCTCACGGACAAAGGCAATGCTGTCGTCGATGGCCGCGCGGGCGATCCCGGCGTCGATGGCGGCCTGGATCAGTTGCGACACGGCGCCCTGGATATTCGGGGTATCGCCCTGGCGCCAGTTCTCGACGACGTTTTCCGCCTCGACCCGCACGTTGTTCAGCAGCACCGTACCGCTGGCGGTGGTGCGCTGGCCGAAACCGGACCAGTCATCCACCACTCGCAGCCCCGGCGTGCCACGGCGGACAAAGGCCATGACCTGGCGACCTTCGTCGTTGATCGCCTTGACCGCTACCCAGTGGGCGAACAGCGCACCGGTGGAATAGAACTTCTGGCCGCTGATGACATAACCGTCACCGTCGGCGCTGATCCGGGTCTTGAGTTCCAGGGTATTGCGGGTGCCGCGCTCGGGCCCGGCATTGCCGATCCGCCAGCCATCGAGCACGCTCTGGAACAGGTGTTTTTTCTGCCGTTCGGTGGCCGTGCCGAGCAGCAGCTGGAGAATGCCGAACTGGTTCTGCGGGATCTGCCCCAGGGCCGGGTCGGCGGCGGAAATGATCGCGAAGACTTCGGCCACGGTCACGAAAGACACCTGGGGGCCGCCGTATTCGCGGGGAATGGCGATGCTGCCCAGGCCGCTGCGGGTGAACTGCTCGATCTCGGCCCAGGGCAACTTGCGCTGGCGGTCGCGCCGCGCCGCTTGCAGGCGGGCGACCTCAGCCAGCTCGCGGGCCGCCTGCAGGGCTTCGGCATCATTGCGCAGCACCCGGGCCGGCAACAACAAAGGGGCGATATCCTGGTCGCTCTGGACCTGTGCCTCGTTCAAGTTAGACATCAACGCCACTCCGTGGCGCGCGCAATGCCCTGGCGATCTGCACGAGGGTGATTGTGTTCCTGACCATACCTACCTCATCTCTCTCTGGACGCATCGCAACGGCGATGCAGGCGAAATCAAACGGGTCCGGTGGTCCGGTTCATATACCCTAAGCGCGTATAAATATTAAATAAACTAACTTATAGGAATATGCATAGAAGGTCCGCCCCTCACTCCCGGCGGCGTTGGGCGGCGAGTTTGAATGGCGGTTTGCCGGTGCGGATAAAGTGCCGCGAGGTCCCGACCCGCAACCTTCGCGCCGGTGCCCAGCGGGAGTTGTTGCCGACCCGGTCGATCACGCAATAGGTGATGTCCAGCCCGCGATCCTCCCCGGCTTCCTGGATCACCCCGGGGGGACGAACACCGGGACCGGCTTGCCGATATCCGCTGGAGCCAGCTTCGGCAGGTCGAGCCGCACATCGCCCCAGAGCAGGGTGATTTCGTCCTCGACCGCCATGTTCAGATAGGGCGCCAGGGTCAGCGGCACGCCGCGCTTCATCTGCCGCGGATTGACCCCATAACGACCGATGGGCCCGGGGACGATCAGCGGCGCCAGGCCCTGGTTCTCCTCGCCGATCGGCAGGCCGCCGGGACAGGCCAGCTTGACCGGCAACTTGAGTACCGGCGAGGCCAGGGCCATGCAGCCGATGTGCATCACGCGGTAATGAATCCGCGCCAGCCCTTCGAGGATGAAGCTTTCCGGGACCCGCAGGCTGATCGGCTGGCCGACCTCACCGGCGAGGACCTGCCTGGACGTCACGTAGCAACCGTCCCAGAACAACTCGACCAGATCCCCTTCGTCCATACCGGGATAGACCGGGATCGTGATCGACAACTGCTCAGCGGCCACGCGACCGATGCCGCGCCGGCTGGCCTGGGGAACCGCGGGCGGCGCGAGTCGGGAATGCTCCAGGGGATAGCTCATGAAATCGTCCTTTTGATAGTTGCCGAAAGTGCAACTTGCAAGAGGCGGCCGGATCCTTCCGGATACATACCGCCACTGGCGCTTTCGCCGTGTCCTTACAGCCGAAAGATCATGCCGCGAGAATACCGGAAGTCCTCAGCGAAACTTGAGTGCACTCCGCAAAACACCGCGCAAGTTGTTAAAGGCAGCTAAAAGTTTTGCAGCGCGAGTGTCAAGGCGTTAATCGATAATGATTATTATCGCGCTGCTAATCGGACGCGTCCTACTTCGCCCGCCTTTATCCACGGAGCCCTGCGGGACGGGTTGGAAACCAGGTGCCACGGACAGTAACGATTCGTTGTCCCGACAAGACCGGCTTATAGTTTCAGGATGGATTTTTCCGAAGATCAGGCAGGTAATATAATAAGATGACCCAAAGCCTGTTTAAACGGTCACGCCTTGAATACCGTACTCATTCCCTGAGTACGTTATATCAACTAAAGAACATTCCTACGTATTGCCCAGAAACTTACTGAGAAACTGGCGGGTACGTTCTTCTTTTGGATGGGCGAACAGCGCCTTGGCTTCACCTTGTTCGACGATCACGCCCTTGTCGAAGAAGATCACGCGGTTGGCTACGTCGCGGGCAAAACTCATCTCGTGGGTCACGATGACCATGGTGCGCCGTTCTTCCGCCAGGCCCCGAATGGTCGCCAGCACTTCACCCACCAGCTCCGGATCGAGGGCCGAAGTCGGCTCGTCGAACAGGATCACCTGCGGCTCCATTGCCAGGGCCCGGGCAATCGCCACCCGTTGCTGCTGGCCACCGGACAGCCGGCGCGGATAGGCGTCTTCCTTGCCCGCCAGGCCGACCTTGGCCAGCAGCTTGCGGCCCAGGGCCTCGGCCTGGTCACGCGGGGTCTTCTTGACCACCAGCGGGCCTTCGATGACGTTCTCCAGCGCCGTGCGATGGGGAAACAGGTTGAAGTTCTGGAACACGAAGCCCACCTGCTGGCGCAGCTTGCGCACCAGGCCCTGCTGCTGGTTCAGCGAGCGGCTGCCATCGATCTCGATGTCGCCGACCTTGATCCGGCCGCTGGAAGGTTCTTCGAGGAAGTTCAGGCAACGCAGGAGGGTGGTCTTGCCGGAACCGCTGGGGCCGATGATGGCGACGACTTCGCCTTCCTTGACCTCGAGGTCGATACCGTTGAGCACCACCTGACCCTTGAATTGTTTGGTCAGTTTTTCAACCACGATCATGCTTCAAGACTCCAGGTCATGCCGGTTGACCCGGTCTTCCAGACGATTTTGAAAATGCGCCAGGATGCTTGCCAGTACCCAGTAGATCAGGGCGGCGGACAGATACATGGTGAAAATCTCAAAAGTGCGCGCCGACACCAGTTGTGCCTGGCGGAACAGCTCCGGTACCTGGATCGTGGCCGCCAGCGCCGTGTCCTTGACCAGCGAAATGAAGCTGTTGCCCAAGGGCGGCAGGGCAGTGCGCATCGCCTGCGGCAGGATGGCCCGGCGCAGGGTTTGCGCACGGGTCATGCCGATACTGGCGGCGGCTTCCCACTGACCACGCTCGATGGAGGCAATGGCGGCACGCAGGATTTCACAGGCGTAGGCGGCCATGTTCAGCGAAAAGCCGATCATGGCCGCCGGGATCGGATCCAGCTCGATGCCCACTTGCGGCAAGCCGTAGTAGATCAGGAACAGCTGCACCAGCAACGGCGTGCCGCGAAAGAACGACACGTAGACCCGGGCGATCCAGCTGAGCAGCTTGAAGCGCGACAGGCGCATCAGGGCCAGCCCGAAGCCCAGTACCAGGCCGAAGAACATCCCGCCAAGGCTGAGAATCACCGTGTAGTACGCGCCCTTGAGCAGAAAGGGCGCGGAGTCCAGCGCGAGTTGGAAACCTGCTTCCATTATTGAGTGACGTCAGCGTTGAAGTACTTCACGGACAGCTTCTTCAAGGTGCCATCGGCGCGCAGCTTGTCGAGGGCCTTGTTCACCGCGTCGAGCAGTTCAGGCTCGTCCTTGCGCAGGGCGATACCGGCTTCCTGACGGGAGAAGGCGTCGCCGGCAGTGGCGGTGTCCGGGGCTTTCTTGGCGTATTCCAGGGCCGCCAGGCGGTCGATCAGGATGGCGTCGATACGGCCGATGCGCAGGTCCTGGAACTTGGTCGGATCGTCGTTGTAGGTCTTGATGATGGCTTTAGGCTGGTTGTCCTTGAGCCATTGTTCGTAGTTGGTGCCCAGGCCCACGCCGACTTTCTTGCCGGCCAGGTCGTCGGCCTTCTTGATGGCGTCGACGTTCTTTTTCAGGACCAGTGCCTGGATACCGGAGACGGTGTAGGGCGTGGAGAAGTTGTACTTCTTCTTGCGCTCTTCGGAGATGGTGACCTGGTTGACCACCGCGTCCAGGCGCTTGGACTCCAGGGCGGCGAGAATACCGTCCCACGGCGTGGCCTGCAGCTTGACCTTGACGCCCAGTTCCTTGGCCAGCGCCTCGGACAGCTCGACCTCGAAACCGCTGAGCTTGCCGCTTTCATCGACGAAGCTGAACGGCGGGTAGGTGCCTTCCAGGCCGATCTTGATCTCGCCGGCTTTCTTGATCGTGTTCAGTTGTTCACCGGCAACGGCCTGGCCCAGCAGACCGGCGCCAAGCACCAGACCCAGGCTGCCAACCAGCAGACGCTTGCGAAATGCAGAAATATTCATGAAGAGCCCCGTGTGTTTTCTTATGGGAAAGGAAGGCAAACCTGACACTTTGATGACAAGCGCCAATCCTGCCTCAAAGCAGGGTTGGCGTCTCGTATCAAATTCGCCTGAGGCGAAACTATAAAACGACTCTTTTATAATTTTAAATAATATAAAAGAATTTTATTATTCCATTTTATCTTTAAACCTTGTGGGAGTGGGCACGCCCACTAAGCACGATGACGCGGTGCGTCTGACGCATCGCGCCGCTTCCTTCGCGGGCAAGCCCGCTCCCACACAGGAGCCTGCAGCCAGGGATCTGGCAACGCTCAGTCGAATGCCGAATTGTAGGCAAACAACGCCGGCGCCCCACCGGTGTGCAAGAAGATGATAGGCCCTTCGTCGAAACGCTGCAGGCCGATGCCGTCGAGCAAGCCGGCCATCGCCTTGCCGGTGTACACCGGATCGAGCAGGATGCCTTCCTGGCTCGCCAGCAGCTTGACCGCCGCCAGGGTCCCGGCATTCGGCTCGCCGTAGCGCGGGGCAAAATACTCGTCCCAGAGCTCGACCCTGAAGCTGGCCGGCAACTCCACGCCCAGCAGTTCGGCGGTACGTTCGGCCAGGCCCTGCACTTTCGGCCGTTGCGCCTCGTCGGTGCGCGATACCGTCACGCCCACCACCGGCAGCTTCGGCAGCACCTCGCTCAACGCCAGGCCCAGGCCGCTGTGGGTCCCGGCGCTGCCGGAAGCCAGCACCACGGCGGCGAACTCCAGCCCCGTCGCCTCGATCTGCGCCGCCAGTTCCAGCCCGGCGCGCACATAACCCAGGGCACCGAGGGGGTTGGAGCCGCCGATCGGCACCACATAGGGTCTGCGGCCGTTGTTGCGCAGGCGCTCGGCCAGGGCCTGCAACTGCTCGTCGGCATTGTCCAGGTTGTCCACCAGCTCGACCTTGGCATCGAACAGGTCCACCAGCAGCCGGTTGCCGTTGCGCAGGTAATTGCCGTCCTCGGTGCCGATGGGGTTTTCCACCAGGGCGACGCAGCCCAGGCCCAGGCGCGCGGCCAGCGCGGCGGTCTGGCGCACGTGGTTGGACTGGATCGCGCCGGCGGTGACCAGGGTGTCGGCCCCCGCCGCCAACGCATCGGCGCCAAGGTATTCGAGCTTGCGCAGCTTGTTGCCACCCAGGGCCAGGGGCGTCAGGTCATCGCGCTTGATGTAGATATCGCGCCCCACCCAGGCCGACAGGCGTTCGAGTTTTTCCAGGGGCGTGGCCTGGGCCAGGAGTTCCAGGCGGTTAAAGCGGGCGAGCTGTTGTTTGATCATGGGTCCGAACTGACGGTAGGAAATGCCTCGACTATAGGCAGGCACTTTTCCCCAGGCAACCGCCTTGCGCTTATGTCGGAAAGTTCTGAGCAAAGCACTATTAGTTCTTAATTCCCGTTCAGGGCGGTGCCGTAAAGTGAAAGCCATTCAGGCGACCCGATTGTCCGGTCGCCAGGTCGGAGATTTGATCGTGAGCGAGCGTTCCAGCCATTGGCAACTACAGACCATCGTCAGCCAGTTGCGCAGCGCCCGGGATGAGTGGCGCAGTCGCAACGGCCGGGTCAGCGACGAACAGGGCGGGCGCGAACTGCCATCGCGCCAGGCCATGGCCGAGATTCTCGAAGCGCTGTGCGGCGCGCTGTTCCCCATGCGCCTGGGGCCGGTGGACCTGCGCGAGGAAAGCGAGGACTTCTACGTCGGCCACACCCTCGATGCCGCCCTCAATGCCCTGCTGGCCCAGGCCCGCCTGGAACTGCGCTACGTGGCGCGGCACGGCGGCGAATCGGACGCCGAGGTCAATGCCAGGGCGGTGCAGTTGATCCAGGCCTTCGCCATGGCCCTGCCGGAGCTGCGCCGGCTGCTCGACACCGATGTCCTCGCCGCCTACCACGGCGACCCGGCGGCCCGCAGCGTCGATGAAGTGCTGCTGTGCTACCCGGGGATTCTCGCGGTGATCCACCATCGCCTGGCCCACCACCTATATCGCGCCGGCTTGCCGCTGCTGGCCCGGATCAGCGCGGAAATCGCCCACTCGGCCACCGGCATCGACATCCACCCCGGCGCGCAGATCGGCGGCAGTTTCTTTATCGACCATGGCACCGGCGTGGTGATCGGCGAAACCGCGATCATCGGCGAGCGGGTCAGGATCTACCAGGCGGTGACCCTGGGCGCCAAGCGCTTCCCGGCGGACGAGGACGGCCAGTTGCAGAAGGGTCACCCACGCCATCCGATCGTCGAGGACGACGTGGTCATCTATGCCGGGGCCACCATCCTCGGGCGGATCACCATCGGCAAGGGCGCCACCATCGGCGGCAACGTCTGGCTGACCCGCAGCGTGCCGGCGGGCTGCAACCTGACCCAGGCTAACCTGCAGCAGCACGAGAACGAGATCCAGCGCTGAGGCCTGTCACATCTGTGTTACCTGTCAGTCCCTCTTCGCGGGCAAGCCCGCTCCCACAGTGTCCGGCATCGCTCGCAGTATCCGCACAGGACGCAGGCCTTGTAGGAGCGGGCTTGCCCGCTCCTACAGTGTTCGGCGTCGCTCGCAGTATCCGCACAGGATGCAGGCCTTGTGGGAGCGGGCTTGCCCGCGAAGAGGCCGGAACGATTCACCCATGACAACCGTCATACCCCTACCTGAAGCTCATGTAAGAACAGTACCGCCCAGCCCTGCGATTAGTCCCGAAAGCCCTATCCGTGTTTAACTTGACTGTTCGTTCAAGTTAAACCGGCAGTTCGCTGCCCGCTCACAACAGGAGGCTTGCCTTTGCTGAGTCCGAGATGTCCAGCCATGTTTCATCCCTTCGAGGTGCCCGCCGCATGAGTACCTCCGCGACCCCGTCAAGCGGCCTGGTCCGCATGAACCCGCCGGTGTTCTACTTCGCCGCGACCTTCATCCTGCTGTTCGGCCTGGTGGTCATCAGCCTTCCCGAAGCCGCCGGCCAATGGCTGCTGGCCGCGCAGAACTGGGCGGCCAATACGGTCGGCTGGTATTACCTGCTGGCGATGACCCTGTACCTGGTCTTCGTGGTGGTCACCGCCTTGTCCGGCTACGGCAAGATCAAGCTCGGTGCCGACCACGACGAGCCCGAGTTCAGCTACCTGTCCTGGGCCGGCATGCTGTTCGCCGCCGGAATCAGCATCACCCTGTTCTTCTTCTGCGTCTCCGAACCGCTGACCCACATGCTCCAGCCGCCCCAGGGCGAAGCCGGTGGCCAGGCGGCCGCGCGCCAGGCCATGCAGATCCTGTTCCTGCACTGGGGCCTGCACGGCTGGGGCGTGTTCGCCTTCGTCGGCATGGCCCTGGCCTACTTCGCCTACCGGCATAACCTGCCGCTGGCCCTGCGTTCGGCGCTCTATCCGCTGATCGGCAAGCGCATCAACGGCCCCATCGGCTACGCGGTGGATGGCTTCGGCATCATCGCCACGGTGTTCGGCCTGGGGGCCGACATGGGCTTCGGCGTCCTGCACCTCAACTCCGGCCTGGACTATCTGTTCAACGTGCCCCACACCCAGTGGATCCAGGTCGGACTGATCACCCTGATGATGGGCGCGGCGATCCTGGTGGCCGTGGCCGGCGTCGACAAGGGCGTGCGGGTGATGTCCGACATCAACATGCTGCTGGCCTGCGCGCTGCTGCTGTTCGTGCTGTTCGCCGGGCCCACCCAGCACCTGCTCAACACCCTGATCCAGAACCTCGGCGACTACCTCGGCGCCCTGCCGACCAAGAGCTTCGACCTTTACGCCTACGACAAACCCAGCGACTGGCTCGGCGGCTGGACGGTGTTCTACTGGGCCTGGTGGATTGCCTGGTCGCCGTTCGTGGGCCTGTTCATCGCGCGGATTTCCCGCGGCCGGACCATCCGCGAGTTCGTCTTCGGCGTGTTGCTGATCCCGCTCGGCTTCACCCTGGCGTGGATGTCGATCTTCGGCAACAGCGCCATCGACCAGGTGCTCAACCACGGCATGGTCGCCCTCGGCCAGTCGGCCATCGACGATCCGTCGCGAACCCTGTACCTGCTGCTGGAAACCTACCCCTGGAGCAAGACGGTGATCGCCGTCACGGTGTTCATCAGCTTCGTGTTCTTCGTCACCTCGGCCGATTCCGGCACCGTGGTGCTCTCGACACTCTCGGCACGGGGCGGCAGCGCCGACGAAGACGGGCCGAAATGGCTGCGGGTGTTCTGGGGCGCGATGACCGCGCTGGTCACCAGCGCGCTGCTGTTCTCCGGCAGTATCGACGCGCTGAAATCGGCGGTGGTGCTCACCTCGCTGCCGTTCTCGCTGATCCTGCTGCTGATGATGTGGGGGCTGCACAAGGCTTTCCACCTGGAGTCGCAGAAACGCATTGCCCAACTGCATTCGCTGGCGCCGGTCTCCGGTTCACGACGCGGCAAGGGTGGTTGGCGCCAGCGCCTCAGCCAGGCGGTGCATTTCCCGTCGCGGGACGAGGTCTATCGGTTCCTCGACCAGACCGTGCGACCGGCCATCGAGGAAGTCAGCGCGGTGTTTGTCGAGAAGGGCCTGAACGTGATCACCCAGCCCGATCCGGCCAACGACAGCGTCAGCCTGGAAATCGGTCATGGCGACCAGCATCCGTTCGTCTACCAGGTACAGATGCGCGGTTACTTCACACCGTCCTTCGCCCGTGGCGGCATGGGTCCCAAGGAACTGCGCAACCGCCGCTACTACCGCGCCGAAGTGCACCTGAGCGAAGGCAGCCAGGACTATGACCTGATGGGCTACAGCAAGGACCAGATCATCAACGACATCCTCGACCAGTACGAACGGCACATGCAGTTCCTGCACCTGGTGCGCTGACGCGACAGCCGGCGAATTTTCGTACCGAGCCTGGTGGCCTGCGCGGCGGGTTCACCAGCTCGGATTCGGCTGCCGGAAGTTCCCGGCCAGGGCGCTGCGACGAGTCATGGCCCGCCATGGCGAGTCACTGCGAGGCAGGCGCCGAAGCTGGCTGACCGAACTGACCACACAAGCCACTAGGCCTTGTCCAGCAGCATGAACAAGGCCATGGCGATGGCCGGCAGGCCGAAGACGGCCAGGGCGATCAACAATTCGGAAATCAGCGGCTGGTGAGCGATGACCACGCCTATGGCGCCATTGACGATGGTCGCCAGCAGCCACATGCCGAGAAAACCGAAGCCCAGGGTCTGCCGGCTGATGCCCAGGCGCTGGCCGAAGAACAGCGTACAACCCAGCAGAAGCAGGCCGACGGTGAGGATGATGGCGGTGTGCATGGGGATATCCTCCGCAAGCTGTATCCGATCGTTCCCATGCTCCGCGTGGGAACGATCATGAGTGGTGCGACATCAGGAAGTACCGCCCCGACCTCCCTACCTATCACTGTAGATCGAAACCCGTCCCCTCAACGGCTGCCGACGCGCAGCAGATCTTCCAGGCCGATGCGCCGGAACATCTCCGCGCGCACCCGGTCGGCCATGCCGTTGACCACCTCGGCACCGTCCTCGGATGGATCGATATGGCATCGGAACGGCCGGCTGCCGTGGGGCAGCTCGACAATCTCGACAATCGCCCGGGCCACCTCGACGACATCCGCATCCGCCGGCTCGAGCGCCGCCAGCCCTTCCAGCGCCTGGGCCGCCACCCCGGCGTATGGCCCCTCGGTGTATTCCAGGGCACGCGCCTTGTCAGCCGGCGAACCGGAATGCACGAAGTGGTTGGTGCCCTTGGTGAACGCCCCCGGAACCACGATCGAGGTCTCGATGCCCCAGCGCACCAGCTCGCTGGCATAGGACACCGCCAGGGAATCCATCGCCGCCTTGGCCGCGAAGTACGGAGCGAGGAACGGCGGGGTGCCGCCACGGGCGCTACTGGAGGAGACCCACAGCACCAGGCCCCTGCCCTGCTTGCGCAACTGCGGCAAGGCGGCGCGGTTGACCCGCTGGGTGCTCAACACATTGATGTCGTAGAGCTGGGCGAACTGCTCCGGAGTGAAGGCTTCGGTGGGGCCGAAGGACATATGCCCGGCGTTGTGGATAACCACATCCAGCCGCCCGCAGTCGGCGATGATCCGGGCCACGCCGGCCTCGACCGAAGCGCCGGAGGCCACGTCCAGCTCGACGCTGCGCAGGTCCACCGCATGCTCGCTGGCATAACGCTGGACCTCGGCCACCTGCGGCGCGTTACGGCCCAGGGTTTCACGCATGCTGGCGTAGACGGTATGGCCGGCATCGGCCAGGGCGCGGGCGGTCAGGGCACCAAACCCGCTGGAGGCGCCGGTAATCAGGATCACGGATTTCATGGGGTTTCACCTCGAGCTCGGAGAATAAAGGGACTCGCCGGAGCGGGATGCGCAGGCGAGCAGACCGCCCGCGAACCGGGCGATCACTCAGGCAACGGCAGGTCGATCAGACCAGGCCGCCATTGGCGCGCAGGACTTGCCCATTGACCCAGCCGGCGGCCGGGCTCACCAGGAAGGACACCACGTTGGCGATGTCTTCCGGCTGACCGAGACGCTCCAGCGGCGGCATCTTGGCGAAGGTCTGGATCTGCTCTTCGCTCTTGCCATGCAGGAACAGTTCAGTCGCTACCGGGCCGGGGGCGACGGCGTTGACGGTGATCTGGCGGCCACGCAGTTCCTTGGAGAACACGTGGGTGAAGGACTCCACCGCCGCCTTGCTGGCGATGTACACCGCGTAGCCGGGCATGTTCAGGGCCACGGTGCTGCTGGAGAAGTTGACGATACGACCGCCATCGTTCATCCGGGTGGCCGCCGCGCGCAGGGTGTTGAAGGTGCCGCGGGTGTTGATGGCGAACGTCTGGTCGAACAGTTCGTCGCTGTGCTGGGCCAGCGGCAGGACCTTGAGGATACCGGCGTTGTTGATCAGCACATCGACCTTGCCCAGTTGCTGTTCGGTTTCGTCGAACAAGCGGCTGACATCGGCGGAATTGGCGACATCGGCCTTGATCGCTATGGCCTGGTGACCGGCCTGGCGCAGTTCGACCACCAGTGCCGAGGCTTCGGTGGCGCTGCTGGCGTAGTTGATGGCGATGGCAAAACCGTCCGCGGCCAGTTGGCGGGCGATTACCGCGCCGATGCCACGCGAGGCGCCGGTAACGATGGCAACTTTCGGGGTCTGGGTAGTCATGTCGAATCTCCTGGGGTGCTGAGTGGGTGTGAAGCCAATTTCACATGTTTACCCAGGGCGATAAATGCGCGAGAGTTGCCTTGACTGTTCAATAATCGCCAACAATCAATCACAACGGAGCACCCCCATGGACCAGGTCAAGGCCATGAAGGTTTTTGTACGGATCTACGAACGCAGCAGCTTCACCCTGGCGGCCGAAGACCTCAACCTGCCTCGCGCCACCCTGACCCATACCCTGAATCAGTTCGAGGCCTGGCTCGGTACCCGGCTCCTGGAGCGTAGTACGCGGCGCGTGCGCCCGACCCTCGATGGCGAAGCCTATTACCAGCGCTGCGTGCAGTTGCTGGCGCAGCTGGAAGAAGCCGAGCTGGCCTTTCGTACGGTGGAGCCCAAGGGGCGCTTGCGCGTGGACCTGCAGGGGACCCTGGCAAAGTACTTCGTGGTCCCGGCCCTGCCGGCGTTTCTCGAACGCTACCCGGAGATCGAAGTCTCGATCAGCGAGGCCAGCCACTTTATCGACCTGATCGCCGAAGGCGTCGACTGCGTACTGCGCTCGGGCAATCTCGGCGACTCGTCGCTGATCGGCCGGCGAGTCGCCAACCTGCGCCAGGTGACCTGTGCCAGTCCGGCGTACCTGCGCAAGCATGGCGAACCGCAGAACCTCGACGACCTCGGCCGGCACCAGGGCGTGAACTACGTGTCACGGGCCACCGGCAAGCTGTTTCCGTTCGAATTCACCGAAAACGGCGAGCTGCGCGAAGTGCCGCTGGCGGGCAAGGTCTCGGTGTTCGGCGCCGAGATCTACGCCGCCTCGGCCGTGGCCGGGCTGGGTCTGATCCAGGTGCCGCATTACCGGGTGGCAGAGCAGATCGGCCAGGGGCTGCTCAAGGAAGTCCTGCCGGACCATCCGCCGCCGCCCATGCCGGTTTCCGTGCTTTATCCACAGAACCGGCATATGTCGCCGAGGGTACGGGTGTTCGTCGACTGGATAAGCGAGGTTTTTGCAAAAGCACACTGATCCAGTGCGCCTTCCTCGGCAAAACTCCCTATTGGAATGCCTTGATCCGTACAAACCCATACTACGTATTACGTGTACTAACTCATTGATTCATGAATACCCATATTTTACTGAGTGAAAACCTGTTATTCGGTTTATGGGAAAAGTAGGGAGATATGTACCCATTCATACTGATAAAAAATCAGGAACAAGAGGTCCGGCGATTGTCAATCGCTGGTCGGCAGGAGAGTCGCTGATCATTCAACCCGGATGTCATCAGGTTTGCCGGGAAAGCCCGGGGACGAATCCCCGAGAATGTGAAACGTTTCAGCAAAGGTTCGAACACGGGGTTGGCTTGGTCATTCTTGGGCGTATGCTGGGTGACTTCGCCCCCGTCAGAGCGATGCCACGCCAGGGGGAAGCGGGCCTGTCCGCGAAGATGTCACACCCCAATGAGAGAGGATTCGATGACTTACCAAGCTGCCGAAAACCGCTACGACTCCATTCCCTACCGCCGCGTCGGCCGCAGTGGCCTGGTGCTGCCGGCCCTGTCCCTGGGCCTGTGGCACAACTTCGGCGACAGCACGCCGATCGATACCCAGCGCGCCCTGCTGCGCACCGCCTTCGACCTGGGCATCAACCATTTCGACCTGGCGAACAACTACGGCCCGCCCTACGGCAGCGCCGAGATCAACTTCGGGCGCCTGCTGCGCGAAGACTTCAAGCACTACCGCGACGAACTGATCATCTCCAGCAAGGCCGGCTGGGACATGTGGCCCGGCCCGTATGGCCAGGGCGGCGGCTCGCGCAAATACGTGCTCGCCAGCCTCGACCAGAGCCTGCAGCGCCTGGGCCTGGACTATGTGGATATCTTCTATTCGCACCGCTTCGACCCGGACACCCCGCTGGAAGAAACCGCCAGCGCCCTGGCCACCGCCGTGCAGCAAGGCAAGGCGCTGTACATCGGTATCTCGTCGTATTCCGGGGTGAAAACCCGCGAGATCGCGGCCCTGCTGCAGGAATGGAAAGTGCCGCTGCTGATCCACCAACCGGCCTACAACCTGCTCAACCGCTGGGTGGAAAAGGACCTGCTGGACACCGTCGAAGAGCTGGGTACCGGCGTGATCGCCTTTACGCCGCTGGCCCAGGGCTTGCTGACCGACAAGTACCTCAACGGCGTGCCGAAGGATGCGCGGGTCAATCGTCCGGGCGGCGGTTCGTTGCAGGCCTCGCACCTGTCCGAAGCGAATATCGCCCACGTACGCGCCTTGAACGAGATCGCCCGGCGTCGCGGCCAGAGCCTGGCGCAACTGGCCCTGGCCTGGACCCTGCGTGATCCACGGGTGACCTCGGCGCTGATCGGCGCCAGCCGGCCGGAGCAGATCATCGAGAACGTCGGCGCGCTGAAGAACCTGAGCTTTACCCAGGAAGAACTGGCGGAAATCGACCGGTTTGCCCAGGAAGGCGGGATCAACCTGTGGGAGAAGCCGTCCACGGCGGAATAACCCGTTCGACCCTCGTTCCCACGCTCCAGCGTGGGAATGCCTCTCTGGACACTCTGCAGCCGCTCTGGTGACGCAGAGCGTCACGGGCTGAGTTCCCACGCGGAGCGTGGGAACGATCAAAAAACCTGTGGGAGCCGCCCCCAAAACCCCTGCTAAGCGGCGTCCCGCTTCGGCTCGCGAATCCGGTACCAGGCCACATACAGCGCCGGCAGGAACATCAGCGTCAGCACCGTCGCCACCACGATCCCGCCGATCATCGCGTAGGCCATCGGCCCCCAGAACACTTCCCGGGCAATCGGGATCATCCCCAGGCTCGCCGCCGCGGCCGTCAGCAGGATCGGCCGGCGCCGATGCTCCGTCGCTTCCACCACCGCATCCCAGGGCTCATAACCGTTGCGCTCGTATTCGTCGATCTGGGTCACCAGGATCACCGAGTTGCGGATGATGATGCCGATCAGCGCGAGGATGCCGAGAATCGCCACGAAGCCCATCGGCGTCCCCGTCGGCACCAGCGCCAGGACCACGCCGATCAGCCCCAGCGGCGCGACACTGGCCACCAGGAACATCTTCTGCACGCTGTGCAACTGGATCATCAGGAAGGTCGCCATCAGGAACAGCATCAGCGGCACCACCTTGGCGATCGGTCCCTGGGCCTTACCGCTCTCTTCCACCGTACCGCCGGTGACCACCTTGTAGCCCGCCGGCAAGCCGGCGGCGAACTTGCCGATCTCGGGCTGCAGCTGCCGGACCAGGTCCGTCGGTTGGATACCGCCGCGGACCCCGGCCTTGAGGGTGATGGTCGGCAGGCGATCGCGCCGCCAGACCAGCGGCTGCTCCAGTTCATAACGCACCGTGGCGAACGCCAGCAGCGGAATCGAGGTGCCGCCGGGCGTGACGATCTGCAGGTTCTGCAGGGTTTCCGGGGTGCCACGCTCGCTGTCCACCGCGCGCCCGACCACGTTGATCAGGTAGATATCGTCCTTGACCTGGGTCACCGGCGAGCCGCTGACAATGCTGTTCATCAGCTTCGCCACATCCTCGGAGGACAGGCCGAACTGACGCGCCTTGTCCTGGGCGATATCGATGCGCAGCACCTTGCCCGGCTCGTTCCAGTCATAGATGGTCTCGCCGACATTGCGGTTCCTGTCGAGGATGGTCGCCAGTTCGATGGCGTGCTTGCGCACCTGGTCGATGTCCTTGCCGCTGACCCGGTACTGCAATGGCCGGCCCACCGGCGGGCCCATTTCCAGGGTCTGGACGAAGCTGCCGATGCCGACGAAATCGTCCCGCAGGCGCTTGTTCAGGCGGTCCATCAGCGCCGCCCGTTGTTCCAGGCTCTTGCTGACGATGATCAGCTGGGCGTAGTAGGGATTCTGCAATTGCTGGTCGAGGGGCAGGTAGAACCGGATCGCGCCTTCGCCGATATAGGTGCTCCAGCGCAGGATATCCGGATCGTCCTTGAGACTGGCCTCGAGCTTGTCCACTGCCTTGCGCGTCTCGTTGATCGAAGCGTTCTGCGGCAGGTTGAGGTCGACGAGGATTTCCGGGCGGTCCGAGGACGGGAAGAACTGGTTCTGCACGAAGCGCATGCAGAACACCGACAGGGCGAAGATCAGCACCGTGAGGCCGATGGCCCACCAGCGGTTGCGCAGCGACCACAGCAGCCCGGCATTGAAGGCCCGGGCCACGCGCCCCGCCTCCGTATCATGGCCCTTCACCTTTTCAGTGAGGATATGCACGCCGATCACCGGCGCGAACAGCACCGCGACGATCCACGACACCAGCATCGCCACCGCGATCACCGCGAACAGGGTGAAGGTGTATTCCCCCGCCGAGCTGGCATTGAGGCCGATGGGCACGAAGCCGGCCACGGTGACCAGGGTCCCGGTGAGCATCGGGAAGGCCGTGGAGGTGTAGGCGAAGGTCGCCGCCTGCTCCTTGCTGTCACCCTTCTCCAGCCGCGTGACCATCATTTCCACGGTGATCATCGCATCGTCCACCAGCAGGCCGAGGGCGATGATCAGCGCCCCGAGGGAAATCCGCTGCATGGTGATGCCGCTGTACTCCATGAACACGAAGACCATCGCCAGCACCAGCGGGATCGAGCAGGCCACCACCAGGCCGGCGCGCAGGCCGAGGGCGACAAAACTCACCACCAGCACGATGATCACCGCCTCGAACAGCGCGCTGGTGAAGCCGCCGACGGCCTTTTCCACCACCTCGGCCTGGTCGGAGACCTTGTGCACGCCGACGCCCACCGGCAGTTCGGCGGTCAGGCTGTCCATGCGCTCGTGCAGGCTCTTGCCGAAGTCCTGGATATTGCCGCCCTTCTTCATGGCAATCGCCAGGCCGATGGCCGTCTGCCCGTTGTAGCGGAACAGCGGGGTCGGCGGGTCGGCGTAGCCACGGCTGATCTCGGCGATATCCGCCAGCCGGTAGAAACGATCGTTGAGCTTGAGATTGACCGCTTCCAGGTCCTTCTCCGAGGCGTATTGCCCGGAAGCGCGCACCGAGATCCGCTCGGGTCCGGCCTCGATCACCCCGGCCGGGGTCACCGCATTCTGCGCCTGCAGGCTCTGCACCACCTGGCGCTGGTCGATGCCCAGGGCCGCCAGCTTGCGGGTGGAGAAGTTCAGGTAGAGCACTTCGTTCTGCTCGCCGATCATCTCGATCTTGCCCAGCCCCGGCACATCGCGGATCTGCGCGCGCACCTGCTCCACGTAGTCGCGCAGCTGGCGCATGCTCAGGCCGTCGCTGGTAAAGGCGTAGACCGAACCGAACACATCGCCGAATTCGTCGTTGAACCCCGGCCCCTGGATACCCTGGGGGAAGTCGCCACGGATATCGTCGATCTTCTTGCGCACCTGGTACCAGATCTGCGGGATGTCCTTGCCGCTGGTGGTGTCGCGCAGGAACACGAACACCGTCGACTCGCCAGGACGGGTGTAGCTTTTCACATAGTCGAGGGAGTCCAGTTCCTCGAGTTTTTTCTCGATGCGGTCGGTGACCTGCTCCAGGGTTTCATCCACCGTGGCGCCCGGCCAGGTGGTCTGGATGATCATGGTCTTGATGGTGAAGGACGGGTCTTCCTCGCGCCCCAGGTTGATATAGGAAAACACCCCCATCAACAACGCGACGAACATCAGGTACCAGACGAATGACTGGTGCTTGAGGGCCCACTCGGACAGGTTGAAGCTCCCTTTCATCGTGGGTGTTCCTCGTCGATTTTGACTTTCTGCCCGGGCTTCAGGCTGTTCACCCCGGCGCTCACCACTTTCTCGCCGGCCCGGACCCCACCCTTGGCGTCCGCACCCAGCAGCATCGTCTCGCCCTCGCGAGCCAGCACCTGGACATCACGGGGCGAGACGGTGTGGGTCTGCGGGTCGATGATCCAGATCTGCGTCTTGCCCTGCTCTTCCCGCAGGGCCGACAGCGGCAACTGGGTACGCGGCTCGATGGCCGAACTCAGGGTGACGCTGATGGAGGTCCCCAGACGGAACGCCGCAGGCGTCTCGGCCAGGGTCAGGCGAGCCCGCCGGGTGCGGGTGGCGCTGTCGGCCTGGGGCTCGATTTCCCGCAGCCGCGCGGTGGTGTTGACGCTCGGATCGAGCTGGCCGGCGACACGGAACTCGACACCCTCGCTGAGCTGATCGGCCAATACCGCCGGCAGGTCGATCACCGCTTCCTTGATATCCGGGCGCGCCAGGGTGACCACTTCCTGGCCGGCACTGACCACCTGGCCGGCCTCGACTTTCCAGTCGGTCACCACCGCGGCGTGATCGGTATGCAGCTCGGTGTAGCCCAACTGATCGTTGGCCTGGCTGAGCGAGGCACGGGCCTGTTCGAGGGACGCGCCGGTGGTCTTCAGGTCGGTCTGCGCCACATCCAGCTGGGCCTGGGCACCGACGCCGCGGTCGAACAGTTCCTGCTGGCGGCGGGCATTGGCCTGGGCGTTGATCCACTGCGCCTGGATCCGCGACAGGTCGCCCTGGGCCGCGCGCAACTGGTTCTGCTGATCGGTGGGGTCGAGGCTCGCCAGCAAGGCACCCTGGGCCACTTCGCTGCCGACGTCGACATAACGCCGGGCGATCCGCCCCGAAACGCGGAAACCCAGGGTGCTTTCATAACGCGCCTGGATGCTGCCGGCAAAACGCCCGAGTTGCTGGACCGATTCCGGCGTGACCTCGACAAACAGCACCGGCCGCACCGGCTCCGGTGGCGGTTCCTCCTTCGAACACCCGGCGACCAGCAGGCCACCCAGCAGGACCAGCGACAGGCGCTTCATGGCTGGGCTCCCGAGGCGGTTGCCGGGCTCGGCGTGGCGATTTCCACCCGCATGCCCGGATGCAGCAGTTGACCGCCGGCGACCACGACTTTCTCGCCGCCCTCCAGGCCTTCGCTGATCATCACGTGACCGGTCAGGTAACGCCCGACCTTGACCCGGTGCAGGCTGACCTTGCCGTCGGCGTCCACCAGCCACACGGCCGGGTCGCTGACATCCTTGGTCAGGGCCGACCAGGGCAATTCGATACTCGATCTGGCCGGCGCCGTGGCGGTGGCGCTGACCACCGACCCCAGGTCCATGCCCGCCGGCAGCTCGCCCAGGGCCACCTTGACCTGTACCGTACCGCTCTGGGCCGAGACCGCCGGCGTCACTTCGCGCACCTTGCCCACGGCCTTGATCGCCGGGTTGTCGAGCAAGGTCACGGTGATCGGCTGGTCATCCGGTGGCTCCACCAGCAACGACTCGTAGACATTGAACACCGCATCGCGCTCGCCATCGCGGGCCAGGCTGAAGATCGGCATGGTCGCCTGCACCACTTGCCCGACCTCGGCCTGGCGAGCGGTGATCACCCCCGGGGCTTCGGCGATCAGCGAGGTGTAGCCCAACTGCTCGCGGGCATTGGCGAGCTGCGCCTGGGCCGCCGTCAGGGCGCTCCTGGCACTGAGCACGCCGGCCTGGGCGGCGTCATATTCGCTGCGGCTGGTATAGCCCTTGGGCAGCAGCTTCTGCTGCCGGACAAACGCCGCGCTGGTCTGCTGCACCCGCGCCTGCTCGGCGTTGACCTCGGCCTGGGCGGTGTCGACATTGGTCTGCAGATCCTTCGGATCGAGCTTGGCGAGCACCTGGCGGGCGGAGATCCGCGCCCCGACATCGACACTGCGCTGGATGATCTTGCCGCCGACGCGAAATGACAGGTCGGTCTGCACCCGGGCCTGGATATCGCCGGTCAGGGTCACGGCGGCGCCGAAGTCCTGGCGCTGCACCTGCTCGACAAAGACCCGGGGCCGCTCGGGCTCAGGGGGTTTTTCATGACCGCAGCCGCTGAGGAGCGCCACCAGTACCAGGGCCATTTCCCACCTAACTAGATGCCCTTTCATACACACTCCTTCGCGTAATGCTTACTCGCCGTGTCGTTACGACTGTTAGCGTAGAACAGGGTTCCTTATCTGCAGGGTTCCTTATTCCCGAGGCGCCTTTCTATACTGGCGCGAACCGGCGCAAGCGCCCTCCACCAGGAAACAGTCGCGGATGCTCAAGACCCTCGCGGTGGCCAACTACCGCTCCATCAACAAACTGGTGGTGCCGCTCGACCGCTTGAACCTGATCACCGGCCCCAATGGCAGCGGCAAGTCCAACCTGTACCGGGCCTTGCGCCTGCTGGCGGAAACGGCCCAGGGTGGCGTGGTCAATGCGCTGGCCCGCGAAGGCGGGCTGGATTCGACCTTCTGGGCCGGGCCGGAGGCCATCAGCCGGCGCATGCGCAACGGCGAGGTGGCGGTGCAAGGCCTGGTCCGCCAGGGCGCGAAACGCCTGCGCCTGGGGTTCGCCGGGGAAGACTTCAGCTACGCCATTTCCCTCGGCTTGCCGGAACCGAGTTCCTCGCAGTTTTCCCTGGACCCGGAGATCAAGCGCGAATGCATCTGGGCCGGCCCGCTGTATCGTCCCGCCAGCCTGCTGGTGGGCCGTTCGGGCCCCATGGTCAAGGCCCGTGAAGGTCGCGCCTGGGAAGTGCTGGCGCAGCACACCCCGGCCTTCGACAGCCTGTTCGACCAGGTCGGCAACCTGCGCAGCTCGCCGGAAGTGCTGTTGTTGCGCGAGAGCATTCGCGGCTGGCGCTTCTACGATCATTTTCGCAGTGACGCCGAGGCACCTGTGCGCCAGCCGCAACTGGGCACCCGCACGCCGGTACTGCATCACGACGGTCGCGACCTCGCGGCGGCACTGCGGACCATTATCGAGATCGGCGATCCCCAGGCCCTGCAGGCGGCGATCAGCGACGCCTTTCCCGGCTCACGGCTGCAGATCGAGGCGCTGCCGGGCGCGCGCTTCACCATCGAGTTCTATCAGGAAGGGCTGCTGCGACCGCTGTCCGCCGCCGAGCTGTCGGACGGCACCTTGCGCTATCTGCTGCTGGTGGCTGCGCTGCTCACCCCCAGGCCGCCGACCCTGATGGTGCTCAACGAACCGGAAACCAGCCTGCATCCGGACCTGCTGCCGGCACTGGCGCGCCTGATCATCCGTGCGTCCGAGCGTTGCCAGGTGTGGGTGGTGTCCCATGCCAGCCGCCTGATCGCGGCGTTGCAGCAGGACCCCGGTTGCAACTCCATCGTCCTGGAGAAAACCCTTGGCCAGACCGGGATCGTCGGCCAGGGCATGCTCGACGAACCGGCCTGGAACTGGCCGGATTGACGCTGTGCGCCAACTCGTCCGACGGATTTGCCGGATGCCCGGCAGAGGGCTACCTTGCTTTTCATCGCGACACGGATCTTTTGTGCCGATGGACGCTCCAAGCACGGACGAAAACAGCTCGCCCAACGGCCGACCGATAACAGGGAAGATGATATGGACCAGGCAAAAGCGCCGGAAAAGCTCGATCCGCAGGACATCGTGAAACTGCTGGTGGCCTTGCGCCGGGCCGTCAAAGGCCAATCAATCGGACGCACCGCCAAACCGCTCTTGTAGGTGCCGGCTTGTCGGGACGACGCCTCGCAGCGACGAAGTCCCTGAGGCTTGCACCGCGCCCGCCGACGTCATCGCCGGCAAGCCGGCTCCTACAGGGTCTGCATCGAACAAGGGAATCCGGGCAGGGCACACAATAAAAAACGCCGACGCTGGTTGCTCGTCGGCGTTCAAACCTTGAAGGGGTTATTCGCGAATCAGAACGCCGGCAGTACCGCGCCCTTGTACTTCGAATCGATGAAGGCCTTCACTTCCGGGCTGGTCAGGGCCTTGGCCAGTTTCTGGATCGCGTCGCTGTCCTTGTTGTCAGGACGGGCGACCAGGAAGTTCACGTAAGGTGAATCGGCACCTTCGATCAGCAGGGCGTCCTTGGCCGGGTTCAGGCCGGCTTCCAGCGCATAGTTGGTGTTGATCAGGTCCAGGTCGACCTGGTCCAGGACCCGCGGCAGCAGGGCCGATTCCAGTTCCTTGAACTTGAAGTTGTGCGGGTTCTTGGCGATGTCTTTCGGCGTCGACAGGGCGTTTTTCGGATCCTTGAGTTCGATCAGGCCTTTGCTCTGCAGCAGCAACAGGGCACGACCGGCGTTGCTGCCTTCGTTCGGAATCGCGATGGTCGCGCCATTCTTCAGCTCGTCCAGGCTCTTGACCTTCTTCGAGTAGCCGCCGAAAGGTTCGACGTGGACACCGATCACGGTGACCAGGTTGGTGCCCTTGCCCTTGTTGAAGTTATCCAGGTAAGGCTTGGTCTGGAAATAGTTGGCGTCCAGGTGCTTCTCGGCGACCTGGGTGTTCGGTTGTACGTAGTCGGTGAAGACCTTGATCTCCAGGTCCACGCCTTCCTTTTTCAGGGTTGGCTTGATCAGCTCGAGGATCTCGGCGTGGGGAATCGGCGTGGCCGCCACCACCAGTTTCTCGCCGGCCTGGGCCAGACCCGCAGTCAGAGCAGCCGCCAATGCGGTAAACAACAGAACCTTTTTCATGCAGTGTCCTTATCGAGAATCACGGTCGTCATCGACGACAGCCTTGAGAGAGGTGCCAGCAAAGTGATATCGCTGGCGTGGAGCAGAAGATACCGATATTTTTTATTCCAGAACAATATCTTTTATTCATCTTCATATTCCATTTTGTTCACTGTCCTACTTCTCTGCAAAAGCGCTGTTTTTGTGGGCGAGGCCTCATGTGGGAGCGGGCTTGCCCGCGAAGCTTCCGGCGCTTTCACTGGCCCCTTCGCGGGCAAGCCCGCTCCCACAGGTGCTACATCGGCAAGCCGGCTCCTGCAAAAGGCACTCGTCTGAATCCGCTCAGCCCAACAGGCGCTTGAACGCTGCCAGCTCCTCGGGAGAACTGCCGAGGATGAATTGTTCGATCAACCCCAACGGCTCGGGCAGGTTCAGATGCTCCGGCAGGATCTCGTCGCCGCTGCTCACCAGCAAGGCAAAGTGGATGACGTTTTCCAGCTCGCGGGTATTGCCCGGCCAGCTGTGACGTTCCAGCGCGCGCTGGGCGCTGTCGCTGATCAACGGCACCGGCAGGCTCAGGCGCTGGCTGTAGATGCCGAGGAAATACTCGGCCAGGGACAGGATATCGCCGACCCGCTCACGCAACGCCGGCAGCTCCAGCCGGCCTTCGCTGAGGTAGTGATAGAGGCGCTCGTGGAATTTCCCCGCCGCCACCGCCTGGGCCAGGTCGATGCTGGTCGCCGCCACCAGGCGTACGTCCACCGGGCTGGGCTGCTGCGCGCCGACACGGGTCACCTCGTGGTTTTCCAGGGCCGCCAGCAGCTTGATCTGGATCGGCAGCGGCAGGTCGCCGATCTCGTCCAGGTACAGGGTCCCGCCATTGGCCGAACCGAACCAGCCGGCCCGGCTGCTCACCGAGCTGCTGTGGGCCCCCGCCGCATAACCGAACAGCTCGGCGTCAGCGTAAGTGGGGCTGATGGCGCCGCAGTTGACCGAGACAAACAGCCCGGTACGGTCGCTGGCGCGGTGGATATGCCGGGCCAGCAGTTCCTTGCCGCTGCCGGTTTCGCCGCGGATCAGCACCGGCAGCGCCTTGGGCGCCAGTTGTTCGAGTTCTTCGCGCAACTGGCGCGAACGTGGGTCGACGAACACCAGCGCCTTGGCGCGGATGCTCAGCGGGCTTTTTTCCGCATCGGGAAAGGTCAGCAAAGGCTGGCCGAAGGTTTCATGCAGGCTCATGGCGGACTCCCGCCCCGACCGCCTTGCGGCGGGGGACGTTCAAGCAAGGGAAAAAATCAGGCGCGGCGCAGGGAATGCTGTTCCATGCGGGTCTGCAGGCGGTACAGGTAGGCAAAACCCTGCTCCCAGCGCTGGTGGCCGGACTTCACATTGATATGCCCGGCGCCACTGATGATGCCGGCTTCGGCGCCCCAGCGACGGGCCAGTTCGAGGGCGCGCGGGGCGCTGACGGCGGCATCGTTGTCGGAGGCGACGACCTGGCTCGGGAACGGCAGCAGATCGCCCGGGATCGGCGCAAAATTGCGCAAGGCCGGGGCGCAGGCAGGCCGTTCGACATCGGCCGGGGCCACCAGCAAGGCACCGTGGACCTGCCGCAACAGGTGCAGCGGCGCGGTTTGCGCCCAGTGGGCGACGGTGATGCATCCCAGGCTGTGGGCAATCAGGATCACCGGCGTGCTGTCGGCGGCAATGGCTTCGGCCAGGGCCGCGACCCAGTCTTCACGACGGGGCGTCAGCCAGTCGGCCTGCTCCACCCGCGCACTGTTGGGCAGGCTGTTCTGCCAATGGGTTTGCCAATGATCTTCTGGCGATCCTTGCCAGCCCGGCACGATCAGATAACGAATCGACTCGTTGCGCATGGGGTACACCTCCTCCAGCGTTTGCGTTCCGGATCGAGTATAGGGAGCAGAGTTATATTCGTTAAGGAATAAGAAGCTATTTATTAAGATCACAAAGAAATATAAGAACCGATGAGTCAGTCCCTGCTGACACAACCCCTTGTAGGAGCCGGCTTGCTGGCAATGACGGCCGATCGGGCGATGCAAGACTCACTGGCCTCATCGCCGGCAAGCCGGCTCCCACAGGTTCCGCGTCAACCTGCCATTGCGTGGAAATAAAAAAATAAGAGCCGACGAGTCAGTCCCTGCTGACGCAACCCCTTGCAGGAGCCGGCTTGCTAGCGATGGCGGCCGATCAGGCGATGCAAGACTCACTGGCTTCATCGCCGGCAAGCCGGCTCCCACCGGTTCCGCGTCAACCTGCCCTTGCGTGGAAATAAAAAAATAAGAACCGACGAGTCAGTCCCTGCTGACGCAACCCCTTGCAGGAGCCGGCTTGCTGGCGATGGCGGCCGATCAGGCGATGCAAGACTCACTGGCCTCATCGCCGGCAAGCCGGCTCCCACAGGTTCCGCGTCAACCTGCCATTGCGTGGAAATAAAAAAATAAGAACCGACGAGTCACTCCCTGCTGACACAACCCCTTGTAGGAGCCGGCTTGCTGGCGATGACGGCCGATCGGGCGATGCAAGACTCACTGGCCTCATCGCCGGCAAGCCGGCTCCCACAGGTTCCGCGTCAACCTGCCATTGCGTGGAAATAAAAAAATAAGAGCCGACGAGTCAGTCCCTGCTGACGCAACCCCTTGTAGGAGCCGGCTTGCTGGCGATGACGGCCGATCGGGCGATGCAAGACTCACTGGCCTCATCGCCGGCAAGCCGGCTCCCACAGGTTCCGCGTCAACCTGCCCTTGCGTGGAAATAAAAAAATAAGAACCGACGAGTCACTCCCTGCTGACACAACCCCTTGTAGGAGCCGGCTTGCTGGCGATGACGGCCGATCAGGCGATGCAAGACTCACTGGCCTCATCGCCGGCAAGCCGGCTCCCACAGGTTCCGCGTCAACCTGCCCTTGCGTGGAAATAAAAAAATAAGAACCGACGAGTCACTCCCTGCTGACGCAACCCCTTGTAGGAGCCGGCTTGCTGGCGATGACGGCCGATCGGGCGATGCAAGACTCACTGGCCTCATCGCCGGCAAGCCGGCTCCCACAGGTTCCGCGTCAATCTGCCATTGCGTGGAAATAAAAAAATAAGAACCGACGATTCAGTCCCTGCTGACACAACCCTTGTAGGAGCCGGCTTGCTGGCGATGGCGGCCGATCAGGCGATGCAAGACTCACTGGCCTCATCGCCGGCAAGCCGGCTCCCACAGGGTCCGCGTCCACCTGCCCTTGTGTGGAAATAAAAAAAGGGCCGCACCCTGCCAAGGAGACGGCCCGAGAAACTCGAGGATCGGTTGCGTTCAGCGGGCGGTGATCACCGACAACTTGGTGATCCCGGCCCGCTCGATGGAGGCCATGGCCCTCGCCACTTCACCGTAGTTCACGCCATTGTCGGCCTGCAGCTGCACCCGCAGATCCGGGTCCTTGGCCTTGGCCGCCTGGAGATTGAACTCCAGCAGCTCGGGCTTGATTTCGTCCTTGTTGAGAAACAGCTTGCCGGTCCCGTCGATGCTCACCACCAGCGGGTCCTTCTGCTCCACCGGCGCCACGGCTTCGGTCTTGGGCAGGTTGATCGGAATCGCGTTGGTCAGCAGCGGCGCGGTGACGATGAACACCACCAGCAGCACCAGCATCACGTCCACCAGCGGCGTGACGTTGATCTCGCTCAGTACCTCATCGCTGTCTTGGGTGGAAAAGGCCATGTCAGGACGCCTCCTTCACTTTCTGCGCGGAACCCTGACCGGCGCCCTTGTTCGCCGTCGGGTGGATCAGGACCCGGAAGGAGCTCTTCTGCGCCAGGCTGTAGAAGTCGTGGGCGAAGTCGTCGAGGTCGGCGGCGGTGAGTTTCAGGCGACGCAGGAAGTAGTTGTAGACCAGCACCGCGGGCACGGCGACGGCGATCCCCACCCCGGTCGCGACCAGCGCGGCGCCGATCGGCCCGGCCACGGTTTCGAGGCTCGCGGAGCCGGCGGCGCTGATGCCTTTCAGGGCTTCCATGATCCCCCAGACGGTGCCGAACAGGCCAATGAACGGCGAGGTACTGCCGATACTGGCGACCACCGCCAGACCGGTTTCCAGGGACCGGCGTTCACGCACGATCTGCTGGCGCAGGGCTCGTTCCAGACGGTCCTGGTGATTGATCGCCTGGCTCAGGTCGGCAGCATGTGGCGCCTCGCCGACCTGGATCGCGGCATAGCCGGCCTGGGCCACGCGAGCGGCGGCACCGGGCTGGGTTTCGCTCAGCTCGGCCGCCGAGTCGAGGCTGGAGGCCGCCCAGAACTGCTTGTGGAACTTGCGATCCTGGCCTTTCAGGCGGCCGAACTGTACGGCCTTGAGCAGGGCCAGGCCCCAGGTGGCGACGGAAAAGACCACCAGCAGCCAGATCACCGCGCTTTCGATGGATTGGAGTGGAGATGCCAGTAACGTCATGATGTGTTCCCTCTGTAAAAGCGTTCAGCGCGTGGATTGCCGATCAGTGGATCTTGAAGTCGATGGGTACGCTGACCCAGCCGACCTGGGCGACATCGCCCTGTTTGGCCGGGACAAAGCTCCAACGCTTCACCGCTGCCAGGGCGGCCTCGTCGAGTTGCTCGCGACCACTGCTTTTCTGAATCTGGATCTCGCCCGGTCTACCGCTGGCCAGCACCTGGACCCGCAACAGCACCGTGCCTTCCCAGCCGCGACGCTGGGCCAGCGACGGATACTCCGGCGCCGGGTTCTTCAGGTACGCGGCGCTGGCCGAAGCCGGGGTCACCGGAGCCGGGCTGGGCGGAGCCGGTGGCGCGGCCGGTGCCGCCGGTTGTGGCGGAGCCGGCGGCTGTTCGACCGGCTTCGGCGCGGGCTTGGGCTCAGGCTTGGGTACCGGCTTGGGCTTCGGTACGGGTTTGGGCTTGGGCTGCGGTGGCGGTTTCACCGCCAGTTCGTCGACCACCGGCGGTGGCGGCTCGACTACCGGTGGCGGCGGTGGTGGCGGCACGGGCGGCGGCGGTTCGACCACGGGCGGTGCCGGCTGGGAAAATTCGATGGTCATCGGCGGGATTTCCGGCGGCACCACCGGCAGCACCGGGGTCTGTTTCTGGCTCAGCCAGTAGATCACCGCGCCATGCAGCACCAGCGCAAACACCCCGAGCAAGATCGCCTCGCGCCGGCTGAGGATGCCCTTGGGCACTTTCTGCAGACGCAACTGCCCCAGCGGCGCGCGATGGGGCCGGCCGAGATCGACCAACTCGCCACCCGGTGCCTGAGGCCTGCGCACCTCATGTGCACTGGCAGCGGTCTGGACATTGCCCATTGAATAACTCCTGCGGTCTTCAGCAAAAAATCGTCGAGGCGCCCATGGCGACGTCGAGGTGCCGATGATCCACGGACCTTGCTTAGTCCTTAAAGTAATCTTTGAAGTTATAGATAGATCAAAAATGAATATTAGATTCTGACGATCCGCGTAAAGCCCCGTGTTTCAAGGGCTCCAGCCCAGCGCTGAAAAATCGATGCTTTTCAGGCATTGAAAATATTCCCTGAAGGCATGCTTTCAGGGCCGGAAAACCTCCATATCCACCGGGTTGGCGAACACACGGCAACTTTCGCCCCGCCATGAGCGTACGGATAACAGACAAGAAAAGAGAAATGAATGACGGGAAAGTTATAATACAAAGTGCGCAAACAGACTTTTATTTATTGACGGGCACAACATACATACCGCCAGAACTTCAATCGGACAAGTGCAGAAGTGCACTTGTCCTTTCGTTGGCCTGGCAGTATGTCGGTATTGCCTTTGCTGTTACTGTTTGACGAATTCGCCGCCCAGGCCGACCACCTGGCCATCAAAGCCGGTCCGTGATCCGCTGGCGCGCAGTTTCACGTAGATATGGTCCGGGGAGTAGGCGGTAAACGCCACGTAACCCTTGTCGCTGTTGGTGCCGATAAAGGAAATGGTGGTGGGATTGCCGGTGCTGTTCTGGAAGTGGTAGTGGCCGGTGACGCTGTAGTTCACCCCTGCCTGGGTGATCTGCCCATTGAAGGTACCATTCGAATCGTTGCCATCGGTGACCACCAACTTGGCGTCGGCGTTGTTATTCAGATAAGTTCCATTGATGCTCGACATGATGCGTTCTCCTTATGTCGTTAATACACTCTTCCGCTGAAAGTGGGTCTCTCCTGAAACTCACGACTTGCAGAATGGTAGGACTTCCAAGTTCTGTCCAACCGGCCCGCCCGGTATTTATCAATTGATTGGCTATATGCACCATGAAGGTTGTGAATAACTTATATCCGGCACCGGTCTTATTACAGCCGCTATCCCATCAGCGCGGATCAGAAGTCATAGCGCCCGGTGACCCCCAGGGTCCGTGGTGTGCCGAGCAAGCCCTCATAACCGCCGTTACCACCGGTCCAGAGGGTGGTGTAGTAGGTCTTGTCGAAAGCGTTCTTCAGCCATAGCGAGACGTCCCACTGGCCCTGGTTGAAGTCGCCACGCAGGCCGGTGGACAGGTTGACCACGGCATAACTGGGAATCTGCCCGTAGGTCGAATCCTCGACGGTGCCGACGGCCTTGGAGCGGAAGGCATAACTGGCGGTGACATATTCTTCCCAGCCGTTATCCAGGTTCCATTTGTACTCGCCATTGGCGTTGCCGATCCATTTCGACGCACCGACCACCTGGTGTCCGCTGAGGTCGCAGGAGGCCGGTGCTCCCGGCTGCAGGCTGACCTCCGGCGGGCACGGCGCATCCTTGTAGGACAGGTAGCGGACATCGTTATAGGAGCCGTTGAGGTTGAGCGTCAGGCCGCGCAGGGGAATCAGCGTGCTCTCGACTTCCACCCCGCGTGAGCGCACCGAGCCGGCATTGGTCAGGTACTGCACGCGGTTGTCGGCATCATAGGCGTTGGTCTGGTAACCGTTGACCTGGGTCCAGAACAGGTTGGCGTTGAGTTGCAGGCGCTTGTCCCACAGTGTGCTCTTGAAACCCAGCTCGGCGTTGTTGGCGCGCTC
Organism: Pseudomonas sp. Ost2; assembly: GCF_018326065.1. NCBI lineage: Bacteria > Pseudomonadati > Pseudomonadota > Gammaproteobacteria > Pseudomonadales > Pseudomonadaceae > Pseudomonas > Pseudomonas sp. Ost2. Next base: position 224,394 of record NZ_AP021904.1, on the reverse strand, counting down.
GGTGCCGATCAGCAGCGAATCGGCGCCCGCCGTCGGCGCCGAGCCCACCGCGAGGTTCACGCCACCGGACTTTTCCCCGTGGGACAAGGTGGCGTAACCCAGCAGCTCGTCGGTGAAGCGATAACTCAGGTTCAACAGGCCGGACGGACTGGTGCTGTACTGGCTGAGGTTGCCGGAGTCATAGATACCGGCACGACCGCGGCGGGCCGTGGCCGCGGCACCGGTCACGGCAGCGCCACCGAGCGGCGCATCGCGGGTCACCCAGGCGCTTTTTTCCTCGTAGCTGCCGCGCAGGCCGGCGGTGAAATCCAGGCGTTCGGTCAAATGCCAGGTACCCTGGGCGAAGAGCGCGAAACTGTCGGTATCGATATGCCCGTTGCCGATGCTGGTGACGTTGTTCAGCGCGCCGGTGGGGGTGCCGTTCCAGATGTCGGCCTGGGGCCCGTAGTAGCTGAAACTCTTGTTGTCGAGCTTGGAGCCGAAGTAGTACGCGCCCAGCACATAGTCGAAGAAACCACCCGTGGGCGAGGCCAGGCGAAACTCCTGTGACCACTGCTTGTCTTCCACCGAAACCCCGGCGTTGTAGGCCGCCGGCACATTGAGGCCATCGTCGTTGCGCGGGGTGAAGTTCCACCAGCGATAGGAACTGACGGAGGTCAGGGTGAAATCGTTGGGCAGGGTCCAGTTGGCCTCCAGGGAGCTGCCACCCTGGAACACCGTGACATGCTGCTGGCCATCGAGATTCACCTCGCGATGGGGGCCGTTGGCAAGGGTTGCCCCGGCGGCATTGGCCCGGGACTGGTAGAGGTTGACGCCATTGATGGTCGGGCCGGTGCTGTACAACACGCGGGTCCCGGCACTGGAGTCCTCTTCGTTGTAGTCGCCGATCCAGCGCAGGTTGAAGTTCTCGTTGGGCTTGTACAGCAGTTGCGCGCGAAAGCCATCCCGGGAGCCGCCGTTCAACTCGTGGCCGTCGTATTCGTTCTTGATATCGCCGTCGCTGCGGGTGCGATAGGCCGACAGGCGCCCGGCCAACTGATCGTTGAGCGGGCCCGAAATCGTGCCCTTGGTCTGGAAATAACCGTCCTCGCCGACCGAGCTTTCGATACTGCGCTCCGGGGTGAAGCTCGGCGCCCGGGTGTTGATATTGATCACCCCGGCGGTGGTGTTCTTGCCGAAGAGCGTGCCCTGGGGACCGCGCAGGACTTCCAGTTGCTCGATGTCCATCAGATCGAAAACCGCCATGCCCGGACGCCCCAGGTAGACGTTGTCGATATACAGCCCGACGCTGCCTTCGAGGCCGTCGCTGGCCGGGTTGTTGCCCAGCCCGCGAATCGACACGCTGGACTGGCGCGCATGCATGTAGGCGACGTTGACGCTGGGCACCAGCTGCTGCAGATCCTGGATGCGATAGACCCGCTGGCTTTCCAGGGCCTGGCCGCCGATCACGCTGATGGGCGTGGGCACGCTCTGGGAGCTTTCCTCACGGCGCCGGGCGGTGACGGTCACGGTTTCCAGCCGGCCGCTGTCGGCCTTGGGTTTGCTGCTGGCGGTGACGGGGGCCGTCTCCACAGGGATTTCGCTTTCGGCGGCATGGCCCAGCGACCAGCTGGCGCTCCCCGCCAGCAACAGGGCCAGGGGCAAGCGCTTGAGCCGCCGCGAAGGGTGATGCACAGCAAGATTGAACGAACTCATGGGCGGCTCCTGGTCAAAAAATACACAAGACGTATATTCTTTAAAGTTATTTATTTATGTTTTTACAAAGATTTACTGCATAAGAGATTGCCTTTATAAGGAGTTGACCTAATGCATAGCCAATGCATTTCCCCGATATTTTTTATGTGAAAAATGCATATCGATCTGCGCCAACTCCGCCACTTCATCGCCCTCGCCGAGCAGCGCAGTTTTGTCGCCGCCGCCCTCGCGGTGAACCTGTCGCAGTCGGCGTTCAGCCGCAGCATCCAGGCCCTGGAACACAGTGCCGGCTGCCAGTTGGTGGATCGCGGACGCAAGGACCTGGCCCCGACCAAACAGGGCCAGGTATTGCTCGAACATGCCCGGCGACTGGTCAGCGGGGCCCAGCAACTGGCCAATGAAATCAGCCAGTTCAACGGCCTGGAGGCCGGGGAGTTGCGTTTCGGTTGCGGGCCGGCACCGGCCTCGGGACTGATCCCCCGCGCCATCGGCCATTTCATCGGGCGCTACCCGAAAGCCCGGGTACAGTTCCAGGTGGATGACTGGCAGAGCCTGAGCAAGCGCCTGCTGAACGAGGAGTTCGAATTCTTTGTCGCCGACACCCGCAGCTTCGAGGCCAACCCGGACTACCTGACCCAGCGCCTGCGCCCGCGCAGATGGCATTTCTGCTGTCGGGCCGGGCATCCGCTGGCGGCGCAGGCGAGTGTCACGGCCGAGCAGTTGCTGAGTTATCCGCTGGCCTCGACGATTCGCCCGCCGAACCTGCGCAAGGTGATCGTCGATCTCAGCGGCCGCCCGGATTTCACCCCGCAGGTGGAGTGCGAAAGCGCGTTCAGCCTGCTGGGCGTGGTGTTGCGTTCGGATGCCATCGGCATCTGCGGGGAGAACAGCGATGCCTGGGAATACGCCCGGGGCGATCTCGTGCGACTGAAGATCGACGGGCTGGCGGATGACCTGGAGGAGCTGTACACCCGCTACGGCATCGTCAGCCGGGCCGGGTATCGCTTATCGCCGCTGGCCGAAGCGATGATCGAGCAGATCAGGAGCGAGGATGCTCTGGAAGCGGATGAGGTGTGCAACCTGGAGCAGGTTGCTGTCTGAACCCACCCTTTCGCGGGCAAGCCCGCCCCCACAATGCCCGCGGGGCTCGCCCCCTTCGTGGGAGCGGGCTTGCCCGCGAAGAGGCCCGGAAGATCAGCGCAAACCGCCCCCCATGCACGGCATGCATCGGAAACAGTCGCCAAATGCGCTTGCCGAAAGCCGCGCCGCAACGCGAAATCCTTCATCTGTCTTCCTCTGCGGTGAACTCCCATGCCCCATGTGCGCAACGTGCTCTACATCATGTGCGACCAGCTGCGTCGCGACTACCTGTCCTGCTACGGCCACCCCCATCTGCAGACGCCGAACATCGACCGCCTGGCCGCCGCCGGCGTGCGCTTCAGCCGCGCCTATACCCAGGGCACCATCTGCGGACCGTCGCGGATGTCGGCCTATACCGGACGCTATGTCAGCAGCCACCAGGTGGCCTGGAACGCCGTGCCGCTGCCTCTGGAAGAGCTGACCATCGGCGACTACCTGCGTCCCCACGGCATCCGCACCGCCCTGGTCGGCAAGACCCACGCCACGCCCAATCTCGACGCCCTGCAGCGGCTGGCCATCGACCCCGACAGCGCCCGGGCCGAGCCGCTGAACGAAGTCGGCTTCGAAGCCTGGATGCGTCACGACGGCATCTACCCCGACAGCCCGCTGTTCGCCGACAAGCGCGAGTCGGCCCCCTACACCCACTACCTGCGCGACCTCGGTTATGGCGGCAGCAACCCCTGGCATGACTGGGCCAATGCCGCCGAAGGCAGCGACGGCGAAATCCTCAGCGGCTGGAAAATGCGCCACGCCCATCTGCCCGCACGGATCCCGCAGCAGCACTCGGAGACGGTGTACACCACCGACCGCGCCATCGACTTCATCAACCAGCAGGGCGAACAGCCGTGGTGCCTGCACCTGTCGTATATCAAGCCGCATTGGCCCTACCTCGCCCCCGCGCCCTATCACGCCCTGTACGGGCGCGAGCAGGTGGTGCCGGCGGTGCGTGCCGAGCCGGGCGAGGCCAGTGATCACCCGGTCTACAACGCTTTCCGCCAGCACGAGGAAAGCCTGAATTTCTCCCGGGACGAAGTGCGGTTGAATGTGGTGCCGACCTACATGGGCCTGATCAGACAGGTGGATGACCAGCTCGGGCGACTGTTCGACGTGCTCGAAAGCAGCGGCCGCTGGGATGACACGCTGATCGTGTTCACCAGCGATCACGGCGATTTTCTCGGCGATCATTTTCTCGGGGAAAAGGAGTTCCTGCTGGAGCAAGCGGTCGGCGTGCCACTGATCGTGCGCGACCCACGGACAGCGGCGGATAGCACGCGCGGCACGGTGGATGCACGCCTGGTGGAAACCATCGACGCGCTGCCGACCTTTCTCGACGCGCTGGGCCTGCCGACGGCGGAACACCGGCTGGAAGGCCGCTCGCTGGTGCCGTTGCTGCATGGCGGACAACCGCACTGGCGCCACTATGCCATCGCCGAATACGACTACGCGTTCCAGGCCCCGGCGCGGGAACGCCTGGGGCAGGCGATCGATCGTTGCCGGATGACCATGGTGCGCAGCGAGCGCTGGAAGTACCTGGCGTATGACGGCTTCCGACCGCAGTTGTTCGACCTCCAGGAAGACCCCCAGGAACTGCGCGACCTGGGGGCCGATCCGGCATTCGCGACGGTGCGTGAAGAGCACCTGGGCTATCTGCTCGACTGGCTGCGCGGCCTGAAGCGCCGGACCACCATCAGCCACGAGGAGATCGACCTGCGCGGCCAGCGCTTTCGGTATGGCGAACCGGAAGCGGAAAAGGTGGTGCAGATCGGCGTCTGGTAAAACTTCCAGGGCCTCTTCGCGGGCAAGCCCGCGAAGGCGGCGGTCCTGTCACCGCGATACTCAAGCCCCCTTGAGCGTCTGGCTGCGCTGCCCATGCACACCCACCGGCACTTCACCCCTGAGCGTCACCCGCCGCACGATCCGTTCCTGGGTGCCATAGTCGTCCACCGCGTAATGCTGGGTCGAACGGTTGTCCCAGATCGCCACATCGCCGCTCTGCCAGCGCCAGCGCACCGTGTTTTCCAGGCGGGTCACATGGCTCTGCAACAGGTTGAACAGGTGCGCCGAATCCGCCAGCGAATAGCCCTTGATGCGCTTGACGAAGTGCCCCAGCAACAGGCTCCTCTCGCCGCTGATGGGGTGCACCCGCACCACCGGATGCTCGGTCTCGTACACCGTCGAGGTGAAGACCTGGCGGTAGCGCTCGAGCTTTTCCGCCGAGACATTCGGCCGCGAGCCGGCGTAGTCGTATTCGTTGCTGTGCACCGCCCAGAGCTTGTCCGCCAGCTCGCGCAGCTCCGCCGGCAACTCCTCGTAGGCCGCCGCCGTATTCGCCCACACGGTGTCGCCACCGGAGGTCGGCGCCAGCACCGAGCGCAGGATCGAGGCCTTCGGATAGGCGTCGACGAAGGTCACGTCGGTGTGCCAGGAGTTGGCCCGCTGGCCCTGCGCGCCGTCCAGCTCCAGCAGGTAACGCGTGCCGTCGCGCACCGGCACCGTCGGATGCGCCACCGGCTCGCCGAGCAAGTGCGAAAAGGCCTCCTGACTCTGGTCATCGAGGTGGGTCTGGCCGCGGAAGAAAATCACCTTGTACTGCACCAGTGCCTGCTGGATCGCCTCGATGACGTCCGCCTCCAGGGCGCCGGAAAGCTCTACGCCACGGATCTCGGCGCCGATACGACCGGCCACCGGATGGATCTCCAGGGTGTGCACAGCGGGTTTTACAGCAAGTGCGGCATTGCTCATGGGTGAACCCTCGTCGGACTGCTTACGGTTTGAGCCGCAGCGAAACAACGCTCTATCTATATTCAATTTAGGTCTAATAGATATTCACATGCTTCGTTGACGGAATAAGAGCTTGCATTTAAAACCTCAAGCCTCACTCGTCGCAAATGCCTTCGAGCTATTTTTCGGATGCCGGGAAAGCATATGGATCTTCGCCAACTGCGCTATTTCATCGCCCTCAACGAACACCGCAGTTTTGTCCGCGCGGCAGACGCCATGGGCATCACCCAGCCAGCCTTCAGCCGCAGTATCCAGGGGCTGGAACAGGAGTTCGGCTGTGTGCTGGTGGACCGCGGCAACAAGGACCTGCGCCCGACGCCCGAAGGCCAGGTGGTGTTGCAACATGCCCTGACCCTGGTCCAGGGCGCGGCGCTGCTGAGCGCTGAAGTGACCCAGATGACCAAGCTCGACGCCGGCGAACTGCGCTTCGGTTGCGGCCCCGCGCCGGCGGTGAAACTGGTGCCGGAAGCGGTGGCGCGATTTATCAACGCCCACCCGAAAGTGCGCACCCGGTTCCAGGTGGATAACTGGGAAAAGCTCAGTCGCAGCCTGAGCCGCGAGGAGATCGAATTCTTTATCGCCGACATCCGCCATTTCGAGGCCGACCCGAACTTCCAGACCCAGGCACTGACGCCCAGGCGCGGCGTATTCTTCTGCCGCCCCGGGCATCCGTTGCTGGCCAAGGAAAGCCTGTCGACCAACGACATGTTCGACTATCCGCTGGCGACCACGCTGATCCCGCCGGGCATCCGCAAGCTGCTGGCGAACCTCAGCGGGCGAACGGATTTTTCGCCGAATATCGAGACCGAGCATTTCCCGGCGCTGGTGAAGATCGTCCGCCAGTCCAATGCGATCGGCGTCGGCACCCATGAGGCGTTCGTCGAAGATGTGGCCCAAGGCTCGCTGGTACTGCTGCACTGGCGCAACCTGCCGCAGAACATCGAGAGCATGAACGCCCGCTGCGGGATCGTCAGCCGCACCGGCTTCCGGCTGTCGCCGGCGGCGCGGGCGATGATCGAGACGCTGGTGGCGGTGGACAGCCAGGAAGATCGCGTCGCCGTTTAGGACCTCTTCGCGGGCAAGCCCTCAGGCACTACGGATCACAACCCTGCCGCCGCCAGGTTCGGCGCCACCCAGTCGGTCACCTTGAACGGCTTGCGGATCAGCTTCTGCCGGACCGCCAGATCCACCGAATCCTGCAGTTTGCCAAGGAACACCGGGTCCAGTTGCGAAGGGAAAATCTCGCTGAGTTTCTCGTCCTTCAGGTCCTGCTGGAGAATCACCGGTGGATAACTGGCCAGTCCCGAGACGAGTTGGACGTAGGCATCCTTGTTGCCATCCTCGGTCAGCCATTCCACGGCTTGCTGCTGGGCCTTGAGCAACTTGTCGACCACATCCGGGTGGGCATCGACAAAGGCCCCGGAACCCACCAGCACGCTCTGGATGCTGCCGGCCCCGCCCAGCGCCTTGGTGTTCACCGGCAATTCGGCCAGGCCCTTGGCCTGCAATGCCGTCAGGTTCGAACTGCCCCACGACGCATCGATCTGCTTCGCCGCCAAGGCCGCCACCGCCGCGCTGAAATCCAGGTTGATGACCTTGAAGTCCTTCTCGCTCAAGCCCTGGCTGGCCAGCGCGGCATCGAAAGAAAGCTGGCTGGCGGTGCCACGGAATACCGCCACGCGCTTGCCTTTGAGGTCTTCCAGGGTCTTGATCCCCGAGCCGGGCACCACGCCCAGGTACTGCTTGACCCCTCGCGCCGAGGCACTCAGCAACCGCGTATCCAGCCCGTTCGACTTGCCGATGATCGCCGCCAGGTCGCCCAGGTAAGCGAAGTCCACCTGACCGTTGGCGAAGGCTTCATTGATCACCGGGCCGGCGCCCTTGAAGAAATTCCACTGCACCTTGATGCCCTGGTCGGCGAAGGCCTTTTCGTAGATCTGCCGGCTGCGCAGCACATCCACCACACCGCCGCCGCTGTGTTCGGTGCCGGCGCTCAGGTCGGGCACGGCAATGCGGATTTCCTTGAGCTCGGCCGCCTCGGCCGAGAGCGGCAGGTAGCACAGCACGCCGGCCAGGGCGGTGGTGGCGAACAGGCGGACGACGCCGCCTTTGAACAGGGTTTTCATGGGGTGGTGCTCCTTTGCGACAGGCTTCGAGGCGCTGAAGGTAGACACAGCCTTGATCAACAATAAAATACTAATAATTCACATTTTAGTAACTTTAAAGAATATAAGCACTGAAACACCGCTCCCTCCGCGCCATGCATGCAGTGCATCGAAAATATTCTTCGAATGCATTGGATGCTTGCCTTGTACGGGCCTTAAATGGCTTTTTCTTATCTCCCAATAGAATCGATAAGATTTTTTATAGACCCAATAAGCATATACAAACAAGCTTATTCAAATCAGCGCCGTGCATCGCCCGGAACACCGACAACGGAGGTCTGCCATGGCCCGTGTTTCTCTCCTCAGTCTGCCGCTGACACTCCCGCCCGCCGGGCACCGGCGGTCATGGCCCGGCCTCGGCCCGCGGGCATTGCCCTGGCTGCTGCCCCTGACGCTGGCGGCCCTGTGGTGGATCGCCAGCCGTGAGCGGTGGATGAGCGAGCAGATCCTGCCGCCGCCGTCGCTGGTCTGGCAAAGCGCCCTGGACCTGGCCGGCGGCGAATTGTGGAGCCACCTGTGGATCAGCCTGCAGCGCCTGCTGCGCGGTCTGCTCACCGGGGTCGGTATCGGCGCCCTGCTGGGTGGCTTGCTGGGGTTCAGCCGGCGCGCCGAGCGCTGGGTGTTCCCCACCTTCAGCGCCCTCGCGCAGATCCCGACCCTGGCCTGGATTCCGCTGTTCATGGTGTTTTTCGGCATCGGCGAAATGCTCAAGCTGGTGGTGCTGATCAAGGCCGTCGTGGTGCCGGTGACCCTGCATACCCTGGTCGGTGTACGCGATGCCCAGCCGAGGCTGCGCGAGGCCGCGGCGGTCCTGCGCCTGCCGCCGTACCTGCTGGTCCGCCGGCTGATCCTGCCCGCCGCGCTGCCGGCGTTCATGGCCGGCCTGCGCCTGGCGCTGGCCGCCGGCTGGACCTCGCTGCTGGCCGTGGAACTGCTGGCCTCCAGCGAGGGTATCGGCTACCTGATGGTCTATGCCCGGCAACTGTTCATGCTGGATATCGTCTTTGTCTGCATCCTGGTCATCGGTGTGCTCGGCGTGCTGATGGACCGGGGCATCGCCCTGCTCGACCGGCGCCTGGTGCACTGGCCGCACCCGGCCACCGCCCAGATTCCCCGTGGCCCGCGGTATCAGGGCTGGCAACGCCTGCAACCCTGGGCACTGCCGCTGATGCTGCTGGTGCTCTGGCAAGGCGCGAGCGACCAGCAGTGGATCGACGCGAACATCCTGGTCAGCCCCTTGGCGGTGCTGCACAGCCTCTGGAGCGGGATACTCGACAACAGCCTGCCCGCCAGCCTGGGCCTGAGCCTGAAACGCACCCTGGCCGGCCTGCTCCTCGGCGGGTCCCTGGGCTTTGGCCTCGGCTTGCTGCTAGGTCTGTCGAAAACCGGCGAGCGCCTGCTCGGCCCGAGCCTGTCGGCCCTGCGCCAGATCGCGATTTTCGCCTGGGTGCCGCTGCTCACCGCCTGGTTCGGCCTGGGCGAACTGGCCAAGGCGGTGTTCGTCGCCCTGGCCGCCTTCTTCCCGTTGTTTATCGCCACACAGCGCAGCGTCGCCAACCTGTCGCCGCAACTGAGCGAAGCCGCCCAGGTCCTGCGCCTGAACCTCTGGCAACGCCTGCGCAAGCTGGTGTTGCCCGGTGCCGCCCCGGGGATTTTCGCCGGGCTGCGCCTGAGCCTGATCTACGCCTGGCTCGGCACCCTCGGCGCCGAATACTTCATGCCGTCCAACGGCGGTATCGGCGCGGTGATGATCGGTGCCCAACAGCTGCTGCGCATGGACGTGATCATGGCCGGCATGCTCCTGGTCGGTCTCACCGGCGCCCTGATCAACCTGCTCGGCCAACGCCTCGAAACCCGCGCCACCCGCTGGAGACACGCATGAACGCACCGATTGTCAGCTTCAACCAGGTCGGCAAATCCTTCGACGTCGACGGCGCCGAACTGCAGGCCATCGATGAATTCAGCCTGGATATCGCCGAAGGCGAATTCGTCGCCATCGTCGGCTCCAGCGGTTGCGGCAAATCCACCTTGCTGCGCCTGCTGATCGGCCTGGACACGGCCTTTCGCGGCGAGATCCGCGTCGACGGCCAGGCAATCGCAGGCATCGGCAGCGAACGCGGCATCGTGTTCCAGGAGCACCGGCTGTTTCCCTGGCTGACGGTCGCGGAAAACATCGGCCTGGGCCTCGTCAACGAGCCGCTGGGCAGCGCCGAGCGCCAACGCCGCATCGACGATTTCATCCAGCTGGTGGGGCTCGGCGATTTCACCCGCGCCTATCCGCACCAGCTCTCCGGCGGCATGGCCCAGCGCGTGGCGATTGCCCGCGGCCTGGTGGCCAGCCCGCGCATCCTGCTGCTGGACGAGCCTTTCGGTGCCCTCGACGCCCTGACCCGCCAGCAGATGCAGGACGAGCTGCTGGCCATCCGTGCCCGGGCGAAGATCACCACGCTGCTGGTCACCCACGATGTCGAGGAAGCGATTTTCCTGGCCGACCGGGTGGTGGTGATGGAACCGCGTCCTGGACGGATCAAGCAGGTGGTCGAAGTCGCCCTGCCCCATCCGCGCCAGCGCAGCAGCTTCGACTTTCACCAACTGCGCGAGGAACTGCTTCACGAGCTCACCAGCGACGACCACTACCAGCCGCCGGCTCCCGAGCAGATACGCGACCTGCCCCTGACCTTCATTGCCTGCTGAGAGGAACCCCGACATGGCGCAACGCCCGAATTTCCTGGTGATCCTGGCCGACGACCTCGGCTTCTCCGATATCGGTGCCTTCGGCGGCGAGATCGCCACGCCGAACCTCGACGCACTGGCCCATGGCGGCCTGCGCCTGACCGATTTTCACACCGCACCGACCTGTTCGCCGACCCGTTCGATGCTGCTGACCGGCACCGATCACCATATCGCCGGGATCGGCACCATGGCCGAGGCGCTGACCCCGGAGCTGATCGGCAAGCCGGGCTACGAGGGCTATCTCAACGACCGCGTGGTGGCCTTGCCCGAACTGCTGCGCGACGCCGGCTACCAGACCCTGATGAGCGGCAAATGGCACCTGGGCCTGACCGCCGAGCTGGCGCCCCATGCCCGTGGTTTCGAGCGTTCTTTCTCGCTGTTGCCCGGCGCCGCCAACCATTACGGCTTCGAGCCGAGCTACGACGACCGCACGCCGGGACTGCTCAAGTCGACTCCGGCGCTGTACATCGAGGACGACCGTTTCGTCGAGCAACTGCCAGAGGACTTCTATTCCTCCGACGCCTTTGGCGACAAGCTGCTGCAATACCTCAAGGAGCGCGACCAGACCCGGCCGTTCTTCGCCTACCTGCCGTTTTCCGCGCCGCACTGGCCGTTGCAGGCACCGGCCGAAGTGGTCGCCCGGTACAAGGGCCGCTATGACGCCGGGCCAGAGGTGCTGCGCCTGGAACGCCTGGAAAAGCTCAGGCAACTGGGGCTGATCGACACGGAGGTGGAGCCGCATCCGCTGCTGGGCCTGAACACCGAATGGGCGGCCCTGAGCGAGGAACAGCGCCAGGTGTCCGCACGGGCCATGGAGGTCTATGCGGCGATGGTCGAGCGGATGGACTGGAATATCGGCCGGGTGGTGAATTACCTGCGCAACCAGGGCCTGCTGGACAACACCTTTATCCTGTTCATGTCCGATAACGGCGCCGAGGGTGCGCTGCTGGAGGCCTTTCCCAAGTTCGGCCCGGAACTGCTGAGCTACCTGAACCAGCACTACGACAACAGCCTGGCGAATATCGGCCGGGCCAATTCCTACGTCTGGTACGGCCCGGCCTGGGCCCAGGCGGCGACGGCGCCGTCCCGGCTGTTCAAGGCCTTTACCACCGAAGGCGGGATCCGCGTGCCGGCGCTGCTGCACTATCCGGCGCTGACCCGGCCGGGGCAGATCAGCCATGGCTTTTCGACGGTGATGGATATCACCCCGACCATTCTCGACCTGGCCGGCGTGCGCCATCCGGGCAAGCGCTGGCGCGGCAAGGACGTGGCGCCGTTGCGCGGCAAGTCGTGGCTGGGCTTCCTCTCGGGCGAGACGGCGCAGGTGCATGACGAACACACGGTCACCGGCTGGGAGCTGTTCGGCCGGCGGGCGATTCGCCAGGGACACTGGAAGGCGGTGTATATCCCCGGCCCCGTGGGGCCGGCGACCTGGCAACTGTATGACCTGAGCGTCGACCCCGGGGAAATTCATGACCTGGCCCAGGCCCTGCCGGACAAGCTCGACGCCCTGATCGGGCATTGGCAGCGCTATGTCGAGGAAACCGGGGTGATCCTCAGTGCGTCGCCGTTCCAGCCGGATTGAGACAAGAGCAAAACCTCCAGGAGCCCGCCCGATGATCGTTCCCACGCTCCGCGTGGGAACGCCTCACTGGACGCTCTGCGTCCGCTTTTTGTGGCGCAGAGCATCACGGGCTGCATTTCCACGCCGAGCGTGGGGACGATCGGCGTTGCCTACCCCTGTGCCGTACGCGCCGCCTGCGGGCTCCGCCGTTCCTGCGCGGCAAACCGGTTCGCCCGGCCGAACGTGCCGAAATCGTTGAAGCGCACGCCCATCTCGGCCATCACCCTGTGCGCCACCGGCGCGGTCATCTGGCGGATATAGAAGGGCTCCTTGACCACAAAATGATGAATCCCATGGGTGCTGCCGAAATTGAAGCAGAACGCCTGCAACGGCCACAGCCACCAGGGATTGAGCACCTGGGTCTGCTGGATCACGTTGCCCGGCTCGACGTCGCCGTAGTAGTGCATGTTCGAGCTGATGAAATGCAGGCAGAAGGTGCGCAATACGTTCGGCCCGATCAGCACCACCACCGCGATATCGATCACCCGCATCACCGCCAGGGTATCGGCCGACCAGTCGATCGACGCTCCCAGCAGGCCGGCGAGGCCATTGGCGCCGTGGAAGCCGAGGAATACATACCAGGCCCCCCAGTGCAGCAAGGCCAGCGGTGCATAGACCAGGAACACCCGCTTGAGAATGCTGCGCCGATGGGCCCAGGTCTTCGCCCGGGACATGCGGATCAGCGCCGACATCATGTTGTCGCCCACCATCAGCAGCCGCGCCAGTCCCCAGGGCTCGCCATTGGTGATCGCCCGCTCTTCCATGTCGGCCTCGGTGCCGGACACCTTGTGGTGGTTGAGGTGCAGGTGCCGGCGGACCCACGGGTTGATGGTGCTCGGCCGCGCCAGCCAGACCAGCGCCAGCATCAGATTGTGGGGCAGCCGCTGCTTGCGGAAGTACATGCTGTGGATCAGGTCGTGCTCCAGCTCATGGGTCAGTGAGGCCAGGAACGCGTTCAGCAACAGGCATGCCCACCAGGCCAGGTAACCCTCCATGTAGAGCGCCGCCGAGCCGACCATGCCGGCCAGGGCAAAGGCCAGGATGCCCGCGCCAAGGGCGTCCTGGTGGTTCAGCAGCGGGTAGCGCCGGCGCAGTTCGACGCCCCGGGCCATGACCACTTCACGAATATGCGCGCTGCGTTGTTGTGCATTCAGGCGCTCGGGACTTGCGCAAACACCATCCATGATTCCATCCTCTGGTTATTGATGTTCGCATCCTGCGCCGCGCCGTCGCCCAACGTAGTAGCCGCGAACGCCAACCTGTTGACCGGATGCGCCAACATGCCCGAACCGACTTCGCTTTCCAGCTGGACCCGCGCCCTGCGCAAGCAGCTCGACGCCCTCGGCCTCGACAGCGCCGCCCTGTGCCGCGAGGCCGGGCTCGACCCGCAGTTGATGGACGATCCCAACGCCCGCTACCCGTTGTCGGCCACCACGCGCCTGTGGCAACTGGCGGTGACGGCCAGCGGCGACCCGGCGATCGGCCTGCGGGTCTCGCGTTTCGTCAGCCCGACCACCTTCCACGCCCTCGGTTATGCCCTGGTCGCCAGTGGCAGCCTGCGCGAGGTGTTCGAACGGATCGTGCGCTATCACCAGGTGGTCAGCGATGCCCTCGAGCTGGAACTGAGCCGCGAGGGCGAGCGCTACCGTTTTCGCCTGCAGGTGCCCAAGGACAGCCCGGCACCGGCGCCAGAGGCCATCGACGCCTTCGCCGCGATCTACGTGCGCACCTGCCGCAACCGCCTGGGCCGCGAATACGCGCCGCTGGCGGTGTACTTGCGGCGGCCCGAGCCGGCCGATCCGAAACCCTGGCACACGGTGTTCCGCGCGCCGGTGTTCTTCGCCGCCGCGGAAGATCGCCTGGAGTTCGCCTGCGCCGACTTCGACAGCCATCTGGACGACGCCAACCCGGAACTGGCCGAGCACAACGAAGCGGTGCTCAATCGCACCCTGGCACAACTCAAGCCGCTGACCTGGGAGCGCAAGGTACGCCAGGCCATCGAGGCGCAGTTGCCGGAAGGCGAACCGTCGGCCGAACGCATCGCCCAGGCCCTGCACCTGAGCCTGCGCAGCCTGCAACGGCACCTGGCCGACGAGGGTTGCCGCTACGACACGCTGCTCAACGAATGCCGGGAAAACCTGGCGCTGCTGCATCTGCGCGACCCGCAGTGCTCATTGAGCGAGGTCAGCTACCTGCTCGGTTTTGCCGACACCAGCAGCTTCAGCCGGGCGTTCAAGCGCTGGACCGGCATCACCCCGGGGCAGTTCCGCGACGGACTGCGCTGAAGGCCCCTGAAGGAACGAACACACGGGACGCTGTAGGAGCCGGCTTGCTGGCGATCCAAGCATCTCGGTCCATCAGACACTCCGCTGCGATGCTATCGCCAGCAAGCCGGCTCCCACGGTTCGGGGCGTACACAAAGCCTGTGCACGACCGATAGCTTGTAGGAGCCGGCTTGCTGGCGATCCGAGCACCTCGGTTTATCAGACACACCGCTGCGATGGTATCGCCAGCAAGCCGGCTCCCACGGTTCGGGGCGTACATGACGCCTGTGCACGACCGGCAACTTGTAGGAGCCGGTCAGTTGCTGGCCGCCGCCCGCAGGCGTTCCAGGTCGAGAATCTCGATTTCCCCGTAGTTGAGGTGGACGATGCCCTCGTCCTGCAGGCCCTGGAGAATCTGGTTGGTGGTCTGGCGTGATAGCGACAGCATCGACGCCAGTTGGTCCTGGGCCAACGGGATCAGTTGCCGCGAGTGATTGAGCTCGCCGTAGCCTTCGGCGATCTGCAACAGCCGATGCGCCAGGCGCGCCGGGGCTGGCATCAGGCTCAACTGCTCCAGGCCGATAAAGGTCAGGCGCAGCTTCTGGCTCATCAGCAACGCGAACTGCCGCCAGTATTCCGGGTGCTCTTCCAGCAGTTCCAGCAGGACACTCTGCGGCACTTGCAGAAGAATCGTATGGCCAACGGCATAGGCATCGTGGGTCCGGGGCAGGCCGTCGAACAGGGAAATCTCGCCGAACCAGTACGGCAGTTCGATCAGGCTGAGCAGCGCTTCCTTGCCTTTTTCGCTGACGGCACCAACCCGTACCGAACCTTCGAGAACCGCATACAGGCCGCACGGCGGATCGCCGCGCTTGAACAGGCGCTGACCCGGCGTCAGGCGCCGCCCCTTGGCCGCGGCCAGCAAGCTATCCTGCAAGTGTGCAGGCAGATTGCTGAACCAGTGGCCCGTCAGCAGGCGCGAGCGCCAGGCAGATACGTCCATGAGATCTCCAAAACGATTGTCGTCTAGCCGACAGTGCAAATTTTCCGGTTGGGGCATGATCCCATCACCCCACAGGAGGAATAACAATGAAAAACCTCGTCGAGCATCTCAGTCAATACGCGGCATACCACCGTGATCCGCGCAATATCGCCAGTCACTTCATCGGGATTCCGCTGATCGTGGTCGCCGTCGCCGTCTTGCTGTCACGGCCAGGATGGCCGGTGGCCGGGCTCTGGCTGACCCCGGCGGTACTTTTGGCGGTGGTCTCGGCGTGGTTCTACCTGCGCCTGGAAGTGGCCCTCGGACTGCTGATGACGGTGCTGCTCGGCCTATCCGTTTGGCTAGGCCAGATACTGGCCGCACAGAGCACGATGGTCTGGTTGAGCAGCGGCGTCGGCCTGTTCGTGCTCGGCTGGGCGATCCAGTTCGTCGGGCATTACTACGAAGGGCGCAAGCCGGCGTTTGTCGACGACCTGAGCGGATTGATCGTCGGACCGCTGTTCGTGGTGGCGGAACTGGCGTTCCTGCTGGGACTGCGCAAGGCGCTCAAGCATGAGATCGAAGCGCGGGCGGGGGTGGTGCAGTTGCGGGAGAAGCGGGCGGCCGTTTGAGGGGGGGCCTGAAAGGGCCTCTTCGGTCTCTTCGCGGGCAAGCCCGCTCCCACACTGTCCGCGTCGTACCTGAGTCTTGTGGACGAACGAGAACCTGTGGGAGCGGGCTTGGTCTGGGCAGCATTCCGACGAGTCAGACCAGCACAAGCGCCGCCAGCTTCAGATATTGGCCAGTTTCTGCCAGACCTTGGGTTTGAAGAACAGCGTCTCACCCCGCGCCAGGCCGATCAGGCTGTCGTGGTCCTTCACCACTTCAGCCTCGATCAGTTCGCTCTGGCCCTCGACCTTCAGCGTCACCCGAGTGGTCGCGCCCAGCGGACGGATATCGCGCACTTCGGCCGCATGGTGGTCTTCCAGTTCGTGACGCGACAACGACACCTCGTGGGGACGGAACAGCACATGGTTGTCCTCCCCCAGGTGCAGGCGGTTGGAGTCGCCGAGGAAGTGGTAGACGAAATCGCTGGCCGGATTCTCGTAGACCTCGCCCGGTGAGCCGATCTGCTCGATCACGCCCTTGTTCATCACCACAATGCGGTCGGCGACTTCCATCGCTTCTTCCTGGTCGTGGGTCACGAACACCGAGGTCAGGTTGATATCTTCATGCAGGCGCGCCAGCCAGCGCCGCAGCTCCTTGCGCACCTTGGCATCCAGGGCCCCGAACGGCTCGTCCAGCAGCAGCACCTTGGGTTCCACCGCCAGGGCCCGGGCCAGGGCAATGCGCTGGCGCTGGCCGCCGGACAGCTGTTCCGGATAACGGTCGGACAGCCAGTCCAGCTGCACCATGTTCAGCAGTTCATGGACCTTGGTCGCGATCTGGCTTTCGCTCGGACGCTGGTTCTTCGGCTTCATGCGCAGGCCGAAGGCAACGTTGTCGAACACGGTCATATGGCGGAACAGCGCGTAGTGCTGGAACACGAAACCGACGTTGCGATCGCGCACGTCGTGACCGGACACGTCTTCGCCGTGGAACACGATGCTGCCGTCATCCGGGGTTTCCAGACCGGCGATGATCCGCAGCAGGGTGGTCTTGCCGCAGCCGGACGGGCCGAGCAACGCCACCAGCTCGCCGCTCTGGATGTCCAGGTTGATGCTGTTCAGGGCCTTGAAGGCGTTGAAGTTCTTGCTGACATTACGGACTTCGATCGACATGACTTATTCCTCCGCGGCGCTGGCGCGCAGGCGGTTGATTCGGTTTTCGCTCCACTGCTTGAGCAGCAGGATGAAGAGCGCCAGGATCAGCAACAGGCTCGCCACGGCGAACGCGGCCACGTGGTTGTATTCGTTGTAGAGGATCTCGACGTGCAGCGGCAGGGTGTTGGTCACCCCGCGAATGTGCCCGGAAACCACCGACACCGCGCCAAACTCGCCCATCGCCCGCGCCGTGCAGAGCACCACGCCGTAGATCAGGCCCCACTTGATGTTCGGCACGGTGACATGCCAGAACATCTGCCAGCCGTTGGCGCCCAGCAGTCGCGCCGCCTCTTCTTCCTGGGTGCCCTGCTCCTGCATCAGCGGGATCAGTTCACGGGCGACGAAGGGCACGGTGACGAAGATCGTCGCCAGGACGATGCCCGGCAAGGCGAAGACGATCTGGATATCGTGGTCCGCCAGCCAGGGGCCGAACAGGCCCTGGGCGCCGAACATCAGCACGTAGACGAGACCGGCGATCACCGGCGAGACCGAGAACGGCAGGTCGATCAGCGTGACCAGCATGCTCTTGCCGCGAAAGCTGTACTTGCTCACGCACCAGGCGGCGCTGACGCCGAACACCAGGTTCAGCGGCACCGAGATCAGCACGGCGATCACCGTCAATTTCAGCGCCGACAGTGCGTCCGGCTCGAAGATCGCGGTGAAGAACGCGCCGAGGCCGAGCTTGAGGCCCTGGGACACCACGATAAACAGCGGCAACAGCAGGAACAGCGCGAAGATCAGCCAGCCGAGGCCGATCAGGAGCTGTCGCGAGACGGCACTGCCGCGGCGGGCAGCGTTGGCCGAGGAAGCGGCGCTTATGGACGATTGGGACATGTTCGCGCCTCCTTATGGGGTTTCGATACGCCGCTGCAGCAAGTTGATCAGCAGCAACAGGACAAAGGAAACCACCAGCATCATCACGCCGATGGAGGTCGCGCCGGTGTAGTCGTACTGGTCGAGCTTGACCATGATCAGCAGCGGCAGGATCTCGGTCTTCATCGGCATGTTGCCGGCGATGAAGATCACCGAGCCGTACTCGCCGACGCCACGGGCAAAGGCCAGGGCGAAGCCCGTCAGCCAGGCGGGCAGCAGCGCCGGGACGAGGATGTGGCGGAACACCTGCAAGGGCTTGGCGCCCAGGCAGGCCGCGGCTTCCTCGACTTCACGGGGAATGTCGGCGAGCACCGGCTGCACCGTGCGAACCACGAACGGCAGGGTCACGAAGGTCAGTGCCAGGGTGATGCCCAGCGGGGTGTAGGCGATCTTGAAGCCCAGGTCGGCGGCGAACTGCCCGACCAGGCCGGTCGGCGTGTACAGCGCGGTCAGGGCGATGCCGGCGACGGCGGTGGGCAGGGCGAACGGCAGGTCGATCATCGCATCGATGATCTTGCGTCCCGGGAAGGTGTAGCGCACCAGCACCCAGGCCAGCAACGTACCGATAATGCCGTTGATGATTGCCGCATACAGCGCGGTGCCGAAGCTCAGCTTCAGGGCCGCGACCACCCGGGGCGCCGAAATGATCGCCCAGAACTGCTCCCAGGTGAGTTGGGCGGCGTGCACGAACATCGCCGCCAGCGGTATGAGCACAATCAGGCTGAGGTACACCAAGGTGTAGCCCAGCGTCAGCCCGAAGCCGGGTATGACGGGGGAGATACGACGTGACATAAAAGTCCTTGGTTGTGACGCACAAAAGCCCCGAATGAAATCCGGGGCTCCGAGCTTGGCTTACTGTAGGTTACCGTTTCAGTTACTGGGCCTGGTAGATCTGGTCGAACACGCCACCGTCATTGAAGAATTTCGGTTGCGCCGATTTCCAGCCGCCAAAGTCCTTGTCGATGGTCACCAGGTCAAGTTTCGGGAATTGCTTCTCGTACTTGGCGGCGACCTTCTCGTCACGTGGACGGTAGAAGTTCTTCGCGGCGATTTCCTGGCCGGCCGGGCTGTACAGGTGCTTGAGGTACTCGGTGGCGATCTCGGTATTGCCTTTCTTCTCGGCGTTCTTGTCGACCACGGCCACCGGCGGTTCGGCGAGGATCGACAGGGAAGGCACGACGATATCGAACTTGTCGGCGCCGCCGTCTTCCTTGAGGGCCAGGAATGCTTCGTTTTCCCAGGCCAGCAACACGTCGCCCTGACCGTTGTTGACGAAGGTGATGGTCGAGCCGCGAGCACCGGTGTCGAGGATCGGCACGTGCTTGAACAGTTCTTTCACGTATTCCTGGGCCTTGGCTTCGCTGCCGCCGGCTTTCAGGCCGTAGGCCCAGGCGGCGAGGAAGTTCCAGCGGGCGCCGCCGGAGGTTTTCGGATTCGGGGTGATGACCGAGACGTCTTTCTTGATCAGGTCGTTCCAGTCCTTGATGCCCTTGGGATTACCCTTGCGCACCAGGAACACAATGGTCGAGGTGTAGGGGGTGCTGGCGTCCGGCAGGCGCTTCTGCCAGTCCTCGGGCAGGGTCTTGCCGAGCTTGGCGATTTCGTCGATGTCGCCGGCCAGGGCCAGGGTCACCACGTCGGCACGCAGGCCGTCGATCACGGCACGGCCCTGCTTGCCGGAACCACCGTGGGATTGCTGGATCTTCACGTTGTCGCCGGGATGAGCCTGCTTCCAGAAGCTGGTGAACTCGGCGTTGTAGTCCTGGTACAGCTCACGGGTCGGATCGTAGGACACGTTGAGCAGTTCATAATCCTTGGCAACAGCGGAACCGGCAAACACGGCACTGGCGAGCGCGGCCAGGGCGTAACGGCGAATCGACGACATGGTGAAGCTCCCGAAAATTTTTTGGTGTGTTGGCTTTTTCTTATGGCGCTTCAAGCCCGCATTCGTGCTTGAACGCTGCAGTTTTTTCTGGGGGGCATGAATGACGCCCTCCGGTTGACCAGTCGGGCCTCTGACGAACTCAGAGGGTGATGCGGGATTCAGCTGGGTTTGTTGCTGGGGTTTTGCAGACGGAACTTTTCCTTGCGTTCGATCTGTACCACCTGAGCGTTATGGACGGTGATTTCCACCGCACCAAAACGCAGGTCGCGCAAGGCGCTCTGGATCTCACGCAGGATGGTTGCTTCGTCCTGGCCGTCAACGCTACGCAGAGATGCGCTCATGGTCGTGCTCCTGAAATAAGGGTTGCCCCGGCAGTGGCGGGACTGCTTATGGCGTGGAGGCAATATTAGACAGGCGAAGTTATTCTTAAAAATACTATTTAAGAATTTTAATATAACCAAAACTTTATCAGAGGATTCGGGAATGGCCGCCGCTGCGCGTCGGATCGCCAGCAAGCCGGCTCCTACCGGAAATGGTCTCGCACACGGCACCTGTGGCAGACACCACTGCCCCGTGGGAGCCGGCTTGCTGGCGATGACGTCCGGACAGACGACGCAGCACCCAAGCGGTCAGGCGATTGCCGGCGCCCGCAGCCAATCCAGCTGCCTGGCCGGCATCGGTCGACCGAACCAGTAGCCCTGCCCCAGATCGCAACCCTGGTCGAGCAGGAACCGCGCCTGTTCCTGCTGTTCGATGCCCTCGGCATGCACCTGCATACCCATGCTCTGCGCCAGGGCGATGACCACGCGGACAATCGCCGCATCGTCCTCGTCCCACGGCAAGCCGGCGACAAAGCCCTGGTCGATCTTGAGTTTCTGCACCGGCAGGCGCTTGAGCCGCAGCAACGAAGAGTAACCGGTGCCGAAATCGTCGATCGCCAGGCTCACCCCCAGCTCGCGCAGGCGATGCAACTGCTCCAGCGCCACCTCGGGGTCCTCCATCACCGCGCTCTCCGTGACTTCCAGCTCCAGCAGCGCCGGGTCCAGGCCGGTGTCGTCCAGCACCTTCGCCACCTGCTGGTACAGCTCGCGACGGGCAAACAGCCGGCTGGAAACGTTGACCGCGATAAACGACAGCGCCACCCCCTCGCGCAGCCACTGGCACATCTGCCGGCAGGCCTGCTCCATGACCCAGGCATCGATCTCGGCGATCAGCCCGGTGCGCTCGGCAATCGGAATGAACTCGCCGGGCGACACCAGCCCGCGCTGCGGGTGCTCCCAGCGCACCAGGGCCTCGACCCCGATCAGCCGGCTGCTGCCGAGCTCGTGCACCGGCTGGTAATAGACCCGCAGCTCGTCCTGCTCCAGGGCCCGACGCAACTCGCTGGCCATTTCCACCCGGTGCTGGGCGTGGGCCGTCAGTTCCTCGGTGTACAGGGCGTAGCCTTCCCGTCCGGCACTCTTGGCCTTGAACAGGGCCGAGTCGGCATTGCGCAGCAACTGTTCGGCGTTCAACGCATCGCTGGGAAACAGGCTGATGCCGATGCTGGCGTTGATGAACAGCTGGTGCTCGTCGAGCTGGAACGGCTCCTTCAGGCCCTCGATCACCCGCTGGGCCAGGGCCGCCGCCTGGACCACCTGCGGGCAGTTCTCGGCCAGTACCGCGAATTCGTCGCCGCCCAGCCGCGCCAGGGTGATGCCGCCGCCGAACAGGCCTTGCAGGCGCTCGCCCACCGCCTTGAGCAACTGGTCGCCGATATTGTGGCCCAGGCTGTCATTGATGATCTTGAAATGGTCGAGGTCGATCAGCAGCAAGGCACAGCCGCGCTTGTGCACCTGCGCCGACGCCAGCGCCTGGGCGGCGCGGTCGGAGAACAGCAGGCGATTGGGCAGGCCGGTCAGCGGGTCGTAGTGCGCCAGCTGGCTCAATTCGTACTGGGAATCCTTGATCGCACTGATGTCGGAAAATACCGCGACATAGTGGCTGAGCTGGCCCTGGTCGTCGCGGATCGCGCGGATCGTCTGCCATTGCGGGTAGATCTCGCCGCTCTTGCGCCGGTTCCAGATCTCGCCGCTCCACTCGCCGCTCCCTTCCAGCGCCTGGTAGACCTTCTGGTAGAAGTCCCCCGAATGCCGGCCGGACTTGAACAGGTTCGGCCGTTCCCCCAGCACCTCGGCTTCCTGGTAACCGGTAATGGCGACGAACGCCCGGTTGACGTGGACGATCAGACCGTCCCTGTCGGTGACCAGCACGCCCTCGCGGGTACAGTCGAAGACCGCGGCGGCCTGGCGCAGGCGTTCCCGGTCGCCGGCCGTGGAGTCGCGCTCGGCGGCGGCATGGGCAAAACGCTGGTAACGGGCATGGATCAGGAAAATCAGCACCGTGCTGACGCTGACCCACAGGTAACCGCGAATGATCTGCCAGTGGGCCAATTGCTCGGGCTCATCGAAAAAACTGCTCAACAGCTGTTGGCTGAGCTGGATCCAGAGGATCGACAGCAGCAGATACAACACGCCCGCCTTCAGAGCATTGCGGTATGAAGTTGCCATAAACGATGCTAATTCCCTCTAGAAATGCCAAATTGCCCTACAAATCGGCCGGAATTATAGAGTAAGAAACATCCGGCCACTCTTATCTGAAACAGCGACTGGTTTTCTCTGGTGGCTCGGTGATAATGCGCTGGCTGTTCTTTACTTTATCGAGGGCCATACAGCCTATGTGGTACAACGGCTTCCTTGACCTGTCAGCCTGGCAACTGGTGGCGGTCACTCTGTTGATGACCCACGTGACCATTGTCGGCGTCACGGTCTATCTGCACCGCTACTCGGCCCATCGCTCCCTGGAGCTGAATGCCGGCCTCAAGCACTTCTTCCGTTTCTGGCTGTGGCTGACCACGGCCCAGAATACCCGCGAGTGGACCGCCATCCACCGTAAACATCACGCAAAATGTGAAACCGTCGACGATCCCCACAGCCCGGTGATCCTCGGCCTGTCCACCGTCCTGCGCACCGGCGCCGAGCTGTACCGCGCCGAGGCCGGCAATGCCGAGACCCTGCGCATCTACGGCAAGAACTGCCCGGAAGACTGGCT
This sequence comes from Pseudomonas sp. Ost2, assembly GCF_018326065.1. NCBI lineage: Bacteria > Pseudomonadati > Pseudomonadota > Gammaproteobacteria > Pseudomonadales > Pseudomonadaceae > Pseudomonas > Pseudomonas sp. Ost2. Next base: position 201,339 of record NZ_AP021904.1, on the reverse strand, counting down.
CGAACGCAACCTCTACTCGCGCTACAAGATGCTCGGCATCAGCCTGATGGCGGTGATCGACCTGCTGCTGTTCGGCGCCATCGGCATCACCATCTGGGCGATCCAGATGATGTGGATCCCGTTCTGGGCCGCCGGCGTGATCAACGGCCTAGGCCACGCGGTCGGCTATCGCAACTTCGAATGCCGTGACGCGGCCACCAACCTGGTGCCCTGGGGCATCCTGATCGGCGGCGAAGAACTGCACAACAACCACCACACCTACCCCAACTCGGCCAAGCTCTCGGTCAAGAAATGGGAATTCGACCTGGGCTGGGCGTGGATCAAGGTCTTCAGCTTCCTGCGCCTGGCCAGGGTGCAACGCGTCGCGCCCATCGCCCACCGGGTCGAAGGCAAGGGTCACCTGGACATGGACACCGCCATGGCGATCCTCAACAACCGCTTCCAGATCATGGCCCAGTACCGCAAGCTGGTGATCGCCCCGCTGGTGAAACAGGAGCTGGCCAAGGTCGATCATTCGGTCCGCCACCAGTTCCACCGGGCCAAGCGCCTGCTGTCGCGGGAAACCAGCCTGCTCAGCGACAAACACCAGGTGCGCATCGAAACCATGCTGGCACACAGCCAGGCGCTCAAGGTAATTTACGAGAAACGCCTGGCCCTGCAACAGATCTGGGTCAAGACCAGCTCGAATGGCCACGACATGCTCGCGGCGATCAAGGACTGGGTCCACGAAGCCGAGGCCAGCGGCATCCAGTCGCTGCGTGAGTTCGCCAACCAGCTGAAAACCTACTCGCTGCGTCCATCCGTCGCCTGACACCGTTGATCGGCGCGCCTCGCCCCGAGGCGCGCCGTTCGGAACTTAGCGGCCATTCCCTTATCTCAAAATGCACTTCGCCATCCCGGCGGGTTGTCGGTGTCGCCACGCCTGATACGAACGTGACACACCCTGTGAGATGTGTGCCGATGGTCAATAAAAATCCGAGACCGCCTTCCTTCCAACAGTGGCCCGAAGCCGCTGAAACCCTGCTCGCCCTGATGCACGCGCAAGGTGAAGTCGCACGCCTGAGCGAACGCGAACAGCTGTTCAGCTCGCTGCTGGTGAGCGTCAACGCCGTGTTGTGGGCTTTCGACTGGGAAGCCCGGCAGATGCTCTATGTCAGCCCGGCCTACGAACGCATCTTCGGCCGTTCCGCCGGCCTGCTGCTGGCCGACTACAACGAGTGGCGCGACAGCATCTACCCCGACGACCTCGACTACGCCGAGCGCAGCCTGGCCGAAGTGCTGGAAAAGGGCGCGGTGGAAGATCGCGAGTACCGCATCATCAGCGCCGACGGCGAGATCCGCTGGCTCAGCGACAAATGTTTCATCAGCCGCCATGCCGAGCCGGGGCAGCGGGTGATCGTGGTCGGCATCGCCGAAGACATCACCGAAAAGAAAGCCCTGGAAGACGAATTGCAGCGCCTGGCGACCACCGACGTGCTGACCCGCAGCAGCAACCGCCGGCATTTCTTCGAATGCGCCCACCGCGAGTTCGAGCAAGCCCGCCTGCAGGACTCGCCGCTGGCCTTCCTGCTGCTGGATATCGATGACTTCAAGCTGATCAATGACACCTACGGGCACCCGGAAGGTGACGTGGTCCTGCAGAAAATCGCCGAGACAGGCCGTTCGGCATTGCGCAGCGGCGATCTGTTCGGCCGTATCGGCGGCGAAGAATTCGCCGCGCTGCTGCCCGGCTGCGCGCCGGACATGGCACGACAGATTGCCGAGCGCCTGCAACGGGAGATCCAGCGCCTGGCGTTCAGCCATGACGGCGAACAGTTCGGCATCACCGTCAGCCAGGGCCTGACCAGCCTGACCCCCGAGGACGAGCTACTCGACAGCCTCTTCGCCCGCGCAGACGGCGCGATGTACCAGGCCAAGCGCCAGGGCAAGAATCAGATCGTGTTGGCGTGAAGAGCCGGGGTTTCGGCTCTCAGTTCTTGCGCAGCCGCATCAACTCCGGCAAGCCGATCCGCAGTAGTCGCGCCGTGCGGCTCTTCGCCAGCTCCTCGACGCCCTCGTTGGGCGTCAGGCGCGCCAGCTGGGCCGACAGGTTCATCACCAGGGCCTCGCGGGAATACACCCCGCCACCGAGCTGATAGACCGCCGCGATCAGCTCCCGCAGCTCCAGCGGCAGACGCCAGCGTGTGCGCAACGCGGAACCGTAGCCGGCACCGAATGCGTAGAGCGACTCGCCGATCAGTTCGTCATCCAGCTCACCACCCGCCTGTTGCCATTCCTGCATGCAGCGCAGCAGCGCCAGGTCGCCCAGGCGGTGCAGCAGGCCCGCGCAGTAACAGCGCTCCTGGTCGAGGTCGAGCAGGCGCGCCAGGGTCCGGCCGTATTCGGCGGTATGCAGCGACAACTCCCAGTAGCGCTCGGCGTAGTCGGCCAGCGCGGCATCGCTGAGCCTGGCGCTGCGCTTGAGGCTCAGGCCAAGGATCAGGTTCATGCTTTGCGCCGCGCCCAGGCGGTGCAGGGCCTGGGCCAGGGTCTGCACCGTGCTGCCATGATGCTGCGCCGCACTGTTGGCGGCGGCGATCAGCACCGCGGTGATCTGCGGGTCGGTGCGGATTTCCTGCTCCAGTACCTTCAGGTCGAGGCCATTGGGATTGAGGCTGCGTTTGACCGCGACCTGCACATCGGCCATCAGCGGTGCGCCCTCGGATTCTTCGCGACGGCGTTCGAGGAAGGTTTTCAGGTCCATGCCCGGCGCCAGGGCCGGAATCTCGCAGGACACACTCTGCCCGCCATCCAGCAGCAGATCCTGCAGGCGCTGGGTCAGGCTTTCCATGTTCAGGGGTTTGGTCAGGTAGGCCGTCGGTTGCAGCGCCACGGCTTCACGCACGCTGGCGCTGTCGCTGCGCGAACTCAGCAGGATGAACGGCAACAGCGGACGGCGTTTCTTCTGGCGCATACCGTAGAGCAGACTCAAGCCGTCGATACCGGGCAGCTCCCAGTCGGCGATCACCAGGTCGAAGGGTTGGTCGTTGAGCAACTGCAAGGCTTCCTGGCCGTCGGCACACAGCGTCAGGCGGGCGTCGCAACGCACGTTCAACAACACCTGCTTGAGCAGGTCCCGTGACCAAGGATCCGCCTCGGCAATCAACACACGGGGTACAGCGGGTAAATCCACAGCAGTCATCAAGCACTCTCCGAGGGCATTCCTAGCACCTTAGTCAATGCTGGCCCAGGCATACAGCTAAACGCCACCATTGCCTTTCCTTGACACAAAAAAACCCGCCGAAGCGGGTCTTTTTGTCTATCGCGTCACAACTCAAGCGAGTTCGGCGAAGCACTCTTCGATGATCGCCAGGCCTTTGTCCAGTTGCTCATCCGGCGAGGTCAGCGGGACCAGCACGCGCAGGACGTTGCCGTAGGTGCCGCAGGACAGCAGGATCAGCCCCTTGTCACGGGCCTTGGCCACGACCTGGGCCACAGCGGCCGCGTTCGGCTTGTGGCTGTCGCCGCCTTCGAACAGCTCGACCGCGATCATCGCGCCCAGGGCACGCACTTCGCCGATCACCGGGTATTTGGCCTGAATCGCCTTCAGACCGGTTACCAGGCGCTCGCCGACCGCTTTGCAGCGATCCAGCAGATGCTCTTCCTCGAACACTTCCATCACGGCAAGGGCCGCGGCACAAGCGATCGGGCTACCGGCGTAGGTGCCGCCCAGGCCGCCTGGAGCGATGGCGTCCATGTATTCGGCCTTGCCGCAGACACCGGCCAGCGGGAAACCACCGGCGATGGACTTGGCGAAGGTGGTCAGGTCGGCCGCGACGCCCATCTGTTCCATGGCGAAGAAGGTCCCGGTACGACCGGCGCCGGTCTGCACTTCGTCGGCGATCAGCAGGATGCCGTGCTGGTCGCACAGGGCGCGCAGGCGCTTCATGAATTCTTTTGGCGCGACGTAGAAACCGCCTTCGCCCTGTACCGGCTCGATGATGATCGCGGCGATATCACGGGGCTCGGCGTCGTTCTTGAAGATGCGCTCGATGCTGGCGATGGAGTCGTCGATGCTCACGCCGTGCAGCTCGTTCGGGTACAGCGCGCGGAAGATGCCGCCTGGCATCAGGCCCATGCCGGCCGAGTAAGGCACGACTTTGCCGGTCAGGCCCAGGGTCATCATGGTGCGACCGTGGTAGGCGCCGGTGAAGGCGATCACGCCGGCACGGCCGGTGGCGGCACGGGCGATCTTCACGGCGTTCTCGACCGCTTCGGAACCGGTGGTGACCAGCAGGGTTTTCTTGGCGAAATCACCCGGGACCTTGGCGTTCACTTTCTCGCACAGTTCTACGTAGGGTTCGTAGGCCAGGACCTGGAAGCAGGTGTGGGTCAGCTTGTTCAACTGTGCGGTCACGGCGGCGATGATTTTCGGATGCACGTGGCCGGTGTTCAGCACGGCGATACCGCCGGCGAAGTCGATGAACTCACGACCTTCGACGTCGGTCACGGTGGCATTCTTCGCCGACTCGGCGAAGATCGGGTGGATCTGGCCGACGCCGCGTGGAACAGCGGCCTGGCGGCGTTGCATCAAGGATTCGTTGGTCTTGCTCATGGTGTCCTCATTCACCGCTCATCGGGCGGCGTGGTTCAAGGAATGCATGGCGGGGAGGCAACTACGGCAGCATGCGATGATCGACTGCCACAGCTTTCCCGGCCACAGAGAAAATTCCGTTTGAAGCACACAAGGGGACAGCGCTCTCGTGCCCCTTGTGTTTGAAGCGATCCCCGACCGGGCTCAGATGCCCAGGCAGAGGTATTTGATTTCCAGGTAGTCTTCGATGCCGTACTTGGAGCCTTCACGGCCCAGGCCCGACGCCTTGATGCCGCCGAACGGCGCGACTTCGTTGGAGATCAGCCCGGTGTTGACGCCGACCATGCCGTATTCCAGGGCCTCGGCCACACGGAACACACGGCCCAGGTCACGGGCATAGAAGTACGAAGCCAGGCCGAACTCGGTGTCGTTGGACATCGCGATGACTTCGGCTTCGTCCTTGAAGCGGAACAGCGGCGCCAGAGGACCGAAGGTTTCTTCCTTGGCCACGGCGGCATCCTTGGAGACATTGACCAGGATGGTCGGCTCGAAGAAGTTGCCTTCGATGGACTTGCCGCCGGCCAGCAGGGTCGCGCCTTTGCTCAGGGCGTCGGCGATATGTTCCTGGACCTTGGCCACGGCTTTCTCGTCGATCAGCGGACCGGTGGTGGTGCCTTCTTCCAGACCGTTGCCGATCTTGAGCTTGGCGACGGCCACTTTCAGCTTCTCGGCGAACGCGTCGTAGACCGCGTCCTGGATGTACAGGCGGTTGGCGCAGACGCAGGTCTGGCCGTTGTTGCGGTACTTGGAAATGATCGCGCCTTCGACGGCCTTGTCCAGGTCAGCGTCGTCGAACACGATGAACGGGGCGTTGCCGCCCAGCTCCAGGGAGACTTTCTTGATGTCCTTGGCGCACTCGGCCATCAGCTGGCGACCGATCTCGGTCGAACCGGTGAAGGATAGCTTGCGCACGATCGGGTTGCTGGTCAGCTCGCTGCCGATATCGCCGGCGCTGCCGGACACCACGCTGAACACGCCTTTCGGAATGCCGGCGCGCTGGGCCAGTTCCGCCAGGGCGAAGGCCGAGAACGGGGTCTGCGAAGCGGGCTTGAGCACCATGGTGCAACCGGCGGCCAGGGCCGGGCCGGCTTTACGGGTGATCATCGCGGCCGGGAAGTTCCACGGGGTGATGGCGGCGGTCACGCCGATCGGCTGCTTGATCACGATCAGGCGCTTGTCCGGCTGGTGGCCCGGGATCACATCGCCATAGACACGCTTGGCTTCTTCGGCGAACCACTCGATGAACGACGCGGCATAGACGATTTCGCCCTTGGCTTCGGCCAATGGCTTGCCTTGTTCGAGGGTCATCAGGCGAGCCAGGTCGTCCTGGTTCTCGATCATCAGTTCGAACCAGCGACGCAGTTTGTTCGAACGCTCCTTGGCGGTCAGGGCACGCCAGGCCGGCAGGGCCTTGTCAGCGGCTTCGATAGCGCGACGGGTTTCGGCAGCGCCCATTTTCGGCACGGTGCCCAGGATTTCGCCCGTGGCCGGGTTGTTGACCTTGATCGTCTGACCATTGTCCGCGTCGACCCAAGCCCCATCGATAAAGGCTTGCTGGCGGAACAACTGGCTGTCTTTGAGCTGCATGTAGGCTTTCCTTAACAGCACCGCGCATGCGCGGAGCGAATTATTGATTGTAGAAAGGCGCCTTGGTGGCTGCCGTCAGGAAATTCATTCACCGGGCCGAAGCACATAAATAGCGCACATGAGATGGATGTGCGGTTCAGCACCCAGACAAGAGCGTTTGAAATCTCAAACGAATCCTAGGATCAATGGGGGTAAAGGACAATAGTCTGTTCGAAAAAAAGAACGAAAATGCCGCGTTTGCGGGGTTTTTCTGATCAACGTAGACCTTGGGGCTTCGCGATGCCGTTCGACATCGCGAAGTGGCAAGCGTCGCTCAGGACTTGAACGAATTGAGCACCGTCAGCAGGCTGGTGAGATTGTCCGCCCCCCCGCCTTGCGCCACTTTCTCGGTGGCCTGCGCGCTGGAGGCGGTATCCTCGCTGTAGATCTGCATCACCCCCTGGTTGGTGGCGGCCTGGGCTTCAGCGTTCTGCTGTTGCTGATCCTCGACGGCGTTTTCGAACACGATGCCGGTGGAGTGGGCCGCGGTTTGATAGAGATTGCCCAGCGCGGCGGCGGGGGCTTCGCCGACGACCTTGACGTTGCTCTGGGTCACGGCATCGGTGATTTGCTCATTGACGGTAGCCATACCTTAACTTCCTTTGTCAGTACGAATACGTGCCGGGTTCGGGGGACAAGCGAAGACCAGGCGCCGGATCGGCACGCGCAACCGGCGTCACCCGAGGGTGATCCCGGATCCGTGGAGCGTCAATGCCTGCCTGACGGACTGCGCGGAGCGAGACAGGCCGGGGTGTACGCAAGTGAAACCCCACAAAGGGAATTTCCCGACAAAACCCGAATGGACGCCCCGAGCCGACATGGGTATGATGTCGCCCGCATAAGCACCAGTAGCTCAGCTGGATAGAGTACTGCCCTCCGAAGGCAGGGGTCGTGGGTTCGAATCCCGCCTGGTGCACCATCTGCAAATAAAATGCCCCGGATCGTTGATCCGGGGCATTTTTGTTTTTGGGTCTGGTCCACGATCAGGCGCTACGAGCCACAACCATCACCCACCTCCCTAGACCGCCCGAGTAAAAAACACCGTGACCAACCCGGTGTCCGTCGAGCGCTGCAAGCCCGCGATGATTTTCACCAGGCGCCCCTCGTTCATCGCTTCCTTCACCGGCTTGAGCACCGCGCGCTGACCCAGGGGCCTGAACTCGAAATGGCGGTTGAACCAGTCATCCGACAATTGCCGGGGCCCCGCCTGGTAGCGGGTCAGGGGCACCGAGCGCTTGTCGGTCCATTTGAGCATGACGTAGTAGAGGTGGTTGGAGCCGGAGTGGGTACAATACAGGTTGACCGTATTGAAGGACTGGGATTTCGGGATCTCGTTCACGACAAAGCCATGACGGCGCAGGATGCCGATGACGGCGGTCTCGCTGTTCGAGGCCAGCTCGGCAATGCGCGCCGGCCCCCGGGCGTCGAACAACCGTGGATCGACGGCCTGGGGCGGTTCGAAGTCCAGGCGGGAAAACCCCACCGAGTCGGTCGCGCGACCGATGGAAAAGTGGGTCCGCCCCAGGGCCTGGGCATCGAGCTCGCGCAACAGCACGTCCATGTGCACGCCCCGCAGGCTCCAGGCTTCCTGCGTGCGCTTGAGCGCGACCATGCGGCTCGCCGTGACCGACCTGTAGGCGACATCGCTGCGCTCGATCAGTCGGTTGATCGTCCTCTGCAGGCTGATCGGCGTCATACCCCGCAGCGGCTGCGCCAGGGACTGTTCCATCGGTTCGCCGAACAGGGCGGTACGTACCGTCCAGGTTTGGCTGGGCGGGTCAAACGTGGCCGGTATCGGCTGCTCGTCCAGATGGCTCCACCAGTGGCTGAAATCGATTCGGGCCAGAGCGGCCGACGGGCCGGGGCGCTTCAGGAAGACGATATCGGGATGAACTTGCGAACCGTCGGGCAGCAGCTCGAAATAGCGCCCGTCCAGTTTCAGCAGGCGCCCCATGTCGGCCCCCCGTCTCGTATAGATCCCCCGGCTCGCCGACAGCTCCACAAGCTGTTCGTTTTCCAGGAGCAATCCCCGTGTCGCCCAATCCGCGGGTAACAAGGCCGGTCGACGGGTCATCCACTCCAGTTGCAGCACCGGGGCGGCGGCAGGTTGCGACGGCGCGGGCGGTGTCCAGGGTTGCCACATCGCGCGACTGGGACCCGGCTGCGGCTCGGGCACATCGGCACGCAACAGGTATTCACCCGGTTCGTGGATGTGCAGGATCAGTTCATTGTCCTGCGTGGCGGTTTTCTTCAGGCGCAGGCTGCTTTCGCCCTTGGCCTGGTAGACCTCGTAGCGCTTGCTGCCATCGGTGATGAACTGCACCCCGTTCTTCACGTAGCTGCCGGCATTGGTCGGGCCGTGCAGGGCCACGACGTCATCCCCGGCGATGTTCGCTTCGTATCCCGGCAGCATCGGCCGGGGCCTGGCAGAACGGTCGAGTTTTTTCAGGGCCATCGCGCCCTTGTGGGAAAGGGCCTGGCGCTGGGACAGGCTCTTCAGCGCCGCGCGCGGCCAGAGCCCCTGGCCGACCCTCGCCGGCCGGGTGGCCAGGCCGGCGGGAAAGAACGTCAGGGCGGCGTCGACCAACGTCATGTGCGCGGCCTTGAACAGCTCCAGGGCATCGCGTGGATCGCCGCTGCGATGAAACCGGCGCAAGGCCACGGCCGTCTCGTAGGCATTGACCGCGACACTGACCACGGGCACCACCGACAACACCCGGCGCCAGTAGGCCGAGCGCTCTTCGCGTTCACGCAACTCGCGCAACTGCGCCAGTTGCCGATTGGAGTTCGAGACCGACCGGGCACGTTGCTGCGCCCGCAGGACAAAGGCATGCGCCAGGAGCAGCGACAGATCGCAACGCTCGGTTTTCACCAGCCGCAACCAGTGCCCGGGATTTTCCGCGATCTCGCGCCGTACCTCCTTTTCCAGCGCGGCGGAATCCGGAACGGGGGATTCCGGCTCGCTCGTCCACCAGCTCCTGATGACCTTGAGCAACGTGGTGGACCTGGCCGCGACAACCGGCGTGGCTGCCGCGGATTGCAGGACCAGCGCAGTCCCGTCACCCCGCAGGGAGGCCAGTCGCGGCGAATACGCCTCCTGTTCCGCCGGATAACCCTCGACCACCTCCCGGTCCCAGCCCGCCGCCAGGCGCTGCACGATATCCGCCACCCGCTGCGACGCCTGCTCGGTCTTGACCAGCGCCCGTTGCGCCGCCGCCAGATCGGCGTGTTCGGTCAGCACCTGCTCATGGGGAGCCCCCGGCAGGTAGACCAGGGTTTTCCCGGAAATCCTGTCATGGATCGCCACCGCGTTGCCCACATGCCGCGCTCGGGCAAACGCCCGACCGGCGAAGGTGACCCGATGCAATTCGAGGTCCAGGCGCGCGGTCCGCAAGTCCACGGCGAACTCGGCGTTCAGGGCCACCTCGAAGGCCTCGGTCGCCCAGTCGCCGAGCCCTTGTTGCCGGGCACTGAACAACTCCATCGCGGCGCGTTGCCTGACCAGGCGGTACAACAGCGCGCGGTCGAATGCCCGGGGCTGTTCGCGCCGGGGATCCTCCACGCCGTAGAAGGCCCGCTGGATCAGGCTGTCGTACTGACCGCCAAGGTCGAGGGCGGAAATCGTCGCGATCAGGTAATCGGGGGTCAGGCGCTGCTGCCAGGCGGGGTCCAGGAGCCGCCCGTGTTGCAGGCGCCGGCGGCTACCCATGGATTGCGGATCGAGGTTCTCCAGGGCCAGGCGCAGCAGGCTGTAGGTATGTCGCGTGTCGCTGACCACGGTCTTCGGGCCCGACTCGCCCACTACGCGCTCGGGGTGACCGGCCCACACCCGCTCGACGCTGTCGGGAAGATCGAACAGCGGTTTGTCGATATCCAGCCCCGGATACCAGCCGTCCTGCCTGAGCCGCTCGATGAGTTTTCCCCGGGCGAAGTCATCCAGGTCCGGCAGTTGCCGTTCCAGCTTGAGCTCCAGGGCCTGCACGCTGTTCTGGTAGCGCGCCAGCCGCCGCGCATACTGCTGGCGCGTCGACCGGGACGCCCCGGACAACCAGGCGGGCAGGCCCTGCGCCTGCACCGCGCCGAGTTGCAGTGCGGCCAGATTGTCCAGCGCCCGCTCCCGGGCGTCGTGGCCGGGCACCGCAAGGTTCTGCGCCAGCTCATCGGCCAGCCATTGCAGGGAGCCGGGCGCATCGGCGACTTGCGAAAAAGGCCGCAGGCCGCCCTCGACCGCCCGGCAGACCCGCAGGTAAGCCTGGATCTGTTGCTGGAGTCCGTGCTGCAAGGCATCCGCGGCAATGGGCGGGTAATGCACGGCCAGCCGCTCGCCGGCCGGCAGGCTGCGTACCCAGCGCCGCGCATCGCCACGCTGGTCCCGGGCAATCAGCGGCCAGAGGCTGTCACATTCCGGACTGAGCAGGGTGATGCCCAGCCGTTGCGCCAGGCTGTCCAGGCTGATGAAGCGTTGCAGACCACCCTGGCGTCCCGGCACGAACAGCAGCGCCGAGGTGCTCACGCGCCGATCCGCCAGGGCCTGGCGGGTACTGATGACGCAGGCCCCCGTCAGCAGCCAGGGCGAATCGTCGGGCCCCACGGCGATACCGACGATCCGTGTATCGCTGGTCACCCGCCCGGGCGGCGCTTGCGGCAGCACATCGAGGATCCGCTCCAGTTCCTTCTGATCAAGCAGTCCGAGCCGGTGTTGAATCCGTGCCTCGTACAACAGTGCCTGGCAGCGCCCCTTGAGCCATTTTTCGCCAAGAGCGTTGCCCTTCCCGTCCGCCTGCCAGAACCCGGCTCGCGACCAGTCCTGCCGGTCCCGCAGCAGCGCCTGGAGGTCGGTCGCCTGTTGTCGCCAGCGCTCGTGATCCCCCAGCAGCTCGTTATAGGCCGGACTGTCGCGCCCGGGGCCCGGTTCATCCAGCAGCTTTAGGAGTCCACGCTCCTGCTGGCGCAGCTTGCTCTGGCGCAGGCGCACGGGAAGGTCCATGGCCAGGCTGCCGAAGGTGATCTCGAGCATCCGGCGGTGCTCGTCGCGCAGCAGCCGTTGCGCCAGCGCCGTCCTCACCGCTGGCAGACCGGTCAGGGCGGTGCGCGATTCCTGCATGGCTTCCACCGCCTGCAGTGGCGTCAGGCGCGCGGCATCGGCCAGGCCCTCGGGCAACATATACGCGCTATTGAGCAGCAAGGCGGCGGCCCATTCGTTGGCCAGTTGGGTCTCCAGCCGGCTCAGGGCGCTGTGGGCGAAGGCATCGCCGGCGAGCGCCGGGCTGTCCTGGAAATGGTAAGGCAGGGCCGGTCGCGCGCCCTGGGGAAACAGGCGATGGCGCTCCTGCAACGCCAGCAACTGCCAGGGCCGGTAATTGCCCGGGGCATTGAGCACTTCCGGAAGCCGGCGGTGCATTTCAGCCGGGTCGGCGAACTCGAAGAACTCCACGGGCGCACCGGGCACGAAGACCACCTGCCTGCCCCGCCGGACACTGCCGGTCCCGTGCAGGTGCAGGCTGCCGCTCAGGGCCAGCGTCGCCTGGCCTTCCGCCGGCCAGACCAGCTCCGAGACCATGAGCCGCGCCCAGCGGTCGCCGGCCAGCGTCCGCGCCTCGGGGGTCGGGGCATCCAGCAGCCCCATCAGCATATTGACCGCGCCAGCGGACAAACCGCCGAGGCCATAGGCCAACAGGACCTTGTCGTGAAACAACAGCTTGTGCAGTTCGATCAGGCGTTCCCGGCGCGACAGGTTGCTGTCATACGCCGGCTGCTCCCAGTAGCTGCGCAGGGCCGTATCGATACGGGAAGACAGCCCCAGGGACTTCAGGTGCGCCAGCACCTGCCCGGGGTCCAGTTGCAGGGCATTGTCCGGTTCGCCGACCAGGCCCAGGCGCACGCCAAGGCCCGAGCCCAGGGACAGGAACGGATTGCGCAACAGCGACATGGCGACCTGTGCCAGGGTCCGCGCCAACTGCCCGTCGCCACAACGCAGTGGCGGGATGAACAGGAGCCGATGCGGATCATGCCCGAAGGCTTCCCTCAGGAGCCGCTGGAGCACGTCGCCGATCCGTGGCGCCCGCTCGAAAAGCCGCTTGAGCCGATACTGGCTGTCGAGTCCGCGCACCAGCGCCGCCTGGAGCCGGTTGAGCAGCAGACTGGGGCGTTTCGACAGGGCGAGACGCTCGGCGAGTTGCTTGCCGAAGTGCTCCAGCGCCGCCTCGGGGGCGGACAGGAGCGGTGCTTCAACCCCGTTGGCCGGTTCCTGTAAGACCGTGTTCATGGGCATTCCCCTTTTCCATGGAAAAAGGAGAAAGCCTAGAGCCCGGCCCGGCATGCCCAGGCACTAGATAATTAACCACCAGCGGTGATCGCGGCCTGGAACGTTTTCACTCGGCCTTGCCATCATCGTCCGACGGCAGGCGGATCACCCGCGGATGGGCCGGCGGCGCCAGTGGCGGCGGTTGCTCCTGCGGCTCGACCCGGTACAGGTGCGTGATCACTTCGCTGACCCCGCCATGTTCGTCGTTGTGCACGATCATCGTCGCCGACTGGCGCATCCGGGCGAAGTTCTCGCCGCTCAGCTTGAAGCTACGACTCAAGCCCTCGTCCCCCACCACCGGCGGAGCCAGGCGACGCTGGGCATAGCCACGGCTCTTGCGCTGCTGATAACGCGCCCAGGCGATCAGCACCGCCGCGTTCAACAGGCCGATCCACAGATAGATCTGCAAGGTGTTCAGTGCTTCGAAGAACGAAATGTCGATCCGCGGCCCGGCATGCCCGTCGAGCAACGGCCACAAGCCCTGGATCAGCAGGTACAGCAGGCCGATCCAGGCCAGCAGGGTCAGCACCGCGTCGACGATCATCATGAAAGGCCGCTGGCGGGTTCGGAGGATTTTCATGAGCGCACCTTCTGCTCGTCGTCGACGGGCTTGATCCCCCGGTCCGGACTGACCCAGCGGGCTCGCCTGCCGCCCTGGCCGAACAACACCCGGGGAAAGCTGACCAGGGTGGTGAAGAAGCTGATGAACCAGAACACCAGCGGGTACCAGACCACCCAGAACATGACTTTCCACAGGTCCCGTTCATAGCGGCGGTCAATCAGCACGCTGACCGCGAACTGCCCCAGGCAGACCATCGCCAGCAACAGCCCGGTAAAGGATGGTGGCAGGATACGATGCACGGCGATCGGGGCCGGCATCTCGATAAACAGGCCCATGCAATAGAAGATGATCGACAGCAGGAAGGTAAACGCCCAGCCGGTCGACAGGCAGTATTCGAACAACAGCGGCCACAGGTAACGGTGACGCCACTGCCAGATGCCGCGGATATTCTTGAACAGCACCTCCGCGCCGCCCTGGGCCCAGCGCAGCCGCTGCGTCCACAGCCCGCGCAGGGTCTCCGGCATGAGGATCCAGCACAGCGCCCGGGGCTCGTAGAAAACGCTCCAGTGATCCAGTTGCAGCTTCCAGCTGATGTCGATGTCTTCGGTGATCATATCCGGGCTCCAGTAGCCCACCCGGTCCAGCGCCGTGCGACGGAAGGCACAGACCACGCCGGAGACGGTGAAGATCCGCCCGAAGACCCGCTGCGTACGCTTGATCAAACCGATGATCGAGGAGAACTCGCCGACCTGGACCCGGCCGATCAGGGTCGAGCGGGTACGGATCCGCGGGTTGCCGGTGACCGCCCCCAGGCGGGCGTTATGCAGCAGCGGCGCCACCAGGTAGGCCGCCGTGTGCGGCGCCAGCAGGGCATCGCCATCGATGCACACCAGGTACTCGCTGCGGGCCGCCACCGCGCCCATGCTCAAGGCCACCGCCTTGCCCTGGTTCTGCGCCAGGTGGATCACCCGCAGGCGTGGGTCCTGCTGCGCCAGGCCATCGAGCAACTGCCCGGTGTTGTCGCTGGAACCGTCATTGATGGCGATCACTTCGATATTCGGGTAGTGCTGGGCCAGCGCCGCCTCGATGGTCTCGCCGACGTTGTCACCTTCGTTGAAGCAGGGGATCAGGATCGAGATCAGCGGCTCGCCGGGCAGCGGCGGCGGCAGGGTGTCGGCTTCCCAGGGCCAGCGCCGCTCCCAGTGCAGCCAGAAGTACAAGCCGCCGGCCATCCACAACCCCGACATGAACAACGGGTAGAAGAACACGAAGTCCATCAGGAATTGCCCGGTGACCAGGAAAATCACGCCCAGGGGAAACCCCAGGACGAGCGCCAGGACGATCAGTGCCAGGATGCGATCCATCATGATCTAAGGATTCCACTTGTTGGAAAGTGCGGGGCGCACGGTTTTCAGGTCCGGACTGTTTTCGAGGAAATTGTCCGGGTAGTAACCGAAACTGGTCGCGCCCTTGCGCTTGATCCGTGCCATCCAGTCCGCCAGTTGCTCGCCGTCGATGTCCGTCGCCGGTTTCTGCCGCCAGTCGCGGGCCTGCAACTCGAACACGGTGCGATCCAGGGCGCCCGGACGTTGCCCGATCCGCTCGACCAGCCTTTCCAGCCAGTCGCCCGAATGGCTCTCGCTCTGGCCTTCCATCAACGGCATGGCCATCGGCGCGGTCCAGTCGTAACTGGTGAGGAAGTCATCGAGGTTCTGGGCGAACCAGGTCTCGCTCTGCGGGTCGATCACCGGCTCGGCGAACAGATTGCGCGCGGTCTGCACCTGCGGCCCGCGGATGGCACGGACCCTGGCGGTCAGTTCGTGGGTGAAATCGATCAGGTAACGGCTCTTGAAACGGGTCCAGCGCTGGAGTGTCGCCGGGTCGCCGCGCAAGGCCTCGACGCTGCCCGGCAGGCCGTTGGCCGCATAGGCGCGCAGCGCCTGGGGGCTGGCGTCCTCGAAATCGGAGAGCACGGCGTCGTCGTGATAGAGGACGCCATCGACCGAGGTCAGCCGCGCCAGGTCCTCGTAGATCTCGCCGATCAGGCGGCGCACCTCGGGGTCGAAGGGCGACAGGCGCCGGTACTGCTCGGGATCCGGGGCCACGTGGCCGGTCGCCGGGTCCCAGCGGGTCACCCGGGGCAGCCTGGAGTCCAGTGCGAAGCTGAGCACCGGCATCCAGGCGAACACCTCGACATGGGCGCGGGTACGCAACTGCCAGGCGACACGGTCGAAGATATCCGCGCGGACCGGCAGGTGCCGGTTGGGAAAATACAGCTCGCGCGCCAGGCCATCGCCCTCGGGGTCGGCGAAGGCTTGCAGAAAGACGGTATTGGCGCCGATGTCGGAAATGCGCTGGACCAGCTTGTCGAGGTTGATTTCCTGACGGACGGGATCCGCGTCATAGACGTTATCCAGGTCGACATGCACCACGCGCTTGGGCGAGCGCGTCTGCACCGCGACGAGGCTGCTGGCGTAGTGCTCGCCATCGGGATCCGAGGCCACCAGGAACCGCGGACTGCTCATCAGCCTGTCGACGCTGTCGAGCCCGTCATCCAGGGTCAGCGCCATCTTGTAGCCCTGGCCGTCGATCACCTTCAGCGCCGTACCGTCGGCGACACCGTAGGGCCAGACCCAGACCCGTGGGGCGTAGCCGGTGACCGCACGAATCTTGTTCGAAATCGCCACCACGTCAGCGCGCATGCGGGCCTGGAAGTCGGCTTCGCTTTCATACCGACCGGTGCTGGCATCGTAGCGCCGCGTGGCCGCCGCCGGTTGCTGGTTGCCTTGCGGGTTGGCGACGATGCCCAGGTGGCTGGCGTCCGTATGGGCGGCGATCTCGACCAGCCCCGAGGCGGAAATCTCCTTGATCTGGGCCCAGGTCAGGAACTGCGAACGCGGACGCAGCTCGCCGGCGAAGTTCACCGGCTGGCCCGCCGGCGTGTCGATCCAGGTCCCCACCGGTGCCAGCAACGCCGGCCAGCGGTAGCTGCGCAGGACCGGCATCACGCGGGTGTAGAAACTCGCGTAGCCGTCGTCGAAGCTCAAAAGCACCGCCTTGGCGGGCAGCTCCGGTCCGCCACCGCGCGCCGCGAGGATCTGGTCGACGCTGACCGGCCGATAGCCGTTTTCCCGCAACCACGCCAATTGCTCGAGCAATCGCTCGGTGCGCACGGCCACCACCGCCTGATCCGGGTCACGGTCCTCGACATCGTGATAAGCGATGCCCAGCACATGGTTCTTCGGCCAGGGCGCCTCATTGGCCGGCAGCGGGCGCTGCGCCGGCGCGGTGAAGGTCGCGGGAGTCTGGGCGCAGGCGCCGAGCAGCAACGCTCCCAGGAGAAGCAGGCAACGCATGATCAAAGGCATCATCCATCTCTTCTAGAAGCGATAAGTAAGGTCGACGGTCAGACGAAGATCGCGTTCCCGATCCCCGTCGTACGGTCGGCTGAGCCAACTCACCAGCGCACCGGCGTCAAGGACATCGTTCCAGCTCACGCGCTGGCCGTAGCCCAACAGGGCCATGGCGCCGGTGGAATGATCGCGCTGGCTGTAACTCCCCGCACCTACCTGGAACTGCTGGCTCCATACGGTTTCGTAGCGGTGGTAAAGGATGTGGTTGACGTTCACGGTCGGCAACACACTGAAGTCGGACTTGGGGTTGAAATAGGGGACGTCGTCACTTTTGGTGTTGTGGCTGGTACTGACTTCCAGGCCCAGGTCCACTTGCACATGGGGCGCGCTATAGAGACCTTCGCGGCCGGTGAGCACGGTTTCGATGCGGCGGTTGCCGTCGCTGAAACGCGACGGGGTCACCGCCAGCTTCCATTCGCGGCTTTCATTGGCCCGCCAGCGCAGGAACGCGCTCGCCGAGTTGGCGCTGATACCGTTCTTCAGCGCGCGCAACGGCGTGGCCGCGGACAGGCGCTCGAGACTGCCGCCGTATTGCCAGTGATCGTCGATGTCGAGGGCGGCGGCCAGGCGCGCCCCTATCTTGTTGCCCTCGCCGTAGGACTGGTTGGACACCTCGGCTTCCAGGGTCATGTCGCGGGTCCGCCGCTCCACCCCGAGCCGCTGCCAGCGGCGCTGGGCGTCGCCTTCGGTGAACTTGCCGAAGGCATACCCGGCACCGGCGAACAGTCGCCAGTCCTCATTGATCGGCGGGCTGTACAGCACCGTCTCGAGACCGTAGTCACGGCTACCGGTGACCGCCCCGGGCTCGCTGTCCGAGCCACCGCCGAAGCTCTTGCCGGTATAGGCCTCGACCCGCAGCTCAGCCATGTCATGGACGTCGCGCAGGCGTTGCAGGCGCTGTACCTGGCGGTTTTCCGGAAAGCGTTCGACCAGGTCGTCGGTCAGCGCATCGAGCTGGCGCCACTCCTGCAGATCGAGCGCCGTGTAGCCCTGGGCCACTTCCAGTCCGCGGTCCCTGGGGGCCAGGGCTTCGGTTTCCTTGTTCAGGTATTCGGCGCGACGCGGCCAGTCACGGGCCAGGTACATCTGCGCCATGGCCACGCGCAGCCCGATGTTGCCCGGCACCTGCTCGAACAATGCCTCCAGGCCTTGCTCGCTGTCCGGCACGGCGTTGTCGTAGAGCCCGACCTGGGCATTCAATTGCTGGGCATCCATCCACGAATCGCTGGGGTTGCCGATGGGCAACCCCTTGAGTTCGACGCGGGGCGACTCGTTTTTTGCCAGCGTCTGCGCCACTTCACGGGCTTCTTGCGGCTTGTCGCTTTCGAGCAGGGCATAGAACAGGGCCGTGGTGTCATCGACCCGGTCGGCGGGGTCCGCGTCCGGCGCCGACAGCACCTGGCGATACAGTTGCGTGGCCGTCTCGGGCTGGCGCACATCGAGGTAGGACGCCGCCACCCAGCGCAGGGCATAGGTCGGGATCGTCACGCCTTCATCGATCAGTTTCTGGTATTCGACCAGCACCTCGGCACTGCGCGCCCGGGCCTTGAGCGCGCCCATACGGTCGATGCGCCAGCGCACCACGTCATCGCGCGCATCGGGATTGGAGGCCCAATTGGCGAGCAGTTGCTCATAGTCGGCCAGCGCCCGGTCGGCGACGACGAAACGCTCGCGTTCACTGCGCGAGGCGAACTCCGCCAGACGCACGCGCTCGGCCGCCAGCTCGCCTTCGAGGCGCGCCACGGGCAGCGGCCCGATCAGTTGCGGATGGTTGCGGGCCAGGCGCAATGCCGGCTCGGGCAGGCGCGCACGTTCGAGGGCAAAGAGGTATTCGCGAGCCACCTCGGGGTTGTCCGATGCCCGGAGAAACGCCTGGTCGTACTCGAACAACGCGCCATAACGGTCGCCCGCCCGGGTCAGCGCGTAGCCCAATGCCAGGCGCCGCGAAGGATCATCGGGCTGCCGGGCCACCAGCTCGCGGGCACGGCGCACGGCCTCTTGCGGGTCACCGCCATCGGCCTGGGTCACGGCCAGGCCCAGTTGCGCATCGAGGCTCTGCGGTTCACGGGTCAGCGCCAGGCGATACACGCGTTCGGCGTCATCCCAGCGCTTGAGGTTGCGATACGCCCTTGCCGTGGCTGTCAGGGCCGGAACCGGCAGCGTACGGTGCGCGCCACTGGACTCGTAGACCGTCACCACCTCGCTGTCCAGGCCCGCCCAGCCCGCAATCTGCAAGTGGTCGCTGACCTGGCCGGTGGTCTGTTGCCCGGCAGGCAGCTGGCGCAGTTGGCTCAGTGCGGGGGCATAGTCACCGTTCCGGGCCTGGCGGATCAGTTGGTCGTAGGACGCGTCGGCGCAGGCCAGGCCACTCCAGAACAGCTGGCCGCACAAGGCCATCTGAATGAGCAGGCGAAGATCAACACGAGCAAAAGCAATCGCGGTACGCGGCATCTCGTCAACTTCCTTACGTGGCAACTAAAGCCCGTCGCGTCCAGAAAGCCGTTCTTGGATGATGCGCATTGGCTATCTGATCAAGAGTCTTTCACGCAAGGTTAGACCAAAAAACAACATGCAATAATTATTCAGATTTCGCCGGGCACCGACGAGGATGATTGCCGGGTCACTCGTGCAGAACCGCCAATTCGAGGATGAACGTCGTACCCTGGCCAACGACACTCTGGCAGCGGATCAGGCCGCCATGCCGGTCGATCACGGCCTTCACCATCGCCAGCCCCAGGCCCAGCCCTTCGCTGTCGTGGGCCGAGGCAAAACGCGTGTAGGGGTCGAAAAGTCGCGGCAGCTCGACAGCGTCGATGCCTCGGCCCTGGTCGCTGATGCGGCAGGCCAGCCGGTTGTCCGCCACCGTCACGGCGAGGCTGACGCAGGTGCCGGAAGGGCTGTACTTGATGGCATTTTCCAGCAGGTTGAACAGCGCCCGGGTCAGCAGCGCGGCATCGGCGCGGACCAGGCTTTCATCGGCCTCGTCGAGCTCATGACGCAGTGCGATGCCCTTGAGCTGCGCCAATGGCGCCACCTGGTCGAAGGCATCCAGTACCAGCATGGCGAACAGCACCGGCTGGAACCGGTAGGCCTCCGACTCGGCCTTGGCCAGGTGCACAAACGCCTCGGTCAGGCCCAGGGCCCGGCGGACCTGTTGTTCGATCTGCCGATGCAGCGGCGCATCCTCGTGTTGCTCGCGCTGCACATCCAGCAGCGCCAGGATCGCCGAATGCGGCGCGCGCAGGTCATGGGACAGAAAGCGCAACAAGGCCGCCCGCTGCTGCTCGGCTTCGCGCTCCTGGCTCAGGTCCGCAAGGCTGAACAGCCAGCCGACGGCGACTTCATCTTCCGCCGACAGCAGCGGTGCGAGGTCCAGGCGCAGGGTGCGCTGGCGGCTGTCGCGAAACTCCTGGCGGGTCAGTGCGGACAATGCCGGGCGTGCGCCCCCGTGCAGGTCGGGAAAGCCCAGGCGCGCCAGCACCTCGAGCCAGTTCTCGCCCACCAGCGTCGCGCCCAGCAGTTCGCGGGCGCTGCGATTGGCGAGCAGCACCTGGCCTTGAGTGTCGGTTATCAGCGTGGCGACAGGCAGGCACTCCAGGCCATCGGCCATGAATCGCCGGGTATCGCGAGTGCGCCCGAGGGCCTGTTCCAGGGCGGCGATACGACCTTGCAGGACATCGCCGCCGGGGACGATCGGCCGGCGACGCTCGGGCAGCACCCTGGGCTCGTCGTTCAACCGGGCCAGCTCCCAGCCGAAGTAGGCCAGCACCGCGCTCAGGCGCCGCCAGCTCCAGATCAGGTAGGCCAGCAGAAAGCCGCTCAGGCTCGCCGCCGGCGACCACCACAGGCCAAGGCGCAGCAGGCCCCAGGCGCCGGCCAGCAGCGCAATCATGCCGGCGAGCGTCAGCCACAGGGCATGCCGCGCGCGCAGCAACAGGCCGCCCAGCAACAGGGCCACCGTCGAGACGGACAGCAGCAGGCTCGGCAACGGTGACAACGCGACAATACTGCGCTGTTGCAACAGGCCGTTGAGCAGGTTGGCCTGGATCTCCACCCCGGCGGTGGTCCCGGCCTGCTCGGAGACCGGCGTGACATAACGGTCGCCCAGGCCCGGCGCGGTGGCACCGACCAGGATCAACCGGTCACGCAACAACTGCGGCGGCACCTCACCGCGCAGGACGCTGATATAGGGCACGCTGGGAAAGCCGCCGGCACCGGCGACAAAGGGCAGCAGGATGGCGTTGCGGCGTTGCCAGTCCCGGGCTTCGGCAAGGTCCCCGTCCCCGGCACCCGGCATCGCGGGTTGCCCGTCCGCCGGCAGCGCCATCTGGTACGCCAGCCAGGCCAGTTGCTCACGGGTTTGCCCGGCCGGGCCCTCGCGCAGGAAAAGCCCGCGCACCACGCCGTCGTTATCCGCCTCGACGTTGATATGGCCGACGGCCCGGGCACAGCGCCGCAACGGCTCGATCGGCTCGATTTCCCGCAACGGCGTGGCAAACCGCGGCACACCTTCGCGCAACAGCGGCAGGACCACGTTACCGGCGCGACACAGGGCCTCGGCCAGGTGTTCATCGCCATCGCCGGGACGTTCCGGTTCACTGAAGATCACATCGAACAGCACGCCCCGGGGCTGCGCCGCGGCCAGGCGATCCAGCAATCGGGCATGCACGTCGCGGGGCCAGGGCCAACGGCCGAGGGCCTCGAGACTGCGGTCATCGATGGTGACCAGCAGGATGCGCGGATCGACCGGCAGCGGATTCAACCGGCTCAGGCGATCATAGAGAAAATGACTGAACGCCAGATTCTGGTTCAGGGACAGCACGGCGGTCAGCGGCAGCAACAGCAATCCCACCAGCAGCCATTCACGCAGCAGACCACGGAACAGCCGTTGCGCCTGCGTCGGTTCGCGTGCCTCGCGCCGCCGCCAGAACCTCATGGAGGCGAAACGCTCATGAAGGTGAAACACCGCGGCTATTGGGCATGCAACGTCCTGGGCCAGTAGTAGATATCGTAGACCCCAGTCTGGCCCTCAAGTCCCTGTTCGTCGAATGCCGACAGCCGCACGTGGTAGAAGGCCGCCTGCAAGTCGCTGAACTGGATCTGCGGCGTGCTGGAAAAACCTTCCTGCTTGATATCGAGGAAGCCGACATCGGTGGCGACCTGCGCGCGATAGCGCCGGGCCCCCTCCAGCGGCTGGAGAAACAGTTGCCAGACCGGCTTGTCGCCCCGTTGGCCGTCCTGGCCCAGCAGGCGCGGCGCCGGTAGCAGGTCGGTGGGTTTCAGCTCGCCGCTGCCGCGGATCTTCAGGCCCTGCCGGGCATTCACCGGTACCGCGGCCTCGGCCACCGCCAGGCGCTTCGCCCCGACCTTGCCCGGCTCCGCCTGGGCGGGGATACGCCTGACCGCGACCTGGCCGTCCAGCACTTCGACCAGCACCTGGCCGTCTTCGCCACGGGTGCGGAAATGCGTACCGCGCACACCGAGCACACCCACCGGGGTCTGGATCCGGAAGCGGTCGTGATCACTGGCGCGCTTGATCACGTAGGACTCGACCTGCCCCTGCTCCAGGATCACCTGGGGCACCGCCAGCACTTCATCCAGTTGCAGGCGTACCTGGGAGTTGGACGGCAGGACGATCCGCGAGCCATCCCCCAGGCCGAGGCTGACAAAGGCATCGGCCGCCGTTCGCACGGCCTCCTGCTCATCCACGCGCATGCCCTCTTCCAGGCGGCTCTCCTGCCCCCTGGCATCGAGCTTCCAGGCCTCGCCGGCCAGGTGCAGGACGACCGCCGGCAACGGTTGCGGACGGCATTGCTGTTCACGATCGAGATAGGGCGCGCGGGACAGCGCGGGCGCCGCCGATACGCCAAGGCCAGGCAGGCCGACAACGACACCGATCAGCCAGGGAACGATGCGTTGAAACAGGCCGCTTCGAAACAACGGGCTGCGAAGCAGGGAAAAGGAAGAAGAGGCAAACTCGGTCATCGGCTCGGTCGCTCGGACAGGGAGCAGGGATAAGGACTACGGCACTGAGCCAGGTTTCTCAATCATGCCACAGCGCCCCGCGGCCACCGGACCACACTGTATGTCTTGATATGAAAGGAGTGCCACGGAAAAAATGGCCAAGGGAAGGCATCCCAACCTTCCCTCGACAACGATTCGTGTGGATCCGAATCGCTACCCCTCCGTGGGTCGGACTTGCTCCAAAGTGCCCCTGTGCTACTGGGCCTACTCTATGGGCAAATCCGTCCTTGGCGGACAATCTGCAAGAATTGTTCAGAATTGCCGGCTTCAGAATATCCAACGCTGCTGCTCCTGCCGCACCGCCTGTTCCTTGATCCACTGCGCCAGCTCCAGGCTGCGCGAGCCCGGCCATTCGGCGGGCATGACCAGATCGCCGGCCACGGGCAGGGACAGGCGCATGGAGACGATAGCCGTCGTACGCGGGATCGAGTAGCACATGCCGACGGTGAAACCGAGCCCCAGGCACAAAACCAGCCCGGTGATCAGCGACACGACTGTCCAGGGTTGCCAGCGCATGACGCGAAAGGGACTGCCCATTGTTCCTTCTCCTTGTACCAGCGAACCGGTACCCTGCAATCAGGCGACTTGAGCCCCGCACAGCAGGCACCGGCAATTTGATATCAAGCCTAACCAGCCGGCGCCGACGCTTGAGGGATTCGCCAGAATTGTTCAGATTTTGCCGGCACCGATCCGTCAGAATCGAGCTCATCAGGCAAGGAGAAAGGACGAGGCCATGCGTGTCGCCATACTCGACGACGAACCCGCCGAGCTGCGTCGGCTCGAGCAGACCCTGGGGCAAATGTCCCAGGCGGGCGAACCGCCCTGGACCGTGCATAGCTTCGAGCGCGGCGAGGACCTGCTGCGCCGGTTGCGTCGCGAAACCTTCGACCTGCTGATCCTCGACTGGCAGTTGCCGGACCTCAGTGGCCTGGCGCTCCTGCGCTGGACCCGCGAGCACATGGAAGCCCCGCCACCGGCCATCATGCTCACCAGTCGCGACGCCGAGAACGATATCGTCCTGGCCCTGGGCAGCGGTGCCGACGATTATGTGAGCAAGCCGTTTCGCGCCAATGAACTCAAGGCGCGGATCAACGCGGTGCTGCGCCGGCATGGCGTGCAGCGCAACGCCGGCGGCGAAACCGCGACCTTCAATGACCTGAGCTTCGACGATGCGGAACTGCTCGTCAGCCGCGACGGCCAGCCCATCGGCCTGACGGAGCGCGAGTACCGCCTGGCTCGTTGCCTGTTCGCCAACCTCGGCCGGCCGCTGTCGCGCGAGTACCTCTACGAGCGCTTCTGGCCCCACGAGGAAGTGCTTTCCTCGCGGCCCCTCGACACCCATATCTATCGCCTGCGCAACAAGCTCGGGCTGACCGCCGAGCGCGGCTGGCAATTGCAGACCGTATACGGTTACGGCTATCGGCTGGAAAGCGTCACGTCAGAAACGAAGTAAGCCCGGCTACCCGCAGCCGGGCTTACTCACGAAAAGCCCCTTCAGGCCGCTAAAAGCTTCGCGGCGGTGCGGCGTCCCGACAAGCCCGCTCGCACATGGCGGGTGCTTACTCGGCGGCTTCGGCGCCGCTCAGGCCACCGACCTTGGACATCATCAGCGCGATGAAGTCTTCCACCGGCATCTTCTGCCCGTTGAAATCCACCTGGCCGGCGGCGTAGTGCAGCTTGGAGACGATATCCGTGCCCTCGATGGTCGCCATCTCGGTAGATACCGCCATGGTACCGGCCATTTCGCTGCTCATCGACGCGTACTGGGCGATGGCCTTCGGATCGGTCTGGCCCTCGACCTGCGCCTGCACGCCGGCAAGATCGGCGATCATCGGCTTGGACAGCGACAGCTTGGCGTCCAGTTGCGCGATCAGTTGCTTGCCCAGTTCCAGCGGCGGCAACTGGGTGGACGACGGGTTGGTCAGGTCCAGCAACAGGCTGAAACGGCTTTCGCCATTGGCGGTCTTGAACGACAGGTTTTCCACGGCGATCTGCGGCTTGCCGGCCAGCAGCTGGCGGATGTCGGCCTGGGCCTTGAGTTGCTGCTCGGCGGTCAGCTCCGGCACCGCCGGGGTTTCCTCACCCTGCGCGGCCGCTTGCTGCATGGCCTGCAGCTCGCTCTGGTAGATCTGGGTCAGGGAGCGCACCGCCGGGATATCGAGGTTCTTCGCGGCCAGGCTCATCTGCGCGCTGCCCACCGATTTGCCGTTGTAGCCGATATCGCCGACGGTGTAGGCCAGGCGTCCGGCGAGGATATTGCCGGTCGCGTCCAGGGAGTCCTTCTGCTCGAAGTCCTTGACCGTCACTGTTGCCGGGGTCAGACCGTAGGTCACCTTGGCGTTGCTCAGTTCCAGGGTGTTGCCGCCCAGGTAGAAGCCGAAGTCGCTCTTGGCCAGGTCGCTGACCAGGGTCAGGCCACCCAGCTCGACCGATACCGGCCCGTCCTCGGCGGACTGGGCGGCAATCTTCAGGCTGTCCATGTAGCCGTTGAGCTTGATCTTCGCCCCACGGTCGCTGCCGGTGAGGTTCAGGTTCAGCCCGGAAAATTTCACCGAGCTCTTGTCGTCCGGCGCGAAGTCCAGCGGGATCAACTCGACGTTGCCGTCGATCGAGTTGTTGTAGCCCAGCGCAACCACGCCCTTGAGCGGCGCGGCGCCCTTGGCGGCGTCGAACCACTTGGCAGTCACGTCGTTCTTTTCCAGCTCGTAGTTGCTGTTGACCATCACCGGCGTCAGCTTCAACGCCTTCAGGCGCGACAACGGCAATGGCCCGTGCTCGATATGGTCGACGAACAGCAGGTCGACGTCCTTGTTATCTTCACCGAGCTGCAGGTTCTGCAGCTTGAGCCGGTAATGCGCGGTGCTGGTAAACAGGTTGCGGTCCAGCGACACCAGCTCGATGCTCGCGTTGCCGCCACCACTGCTCAGGGCCGTCTTCAATTGTGCGTTGGCTTCCTGGATCGAAGTGTTCAACACCCCTTCCAGCTGATTGCCGGTGTACCACGCGCCGGCGGTGCTCACGGCACCCACCACCACGACAAACCCCAACAATACGCCTGCTGATTTATTCATGAATTGACCCGATCAATGTCCGTTGTGTTGAAAATGCTGGTCTTCCCTGAACCCTTGGTCGGGTTCGGCTCGACGGCGCCCGAAAGGACGAAGAGTAGCATTTGCACGAAGACGGGCGCACCTGTCACCCCGGTATCGGCATGTGACGAAGGCAGCAAAATGCACAGGAAGAACGCGCGCGGGCACCCGGCAAGACCACCGGGTTGCATTGCATTGACGTCAGGGTCGGCATTAAGTTCGGGTCAGGCCCGGCAACTCACGAATACTGCAGCTCCATCTCGTCCAGCTGATGGTCGAAGGTCTTCAGTCGCGCCGTCCAGGTGTACACCAGCACCTCGAAATCACGGTTGATCACCACGCCATCCGGCGAGTCGTTGCGCGGGTCGCAGACGTCCAGCTGATAACGCTCGCGGGCCATGGCGATGGCGACGTCCGCCAGCTCGCGGGCGTTGCTCAGCCAGTGGCGCTCTTCGTGGGCCACCTCGCGGTCGAGCTTCAGGCATTGGCTCTTGAGGGTTTCGAGGCTTTTTTCCAGGGGCGTGCCGGTCAGTTCGCCCATGACTTCCTGGAAGGTCCGGCCCGGTTGCCAGTAGCTGCCCCAGAAATAGCGGTCGAACACGGTTTCGACGCGGCGCAGGGCGACCTTGGTGTCCCAGACCAGGACCAGGGTCTTGCTCTGGGAGAGCTGGCGCTTCTTCACCTGCTGGCTCTGGTAGCTGGCCCAGGCCACCACCACGATGGACATCACTGCGATCAGGGCACTGGCGCTGTCGAGGAACACCAGCGCCTTGTCGATCTGATGGGCGAGCATCACGCCGTAGAAATACGTCGCCGAGAGCAGCACCAGGGCCACCACCGCACACCAGAAGCCGGGAGCATAAGGGTTTTTCATTATTAGAATCCCCATCAAGCCACGCCGACCGCGCGTGAGGATTCACCCGAAGCCCCGAACCAACGACGGCCAGCCGATAGTTCAGAGCATAGCAACGGACTCAGGGTTTCGACGGACGACCCGAGCACGTTCGTCCGAAGTTCTGCGATCCGCCAAGGAGTAGGCTCATGCACATACGGGAATGGCAATTCTCTGGGTGTGCCGATTGTTCGCCATGTCCGTCATGACAAACTCCAGCTCATGGTCATGACCGCCATCGGCGGGGATCGGCACCTGGCAGTGCATGTATTTGGCGGACGTTTTTTCAACCGAAATCACCTGCTTCCCCAACCGGACTGTGACACCGTGAGGAACCGGGAAGTTGAGCCCGTCATCGTCGACCCGGAACAGAACTCCGAGCGTCTGGCCGGCGGCGATTGCCGGCGAATCGAAACGCAGCTCACCCAAGCGGGGAGTGTCCGATGAGACGGAGGGGGCTGGCAGGGGCAGGTTCACCGCATTGCTGGAAACAAAAAACCCGGGGTGGCGCTCGGTCATCAGCAGGTCCTCCACCTGCTCCTTGATGTGATGAGCCAACCATTCCTGCAGGTCGAGCATCCTGGTCTGCATATCCTGCTGATCTCTCAGCAATGCGGTGCGCAAGGAGATCATTTTCTGGAGTTCCAGGCCCTGTTCGATCCTCTGGCTGTCCAACGCCGAGATCGCCTCCTTCATTTCACTATCACGTTTCTGGATGGCATAGACAGCCCAGGCAAGAACCCCGGAAGCGATGATGCCGAAGACGGTACAGATGATTGTGAGCGTATTGGAATCCATGGTGTCGTGACTTACTCGCAGAGGCTGGGCAAACGCCGATTATACGGTGCGAGCGCCCCCCTCCAGCGTTATTTGCCAGCAGCTCCGGAAGTGCTTTCCCAACCACCGCCCAGCGCCAGGAACAGATCGATCTGACTCATCGCCACCTGGGTGTTGGCCGAGGCCAGTTGGGCACGCACGTCGGTGTAGGTGCGGGTGGCTTGCAGGTCGGCGAGGAACGAGGCGCGACCGGCCTTGAAGAAGCGGTGCGTCTGGTCCGCCGCGAGGCTGGCCGACTGTTCGGCATCGGCCAGGGCATCGCGGCGGTCGAGCTGCGCGGTGTACTGGGCCAGGCTGGTCTGGGTCTCGCGAATCGCGTTGAGCACCACGCCGTCGAAGTGCGCCAGGACACCCTGGGTGGTGGCCTCGGCTTCACGGATCCGCGCCCGCGCACCGTTGGTCGGCACGGTCCAGCTGATCGCCGGGCCGAAGCCCCAGCGGTTGGTCGACGGATCGCCCAGGTCCTTGAGGAAGCCGACCGTACCGACCGTCGCGCCGATGCTGATATTCGGGTACAGCTCGCCCGTGGCGACACCGATGCCGGCCGTCGCCGCCGCCAACCGGCGCTCGGCCTGGCGGATATCCGGACGGCGCTTGAGCAGCTCGGCACCGTCGCCTACCGGCAGCAACTGGGCGATATGCGGCAGCGCGGCGCAATCGGCCACCCCGGCGGGCAGTTGATCCAGCGGCTTGGCCAGCAACATCGACAGACGGTACAACCCGGCCTGGCGCGCCGCCGTATAGCGCGGCAACTCGGCACGCAGGGATTTGAACTGGGTCTGGGAACGGGTGACCTGGGTTTCATCGCCACGCCCGGCGTCGCGCAGGCGCTTGGTCAGCTCGGTGCTCTGGGATTGCAGGTCGAGGGACTGCTCGGCGATTTCGCGCTCCTCGTTGGCGGCGCAGACCTGGGTGTAGGAGCGCACCACATCCGCCACCAGGGTGATACGGGCGACATCGGCCGCCGCCTGGGTCGCGTCGGCGTTGGCCTTGGCCGCCTCGATGCCGCGCTGCAAGGTGCCCCACAGGTCGAACTGATAGGACGCGGAAAGCGAAATATCCCCGACATTCGCCACCGGCACCTTTTCCGGCAGCAGGAACGCCTGGCCGGACTCCTGCAAGCGTTGCGCGCCAGCCTTCACCCCGGCACTGAAGCCACCGGCCGCCTCGGCCTCGTCCACCTGGGCCCGGGCCCGCGAGAGGCTTGCCGCCGCGACCCGCAGGTCGGTGTTGGAAGCCAGTGCCTGGCGCACCAGTTCATCCAGGCGCGGGTCCTGGTACAGCCGCCACCAGTCAGTCGGGACCGGCGCCGAGACGACATTGTCGCCACTGCCGGCGAACTCGCCCTGCAGGTCCTTGCGCTGCATGGCCGAGTCGCCCGGCAGCTGGTAATCCGGGCCGACCATGGAACAGGCCGACAGCAACAGGCCAAGGCCGAACGTGGTGACTTTCACCAGCGGTTTCATTTCGCGGCCTCTTTCTTCGCGACGTCCCCGGCGTCATCGATGATCGAAACGGTCGCCGTGCGCCCGGCGATCATGCGGAAATCTTCCGGTACGTCGATAAAGGCGATCCGCACCGGAATCCGCTGGGCCAGGCGCACCCAGCTGAAGGCCGGGTTGACGTTGGGCAACAGGTTCAAGCCGCTGGTACGGTCACGGTCCTCGATCCCGGCGACGATGCTTTCCACCCGGCCACGCAGGCGGGCCTTGTCGCCAATCACGCGGATATCCACGCTCTGGCCGACATGGATACCGTCGAGCTTGGTCTCTTCGAAATAACCGTCGATATGGAACGAGCCGCTGTCCACCACCGACAGCACCGGCCGGCCCGCCGTGACGAATTCCTGCTCACGCGGCGCACGGTCGTTGACATAGCCGTCCACCGGGCTGCGGATCACCGACCGGTCGAGGTTCAGTTGCGCGGCGTCCACCGTCACCTGGGCCTCGGCCAGGGCCGACTCGGCACGGGCGACTTTCGACTGGCTTTCCTCCAGCTGCTCGCCGGCCACCAGGTTACCCAGGCCACGGTTGCGCTTGTTCTCGCGCTGGGCCTGGGCCAGGGTTTCCTGGCGATCGGCCACGGCGGCCCTGGCCTGGCGCAGCGCCAGCTTGAAGCGGTCCTGGTCGATGCTGAACAGCACCTGGCCGCGACTGACCAACTGGTTGTCACGCACCTGCACCTGCTGGATCAGCCCGGACACGTCCGGGGCGATCTGCACGATATCGGCACGGATATGCCCGTCCCGGGTCCAGGGCGCGAACATGTAGTACATCACCATGCGCCAGACCACGAGGCAGGCGAAGATCACCACCAGCAAGGTCAGGACCACACGGCCAATGGTCAAGATAGGTTTTTTCATGTCATCAGGTATCGACTGAACGAATCCACAACGCCCAGCAGCAAAGCGTAGAGACCGACGTTGAACAATGCCCGGTGCCAGACCAGGCGATAGAAGTGGAAGCGCGTCAACAGCCCGTGCACCACCAGGTACAGCGCGTAGGTAATCCCCATCAGCACCAGCAGCGTGGGCAGGAACACCCCGCTGATATCCACGTCACCGATCATAAAGGCACTCCGTTGATCCCATACGGCACGCTCTCCGGCTGCTCGCCCAGGTCGACGAACTCGACCCCGGGCAACAGCGCCAGACGCAGGCCGCTCAAGGCGTGCAGCAGATGCAGGCGGGTTTCGCCGTCGTCCAGGCCCTGGGAGCCGAGGGCCCGGCGCGTGCGGTCCAGGGTCATCAGCAAGGGTGCCGGGGCCGGCAGCCGCTCGCGGGCCTTGAGGCAGGCGCGGAAGTAAGCGCCGACCTCTTCCACCACCTGCTTGAGCAACACGTTGGCCACCCCCAGCACGCGCGGGGTATAGGCCAGCAGGTCGAGCAGGTTCAGCGCGACCCGCAACTCGCGCAGCGCCGCGCCGGTATCCTGGCCGGTCATGGCCAGGCGCGGCAGGTGCTGCATCAGGCGGTCGAGCATTTGCGCGCCCATGTGCCGGTGCTCGGCCAGGGTCGCCGGCTCGGTCAGGCTGACGATGTCGCGCCAGCTGAAACGGGTCAGGCGCTTGGCCGCCAGCTCGGCGCCGAAAGGCCGTGCCACCAGGGTCCAGATAAAGGCGAACAACAGGCCCACGGGGCCGGCCAGGTTGGCGTTGGTGAAGTTCAGGAAGTCGGCGTCATAGGCGCCCGAAATGCTGATGAAGGACGAGGTGTTGACGATGGTCAGCAAGGTGCCCAGGTAGAAGCGCGGCTGCACGGTAAGGGTGCCGACGCAGATGAACGGCACGGCGAACGCCAGCACCAGCATCGGGAAATCATGCAGGTTGGGCAGTACCACGAACAGGTAGAGGCTGGCGAAGATCACCGACATCGCGGTCCAGAAAAAGAACCGGTAGATCTGCGGCGCCGGGTCGTCCATCGCCGCGAAAAAGCTGCAGGCCACCGCCGCGAGGATCACCGCGCTGGCGCCGTCGGTCCAGCCGAGCAGGATCCACAGCACCGAAGCGACAATGATCGCCAGGACCGTGGAGCCCGCTGAATACAGCATCAGGCCACGGTCGAGAAAGGGGGTCAGGCGGCTCAGGCGCCAATGGCGGTAGACCGCGCGCCAGTTGTCCTGGCTTTCGCACTGGATGGCGTATTGCAGGCTGCGCAGGTCCTGCCACAGGTCGATCCATTCCCCCAGGCGATAGAGGGCGTTGGAGAACAGCAACTGGCGGCGCTCATCCAGCTCATCCAGCTCGACCGGGCTCGGCTGCAGGCTGTCGACCTGCTCGCGCAGGGCCTGCCAGCGCTCGACCGGCGCTTCCCCGGCGGTGCTTTCCAGCCATTCGCGGGTGGCGACGAGCAACGGCTCGAAGCGCTCCACCAGCTCCGGCGTGCGCCGCGCCATGGCATACAAGGCGTCGTCCAGGGCGTCGACCACCGGCAGCAGGTGAATCATCCGTCCACGCAGCTCCTTGGTGTTGCGCACGGTCTGGGGCCGGGCACCTTCGTGGGGCAACTGGCCGATCATCAGTTCGAGACTGTTGAAGGTCGCCACCATCGCCGAACGCAGGCCGCTGACTTCATCGGCCTGCACATTGCGCGAGAGGAACCGCAAGCTGTAGGTCGAGGCATCGGCGAACCACTTGCCCGCCGCATCGATAAACACCGGCGCCAGGCGCCGGGGCCAGAACATACTGCCGACCACTGCGGCGACGGCGATGCCGAGAAAGATTTCCTCGGTCCGCGACACGGCGATATCGAACACGTTCAGCGGATTGTCCACCACCGGCAGGGCGATCATCGGCATGGTGTAGCCGGCCAGCATCAGCGCGTAGCTGTTGGCGGTCCGCAAGTGCAGCGAGAGAAACAGCAGGATGCCGGTCCACAGCGCCACCGCCACCACCAGCAGGAACGGTGTCTGGACGAACAGCGGCACGAACAGCACCGCCGCCGAAGCACCGAGGAAGGTGCCAACCGCCCGATACAGCGCCTTGGAACTGGTGGGGCCGACAAAGGGACTGGACACGATGTACACGGTCGCCATCGCCCAGTAGGGACGCGGCAGCTCCATCAGCAGCGCGATATACAACGCGATCATCGAGGCCGCGAAAGTGCGCACGCCATAGAACCAGTCGCGGGCCGGCGGCATGCCTGTCCAGAAACCGTTCAAGAATCGGCTACTCCCGATGCCTGCCCGGCGGCCTCGAAGGCGCGGATCACCCGCAGTGCTGCTTCCAGGTCGGCCGGCGCGATACCTTCCAGCACCTCGCGGCGCAAGCGCACCAACTGGGTTTCGATGTCGTGGAACAGGCCATGGCCGGTTTCGGTCAGGCCCAGGGTCTTGGCGCGGCGATCACTGGCGTCCTCGGTACGCTGCACATAGCCGGCATTGCACAACTGATCGAGCAGGCGCACCAGCGACGGGCTCTCCATCCCGGCGACCTGGGCCACCGTGACCTGGCGCACCCCCGGCCCCATGCGCCCGATGATCAGCAACGGCATGGCGCAGGCTTCGGAGATGCCATAGTTGGCCAGCGTGGTCTGGCAGGCCCGCCGCCAATGACGCGACGCGAGCACCATGCCGGTACTGATGCTCTGCTGGAGCTGTTCGAGATGCTTGGACACAAGAGGATTCGCACAATGTTAGTTTGCTAACTATCAATATCGCGTATCGACCAGGATTTCGTCAAGTCTTGAAACAATTTGTTCTTGTCGGTTCGGTCAGGCACAGAGGAACCATGACCGTTGGGTTGAGCGTAGCTCATGGGGGGCTTGATCTCAGCCCTGCCTCCCCTTGCGCAACAACACATCCAGCTGGTCCACCACTTCGGCCCAGTCCGCATCCTCGAGCACTTCGCTGCGCAGGAAATCCGCCTGGCTCTTGCTCCAGAAAAACGCGTCGGCCAGGTGCAGCTCCGGCTTGAGCGGCGAGTGGGCGGCGACGAACTGGTCGATGCTCTTCGCATCGTTGGGCAGGCCCAGTTGCTTGAACAGGGACGGCAGGCTGTGGGTAGGTGATTCCATTGGATTCTCCGGTGATCAGTGAAATATCGGTGCCGGGATCGTTCCCACGCTCTGCGTGGTAACGCCTCTCTGGACGCTCCGCGTCCGCTCGGGTGGCGCAGAGCGTCACGGGCAGCATGCCCACGCAGGGCGTGGGAATGCTCAGTTGTCCTGCAATGGAGGGCGCGGGCGGGTCAAAGGTTCAGTGGCAGACCTCGCACACTTCGGCATGGGGCACCATGCGCAGGTACTCGCCCATTTCCATATGCACCAGGTTGTGGTGGTTACCGGCTTCCAGGTAGATGTCCTTCTCGCGGGTCAGCAGCGGGTCGACCACCATGCGCAGGCCATAGGATTCGCCCAGGGCCGGCACGGCGCCGCGCTCGCAGTCCTGGAACAGATACGCCAGGGTGCTTTCCCGGGTGATCTGCCAGGTCGAGGCGCCCCGCACCTTGCTCAGGTCCAGGTGCCGGCTGGCGGGCAAGACGGCCATCAGGTAATGCCCATGCTGGTCGTCGAGGATCACCGACTTGGCCATGCGTTCCGCCGGAATCCCCGCCAGGCGGGCGGTCTCCAGGCTGCTGGCCGAATGCGGGTGATGGATGATATCGAATTCGCAGCTCGCCTTTTCCAGGCTGCTCTGCACGGTCTTGGCCATACGCATGATGCACCTCCGAGCCCCGCAGAATGCCCCGGGGCGATGGGTCTACGGCAATCCATGGGTATGAGTCTAGGCAGTACGGCGCCAGTCGTCGGCCCGGCTCAAGCACCGTTATCGCTATCGCCGGGCCTGGATAGTCGACTTGGCGCTAAACGCGGCCGCCGCCCCTCGACTAGACTTCAAGAGGGGGTGACGAACTCGCGGAGCACACCTGTGAGCATGACCATCCACCCCAGTGTGGCGCTGATCCTCCTGGGTATCGCATTCATGCTGGCCGAGACCTTTCTGCCGACCTTCGGCCTGATCGGTTTCGGCGGTCTTGTCACGTTCGTGGTCGGGCTGCTGATCCTGATCGACAGCCAATGGCCCGGCTACGCGATTCCCCTGCCCTGGATCATTCTGCTGGCGATAAGCGCTGCCCTGTTGCTGGTGGCGCTGATCGCCGCGGCCGTGAAGGCGCGCCAGCGCCAGGTGGTCAGTGGCGACGCCGGCCTGGAAGGCAGCCTCACCTGCATCACAGCGCTGCAAACCGGCGATGTCCATCACGGCCGGGTCTATGGCGGCTGGGTCCAGCTGCAAGGGGAAAACTGGCAGGTACTGAGCCCGACACCGCTGCAGCCCGGACAACGGGTGCGGGTGATCGCGCGCAAGGGCCTGCTGCTGGAAGTGCAAGCCGCTGACGACCCGCCAAGGCGAGGAGATTGATCATGGTCCTGCAACTGGGTTCCGGGGCGCTGCTGGTGCTCCTGCTGCTGATGCTGGCGGCCTCGACCTTTCGCATCCTGCGTGAATACGAACGTGGGGTGGTATTCCAGCTCGGGCGCTTCTGGCAGGTCAAGGGACCGGGGCTGATCCTGCTGATCCCGCTGGTGCAGCAGATGGTCCGGGTGGACCTGCGCACCGTGGTGCTGGATATACCGCCCCAGGATGTGATCACCCGCGACAACGTCTCGGTCAAGGTCAACGCGGTGCTGTATTTCCGCGTGCTCGACCCGCAGAAGGCGATTATCCAGGTCGAGGATTTTCTCGCCGCCACCAGCCAGCTGGCACAGACGACCTTGCGTGCGGTGCTGGGCAAGCATGAGCTGGATGAACTGCTGGCCGAACGCGAGCGCCTGAACACCGATATCCAGCACGTGCTCGATGCGCAGACCGATGCCTGGGGGATCAAGGTGGCGAATGTCGAGATCAAGCACGTCGACCTCAACGAGTCGATGATCCGCGCCATCGCCCGGCAAGCCGAGGCCGAGCGTGAACGGCGGGCCAAGGTGATCCACGCCGAAGGTGAATTGCAGGCCTCGGAGAAACTCATGCAGGCGGCCGAGATGCTCGGACGCCAGCCGGGCGCCATGCAACTGCGCTATATGCAGACACTGGGGGCGATTGCCGGGGACAAGACCTCGACCATCGTCTTCCCGTTGCCGATCGAGTTGCTCAAGGGCATGGCGGATCTGTCGTCGAAATCCTGAAAGGTCAGGGGCAACGCAGGCGTTCCAGCGCCTCATAGGGCGCCTGGGCCCAGGCTGACACCCGCTCCCGGAGCTGTGCGGAGGCCTCGCGGTGCTTGTCCTGGCTGTCGGGCACAAACACCTGGGCGGGCTGTTTGGCGTGTTGTCCGACCGACGCGAAAACCCGCTGTCGCTGCCCGGCATCCAGGGCAAACAAATCCGCCAGATGCCCGTCCATGGCCGCCGGCAATTCGCTGTAGTTCACCGGCACGCCACCCGACGCCCGGCAATGCTCCAGCCCCTGCCGGAAAATCCGTCCCAGCCGCCGGGCGATATAGTCTTCCCGCGAGTCGTCCTGCCCCGCGGTATCCAGCGAACTGGCGCCGATCATCCCCGGGACCATGTGCATGCCCGCCCGACGCCAATGGGACACGGCGATTTCCAGCGGGTCACGGTATACGAACAACCAGGGCGTGGCGGGAAAGCATTCGCGCAGCAACGGCAGCTCACCGATATTCCAGGCGTCGAGCTTGATCACCAGTTTGCGTTCACCACCACGCCGCAATTGGCCGTAGGCCGCCAGCAGGCCACGCAACGCTGCCTGTCGCTCTCGCGGCTCGAATGTCCCGCGCAACAGGGTATCCAGCGCCGGAGGTTCGGAGATGACGATAGCCTCGTCGAGTTGCGCCAGCATCTGGCCGAGCAAGGTCGAACCGCAACGCGAGGCGTGGTAGATAAAGGCCGTCGGGGCCACTGCCGGGGCACGCCACTCGCTGAGTGCCGCCAGGGACGTTTCACGACGGAATGCCTGGTTGAACGGCAGGCGTAGCGTGTCGTCCACCGCTTCGCGAAAAAACGGCTGGTCGAGCGGGCGCGCACCGAACCAGCACCAGTCCACCCGCCACTCGCCGGCCTGCTGCCAGAGGCGGATCGGCAGCCAGTCCTTCAGGCCATCCATTGCTGGCTCCAGCGGCTGCGGCCCTGGCGCATCGCCGAACGGATATCTTCACGGCCGAAGCGCAGGCCGCGCTCGCCCGCCAATTGCAGGGTACGGGCGATAAAGGCTTCGCTGTCCTCCAGAACCTGCAAGGCCTGGCATAACGCCGGATCGTTCTCCAGCAAGGTCCGAAACCGCGCCAAGTCCGCGGCGGCCCGGCCGATACCCGGCGCCGGCGTCGTCGCCAGGCCATTGGCGATCTGCTGCTCCAGCCAGCGGTTGGGACGACAATCGAGCACCAGGTGAATCCGCTCGTCCTCGCCCCAGTTATCGACGCCGTGGGGCCGCGACAGATCGAGAAACCAGCACTCACCGGCCTGCATCGGAATACGTTGCCCATCGAGCATGAAGTCCACATCCGGCGGGCTGAGCAGGGGAATGTGCAGTCGTCGGTCCGCGTCCGGCGCACCCAGGTCGTAGTCGCGATGCTCGTGAATCCGCCCGCCCGGCCCCAGGCGCAGCAACCGCGCCGAACGTATCTCCAGGGGTAGGTCCAGGGCCGCCGCCCAGGTCGCATCCAGCAACCAGGGCTCGCGCTCGGTCGGCGCACCGGCCCCGGGCGCCAGCTCGCTCAAGGCATCCGCCGCCGAAATCAGCGCGACGCCACTCCAGTCACCGTCGTAGTAATCGGCATTGAAGTGGGCTTTCCAGGCCGGTCCGGCGATACGAGAAAGGGCCTGCAGCAGCAGCGGCAAAGCCACCACCACAGGCAAACGGGAAAAGGCCGGCAGGCTCAGGGAATCACCCCGGATGACTGCAGGTGGTCCAGCAGTTGCTCGACGCAGGCCTGCACCGAAAGAAGCCCGGTATCGAGGATCAGATCAGGTGCGTGCGGCACGTCATAAGGCGCGGAAATCCCAGTGAAACTCGCCAACTCACCGCGCCGGGCGCGGGCGTAGTGCCCTTTCGGATCGCGCCCTTCGCAGACCTGCAATGACGCGCTGCACCAGACTTCACGATAATCCTCACCCAGGCGCCGGGCGAACAGTTCACGCAGATCGGCCTGGGGCGCGATCATCGCCAGGATCACGATCTGGCCGT
This sequence comes from Pseudomonas sp. Ost2, assembly GCF_018326065.1. Classification (NCBI taxonomy): domain Bacteria; kingdom Pseudomonadati; phylum Pseudomonadota; class Gammaproteobacteria; order Pseudomonadales; family Pseudomonadaceae; genus Pseudomonas; species Pseudomonas sp. Ost2. The sequence continues at coordinate 164,321 of NZ_AP021904.1, read as the reverse complement.
TGTCCACCAGCAGTCCGGCCAGCTCGCTGGCACGACGGATATTCTCCTGGCGATCACGCTCGGCAAACCCCAGGTCGCGATTCAAACCGCCACGCAAGACGTCGCCGTCCAGCACCAGGCATTGCAGTCCCCGCTCGAACAACGCGGCCTGCAGTGCCTGGGCCACGGTCGACTTGCCCGCCGCCGGCAAGCCGGTCAGCAGGATCGCCGTGCCGCGATGACCGTTGCGGGCCTCGCGCTGGCCGCGGCTGATACTTGCCCGCGGCGCCAGCAGGTTACTGTCCTTCGGCATGGGTCACAGGCACGCTGATATTGCCGGCCGCCCACTGCGACTCGCGCGTCGCCATGGCCCCGGCAATCGACGCCACCTTGGTCGACGAGACTTCCGCCGGCAACGGATCCAGCCCGGCGCTGGCGAAGATCTGGCCATAGGCGTTGCGCAGGTCGGCATAGGCCAGGTCGCGGCGCAGGTCGGCTTGCAGGGTGTTGAGTTCGCCCTGGATCAGGTCCAGTTCACCCAGCCCGGCAGCCTGGTAACGGTTGCGCAGCTGGCCGACGATCTGCCCGTCGATATTCGACAGTTGCTGGCTGGTCTTGAACTGGCGCAACGCCTCGCGGTAGTTGGCGTTGGCCACGTAGAGCTGCGCCAGCACGGCGATCGACATCGCCTGGCGGCGCGCGGTCGCCACTTCCTCACCGGCCTTGGCCACATCGATGGCCGCCGGGGCGGAGATCACGTTGAACAGGTTCCAGGTGACCTTGACGCCGAAGTCCGCCCACTTGTCATTGACCAGGAACGAGTTGCTGTCGTAGTGACCACCGGCCGAGAATTCCAGGCCCGGCAGCAGGCGCAGCATGGCCTTGCGGGTTTCGGCGGAGCTGATACGGCTCTGGTAGTCCTGCTCGCGCAGTTCCGGACGGCTGGCCAGGGCCTCGTGTTCCAGCTGGGCCATATCGACCTTGAGCTCCGGAATCGCGTAATCATCCGGCGTCGCCAGGGTCAGGTCGGTGCCCAGGGGCAGGTTGATCAGGGTCGCCAGCTCGGTCTTGGCCAGGGACAGCGCCTTGCGCTGTTCTTCCAGCTGGCGGGTCGCCTCGATCAGCGAACGCTGGTAACTCAGGGCCTGGATCGGGTCGCCGATGCGCTGTTCGCTCATCTTCTGGCTGTTGCCCTGCGCCGCCTCGACCCGCGCCATCAGGCTGTCGATCTGCTTGAGCAGGCGTTCGGCCGCCACTGCCCGCCAATAGGCCGAGCGCACGTCCTGGACGATGGTGTTGATCACCTTGCGCCGACGTTCCTGGACGATCAGGCGCTGGTCACCCTGCTGCTTGGCGCTGATATAACTGACGCCGAAGTCGAGCACGTTCCAGACCATGGTCAGGTCGGCGACACGACGGTTCTTGTCCTGGGAGGTCGAGGGTTCCAGGGACTGGGTATGAGTCTCCACGCTTTCGCTACTGGAACCGCTGACATTGTTACGCCCGGCATAACCGGCCGAGAGTGCCATGCGCGGCAGCATGTCGAAGCTGGCGAGGTCCAGCTGACGCTTGGACAGCGCCTCCTCCATGATCTTCAGGCGCCCCTCGAGGTTGTATTTCACCGCACGGGCCATGGCTTCGTGCAGGGTCAGCGGACCACTGAGGGGTTCCTGATCCCTGTACATGCTCTGCAGATCGGTTTTGGCGCGTTGTTCACTGACACTGCGATCGATCGGCTGGCTGGTGACGGCACAACCGCTGACTACCAGCGCCAGCAAGCTGACGCTGAACAACTTCTGACTTCTTCTCATTCCCTGGCACCGCCCCTGACTACCGCTCTCTATTTTTATAGGCGCCGACAACGGTCGGCGCAGATCTCAGTTAATTGTTCAGGCCGGCATTTCGCTGACGCCGACCTGTTCCAGAGCCCAGGCTAGTTCATGCAACTGTTTCTGCTCGGAATCTTTGAGCTGCTGCAATTGCTGGCCGAGGGTCGGCGCACCGAAAATCCCGCGCAGGCCCTGGGACGGATCGCCCAGGCTCTTGCTGCCCTGGCGCTCGAAGGCCTTGAAGCCCGCGCTGTCGCTGTTCGACTCGCGGTTGAACAACCCTGACAGGGTGCTGCTGCCAAACACCCCGCCATCGCCGCCGCCAAAGCCGAGGAAGCCGCTGCCACTGCCGTCGCCACCGCTGTCGGTGCTGAACACCTGGGCGATGAAGCTCGGGGCCAGGGCACCGTTCCTGATGAAGATATTGCCGATCGGTGGCAGGCCACCGCCGACATCGCGCTGTTCGAACAGCGGCGGGAAGCCGATGGGCGAGCCGAGGTTGCCATTCGGTGGACCAAAGACGACCGGTTGCAACGGTACGTTCGGTAGGTCCGCTGGCGGTGCCGGATCGGTGATCCGGAACTGCGGGTCGCCGCCCAGGGACACCGTGGTGATCCCGTAGTTGTTGGAGTTGGCGTAACCCGTGCCGGCGTTGCCCGCCAGGTCGGTGACCAGGCTGGTGTCGAGGGTGATGAAATTGCTCGGGTCGGTGATGTTCGCCGTCGGGGTCAGGGTCGCGGTCCAGGTCTTGCCGCCGTCGCTGGAGGCCAGGTTGGACAGCACACCGTTGGCCACGCTCAGGTCCGACAGGTCGAAACCGGTGACTTTCTCGCTGAAGGTGAAGGTCACGGTGGTGGTCTGGCCGGCGGTCAGGTTCGGGTTGGCGACCACGATGGTGGCCGTCGGCAGGTCGGCGTCGACCCCGAAGTTGTTGGAGATGGCGATCCCCGCGCCCGTGTTGCCGGCACCATCGCTGACCAGGCTGGTATCGAGCACGATCAGGTTGGTCGCGTCGGTGACGCCCACGGTCGGGGTCAGGGTCGCGGTCCAGGTCTTGCCGCCATCGCTGCTGGCCAGGTTGGATAGGGTGCCGTTGGCCACGCTCAGATCCGACAGGTCGAAGCCGCTGACCACCTCGCTGAAGGTGATGGTCACCGTGGTGGTCTGACCGATGCCGATGTGGTCGTTGGCCACCGAAATGGTCGCGGTCGGCGACTGGGTGTCGACGCTGTAGTTGTTGGAACTGGTGGTACCCAGGCCGGTGTTGCCCGAGGCGTTCGCCACGCCGCTGTTATTCAGGACGATAACGTTGCTGGTATCGGTGATATTGCTGGTCGGGGTCAGTGTCGCCGTCCAGGTGATACCGCCGTCGCCGCTGGTGAGGTTGCTCAAGGTGCCACTGGCCACGCTCAGGTCGGTGGCGTCGAAACCGCTGACGGCCTCGCTGAAGGTAATGGTCACCGTCGAGGTCTCGCCGACCTTGAGGGCGTTGTCCGCCACGACGATGGTCGCGGTCGGCCGTACCGTATCGATGGTGAAGTTGGCCGAGGAGGTGGAGCCCGTGCCGGCGTTGCCCGCCAGGTCCGTGTAGCCGGCGTTGTTCAGGCTGATGAGGTTGGTGGTGTCGTTGATGTTGCTGGTCGGGGTGAAGGTCGCGGTCCAGGTGATGCCACCATCGCTGCTGGTCATCGCGCTCAACGTGCCATTGGGCACGGTCAGGTCGCTGTTGTCGAAACCGGTCACCGCCTCGCTGAAGGTGATGGTCACCTGCGAGGTTTCGCCCGCCGTGAGCACCGGATCGGCCATCACGATAGTCGCGGTCGGCCGCTGGCTGTCGATGGCGTAGCTGTTGGATTCGCTGGTTCCGGAACCGCTGTTGCCGGCGATGTCGACCACGCCGGTGTTGTCCAGGACGATGTGATTGTTGTTCTGAGTGATGCCCGCCACCGGCGTAAGGGTCGCGGTATAGGTGATGTTGTCGCTGGTGCTCAGGTTGCTCAGGGTGCCGTTGTCGGTGGTCAGGTCGGCCAGGCTGAGCCCGGTCACCGCCTCGCTGAAGGTGATGGTCACCACGGACGTACCGCCGATGCCCAGGTGGTCGGTCGTCACCACGACAGTGGCGGTCGGACGCTGGGTGTCGATGGCAAAGTTGTTCGATGCGGAGGAGCCGATGCCGACATTGCCCGAAACCACTGCCTGGACCCCGCTGTTGTCCAGGGTGATCTGGTTGGTGGCGTCGGTGAGATTGGTGCTCGGCGTAAAGGTGGCGGTCCAGGTGATGCCACCATCGTTGGTGTTCACCGCGCTCAGGGTACCGTTGGTAATGGTCAGGTCGGCATTGCTGAAGCCGGTGACCGCCTCGTTGAAGGTGATGGTCACCAGGGACGTGCCACCGATATTCAACGCCGGGCTAGCCACCACGATGCTCGCCGTGGGCAGCACGGTGTCGATGGTGAAGTTGGCCGAGTTGGTGCTGCCCGTGCCCGCGTTGCCGGCGAGGTCGGCGATACCGGTATTGGCCAGGGTGATGGCGTTGGTCGCGCTGTTGGTGTTCGTGCCTGGCGTGAAGGTCGCGGTCCAGGTAATGCCGTCGGCGCTGCTCAAGCCGCTCAGGCTGCCATGGCTGGTACTCAGGTCGGCCAGGGTGAAACCGGTCACCGCTTCGCTGAAGGTGATGGTCACCAGCGAGGTTTCCCCGGCGGTGAGCACCGGATCGGCGACGACTATGGTCGCGGTCGGCCGCTGGGTGTCGATGCTGTAGTTGTTGGAAACGGTGGAGCCGGTGCCGATATTGCCGCTGGTGTCGCTGTAGGCGGTATTGTCCAGGGTGATGAGGTTGGTGGTATCGGTCGTGCTCGCGCTCGGGGTGAAGGTCGCGGTCCAGGTGATGCCACCGTCGAGGCTACTCACCGCGCTCAGCGTGCCGTTGGCGATGCTCAGGTCGGCGTTGCTGAATCCGACCACGGCTTCCGAGAAGGTAATGGTCACCAGCGAGGTATCGCCGATCTTCAGCGAGTCGTTGGCGATCACCACGGTGGCGGTCGGGCGCACGCCATCGATGGCGACGTTGTTCGACGTGGTGCTGCCACTGCCGGCGTTGCCCGCCGCATCCTGGACCCCGGTATTGTCCAGGGTGATGTGGTTGCTCGCGCTGACGATAGCCGCGGTCGGGGTGAAGGTCGCGGTCCAGGTAATGTTGTCGCTGGTGGTCAGGTTGCTCAGAACGCCGTTGCTCACCGTCAGGTCGGCCAGGGTGAACCCGGTCACCGCTTCGCTGAAGGTGATGGTTACCGGCGAGGTCTGGCCGATGCCCAGGTTGGTGTTGCCGAACACGATGCTCGCGGTGGGTCGCTGGGTGTCGACGGCGTAGGTGTTGGAGTTGGTGCTGCCGCTGCCGGCGTTGCCCGCGCCATCGCTGATCGCGGTGTTGTTCAGGGTGATGAAATCACCGCTGTGGCTGACCCCGGCGGTCGGTGTGAGAACTGCCGTCCAGTGGGTGCCATCGACCTGGACCAGGTTGCTCAGGCTGCCGTTGGACGCCGTCAGGTCGGCCAGACTCAGGTCGTTGACCGTTTCGCTGAAAGTGATGGTCACCTGGGACGAACCGCCGATGTTCAGCGCGGTGTTGGACACCACGATGCTTGCCGTCGGCCGCACGGTATCGATCACATAGGCGTTGGACGTGCTCGTGCCACTGCCGGCGTTGGTTGCGGTATCGGTATAGAGCGTGTTGTCCAGGGTGATGACGTTGCCGCTGCTGTTGTTGCCGGTAGCCGGTGTCAGGGTTGCGGTCCAGTGGATATTGTCGCTGGTACTCAGGTTGCTCAGGGTTCCGTTGGACGCCGTCATGTCCGACAGGCTGAAACCGCTCACCGCCTCGCTGAAGGTGATGTGCACCTGGGACGAGCCACCGACGTTCAATGCCGGACTGTCGACCTGGATGGTCGCGGTCGGGCGCGCGGTGTCGACGGTGTAGCTGTTGGACGCGGTGGTGCCGACGCCGGCCAGACCCAGCGACTGGCTGGTGACACCGGTGTTGTCCAGGATGATCTGGCCGGAGCTGCTGGCAACGTTCGCGTCAGGGGTGAAGGTAGCGGTCCAGGTCTTGCCACTATCGCTGGTGAGCAAATTGCTGAGGCTGCCGTTGGCAACCGTCAGGTCGGCCAGGGTGAAACCGTTCACCGCTTCGCTGAAGGTAATGGTTACCTGCGAAGTGCTGCCGATATGCTGGGCAGGGGTCGCGACCACGATGGTCGCGGTTGGCGCCGGGACATAGGCATTGTCCGACGTACCACCAACATCGTTGAACAGGCCATTGACTGCCGTCGGCTTGTTACCGGCCGTGCCGGCACTGGCCAGGCCGCCGTTGCCGCTGGCGCCCGAGTTGGCGCTGCCGCCCAGGCTCGCGAAGTTGGCTGCGGTGATCAGCACCGTACCCTTGTTCCAGATCGCACCGACGCCCAGGCCGCCGTCGCCGCCATTGGCGGTGCTGCCGCTGTTCAGGGAACCGCCACCGCCACCACCGCCGCCGGCACCGATGTTACCGGTAATCGCCGAGTTGCCGACGATGGTCAATTTGGCGCCAGTGGCGTTGTAGATACCGCCCGCCGCGCCACCGCCCTTGCCGCCAATGGCGTTCCAGCCGGCACCGCCACCACCGCCACCGATCGATATTCCGCCGACGGCCGCTGTGCCGCCGGCACTGCCGTTGGAGTAGCCATAGGGGTTGGTCGAGCCGGCGCCGGCGCTGCCCGAGCCGCCCTTGCCGCCCATCACCACCAGGTTATAACCGCCTCCCGTGCCGCCTTGGTTGGCCGAGCCAGCGCTGCCGGCATAGTTGCCAGTGCCGCTGCCGGTGCTGCCGCCATGCCCGCCGATGCCGTTGCCCAATGCACCGCCACCACCACCGGCGCCACCGACCGCGCCACCGGTGACACCGCCACCGCCACCGCCGCCCGAGGCCGCGTTCGCCGTCACGCTGACATTCTTCAGCGTCAGGTCGCCGAAGTTGCTGATCCCCGCCCCCAGCGAATTGGCCGCGCTGGTGCCGCTGCCGCCATTGCCGCCGTTTCCGGCGATCAGGCCGCGGGTGATCACCAGGCCGTCGAAGGTCACGGTGGTGCCGCTGTTGACCTGGATCACACTGGTCCTGTACTGCCCGTCCAGGGTCACATCGGCGGCGCCGTCATTGTTCAGGTCACCGTCGAGGGTGATGTTCTTGGTGACCACCAACTGACTGTTCAGCACCACGGTCATGGCGCTGTTGAAGGTGACGATATCGCCGTTCTGCGACGACGCCAGCGCAGCGCGCAGGGAGCCGACGCCCGAATCGTTGCCGTTGGTCGCGGTCCAGGTCGCCAGGCCCCACTGGTAGGCGGACATGGATTGCTGCGACAGCACATTGACACTTTCGATGCTGCCGGTGGCAATCTCCAGGGTCCAGTCGCCGCCGACCCCGGTACGATTGGTCGAGGCCGCGACATCGCGCCCGGTGAGTTCGGCCAGGGAGTCGACGAAACTGACGCCGCGCTGCCCTTCGGCCGTGTAGCAGGCATAGATCAGGATATCGCCGCCGGCATTCATGTCCTTGCCGATTTCGGCCAGCACATCGGCCCGGGCCGCGACGTTGTCGGCCGACAGGTAGGTGTTGCCCAGCCACAGGTCGCCGGCATTGCCATGGGCGATCAGTTGCACGGAACTCACACCCTGGTGGGTATCCAGGTAATCGGCGATCTGTTGCAGGCCGTCCTTGCTGCCGTCGAGCATCACCACCTGAGTACCGGGGGCGATGCCCTTGAGCAGGCTGTCGAAGTCCTTGACGCGCGAGTCGACGAACACCACGGTCTGGCCGGGAACGGCAGCAGGTGCGGGCGTCGGGGTGGCATCCGCCTGGGCGTGGGTGTCCTTGCTGGCCGGCGCCTGGTCAGCGGTCGGCGCCTTGGCCGCATCCGCCGTCGGATGACTGTCCGCCGCCGTGGCCACGGTGGCCGCGACCGCGCCGTCGAACAGCATGCGCGGCTCCAGCGACATGATCATGGGTGTGCCCAGGGACTTGGCGCCTTGGATTGTCCGCTTTACCGCCCGCGACTTCTGTTTGCTCCACCACATGCTGCTCACCAGGGATCGAACGTTCTTGGACTCAAATGAAAGCCGCGATCAATTGATCGCGGCCGTGTTTTTCACGCGAATGACATTGGCTGTACTGGCGCTTCCATCAAGCCAGAAGGACAGCTTGGAATACTGTTCGAACAGGTCCGGCGGCAGGATGGTGCGCCGCGACTGCAAGGCGACCTTGCGCTTGACCTTGTGCAGCCCGGCCATGCCCAGTGAATGGTCGAACTCCGGGGCATCGTAGGCCAGGTTGTCGAAATCGTGCTCGAACCAGGGTTCGCCGATAAAGTCGTAGACCAGCCGCATGACCATGTCCGGCGCCTGGCTCAGCAGGTCGTAGTCGATCACCAGCAGGGAGTCGGCGTGTTCGCCGTAATAGGCTTCCTTGAGCGCGGCCCAGGCGAAGCCCACCAGGCGATTGCGCTGGGCCAGGGTCTCGACCCGGCTGTAGACGGTGTTGCGTTCGCCGTCATCGTTGAACAGCTTGGTGTTCTCGAACGGATTGGCGCGATACAGGCGTTCGATGCTGTCCATGACCCAGGCGACATTGCGCACACAGGCGATGACCTTGGACTGGGGGAACAGGTCCATCAGCGCGGGCAGGCGCGCGGACCACTGGCGATTGGTGTCGAAGATCACCGACTTGTCGCTCTTGTCGGCGTAGTAGGAATCGAACAGCCCGGCGAGCAGGCGACGGCGCATGTCGGTGTCGATCACCGAACCGAACTCGCTGCCGGCACTGCATTGGCCCAGCACGCTGGCGAACAGCGACCCGACCGGACTGGTCATGCCGGCATGAAAACGGGGGTTCTGCAGGAGAATGGCGGAGAGCAGGGTGGACCCTGAGCGCGGTAATCCGGAGATAAAGTGAAAACTGCGCAATCCATTCACCGTGACGTAAGTCCATTTGTAGGACAAAGCGTAGCGTAAGGAATTGTTGCGGACTAGTAGTATTTTGACATCAATCGTAGGGACTTTAAGTCGGAAAAGGCCCATAAACACGGGTGTTCATGGGCCTTTTCCGCTGTCTGATGGCTCTATATCAAGCCTCTGGCGGTTAGTGTCCGCTACATGAGGGATGACAGGTCTCATATAAAACCGCCTGGGTGTCGCCCCCCGCGTGCTGGTCGATTTTCCGCCAGCCGGTCGGAATCGTCGGGAACTCGTCCGGCGCCACCCGGCTCATCACCAGCCAGACGCGGCCGTTACCCGCCGGCAGGTCCTCCAGGTGATCGAGATAGACCCCGGCATTTTCATCGACCAGGGTGCCGAAGCCGTAGCTGTTGGGCCGGGTCGACACACCCTGGGCGGTGGGTCGGGTATAGAGGCGGGGCGCCGTCGCACTCTTGTCGTAGTACCACCAGGTCAGGTACCAGAACATGTCGCCCAGGACCACCTGGTCGCCCACGGCCCGGTGCTGGTCCATGTACTCGACCATATTGCTGAACTGGTCGTCGGCGTCCACGGTGTAGTTGTTCTTCAGGCCCACGCCCTCCACCACCAGGATCGTCACCAGCAACAGCCCGGCCAGGACCTTGAAACGCCGCGCCAGCCGGTCGATGAACAGCGCCAGGATGATCGGCAGGGCCAGCGCCGGCACGGTCAGGTAGCGTTCGATGAACACCGGCGAGACAAACGAGACCGCGAAGACCAGCACCAGCGGCAACGCACTGTAGATCACCAGCATCGTGTCGAAGTGATAGCGACTGCGATCGCTCCAGGCCATGTACCCCAGCACCACCGCCATGAAGGCCGGCAGGCTGACGAACAGCCACAGCGGCATGGTTTCACCGTCGTCCTGGGCCATCAGTTGCCAGATCATCGAGGGCAGCGAACGCCAGGTAACCGCCGGTTCCCAGCCGACGTCGCCGCCGACCTTGAGGTCATCCATGTGCAGCACCAGGTCGATCAGGCCTGGCAGCCACGGCAGGAACAGCACGACGATCGCCACGTTGGCCAGCCACCACTCGCGGCGGGCGATATAGCGGTGCGCGCTGCCGGGCTGACGGCGGATCACCAGCAGATAGAGCCAGTGCGACAGCACGCACAGCGCGGAAAAGTAGTGGGTGTAGAACCCGGCCGCCATCAGCAGCGCATAGATCACCAGGTAGCGCTTGCGCTCGGGCGCGCGAACCCAGTACACCAGCGCCACCGTCGCCCCCAGCAGCCATACGCCCATCAGCGAATACATGCGTATTTCCTGGCTGTAGCGCACCGCCGTGGGCAGCAGCGCCAGCAGCAGGCAGGCCAGGAGCGTCGCCCGACGGCCGGCGATCAGCCAGGTCAGCCAGGTGCCGAGGAAGACCGTGATCACCCCGGGCAGCGCGCTCATCAGGCGGATCGACAGGATGGAGTCGCCGAACAGGCCGATCCAGCCATGCAGCAGCGCAAAGTACAGCGGCGGATGGACATCGTGGGCCGCATGCACCCACAGGCCGGACAGCGGGTACTGGGCCAGCAGCAGGCTGGAGCCTTCGTCGCCCCAGATCGCCGCCGCCGTCAGTTGGTGCAGGCGCAACGCCACGGCCAGCACCAGGAGCGGTACCAGCCAGGGTTCGCGAAGCAGCTGTACAAGAGGTTGCGGGTGCGTGACAGACCGACCGTAAAGTCGCGTTGTCGCTTCATCATTACTCGGAACGCCCATCACCACCCTCTGGAAATCAACCACTGCCCCCACTCGGGAAGCATGACCCGGTGATTGTAGGCTAGAACGTCATCGGCTTGCCCGACTGTTCCAATCGCGACCTCTACCCCGCAAAAAAACCGGCAGGTGCCAAGCCAGCGTCTACGCTTTGGGTCGGTGCACAAAAAGCCCGGGCACAACGGGTACCGCACCTCTCCCAACACGGCTGAAGGAAAAGGATCCATGGAAGTATTTCTCGGCACCATCCAGATGTTCGGCTTCAACTTCGCCCCCAGGGGCTGGGCGCTCTGCAGCGGACAACTGCTGGCCCTCTCGCAATACCAGGCACTGTTCGCGGTGATGGGCACGACCTATGGCGGCAATGGCCAGCAGACCTTCGGCCTGCCCAACCTGCAAAGCCGGCTGCCGGTCTGCCAGGGTAACGGGCCGGGCCTGACGCCACGGGTCATGGGCGAAGTCAGCGGCACGGAAAATGTGTCGATCCTGAGCAGCAACCTGCCCACCCAGGTGGTTCCGACCGCCAGCCTGACCGTCAACACCACGATCAACCTGGCGAGCGCCCCGAGCAACGCGGTCACCGCCCCGACCGCCACCAACTCCTACATCGGCGCATCCGCTCCGTCGGGCCCACCCTCGGCGGGTATCTTTTCCGACGCTCAAGGTTCATCGCCAGTCGCCCTGAAAGGTGCCGCCAGCACCATCGCCGGCAACCTGACCATACCGGGTGGCAACCTGCCGCTGGGGACGATGAACCCGTTCCTGGTGGTGAACTTCAGCATCGCCCTGGAAGGAATCTTCCCGTCACGTAACTGATCGGCTGCAAAACTTGTGGGGGCGGGTTTGCCAACGATGGCGTCCGTAAGGTCGATGCAAGACTTGTCGGCCTCATCGCCATCAAGCCGGCTCCCACAAGGGTCCCCACCGACCGTGCCCTATGGAGAACATCGATGCTGCAACAGGTTTCCAACGAACATTTCCAGCCACTGGTGGACCAGCCCTGCCCCCTGCACCTGCCCGACGGCAGCCTGCTGCCGGTGCAGGTCGAGTCGATCCGCCTGCGCCCGCAATCGCAACTGCCGGAGAGTTCGCGCGTGCCTTTCAACGTGATGCTGCGCAGCCTCGGGCCGACGGACTTCGTCGACGGCCTGTGCGCCCTGGAGTTGCCACAAGTGGGGCGTCTCGATGCGGTGTTCGTCTCCCGCGAGCCGCCGCTGGGCCGTGATCCGGCCCTGGGCTACTTCAATATCGTCTTCAACTGACGCCCGGATACCACACCAGCCGCTCGGCGGCCGGTGAACTTTCCTCGACCCGGAACCCCAGCGCCAGGTAATGCTGGCGCGCCTGGGGATTACTGGCCCAGACCACCGTCGCCACCGGGCAGCGCACCTGCTCGGCGGCCTTCTGCACCCCTTGCAGCACGGTACGCCCGAAACCCTTGCCACGGGCCCCCGGAATGAATGCCAGGTAGAGCACGCGGATTTCGTTGGGACCGAAATCGGCACTGAGCACGCCAATCGGGGTGTCGAGCTTTTCCACCACATAATGCATGGCATCGGGGAAGTGCTCGCCGATCCCCTGTTCCTGCACCTGGAACTGATGGGCGATCACCTGCTCGATCAGCTCGGGCTCGGCATCGATCCACTGCAACTCGGGTCGCGCCGACTGGTAGAGGCTTTGCAGAAAAGGCCCGTCGGTGGCCCGCGATGGCCGCATGGACAAGCCTGCGGCGGACGAACTGTTCAACATCGGCTGTACTCCCTGAACCGTTGTAATGACTAGAAACCACTCTCCCGCACACCCAGCGCGGCCATGCGCCGCCAGGCCGTGCCCAGCAAGGACTCGTTGCGCCCTTGCAGCACGGCCACGCCGCGTAGCGGATGGCTCGGCGTCGGCACTTCCTCCAGCAACTTCAGGCGCACCCCGTATTGCGCCTGCACCGGCTCCGGACGACGATTTTCATCGCGCCGCACGGCAATCGGGCCATGGTGATCGGAGGTCAGTGCCTCCTGGTCGATGGCCGCCACGCCATTGGCGTCGACATCCAGCAGTTCCACCGGCCAGGCCGGGCGCATCGGATCGTCGGCGACAAAGCGCCCACTGGCCCCCGGTGCCACGCGCCACAGGTCTTCTTCGGCCAGGTAACCACGCAGGCGGGTGCCTTCCTCGACGATGCGCAACAGCGGCTCCTTGATCGAGACCCAGCGCCCGGCGACCAGTTGCCGCATCAGGTCGCGCACCTGGCCGGCCTGGGGCGCCCGCAGCAACAGGCGCTCGCGCCGGGCCAGCAGACCGCGGTACTCGGCCACCGACTCCGCCAGGCGCTGTTCGAGCACGCCGACGTCCGCTGCCGTTTCGCTGCGCCCGGCCTGGCGACGCATCTGCAATTGCAGGATGTCGATTTCACGACGGACGATGATCAGCCGCGAATCGACATCCGGCGATTCCAGCTCCACCAGTACCGCGCCCTGCTCGACCACCTGGCCATCGTGCACATTGACCTGCTTGACCCGTGCCGCCACCGGCGCATGCAACGCGGTGACCCGGCCGGCCTCGAGCATCGCCGGCACTTCCACGCTGCTGCGCCACGGCACCGCCACCAGCAACAGCAGCGCCAGCAGCCCCAGGCCGCTGAGCAGCACCCGCGGGGTATGCGCCTGCTCGCGCCGCGACCACCACTCACGGGTTTCCTTGAAAATCGGCAGAAAGATGAACCAGCCCAGTTCCACCAGCATCAGGAAGATACCCAGCAATTTGAAAAACAGGTGATAGACCGCCAGGGCGATACCGAAGAACAACGCCGCGCGCCACAGCCAGGAGAGGAAGCCCCACCACAGCAAACGCCGCTGCATGGCCGGTGACCAGGGCTCGGGCGCCGGCTCGTCGTAGCCGAACAGGGTTTCGCGCAAGCGCCAGCGGCACAGGGCGAAGGCCCGGCCCTGGAGGTTGTCGACTTCCCACAGATCGCTGAGCAGAAAATAACCATCGAAGCGCATGAACGGGTTGAGGTTGACCGCCAGGGTGGTCAGCCAGGTGGCGCTGGCAAGCATGAACGCCGCCGTGCGCGCCGGTCCGTCAGGCAGCAGCGACCACGCCAGCAGGGCGATACAGGCCAGCACCAGTTCGGCCATGACCCCGCCGGCACCGATCAGCAGCCGCGCCTTGCGGTCGTTGACCCGCCAGGCATCGCTGACATCGGTGTAGAACAGCGGCAGCAGGACCATGAACGCCACCCCCATGCTCTGTACCCGACAACCGGCACGCTTGGCCATGAAGGCATGGCCGAACTCATGGCAGAGCTTGGCGAAGAACAGCGCCACGCCAAAGGCCAGGGCCCCGCCGAGGCTGAACAGGTGCGGGAAGGTCGAGAGAAAGCGCTCCCAGTCCCGCGATACCAGGAACACGCCGAGCCCGAGGGTCAGCGGCAGGCCGTAGCGCAGCAGGTTCGGGCCGAAACGCTGCAGCCAGGGCCAGGCGCGATTGAGAAAGGCATCCGGGCGCCATAGCGGGATGCGAAAAAACAGGTATTGGTGCAGTGCCATCTGCCACAGGCTCTGGCGTGCGGAGGCGGCCTTCCAGGCATAACTGGCGCGCTGTTCGGGATCGAGCGCGGCAATCAGGTCATGGGCCCGGAGAAAGGCCAGCAGCTCTTCCACCTCGGTCTCGCCCAGGGGCAGGCCCGGCTCGCGGTTGGCGGCCTGCAGCACTTGCGCCGGATCGCCCAGCGACCAATGACGCAGCAGGCGGATGGCCTGGGCGCCGAGCTTGAAGTAGCGCCCGCGCACCGGATCGGCCAGGGTCCAGCGTGGCGAGCCGTCCAGTGCCGTCGACGCGGGCGTCAGTTGCAGGTCCGCCCGCAGGCTGGGCAGGTTCATTACAGGCCGACGCTCTGGCGCAGCCCGGCCAGCGGCCGGCGCAACAGGTACAAGGCCAGCGGCGCGCGCTGGCCGAAGATTTTCGCGGTGCCGCGCAGGCCGATGCGCGGTGGCGGCGAGTCGGTAAACCCGGCGTCGAGCCGATAGGCCAGTTGCCCGGCCGCCGTCGATTGCGCCTCATAGGCCACCCGTTCCAGTCTGGCCGAGTGGCGCTGCAACGGGTCGCTGTCGAGGAACAGTGCCACCTCGGCGTCCGGCTCCAGGGCAATGGCGTCGCCCACCGCCAGTTCGATGCGCAGCTCGGCCTGGCTCGGGTCGGCGATTTCCATGAGCCGCTCGCCGGTCTGCACCGGCTTGCCGGTCCAGCGCTCGGCGTCGGCGAAGACCGCGATGCCATCGCGCTCGGCGCGCACTTCGCTACGCTTGAGCAGTTCGGCGGCGTAATCACGTTCGGCACGCTTCTGCTCGACCCGCGCGGCCAGCAAGTCGATCTTCGAACTCGACTCGGCATCGGCGAAGGCACGCTGGGCATTGGCCTTCAATTCAGCTTCGGCCACCCCCAGGGTGCGCTGGGCCACATCGGCCTGGGCCTTGAGGGTGGTGCTTTCGAAACGCACCAGCAGGTCGCCGGTCTTCACCGCCTGGTTGGGTTTGACCAGGAACTCGGCCACCACGCCGTCCAGCGGTGCCGCCACCACCCGGCCGGCCAGCGGCACGACTTCCGCCGGCGCCAGCACCGATTGGCGCACCGGGATCAGCAGGCTCAGCAACGCCAGCGCCACCAGCAGGACCTGGCGCTTGCGCGTCAACCGCAAACGCCAGGGTCGACGCGGCTGCAACGCCAGCCAGGCATGGCTGTAGGTGTCGCCCAACTGGGCCAGCAGGACCTGCTCGGAAGGGTTCCAGGGATTATCGCGGGCGAACCAGATGCCGCCGAAGACCTCGCCTTTGTGATCGAGCAACGGCAACCAGAACACCTGCGTCGCGGACAGGCTCTGCCAGTCCTCGCGGACCGAGGCGCTGAAGGCGTCCATCGGGACCACGGTCGCGGGCTTGGCCCGTTCCAGCTTGAAAATCTGCGCCACGGCCTGTTCGACAAAGGCGACAAACGGCGCATTTGGTTCCACCGAGCTGACCCCGGTCACCGCCCGCACTTTGCCGGCGATCAACAACGCGGCATGGCGGAAGCCGAACAGCGCCTGGCCGTCGTTGACCAGGCTGTAGGCCAGTTGCTCGGTGGTCCGGGACGCGCGGGTCAGGCGTTCAAGATCGAGGAACTGGGCAAAGACCCGCTCCGCCGCCCCCGCGACCGGCGCGTTCACTTGAGCTCCGCGAAATGCGCCGTGCCGCTCATGCCCGCCAGCAACCCGTCGGCCTTGGGCAGGCTGGCCACCAGCAACAGGGTCTGGCTGCCTTCATCGATACGCGCACCGAGGCGCTTGATGGTCGCGGTCAGCGGCTGGCCGGTTTCATCGGGGACAAAACTGAAGGTCTGTCCGGGCTTGAGCTTGCCCATCCAGCGCGAGGGCACCAGCAGGTGGATTTCCAGGGTACGGTTGTCGACGATCTCCAGCATCGGCGCACCGGCCGAGACACTTTCGTAGCGCTGGACCTTGCGCTGCACGATTTGCCCGTCATAAGGCGCGATCACGCTGCAACGCTTGACCTGGACCTGGTAGACCTGGGCCTGGGCCTGGGTTTCGGCGACCTTGGCTTCGGCGCGGGCCACCTCGAAGCGGCCCACCGAGTTGAGCGAAGCGAGCTGGCGGTTGTGGGCCAGTTCTTCATTGGCGCCTCGACCGGCGGCCTGGGCCGCATTGAGCTGGGCCTGGTAGGCCGAGCAGTCGAAGCGTGCCAGGGTATCGCCCTTGTTGAAGGTCTCGCCTTCGCTGAAGGGCAGCTCGATGATCCGCCCCGACAATTCACTGGCGAGCATCGCCTGGTCCCGCGCGCGCAACACGCCACGGGCCTCGCTGGCCGAGGTCGCATGGGCTCCCGGCGCGGCATTGTCCAACAGCGGATCACCCTCGCTGGCCGCTTGCGCCTGAGTCAGGCACGCCACACAGGACAATCCGAAAACCCAACCCCACAAACGCTGCATAACAGTGACTCCTTGTCGGACAATCGCGAGTCTACGACAGTCAGGTCAAGCGTCAAGCAAATTGCCATCATCCTGATCAACACCATCGATGTGCGGCAGGTCACAGCCTGCGACGCCCCAGCCTGAACAAGCATAGGTGCAGATGCCGGGGTTCGGTATGATGGCGTCCCCTCCGGCCCTTGGCGCCGCACGTTACAGGATTAAGGACAATTCATGCGTATCGGTCTTCTGTCATCCCTGGCGCTGGGCGTCGCCTTCTCCTCCATGGCCCAGGCCAGTTCCGATAATTTCTGCTACCCGCGCTGGTCGATGGTCCAGTACGACCTCGACCGTTGCAGCAACCTGGCCTTCCTCAATCCGAGCAACGACAGCCGGGTCAACCTGCGCCTGTTGCTGGCCGACCAGGGCAGCGTGGCGCTGACGCCCAACGAACTGAGCGAGGACGACCTCGCCGAAGGCTACGGCCCGGTGCCGTTCCCCAATACGCGCCTGGACCCGGCCAACTCGCCGGATGTCACCGACGAGCCGGACGACTCCACCACCGCCAGCCTGGAAGAAACCCTGGAGAAGCTCGGGATCAAGCGTGAAAGCGAGACGCCTGCCGGCGACGCCTTCCTCTCGGGCGAAGGCAGCCGCTGCCGCAGCAACTCGGACGACAGCGCCAGCGCCTTTATCAACGCCCTGGTCGGCACTGGCGAACTGTCCGCCGCCGAGCGCCAGGCCCTGGCCAACTCGCGGGTGCAGATGCTCGCGGCCTGCACCTGGGACCCGGCGCAGCAGGCGGCGCTGGTGCCCGGCACCCTCGCGTCCGCCCCGGCCCAGGCGTTTGCCGCCTACCTGCGCGCCGCCAGCGACTTCTACAGCGGGCGTTTCAGCGAGGCGGCCGGCGGGTTCGCCACCTTGAGCCAGAGCAGCCAGCCGTGGCTGAAGGAAACCGCGCTGTACATGCAGGCGCGCACCGCCCTGAACATTGCCCAGCAGAACACCTTCGATGCCGACGGCATGCCCACCGAGGGCGAGGCCGACCCGGCGCAGTTGAAACAGGCCGAAGACGGTTTCAACGCCTACCTGAAAAGCTACCCGCAGGGCCCGTATGCGGTTTCCGCCCGCGGCCTGCTGCGCCGGGTCTACTGGCTGGCAGGCGATTCCGACAAGCAGGCGGCCGAATACCTCTGGCAACTGAGCCAGCCCGAAGATGCGTTGCGCAATGTCTCCTCGGATGACCTGGTGCAGGAAATCGACAACAAGCTGCTGTTCGGTACCGGCAAGGTCAACCAGCCGCTGTTCCAGGCGGTCAACGACTTGCTGGGCATGCGGCCGCCGAATGACGACAACCGCTCGCCACGGCTGACCCTGGAGACCTTGCAGGCGCAGAAAGCGACTTTCGCCGCGCAACCGGCGCTGCATGACTACCTGCTGGCGGCGTTCCACCTGTATGTGGAAAAGAACCCGGAACTGGCCCTCAAGAGCCTGCCCACCGAGATCCCGGCGAAGCTCGACTATGTCGCCTTCAGCCAACAGGCACTGCGTGGCCTGGCGCTGGAAGCCCGGCAGGACTGGAACGGCGCCGAGGCGCTGTGGTTGCAGCTGCTAGCGCAGGTGAAGCAGCCGCTGCAACGGGAAACCCTCGAGCTGGCCCTGGCCAACAACTACGAGCGCAGCCAGCGGGTGGCCAACGTCTTCGCCGCCGATTCGCCGATCAAGACGCCCCAGGTCCGCGCCATCCTCCTGCGCCATATCGCCGATGCCGGGCTGCTGCGCCAGCAGGTCAACCAGGGCGCGGATGCCACCGAGCGTGACACGGCCCTGTTCGTGCTGCTCTACAAGGACCTGCGCCTGGGCCATTACCCGGACTTCGCCGAAGACCTCAAGCAACTGCCCGCCGAACCGGCCGACAGCCGCCTGGGCACCAGCATCGGCTACACCTACAGCGGCGGGCAGTCGCTGCGGCTGTTCCGCTGGACGGGCGCCAAGGCCGAATCGGGCTACGCGTGCCCGGCCATCGGCGAAACCGTCGCGACCCTGCAAGCCGACCAGAACGCCCCGGTGGCGCTGAACTGCCTGGGTGAATTCATCCTGCGCAACAGCCTCGACGGCATGCCGCTGGACAGCCAGCGCAACAAGGACGAGCTGGGCGGCACTCCGTCGCTGTTCAAGGGCCCGCTGTACTCGCGCCTCGACGGCTACCAGAGTGTGATCGCCAACCCCAAGGCGTCCCATGCGGACAAGGGCTACGCGCTGTTCCGGGCGATCAACTGCTACGCCCCGGCCGGCTACAACAGTTGCGGTGGGAAGGAAGTCGAGCCGGCGCAACGCAAGGCCTGGTTCAAGCAATTGAAGAGCGGCTTCGCCGACACCCAGTGGGGCAAGTCGGCGCAGTATTACTGGTAAGCCGCGATGAGCCGCTGGCGCTGGCTGTTGCTGGCCGGCTGGCTGGGCGCCGGCAGTGGGCTGGCGGCGGTCGATGCGCGGGACCATGACGCCTTCTGGCTGTGGAGCGGCGTCTCCCCGCAGCCGGTGCTGGCCCAGGCCCGTAGCCTGTATATCCTGCAGGGACAGATCAGCCAGTCACGTCGCGCCCCACAGCGCGGGGTCAGCTTCATCGCCCAGGGCATCGCGATCCCGCGCCTGACCCGGGGCGAAGTCTGGGTGGTCTACCGCGCCCACACCCTGCGCTGGCCGGAGCCGGTCTATCGCCAGTTGCTCGGCCAGGTGAAACGCTGGCAACAGGCGGGCAATCCGGTGGCGGGCATCCAGATCGACTTCGACGCCCGCACCCGTTATCTCGACGAATACACCGCCTTCCTGCGCGACCTGCGCCAGCGCCTGCCGCCGGAGCTGCGCCTGAGCATCACCGGGCTGATGGACTGGAGCAGCAACGCCGATCCGGCGGCCATCGCCCAGCTCAAGGGCGTGGTGGATGAAGTGGTGGTGCAGACCTATCAGGGTCGCCACAGCATTCCCGACTACGCCGCCTACCTGCCCCGGATGAACCGGTTGGGGCTGCCGTTCAAGATCGGCCTGATCCAGGGCGGCGAGTGGCAGGAGCCGGGCTACCTGAAGGGCAGCGAGTGGTTTCGCGGGTATGTGGTGTTTTTGCAGAATCGCTGAGGCAGGCGGCGCCTGGGCCTGCGCCTTCGCGGGCAAGCCCGCTCCCACAAGACCATGCCAACCACTGTGGGAGCGGGCTTGCCCGCGAAAGCGTCAGCCCGAACAACACCGCTTACCGCTGCATGCCCCAGCGTTTCACCGTCACCCGCTCCAGGGTGTCGAACACCAGGTTCTCCACCAGCAGGCCGATCAGGATCACCACGGCCAGGCCGGCGAAGACCTTGTCGGTATACAGCTCGTTGCGGTTCTGGAAGATGTACCAGCCCAGCCCGCCCTTGCCGCTGGTGGCGCCGAACACCAGTTCCGCCGCGATCAGGGTGCGCCAGGCAAATGCCCAGCCGATCTTCAGCCCGGCGAGAATCGACGGCAGCGCCGCGGGAATAAGGATGAACAGCACGAAGCGCAACCCCTTCAGGCCGTAGTTGCGGCCTGCCATGCGCAGGGTTTCCGAGACGCCGAGAAAGCCGGCATAGGTGTTCAGCGCCAATGCCCACAGCACCGAGTGCACCAGCACGAAGATCAGGCTGTTCTGCCCCAGCCCGAACCACAACAACGCCAGCGGCAGCAGGGCAATCGCCGGCAGCGGGTTGAACATCGAGGTCAGGGTGCTGAGCAGGTCACGGCCGAACTGGGTCGATACCGCCAGGGTGGTCAAGGCGAATGCCAGGACAATCCCCAGCGCATAGCCCTTGAGCAGCACCACCAGGGAGATCCCGACCTTGCCCAGCAGCTCGCCGCTGAGCAGGCCGTCGTACAATGCACTGGCCGTCTGCAGGAAGCTCGGCAGCAGCAGGTCGTTGTTCTGATAACGCGCCACGACTTCCCAGAGAATCGCCAGCAGGATCAGGATCAGGCTCTTGCGCAACCAGCCCTGCTGCCACAGCCGTTGCGCCAGCGGCAATTCGCGCTCCAGCGGGACGGCGAGCAGCGGCTCCAGGGTCACTTCGTATTCTTTACGCACAGGGGATGAAAGGCTCATCGGGCATTGCTCCAGCCGCTCAATAGGCGATGCGGATATCGGCGAAATCCAGTTCGGTTTCAGCCTGCGGGGTTTCGTCGAACAGCAGCCGGTGGATCCGTCGTGCCGACGCCTGGAACGCGGCGCCACCGAGGCTGTGCAAGTCGTACTGATGGCTGTGGATTTCCGCCCGCACCCGCCCCGGATGGGGCGACAGCAGGAGGATGCGGTTGCCCACCACCAGCGCTTCTTCGATCGAGTGGGTGACGAACAGCAACGTGAAGCGCACCTCCTCCCAGAGCTGCAGCAGTTCTTCCTGCATCTTGCGTCGGGTCAGGGCATCGAGGGCGGCGAAGGGTTCGTCCATCAGCAGGACCTTGGGCTGCATCGCCAGGGCCCGGGCAATCGCCACCCGGGCTTTCATGCCACCGGACAAGGTGTGCGGGTAGGCATCGGCAAAGGCGGCCAGGCCGACCTTGTCCAGGTAATGCAACGCCCGCTCTTCGGCTTCCCGGCGCTTGAGGGTGCCGGACGCCAGCAGCGGAAACATGACGTTCTGCTTCACGGTTTTCCAGGGCGGCAACTGGTCGAATTCCTGGAACACCACGATCCGGTCCGGACCCGGCTCATTGACTACCTGGCCCTGCAGGCGGATCTCGCCTTCGCAGGGACGGATAAACCCGGCCACGGCCTTGAGCAGGGTCGACTTGCCACACCCGGAAGGCCCGAGCAGGACAAAACGGTCCTCGCGGTCGACCTCGAAACTGACCTGGTGCGTCGCCCGCACCACTCGCGCCGGGGTGCGGTATTCCAGGCTGACCTGGTCGACCGCCAGCAACGCTGAAGCGGCGACGGTCGGGTTGCTGGCCGTGTGGCCTTGCAAGGGGGCATTCATGTCGATCAGCTCCCCTGCAGCAGCTTGGCGTCCTCGAAGAAGTAGTCCTTCCACGATTCCGGCTTGTGCTTGATGGCGCCCACACGGTAGAGGAACTCAGCCAGCGGGTAGGTGTTCTTCGGCGTCACGCTGAATTCGAACTGCGGGTTGTCGATGATTTTCAGCAGGACCGCGCGGTCGATCTTGGCCTTGGTCACCCGTAGATAGGTGTCCGCCGCCGCGCCTTTGTCCTTCTGCGCGAAGTCGGCCGCTTCGGCCAGGGCGTCGACGAAGGCCTTGTAGGTTTTCGGGTTGTCGTTGCGGAATTTCTCGGTGGCGAACAGCACGGTCGGCGAGTTCGGCCCGAGCAGGTCGTAGCTGTTGAGCACCACGTGGACGTTGGGGTTTTCCAGCGCCTGTTCCTGGAACGGCGGATTGGAGAAGTGCCCGGTCAGCTCGGTGCCGCCGGCGATCAACGCGGCCGTGGCATCCGGATGGGGGACGGCGACGGTGTACTTGTCCAGGCGATTGAACTCCTTGTCGCCCCACTGCCTGGCCGCCGCGTATTGCAGGAAGCGCGACTGCACGGACACCCCCACCGCCGGCAAGGCGATGCGGTCCTGGTCGGTGAAGTCGGCAATGGTCTTGACCTTCGGATTGTTGCTCACCAGGTAGTACGGGAAGTTGCCCAGGGAAGCCACGGCCTTGACGTTCTGCTTGCCGTAGGTGCGGTCCCAGATGGTCAGCAGCGGTCCGACGCCGGCACCGGCGATATCCACCGAGCCGGATAGCAGGGCGTCATTGATCGCGGCGCCACCGGACAGCTGGGTCCAGTCGACCTTGATATCGATGCCTTCGGCCTGGCCGTATTTCTCGATCAGGTGCTGGTCGCGCACCACGTTGAGCAGCAGGTAGACAATGCCGAACTGTTCGGCGACGCGGATCTGGCCTTCCGCCTGGGCGGTGGCCGGTGCCAACAGGCTGCCGGCCAACAGGCTCAAGCCCAGGCCGATGGACGTGGTGAGGCGGCCGAGTTTCGGCAATAGCGCAAAGGGTGCAGGCATGGGGATGCTCCTTGAAGCGATCAGGTCAGAACGGGGCATCGCCCTGGATGGTGGTGCGGTAGAGCTTGCGCCGCAGGTGGCTCGGGCAACCGACGGCCAGGTGCACCAGCGAACGGTTGTCCCAGAACACCAGGTCGTGGGGCTGCCATTGATGGCGGTAGACGTTTTCCGGGCGCACGCTGTGGGCGTACAGCTCGCTCAACAACTGGCGGCTTTCGTCTTCCGGCAGGCCGACGATCCGGGTGGTGAAACCCTCGCTGACGAACAGTGCCTTGCGCCCGGTTTCCGGGTGGGTGCGGACGATGGGGTGCACCACTTCGGCGACCTGGGCCAGTTGTTCCGGGGTGAGGGTCGGCCGCCAGTTGCCTTCGAATTTGCTTTCGCTGTAGCGGGCCGTATACGAGTGCGCTGCCGAACGGCCTTCAACCGCCTGGCGCAGGGCCTCGGGCAGGGTGTCCCAGGCCTTGTGCTGGTCGGCGAACAGGGTGTCGCCGCCTTCGGCCGGCAACTCCTGGGCGTGCAGCATCGAGCCCAGGCTCGGCAGTTCCTTATAGGAAAGGTCCGAGTGCCAGAACTTTCCGGCGTCGCCCAGGCCGATATTCTGACCGTTCTCGATGATGTTGGAGACGATCAGGATTTCCGGGTGGCCGGCCAGGAGAAATTGTTTAAGAACGTGAATCTGCAACACGCCGAAACGACGACTGAAGGCGATCTGTTGCTCGGGACTGATGCGCTGGTCGCGAAAGACCACCACGTGATAGTCCAGGTGCGCGCGATGGATGCGGGCGAAATCCTCTTCATTGACCGGCTGGCGCAAGTCCAGGCCGACGATTTCGGCACCGACCGCGCCGACGAAGGGACGAATCTCGAAGGATTGGGACGCCACCACGGACGCCGGGGAAACCGCTGAAGCCGAAGACATACATTCACTCCCACGCAGAGCACGCTTTCAGTGCGCGCCTCGATCAGAAACTCACGGTGGTCCCGTGTTCGTTCAGTTCGTGCGGCGCACCGATTGGTCGGTGGGTACGCAGGAGGACGACCATATAGTCATAAGAAAAATAATTTAAATACTATTTCGGAATATGCATAGGACGGACAAGAGGACAACGGCATCACCGGCCCCCGCCGTTTCAGATCCGTGTGCAAAACCACCCCATCGATGACAAGTAATACGTACTCACAAAAATGACCGCCCCCTACGTTCATTTAGGAAACGATTGATGGTTAAGCGGGGGGCCCTGGAAGAAAATGGCACCTTGCGATCACCGCAGTTGAGCAGGCTCGATCTCGATCATGAGCACGGGCCGGTTTGACAAGCACCCGGGCAGCTCCTAGCGTGCCATTGGATCCAATTTGAATTCTGTTCTCGAGCAGCAGGTAGTTTCAGCGTGGCAGAAAAACCGAACCCTTTGAGCAGCATCCTCGTCAACGGTCCGATTCCCGCCCACCTCGCGCGGGCGGTAATCGAGGAATCCTTGCGTGGCGCCATTCTGGATGGGCGACTGCCTTGCGGCATGGCGGTGCGCCAACAGGAGTTGGCAACGCTGTTCGGCGTCAGTCGCATGCCGGTCCGCGAGGCCTTGCGTCAACTCGAGTCGCAGGGGCTGCTGCACGTCGTCCAGCACAAGGGCGCCGTGGTCGCGCCGCTGATCGACGATACCTCGACCGAAAACTACAACCTGCGCATCCTGCTGGAATCGGAAGCCCTGCGCCTGTCGGTGCCCCTGCTCACCGAGGACGACTTCGCCGAAAGCGCTGCCTATATCGACCAGCTGGAAACGGAGACCGACTACACCCAGGTCGGCCGGCTCAACCGTCTGTTCCACATGAGCCTCTACCGCAAGGCACCCAACCACAAACTGCTGGCCCTGATCGACCAGGGCCTGGTGGGGGAGGAACGCTTCCTGCGTTTCAACCTCTCGGCCATGGGCCTGGGCAAACTGTCCCAGGACGATCACCGGGAGCTGCTCCAGGCCGCCCGTGACGGCCAGGTCGATGTGTGCGTGGAGCACTTGCGCCACCACTTGCAACGCGGTATCGAGGTCATCCAGCGCTACCTGGGCAAGTCTTGAACAACCCGTCGACACACGCCATGCCCGCGTCTTGAGCACAACGCCCCCGTAGCCCGCTGCTGAACGTAGCCGTACCGCCTTGGCTCAGGGCGGGATAACCGAGCCTGTTCGAAGCGTCGGACGCGCTTCACATCCCCTGGCGATAGTCGAGCCGTGCATTTGGGCACACTCTGGTCAATCCAGGCAGCACGAGCGGAACGCGGCGCAACTCGCGCGTGAGGCCCGGACAAGAGACAGATCTGAAGGAGAGCTTTGCCACAGGCCTGGGGCCGGAAGAACCGTGCCTCGACCTCGTCTATCAAACAACCGGCCATCCCGTTCAAGAGTGCTCGAGTGAGGCATTCACTCAATACCCTTATTCTGCTCATTATCGAGCGGAAGAGCCGCTCTCATCCAAATAAAACAACTTCAAATTGTTTTATCGGCATTGTTCAACCCTGGTAAAAAGGAAGTTTTTATTATTTTAAAAACAACTTGATCGGCATTTGTTTTCTGTACTAGTTTTGAATAACCGCGAGAATGCGCCCGCCGGCGATGGCCCACAGTGTGGAGACGCCGCCCCGGCAGAGCCAGACAGAACACGCTGACATAACCAGCAGACACGATGACAATGGCAGGCATGCCGTTGGTTCAAGCTCTTGAGTTTGCGAACTCCTGATCAAGGACTTCGCTCGTCCGTCATTTATCGACGGCCACGACACAACATGACAAACAACCGCGAGGCGGTGTTTGCCGTTACTCCATTTACCAACCGAAAAGGTGGCTAATGAATACTTGTAAAGAATATCTGGAACACCGAAAAACCCAACTGAGCGAACATTCTGTTTTCCGCGAAATACATTCACTGCCATTACTCAGGCGCTTTATGGAAGTGCATGTCTTCGCGGTATGGGACTTCATGTCGCTGACCAAGCGCTTGCAACAGGAACTGACCAGCGTCGATCTGCCCTGGCTGCCCCCCAGGGACCCACGGGCAGCCCGAATGATCAACGAGATCGTGCTCGGCGAGGAGTCGGACACGCGCCACGGAGAAGGCCATTGCAGCCATTTCGAGCTGTATCTGGAGGCCATGCGCGAGATCGGTGCCGATACGCGGGTCATCGAAGGTTTTATCCAGCGGCTGCGCGAGGGTGTCGCCGTCGACGATGCCCTGCAACAGGCCGGTGTCGACCCGGGCGCCGCCCGCTTTGTCCGGCAGACCCTCGATATCGCCTTGAACGCGGCGCCGCATTGCGTTGCCGCGGTCTTCCTGCATGGCCGGGAAAGCCTGGTCCCGGGGATGTTCCAGCGGCTGCTCGAACAGTGGGGCATCGACCGCACCCAGGTGCCGACCCTGCACTACTACCTGCACCGGCATATCGAGGTGGATGCCGGCGACCACGGCCCGGCTGCCGCGCGCCTGCTGGAGCGCCTGGTGGATGCTGATCCGCAACGCGAGCACGAAGCCTGTGCCGCCGCCCTGCTGGCCGTGGAAAGCCGCCTCGCGCTCTGGGACGACGTCCGACAGAAACTGCGCACCGCAACTCGCGGGGTCGCCGTATGAACGCCGGCGACTACAGCTCCTGCGCCGAGGCCTGGGAAAGCCGCGCGAGCATCCGTACCCGTCCGCGGCGCCTGCTGGAGAACGATGATCGGCTGATCTATCCCCTCAGCCGCCAGCCGCTCGTCAACACGGCGGCGTTTCTTGCCGGGTGCCCCGGGCAGCGCGACTTCGTACTGATCCAGAGCCTGTACAAGTTCATCAACGATGTGGTGATTTTCGAGACCGAGATCGTCGACCGCACCGCCCGCCGCATCGCCAAGGACCGCTTTGCGATCCGCTTTCCGTTCGCCTGTCGCTATGACGCCATGACCGTGGTGGTGGACGAGGACTATCACGCCCTGGCGGCCATGGACTTCCTGCAGCAGACCATCGCCCTGACCGGCGTCGAGCCGATTGCCCTGCCCGACGAGATCGAGTTGAGCCGCGCCATACCGGCGGCCCTGGGCATGGCGCCGGAACACCTGCAGGGCGCTGTCGAGCTGATCTGCGTGGCGATCGCGGAAAACACCGTGACCAACGATGTCGCGGCCTTTGCCAAGGACGACACGGTCAAGGCCTCGGTCAAGGGGCTGATGGCCGACCACCTGCTCGACGAAGGCCGGCACGCCGTGTTCTGGACGCGCCTGGTGCGGCTCTACTGGCAGGACGCAAGCGAGGCCGATCACGAATTGATCGCCGGGATCCTGCCGGTGTTCATCGTTCATTACCTGACCAACGACCTCCAGAAGACCTTCGATTTCACCGTGATCGAGCACCTGCCGGTCGACGAGCCGGTCCGCCAGGCGCTCAGGCGCGAAGCCCTGGGCCTGGCCTATCCGATCAACCGCCACCATCCGCTGGTCCTCAATATCGTGCGGTTCCTGCGCAACAGCTCGCTGCTGGATTCGCCCGCCGTCCGCGACGCCCTGGGCGACTACCTGCTCTAGCCAAGGAGATCATCATGAGACGTCTCGAGATTCTGCTCGTCGGAAGCAGCCAGGTGCTCGATGAGCTGATGCAGGAGCTGGAGCAGCAGGGTCATCCTGTCCGGCGTCTGGATAACCCCCAGGCCGTCGCCGCGGGCCTGCCGCCGGCAACGGACCTGCTGATCGAGGATGGCAGCCTGGCGCTGCCCGCCCATATCGACGGTGCCGTCCGCCTGGGCTTGCGCCTGGAGTACGGCCCGTTGACCAGCGCCGGCCTGCCGGCACTGGCCCTGCGCTGCTGGCAGGACGGCCGCCTGATCGAGCGCCAAGCGGTCGACCAGGATGGTTCCGGCAACGGCCAGGCGCTGCGACTGGCGGCGAGCGAGGCCTTGCTGGAGTTGTGCACGCTGCTGGTCAGCCGCTTTGCCCGCGACAGCGACTGCTTCCTCGACATCCCGCCCGTGGCGGCCTTGCCATGCGACGCGCAACATCCCCTGTCGATGTTGGAGTCGCTGGCCTTCGAACATCGCTTCAACCACACCGCCCGCCCCGATCTGCTGGCCCTGGCGACGGTGCCGGTGCTCCGCCGTATCGAAGACAGCCTGCGCCGGTTCGCCGCGCGCCCGGCCCTGACCTTCAATGGCGACTCAGCAAATTATCGCCAGTTGCACGCCCACGGCCTGGCCATCCAGGAGTGCCTGCTGACGGCGCTCGCCGGGCGGGATACTCGCAACGAGGCGCCGGTGGTCGGTGTCTGCCTGGACAAGACCGCAGCCCTGTACGCGGCGCTCCTGGCCATCCTCGGCTGCGGTGCGATCTATCTGCCGCTGGACCCGGCTCATCCAGTCCAGCGCCAGCAATCCATCCTGGAGGACGCCGGGGCGGTCCTGCTGCTGCACGCGGGGCGCCATCCCCTCGACGATCACCTGCCCTCCCTGGATATCAGCGCGGTGCAGATCGACCACGCGGCCCCGGACGGCTCATCCCTGTTGCGCCAGGCATCGACCCCTGACGCGCCCTGCATCGCGCTCTACACCTCGGGCACCAGCGGCCAGCCCAAGGGGGTGCTGCTCAGCCAGGCCAATCTGGCACATTTCACCGCCTGGTACGCCGAGCAGGTGCAGCTCAGCGAACACAGCCGGGTCCTGCAGTTCTCGGCCCTGAGCGTCGACGCCTCGCTGATCGATATCTTCCCCAGCCTGGTCCAGGGCGCCGAACTGGTGGTCGCCAGCGACGACCAGCGACGTGATCCCTTGCAACTGGCCGCGCTGATCCGCCGACAGCGCATCAGCCATGCCTTCCTGCCGCCCATGCTGCTCGGCATCCTGCCCCTCGATCCGCCGCTGGGGCTGAGCCATGTGACGACCGGCGGCGATGTCTGCGAACCCTGGGTCATCGAACAGCTCACGCGCCAGACCCGTTTCTACAACCTCTACGGACCTACCGAGGCGACGGTGCTGGTCACCGCTCGGCAGTTCCACGCGGGAACCGGCAATCGCAACCTGGGACGGCCGATCGCCAACAGCCGGGTGTTCATTCTCGACGAGCACGGGCGGCCGGTAGTCGAACAGACGGTCGGCGAGCTCTATATCGCCGGGCCGGGGGTGACCCTGGGCTACCTGAACAATCCGGGGAAGAGCGCCGAATGTTATGTATCCCTGGATATAGGCGACGGCTCGATACGACGGGTCTATCGCACCGGCGATCTGGCGAAGTGGACCGACGAAGGCATAACGCTCTGCGGCCGTCGCGACCATCAGGTGAAGATTCGCGGCTTCCGCGTCGAGCCCGAGGAAATCGAGCATTGCCTGCGCAACAGCCGGTTGTATCGCCAGGTGGCCGTGGTCATCGACAGCCGCCGCCGGATACTGGCGTACCTGGCACAGCCGGTCACGCCCGGCCGCGGCCGCGAGGCCTTGCGGCAACACGTCGAGCACTGCCTGCCGGACTACATGCACCCGGCCGTCTATGTCGAGCTGGCCGGGCTGCCGTCCGCCGGCAACGGCAAGGTCGACCGCCGGGCGCTGCTGGAGCTGCCCGTGCACCTGCCCGGCGCGCCTCACCTGCGCTTGCCCGACAATGCCGATGAAGCCTGGTTGCGCGGACTCTGGGCGCAGTTGCTGGAACTGCCGGTCGACGAGATTTCCACCGACGAGAGCTTTTTCAACCTGGGCGGTCATTCGATCCTGCTGTCGAAGCTGCTGCTGGGAATTCGCGAACACTACGGACATGGCATCTCCATCAACCGCTTTATCGAGGAGCCGACACTGTGTCGGCTGGCGATACTGGTCAGGGGCGAGTCGACCCGGGAGGCGGTGAGCCCGCGGGTATTCATCGACGCCGTGCGCGAACCGGATTTCCAGGCGCTTGCGGCGGTACACGCGGGCGACCCTGGCAAGGTGGTGCTGACTGGCGCCAACAGCTTTGTCGGCGTGCATATCGTCGAAGCCCTGCTGGCCGACGGCGTGAGCGAGATCGCCTGCCTGGTGCGCGACAGCACGGCGGCCCCGGCGGCCGAGCGTTTCGCCCAGGCGTTGCGCGACAACCGCCTGGAGCATCTGGACCTGAGTCGCGTGCGGGTCTATCCGGCTGATATCCGCCTTCCCCGCCTGGGGCTGACAGAGCAGGTGCATGAGCGGATCGACCGCGAGTTCGGCGTGCTGATCCACAACGCCGCCCACGTCAATCATGTGCTCGACTACGAAGCCCTGGCCGCCGACAACGTCGATCCGCTGTTCGAGTGCCTGCGGCTGTGCGAGGGCCGCAGCAAGAAGGTCTTCAATTTCATCTCCAGCCTGTCGGCCTGCAGCCGTATCGCCGAGGACGGGCGGGTGCTGGAGCAGCCGCCGGCAGACACGCCGCCGATCTACATCCGCAACGGCTACAACCTGTCCAAGTGGGTCGGCGAACGGATTCTGCAACGGGCGCGCGAACAGGGCGTCTGGGTCAATCTCTACCGCCCCGGGAACATCGCCTTCAACAGCCGCAACGGCGTCTGCCAGCCACACCGCAACCGCCTGCTGCTGATGCTCAAGGGTTCGCTGCAACTGGGTCAGGTGCCCGCCCTGGCGCTGAATTTCGACCTGATGCCGGTGGACTTCCTCGCCCGCTTCATCGCCTCGCAAAGCCGGCGCGTGCCCGACAATCCTGGCGTATTCAACCTGCATAACCCGCAGCCGCTGAGCTGGAACGACTACGTCGCGGCGTTTCGCGAAGCCGGCCATGCCTTCCAGTTGGTCAGCGTCGCCGACTGGCAGCGCCAGTTGCAACGGGTCGACCGTCATAACGCGTTGTTCGAGGTGCTGGGTTTCTATCTCAACGGTTTCGAAGAGGACATCGGCGATATCTCGGCCATCGAGCATGACCATGCCGCAGCCGGCATCCGGCGCATGGGCGAAGCCTATCCGTGCAAGTCCCCGGCGTTGCTGCGCAAGGGCTGCGACTACCTCCGGCAGATCCGGTTCATCTGATTCCCCACAACCACCTGGAGCACTCCATGAATACCCTGCAACCCGATACCCTGATCCGCAACCCGCAAGGCCAGCCCGTGGTGTCCTCGGTCGAGATTCCCCGCGACGCCGCCAGCGCCTGGACCGTGGTCGGCGATTTTGCCGGCTTTGCGGCCTTCGTTCCGGCGCTCGCGCATATCGAGATGATCGGCGAGGGCACCGGCGCGCTGCGCAAGAAGCTGTTCAAGGACGGCCACGTGGTGGTCGAACAACTCAACAGCCACGACCCGACGGCGATGTGCATGACCTGGACCACGCTCTACAACACCCTCGGCGTCGGCCAGCTCTGGGCGGCGATGCGGGTCGAGGCTCTGGCGGCGGACCGCTGTCGCGCGACCTGGACCATCATCGCCGAACCGCTGGGTGACGATCCCGAGGACCTGCCGGGCTTTCGTCATTTCATCCAGGCGTTCGCCGATGAGGCGATGGGGAATGTGCGCAGCCTGTTGGCCTGAGACATTCCGATTGAATTCAGGGTTATCACAAGCTTCGCAGGCACAGGCGCTGCCGAGACCAGGCAGGTCCCAGGCAGCGCCTTGCAGTGACATCAGATCCTGAAGCTGTCCACCAGTTGCTTCAAACGGCTGGCCTGCTGTGACAGGGCATCGCAATCCTTCAACGTTTCGTTGAGGTTGGCGACGCCCTGCTGGTTCAGCAGGTTGATCTGATTGATGTCGACATTGAGGGTTTCCACCACCGCCGTCTGCTCTTCGGTCGCCGCCGCCACCGACTGGTTCATGCCGTCGATCTCGCCGATCCGCTGGGTCACGCTGATCAGTCGGGCACCGGCCTGGTTGGCGACTTCGACGCTCTCTTCGCTGGAAACCTGGCTGGCATTCATGGTCGTCACCGCTTCACGGGAACCGACCTGCAGCGAGGTGATCATCTTGTGGATCTCTTCCGCCGACTCCTGGGTACGGTGGGCCAGATTGCGTACCTCGTCCGCCACCACGGCAAAACCGCGGCCCGCCTCGCCTGCCCGCGCCGCCTCGATGGCAGCGTTGAGCGCCAGGAGGTTGGTCTGCTGGGAGATGCCCTTGATCACATCGAGAATGTGCCCGATGTTGTCGGTGCTGGCGTTCAGGGTCTCGATCTGGGTGCAGGACAGGCTGATCTTCTGCGACAGCTCGGTCATCGCCAGGATGGTTCGTTCCACCACCTGGCGACCGTCATCGGCCTGCTCGCTGGCGCCACTGGCGTGTTGCGAGGCATCGGCGGCATTGCGGGCGATTTCCTGGGTGGCCGCGCCCAACTGGTTGATCGCCGCCGCGACGCTGTTGGTCCGCGCGCTTTGCTCATCGGAACCGATGATCGAGGCGTTGGAAGAACTCATCACCCGCTGGGAGAGGTCGTGCACCTGGCGAGTGGCCGAGGACACCTCGGAGATCGACGCATGAATCCGCTCGACGAACTGGTTGAAGGAGCTGGCCAGTTCACCGAACTCGTCCTTGTTCTCGATGGTCAGGCGCCGGGTCAGGTCGCCCTCGCCCTGGGCGATGTCCTGCATGGCGCGGCCCATGGTGGTCAGGGGACGCATCAGTACCTGGATCAGCAGGGTCAGCAGCACCGCGATGGCGGCCACCGCGATAAACATCGCGATCAGCGCCGAAGTGCGGAATTTGCTCAGGGGGGCATAGGCCTTGTTCTTGTCGATGGACAGGCCGATGTACCAGTCCGCCGAGGGCAAGCCCACCACCGGCGTGAAGGACAGGATTCGCTGCTGGTTGTTCAGGGTGACTTCCTGGATACCCTTGGTGATGCGTACCGCCGAGCCCGGGTAGATGTCCTTGAGGTTTCTCATCACCTGATCCTTGTCCGGGCTGACGATCACCTGGCCGTCACCGCTGACGAGGAACGCCTGGCCGATACCACCGAAGTCCACCGAGTTGATGATCCTCACCAGGGTTTCCAGGCTCAGGTCGCCACCGACCACGCCGAGCAGCTGCCCGCCGCTTTTCACCGGCATGGCGATGGTCACCACCAGTCCACCGACCGAGGCCATGTACGGCGGGGTGAGCATGGTCTTGTCGGCTGCCACGGCGGATTTGTACCAGGGGCGCTGACGCGGGTCATAGCCGTCCGGCATCTTCGCGTCGGGGCGCTGGGTGAAGGTGCCGTCCGTCTGGCCGACATAGGTGAACTGGAAGTTGGAGGTGAATGCCGGCTGGTCGACCAGGCCGGGATAGTCCGCTTTGCTGCCTTGGTGCGCGACGTCCTGCGCGAGGTTTTCCAGGACCAGGATCCGCCCGCTCAGCCAGTTCTGCACACTGCTGGCGGTCAGCTCACCGGCCTGCTGGACCGACGATTCGAGGTTCTGCCGGATAGTGCTGCGCTGTAGGTAATCGTTGTACAGCGTGAACAGCGCGAAGGCGAGAACCACGACACCGGAAGCGGCCAAAAGGATTTTATGGCTGAATTTAAGGTTCATTTCATAGACTTCTTATGCCGAAGGTGGGGATGCGTGCAAAAGGGACATTCCTTGTACGGCGTAGGCAGCGTTCTATGACTGCTCCACTTTGGTGCACGCATTGCTCACCATGCTGTCGGCACCATGGAGCGAAAACTTAACTCATTTCGGCAAGCGGATGATGGCTTTTTGCTCGCCCCAAACAAAAACCCCCGTCTGCGTTAGCAGACGGGGGTTTCGGAATTCAATCTTGACGATGACCTACTCTCACATGGGGAAACCCCACACTACCATCGGCGATGCATCGTTTCACTACTGAGTTCGGGATGGGATCAGGTGGTTCCAATACTCTATGGTCGTCAAGAAATTCTGTGGCCGGTCCGTCGCTTGTGCGACGTGCCAGCAAAATGAGGAACTTCTATCTATAGAAAAACAAAACCCCAACTGCTTTCGCAATTGGGGTTTCGGAATTTAATCTTGACGATGACCTACTCTCACATGGGGAAACCCCACACTACCATCGGCGATGCATCGTTTCACTGCTGAGTTCGGGATGGGATCAGGTGGTTCCAATGCTCTATGGTCGTCAAGAAATTCGGGTACCGAGTCGTGGCCTTGAGGCCGCGCTTCAGCAAATCGGGTATGTGATCGATATTCGGTGTTTTGTGAGCCGCAAACTTTCGGTTCGTTTCGTCTTCATACACCGCAATCTGGTCTCTTTCGCCCTTGGGCTCAAAGCAGCAGATTGCTTGGGTGTTATATGGTCAAGCCTCACGGGCAATTAGTACAGGTTAGCTCAACGCCTCACAGCGCTTACACACCCTGCCTATCAACGTCGTAGTCTTCGACGGCCCTTCAGGGAACTCAAGGTTCCAGTGAGATCTCATCTTGAGGCAAGTTTCCCGCTTAGATGCTTTCAGCGGTTATCTTTTCCGAACATAGCTACCCGGCAATGCCACTGGCGTGACAACCGGAACACCAGAGGTTCGTCCACTCCGGTCCTCTCGTACTAGGAGCAGCCCCTCTCAAATCTCAAACGTCCACGGCAGATAGGGACCGAACTGTCTCACGACGTTCTAAACCCAGCTCGCGTACCACTTTAAATGGCGAACAGCCATACCCTTGGGACCGGCTTCAGCCCCAGGATGTGATGAGCCGACATCGAGGTGCCAAACACCGCCGTCGATATGAACTCTTGGGCGGTATCAGCCTGTTATCCCCGGAGTACCTTTTATCCGTTGAGCGATGGCCCTTCCATACAGAACCACCGGATCACTAAGACCTACTTTCGTACCTGCTCGACGTGTCTGTCTCGCAGTCAAGCGCGCTTTTGCCTTTA
>NZ_AP021904.1:0-125000 GCF_018326065.1 Pseudomonas sp. Ost2 | reverse complement strand
TAGGAGCTGGCTTGCCAGCGATGGGGCCCGCGAGCCTTGCAGCATCCAAAGGACGCCATCGCCAGCAAGCCGGCTCTCCTACCTATATAGAAGAGAGCAGGGCGCCTAGAGCACCCCGGCTTCCCGCAATCCAGCCACCGTCTCCGGTGTCAGGCTCAATACCCGCTGCAGGACCTCCAGCGTGTGCTCGCCCAATAGAGGAGGGGCATTACGATATTCCACCGGCGTCTCGGAAAGCCGGATAGGACTCGCAACCTGCGGCACCCGCCCGGCCAGGGCATGAGGCAGCTCGATGGCCAGCCCACGCGCCTGTACCTGGGGATCGGCAAACACCTGCGACAGATCATTGATCGGCCCGCACGGCACACCGGCCTGCTCCAGCTGCGTCACCCACTCGGCCGTCGTCTTGAATACGGTGGCCTGGCGAATAAGCGGAATCAGCACCGCGCGGTTGGCCACCCGCAGCTTGTTGGTGACGAAGCGCGGATCGTCCGCCCATTGCGGCTGACCCGCCACCTCGGCGAACTTGCGGAACTGCCCGTCATTACCCACCGTCAGGATGAAGTCGCCATCGGCGGTAGGGAAGTCCTGGTACGGCACGATATTCGGATGGGCATTGCCCAGGCGCTTGGGAGCCACCCCGGTGGTCAGGTAGTTCATCGCCTGGTTGGCCAGGCATGCCACCTGCACATCCAGCAAGGCCATGTCGATATGCTGCCCACCACCGCCATGATCCCGATGGGCCAGGGCCGCAAGGATCGCCACGGTCGAGTACAGGCCGGTGAGGATATCGGTCAGGGCCACGCCCACTTTCACCGGACCGGCACCTTCATCGCCCTCCGGCCTGCCCGTCAGGCTCATCAGCCCGCCCAGCCCCTGGATCATGAAGTCATAGCCGGCACGCTTGGCATAGGGCCCGGTCTGACCGAACCCGGTGATCGAGCAATAGATCAGGTTCGGGTTGAGCGCCTTGAGCGATGGGTAGTCCAGGCCATAGGCCGCCAGCCCGCCGACCTTGAAGTTCTCGATCAGGATATCGGACTTCATCGCCAGCTCGCGTACCAGGCGCTGGCCCTCGGGCCGGGTGAAGTCGATGGTGACCGATTGCTTGTTGCGGTTGGCCGACAGGTAGTAAGCCGCTTCGCTGGTGTTCTCGCCGTAGGCGTCCTTCAGAAAGGGCGGCCCCCACGCACGGGTGTCATCGCCGTTGCCCGGGCGCTCGACCTTGATCACCTCGGCCCCCAGGTCCGCGAGGATCTGACCGGACCAGGGTCCGGCCAATACCCGCGACAAATCCAATACCCGCAGATGCGAAAGCGCGCCCATGAGCCGAGCTCCTGTCAGTAGAACGCCTGGAGGCCGGTTTGCGCACGCCCGAGAATCAGCGCATGCACGTCGTGGGTGCCTTCATAGGTATTCACCACTTCCAGGTTCACCAGGTGACGAGCGACCCCGAACTCGTCGGAGATGCCGTTGCCGCCGAGCATGTCCCGCGCCATGCGGGCGATGTCCAGGGACTTGCCGCAGGAGTTGCGCTTCATGATCGAAGTGATTTCCACCGCCGCCGTACCTTCATCCTTCATCCGACCCAGGCGCAGGCAGCCCTGGAGGGCGAGGGTGATTTCAGTCTGCATGTCGGCCAGCTTCTTCTGGATCAACTGGGTGGCAGCCAACGGGCGACCGAACTGCTGGCGATCCAGGGTGTACTGGCGAGCGGTGTGCCAGCAGAATTCGGCAGCGCCCAGCGCGCCCCAGGAGATGCCGTAGCGGGCGGAGTTGAGGCAGGTGAACGGACCTTTCAGGCCACGGACATCCGGGAAGATGTTCTCTTCGGGGACAAAGACGTTGTCCATGACGATTTCGCCGGTGATGGAGGCGCGCAGGCCGACCTTGCCGTGAATCGCCGGGGCGCTCAGGCCTTTCCAGCCTTTCTCCAGAACAAAACCGCGGATATCGCCGGCATCGTCCTTGCCCCAGACCACGAACACATCGGCGATCGGACTGTTGGTAATCCACATCTTGCTGCCGGTCAGGCTGTAGCCGCCTTCGACCTTGCGCGCACGGGTGATCATCGCCCCGGGATCGGAACCGTGGTTCGGCTCGGTCAGGCCGAAGCAGCCGATCCATTCGCCGGAAGCCAGTTTCGGCAGGTACTTCTGCTTCTGCGCCTCGGTGCCGAACTCATTGATCGGCACCATCACCAGGGAAGACTGAACACTCATCATCGAGCGGTAGCCCGAGTCGACGCGCTCCACTTCACGGGCGATCAGGCCGTAGCTGACATAGTTGAGGCCGCTGCCGCCGTACTCGACCGGAATGGTCGCGCCCAGCAGGCCGACCTCACCCATTTCGCGAAAGATCGCCGGATCGGTCTTTTCATGCCGGAAGGCTTCGAGAACCCGTGGCGCCAGCTTGTCCTGGGCGAACTGCTGGGCGGTGTCACGAATCATCCGCTCCTCTTCAGTGAGCTGTTGATCCAGCAGCAGGGGATCGATCCAGTTGAAGCTAGCTTTACCGCCCATGGGAGAGTCCTCGCGAAGTAGGTCAAATATCGTGGATTGATCCTAGGCGTCACCCGAGGATCCGGCAAACGAGGATTTCGCATGCTGTTGTGCTAATTTCTCACTCCGAAAACCTTTTGAACGCCTTTTCGACCCATATTTAGTGAGGTTGCCGTATATGCGCAGGAAGATCCCCAGCACCGCCGCGCTGGTCAGCTTCGAAGCCGCCGCCCGCCATGAGAGCTTTACCAAGGCCGCGGTCGAGCTTTCCCTCACTCAGGGCGCGATTTGCCGACAGATCGCCAGCCTGGAAGAATTCCTCAGTGTCGAACTCTTCCGACGTTCACGACGGGGCGTGAAGCTGACCGAGGCAGGTCTGTCCTACAGCCGCCGTATCGCCACGCAACTGGACGCGGTCGAACGCGACACCCTGTCCGTCATGGGCCAGCAGGGCACCAATGTGATCGAACTGGCGGTGGTACCGACATTCGGCACCCAATGGCTGTTGCCGCGACTCAAGGATTTCCAGCAACAGCACCCGGAAGTCACGGTCAACCTGACCAACCGCACCCGGCCGTTCCTGTTTGCCGATACCGACTTCGACGCCGCCATCTACTTCGGCGATGCCGACTGGTCGGGTACCGAATCCCATCGCCTGATGGGCGAGAACCCGATGCCGGTATGCAGTCCGGCCATGCTCGGCAACCGCCAGAGCCTGAGCGCGACGCAGATCGCCGAATTGCCGCTGCTGCAACAGACCACACGGCCCTACGCCTGGCGCCAGTGGTTCAACGCCCAGGAACTGAATATCCCCCGCGACATGACAGGCCCGCGCTACGAGCTATTCTCCATGCTGGCCCAGGCCGCCATGCACGAGATGGGGATCGCGCTGATTCCACCGTTCCTGATCCAGCGCGAACTGGCCGAGAAACGCCTGGTGATCGCCAACCCCAATGCGCTCTCCAGCATCAAGGCCTATTACCTGATGATTCCCGACCGGAAAGTCGAATCGGCGTCTTTACGGGCTTTTCGTGACTGGCTGGTAAACCAGGCACAAGGCTACAGCCTGCTTTCCTGAAGGCTTTCCGCCATTACTTGACCTCGTAGTCAGTAAAACAAAAGCCCTACAGATATAAGAATATGTCGCCTTTAAGCAGACTGTACCTACTCCCCTCAAACTTGTACGAAAGTGCCTGATGGCAAGGGCTACAGCCCATATCGCCTGCAATATCGACTTATTCATGTCGCCGATTCGAAATTTCTCCATTTCCAGCCAGAATCCATGTGAGGCCTCTATTCTGTGGGCCTGCGGCCAATCCGTGCGACATTCAGTCACAGGGTGACTTGTAGTTAATATTGCGTCACCTTTCAGAATCTCTTGAAGGGGGCAGTTTTCGCCTGCAAAATGCCGCGCCCCGCCTCGAAACCGGCGGGATCGTGCTGATCGGCCGCTCCAGTCGCACCATCCGCAGTGCGCTGGCCTTCTTATAAAAAAGATCACGCAGGAGATTTGACGTGCACATTGGTGTTCCTCTCGAAACCCAGACGGGTGAAACGCGGGTTGCTGCAACCCCGGAAACCATCAAGAAGCTGGTCGGCCAAGGTCATAGGGTCACTGTGCAAAGCGGCGCCGGGCTCAACGCCAGCGTTGTCGACAGTGCGTATGAGGCAGCAGGCGCCACTATTGGCAGCGCCGCCGAAGCCTTTGCCGCCGAGCTGATTCTCAAGGTGGTCGCCCCCAGCGACAGTGAACTGGCGCTGATCAGGCACGGTACCGTGCTGGTGGGCATGCTCAATCCGTTCAGCAATGAAACCATCGCCAGGCTGGCGGCCCAGGGCATTACGGCCTTCGCCCTGGAGGCCGCGCCACGTACCTCCCGCGCGCAAAGCCTCGACGTGCTCTCGTCCCAGGCCAACATTGCCGGCTACAAGGCCGTGTTGCTGGCCGCCCATCACTACCCGCGCTTCATGCCGATGCTGATGACCGCGGCGGGTACCGTGAAAGCCGCCCGCGTGCTGATCCTCGGTGCCGGCGTGGCCGGACTGCAGGCAATCGCCACGGCCAAGCGCCTGGGTGCGGTGATCGAAGCCTCGGACGTGCGTCCGGCGGTGAAGGAGCAGATCGAGTCCCTCGGAGCGAAGTTCGTCGACGTGCCCTACGAGACCGATGAAGAGCGCGAATGCGCAGTCGGTGTCGGCGGCTACGCACGGCCGATGCCGGCCAGCTGGATGCAGCGCCAGGCCCAGGCCGTGCACGAACGCGCCAAGCAGGCCGATATCGTCATTACCACCGCACTGATTCCCGGTCGCAAGGCACCGGTGCTGCTGAGCGCCGAGACGGTCGCGCAGATGAAGCCCGGCTCGGTGGTCATCGACCTCGCCGCCGCCCAGGGCGGCAACTGCCCGCTGACCGTGGCGGACCAGGTGGTGGTCGAGCACGGCGTGACCATCTGCGGCCCGACCAACCTGGCCGGTGAAGTCGCGGCGGATGCCTCGGCGCTGTATGCCCGCAACCTGCTGGATTTCCTGAAGCTGGTCTTCAACAAGGAAGGCCAGTTCGAAGTGAACCTCGAAGACGACATCGTCGCCGCGTGCCTGATGTGCCGCGACGGCCAAGTCATCCGCAAAAACGCCTAAGCAGGGATTCAGACGATGGAAGAGCTTATCTCCCCCGGTATCTACAACCTGATCATCTTCGTGCTGGCGATCTATGTCGGTTACCACGTGGTCTGGAACGTGACACCCGCGCTGCATACGCCTCTCATGGCAGTGACCAACGCCATCTCGGCGATCGTGATCGTCGGCGCCATGCTCGCCGCCGCGCTGACCGTGACCCCGCTGGGCAAGACCATGGGCACCCTGGCCGTGGCCCTGGCCGCGGTAAACGTGTTCGGTGGCTTCCTGGTGACGCGCCGCATGCTTGAGATGTTCAAGAAAAAAGCCCCGAAAGCCGTAAAAGAAGAGGCGCCGAAGTAATGAGCATGAATCTCGTAACGACGCTCTACCTGATCGCGTCGATCTGCTTCATCCAGGCGCTCAAGGGCCTGTCGCACCCGACCACGTCGCGGCGCGGCAACCTGTTCGGCATGCTCGGCATGGCCCTGGCGATCCTCACCACCATCGGCCTCATCTATAAGCTGGGGGCCGAACTGGCTACCGCGGGTATCGGCTATGTGATCGTCGGCCTGCTGATCGGCGGCACCGCCGGCTCGATCATGGCCAAGCGCGTCGAGATGACCAAGATGCCGGAGCTGGTGGCGTTCATGCACAGCATGATCGGCCTGGCCGCGGTCTTCATCGCCATCGCGGCGGTGGTCGAGCCGCAATCCCTGGGCATCGTCAAGCAACTGGGCGACTCGATTCCGGCGGGCAACCGCCTGGAGCTGTTCCTCGGCGCGGCGATCGGAGCAATCACCTTCTCCGGTTCGGTGATCGCCTTCGGCAAGCTGTCGGGCAAGTACAAGTTCCGCCTGTTCCAGGGCGCACCAGTACAGTTCGGCGGCCAGCACAAGCTGAACCTGCTGCTGGGCCTGGCAACCCTCGGTCTCGGCGTGACCTTCATGCTGACGGGCAACCTCGGCGCCTTTGCCCTGATGCTGGCCCTGGCCTTCGTGCTCGGCGTGCTGATCATCATCCCCATCGGCGGCGCCGACATGCCGGTGGTGGTGTCGATGCTCAACAGCTATTCCGGCTGGGCAGCGGCGGGGATCGGCTTCTCGCTGAACAACTCGATGCTGATCATCGCCGGCTCGCTGGTCGGCTCAAGCGGGGCGATCCTCTCGTACATCATGTGCAAGGCGATGAACCGTTCGTTCTTCAACGTGTTGCTCGGCGGCTTCGGCAACAGCGCGGACGCCGCCGGCCCGGCCGGTGCGAAAGAGGCGCGGCCGGTGAAATCCGGTTCGGCCGACGATGCGACTTTCCTGCTGACCAACGCCGACACGGTCATCATCGTGCCCGGCTACGGCCTGGCTGTGGCCCGTGCCCAGCACGCGCTCAAGGAACTGACCGAGAAACTGACCCACCGCGGCGTTACCGTGAAGTACGCGATCCACCCGGTGGCGGGGCGCATGCCCGGGCATATGAACGTGCTGCTGGCCGAGGCCGAGGTGCCTTACGACCAGGTGTTCGAGATGGAAGACATCAACTCCGAATTCGGCCAGGCCGACGTGGTGCTGGTGCTCGGCGCCAACGATGTGGTCAACCCGGCAGCGAAGAACGATCCGAAGTCGCCGATTGCCGGCATGCCGATTCTCGAGGCCTTCAAGGCCAAGACCATCATCGTCAACAAGCGCTCCATGGCCAGCGGCTACGCCGGCCTGGATAACGAGCTGTTCTACCTCGACAAGACCATGATGGTCTTCGGCGACGCGAAGAAGGTGATCGAGGACATGGTCAAGGCTGTCGAGTAAAACCTTGCCGTAGCGCAATACCGAAAACCCCATCCTTTAGTAGGGTGGGGTTTTTCTTTGCCCGCAGAAAACCGACCGAAGGCTCTGAATCGGGGCCTGGCATTCGACCTTGGTCGGGCGGCGAAACCTTTTGAAATGTCTAGACTGCGCATCTTGCCTCCGTTGCCCGAGAAAAACTCCATGTACCGTGATCGTATTCGCTTGCCTTCTCTTTCCAGCAAGGTGATGAGCGCGGCTGACGCTGCCGCCCTGATCCAGGACGGCATGACCGTCGGCATGAGCGGCTTCACCCGCGCCGGCGAGGCCAAGGCCGTCCCTCATGCACTGGCCGAGCGCGCCAAGCTGTCACCGCTGAAGATCACCCTGATGACCGGCGCCAGCCTGGGCAACGACCTCGACAAGCAGCTCACCGAAGCCGGTGTCCTGTCGCGGCGCA
Source organism: Pseudomonas sp. Ost2 (assembly GCF_018326065.1). NCBI lineage: Bacteria > Pseudomonadati > Pseudomonadota > Gammaproteobacteria > Pseudomonadales > Pseudomonadaceae > Pseudomonas > Pseudomonas sp. Ost2. Next base: position 117,651 of record NZ_AP021904.1, on the reverse strand, counting down.
TGCCGTTCCAGGTCGACAGCACCCTGCGCAAGGCGATCAACGCCGGCGAAGTGATGTTTATCGACCAGCACCTGTCGGAAACCGTCGAGCAACTGCGCAACAAGCAGCTCAAGCTGCCGGACCTGGCGGTCATCGAGGCCGTGGCGATCACCGAGCAGGGGCATATCGTGCCGACCACCTCGGTGGGCAACTCGGCCAGCTTCGCCATCTTCGCCAAGCAGGTGATCGTCGAGATCAACCTCGCGCACAATCCGAACCTGGAAGGCCTGCACGACATCTATATCCCCAGCTATCGCCCGACCCGTACGCCGATCCCGCTGGTCAAGGTCGATGATCGCATCGGCAGCACCGCGATCCCGATCGATCCGGCCAAGATCGTCGCCATCGTGATCACCAACCAGCCCGACTCGCCGTCCACCGTGACCCCGCCGGACGCCGACACCCAGGCCATCGCCGACCACCTGATCGCCTTCCTCAAGGAAGAAGTGGCCGACGGGCGCATGACCAACAGACTCGGCCCGCTGCAGGCCGGCATCGGCAATATCGCCAACGCGGTGATGTGCGGCCTGATCGACTCGCCGTTCGAAGACCTGACCATGTACTCCGAGGTACTGCAGGACTCGACCTTCGACCTGATCGACGCGGGCAAGCTGTCGTTCGCCTCCGGCAGTTCGATCACCTTGTCGAGCCGGCGCAACAGCGATGTGTTCGGCAACCTGGAACGCTATAAAGAGAAGCTGGTGCTGCGTCCGCAGGAAATCTCCAACCACCCGGAAGTAGTGCGCCGCCTCGGTATCATCGGCATCAACACCGCCCTGGAGTTCGACCTGTACGGCAACGTCAACTCCACCCATGTCTGCGGCACGCGGATGATGAACGGCATCGGCGGTTCCGGGGACTTCGCGCGCAACGCGCACCTGGCGATCTTCGTCACCAAGTCGATCGCCAAGGGCGGGGCGATCTCCAGCGTGGTGCCGATGGTCAGCCATGTGGACCATACCGAGCATGACGTCGATATCCTCGTCACCGAAATCGGCCTGGCCGACCTGCGCGGCCTGGCGCCACGGGAGCGGGCGAGGGCGGTGATCGACAACTGCGTGCACCCGATGTACCGCGAGGCACTCGACAGTTACTTCGAACGTGCCTGCGCCCTGGGCGGCCACACACCGCACATCCTGCGCGATGCACTGAGCTGGCACATCAACCTGGAAGAAACCGGGAAAATGCTGGCCGACTGATTGATACAGTTTCCCGCTGACGCAAACACAGTTTCGTCAGCGGGAGCGCCTTCCCCAAACAACTGATAAAAACTGTACTGCTGTACCGGTCATTTTCCTGCTGAAACCTCCCCCGATTTCCCCCATTCGACCAAAAATGCACCAATATTGTGCCGACAGGTACAGTTGCCTCAATTATGAGCAGTACAGCACCTATAAACAGTTAACTGGTCCCTCACAATACAGATGAACTGTATCTAGAGAGACTAGGCAAAGAGGAGGATCATTGGCATCAGTTAAACCACTACCTAATCCCGCCATAAGCGGAAGGATGTCAATCATGGAACGTACACTCAGTTCCGACCTGTTCTACGAAAACACCGCTACCAACGCTCAAGCTGCCCTGCCTCTGCGCGTTCTCGCCAACCTGATGCTGTGGCAGCGCCGTATCGCCAGCCGCCATCAACTGGCTCGCCTGGATGCTCGCCTGCTGGCCGATGCCGGTATCAGCGAAGCACAGCGCTACGAAGAGTTGAGCAAGCCGTTCTGGCGCTAAGCAGCGCTCGCTGGCCCTGACCCACCGGGTCCACCGCCAGCACCCGAATTGAAAAAACAGAGCCCGTCGCGGGAAACCGCGACGGGCTTTGTCGTTTCCGGCCCCGGGATTGTCCGATGGAACGGGAAACACCCGGACATGTACAGTTTTAAATAAATTAAAAATGAACCGGTACAGTTTATGAAATCCGACGAAAAGGCTCTAGCCCGGCTATCAGGACGACAGAACCGGCTTTCCGTCCACCGGGAACTCCGCCTACTATCGCGGTCATAGGTAGCCCGCAGCGCGGAATGTGCGTCTGAGGTTCATCGCTTATCGCGTCCGAGTGGCCGTTGTTGCCTTGCGCCACTGTTCCTACTCATGTCCAGGAGATCCACCATGTCCCGTCTTCGCCTGCTCAGCGCTGCTGCCCTGTTGTGCCTGGCCGCCACGGCCAATGCCAGCAGCTTCATCGTCACCACCGACTCCCTGGTCGGCGCCCTCAAGGCCACTTCCGACGCGACGTCCGATGCCACTTCGTCGTTGCGTGACAACAAGATCGTACGCGCCGCCCAAGACGACGCCGCCAGCTTCGTCGCCAGCGACGGGCAGATCCGCAGCGTGAAGCTGGAAAGCGCATTCGACACGATTCGGCGCCAGGCGCCACAACTGCAAGCCAGCGATGCACAACTGGCCCAGGCGATCCTGGCGATCTGAACCGAATGATCTGCAGGAGCCGGGCTTGTCGGGACGCCGCATCGCCGCGAAGGGGCCGTTGAAATTGTCAAAAGCTTCGCGGGCAAGCCCAGCTCCTGCAAAGGACCGCGCTTGAGTGTTGAAAGGGTGTGCAACGTTGCACGATATTTCATCGATAATTGGCGCGCTGGCTCTGGTCCGCGCATTCCGCTAGCCTTGACGCTCGTTCATTCAGCCCTCGAGACCCATGCGTTCACTATCCTTATTGCTCATAGCACTCTGCTGGATCACTCAGGCCCACGCATTCGACCTGACCACACAAGGCGTCGTCATCAGCGGTTATGCCACCAGCCAGGTGACCACCGCGCCCTTCGACCATAAACTGATACTGGCGGCCCAGGATGACGCCGCAGCCTTTGTCGCCAGTGACGGCCGGTTACGCGGCGCACGACTGGAGTCGGCCCTGGCCTGGCTGCGCCGGGCCCAGCCAAAACTTCATGCCAGCGACCTTGAACTGGCCGAGGCAATTCTCGTCCAATAGTCACTTCTGTATCCCGGAGACACTTCATGCGTACCCCCCTGATCGCCGCTACCCTCGGCCTGTTGTTGCTGGCCGACGTGGCTTCGGCGCATACCCTGGTGGCCACCAGCAACATCATCGTGCGTGCCTCGGGCCGTACCATCGATTTCACCTCGGACACCACCACCTCGATCCGCGACTCGAAAGTGGTTCGCGAAGCCCATGACGATGCCGCCAGTTTTGTCGCCAGCCATGGCGAGATCCGTGGAGCGCAACTGGAAGCCGCCTTCAATGCCCTGCGTACCCAGGTGCCGGAAGCCCGCGACGCCAGCGACCAGACCCTCGCCGAAGCCATTCTCGCTCTGTGAGGCCACTTGCCGGCTGGCTGCTGGCCTGCGCGCTGTTGCTCAGTGGCAACGCGGCCCAGGCCGGCCTGCAACTGCGGCTCAAGACCGACGGCCTGAGCCCCGCCGAACAGAGTGCCAGCCAGGTCCTGCTCGATGAGGCCATGGCGCACCTGCCGCCACGCTTTATCGAGCAGCTGGACCGACGCATCGACGTCGGCTGGTCGACCGATATGCCGGCCAATGCCTACGGGCAGGCAACCCTGGTCGCGGAGCTGGACCTCAACCGCAACCTGCTCCCCGGCCTGGTGGACGGCTCCGCGGCCAGCAAGAAGACCAACCGCCCCCATGGCACCGTGCGCGAGGAAATGCTCGCCACCGTGCTCCATGAGCTCACCCACATCTATGACCGCGCCCGCCTGTGGCCCGATGCCGAACGCACGCTGATCCAGCGCTGCAGCCGACAGAACGACAACACCGGCCTGATCGGCCTGCCCGACCAATGCCGGGGCCAGACCAACCGACGCTTTACCCTCAGCGACGACCCGCGCCTGCTGGACCTGGCCGGCTGGCAGCAGTCGGTGGGCACCCGCGGCCAGCGCGAGCAGCACAACAAGCAGGTCGCCCGCAGCCCGGATATCTACGAGACCACCAATCCCAAGGAGTTCGTCGCGGTCAACATGGAGTACTTCCTCCTCGACCCGGCCTACGCCTGCCGTCGGCCGGCACTGTACCGCTATTACCAGGAACGCTTCGGCTGGGCGCCGCCGGCGAAGGACAACTGCGACAAGGCCTTCCCGTTCCTGAATGCCGGCAACGATTTCGGCAAGACCCCGCTGGGCCGGATCGATCCCGAGCGGGTCTATGAAGTCGACTACCTGTTGGCCGAAGCCAACCAGAACTGGGTCAGCCGCTGGGGCCACAGCATGTTGCGCCTGGTGATCTGCGCCCCCGGCCGTCCACGCGGACCGGATTGCCGGCTGGACCTGGACCAGCACCTGGTGCTGTCGTACCGCGCCTTCGTCAACGACGTGCAACTCTCGACCTGGGGTGGCCTGACCGGTGCCTATCCGTCGCGGCTGTTCGTCCTGCCGCTGGCCCAGGTCATCGACGAATACACCAAGACCGAACTGCGCAGCCTGGCCTCGGTGCCGCTGAAACTGTCGCGCCGGGAAATCGAGGAAGTCGTCGAGCACGCCGCCGAAATGCACTGGAGCTACGACGGCAACTACTACTTCGTGACCAACAACTGCGCCGTCGAGACCCTCAAGCTGTTGCGCAGCGGCACCGACAATGCCCAGCTCAAGGGCCTGGATAGCATCATGCCAAACGGGCTGCTGGAAGTGCTCAAGGGCCGTGGCCTGGCCGACACCAGCGTGCTCGACGACCCGCGTGAAGCCCTGCGCCTGGGGTATCGCTTCGACTCCTACCGCGACCGCTACCAGGCGATGTTCGAAGTGCTGAAGAAACACCTGCCGATCAGGCAGGAAACCGTCGAAGACTGGTTGTCGCTGTCCCCGGAAGAACGCCGCCCCTGGTTCGCCCAGGCCGACCTGCGCACCAGCGCCGCCTTGCTGCTGCTGGAGCAGGCGGGCTATCGCCGGCAACTGCTGCTGGCCCAGGACGAGGTCAAGCAGAAGTACCTGGGCGGACGCGATATCAAGGACGGCGGCATGGACCAGGCCAACCGTACCTTGCAGGCCATCCTCGCCAACAGCGGCTTCCTCAGTCGCCCGGCGGAACTGCTCGGCAGTGGTGGCTATGGCCTGCCGCAACCGGGCGAATGGCAGCGTCTGGAAGCCGAAAGCAGCCAGCGCCAGCAACAGCTGCAACGCCTCACCGGCGACCTGGACAAGGAAGTGCGCAAACTCCTCGACCCGGCGCGCGAGGCCGAGATCGAAGCCAGCGAAGCCAACCTGAAGCTGGTCGGCGAGCACCTGCGCAGCCTGCACAAGGCCGCGGGCGGGCTCGAATTGCCCTGACCGCATGTATTTGTGGGAGCCGGGCTTGTCCGCGAAGAACCATAACGCGATCCGCCTGTCGCTGCGCGTTCGTGGGCAAGCCCACTCCGACCAGCGCGCGGTGCCCAGACAACGCCCATGACCTTCCGTCCGACTTTCAGCAACGAAAGCTGGCTGAAAGCTTGCCCCATTAGCATCGCCTCACCGCCGGCACCAGACCGGTCGGCCGTGGCGCGTCTCGCAGACGCTCAACGGCCCAATCAACAACAACAATTGGTGATACCGATGTCCGCTACGACCCGCCTGTTCGCTGCAACTCCGCCCGTGCCTCCCGCGCTGACCGCCCTGCGCTGACCCCAGTCGCTTCGCCTTTCCCTAGCCGCGTTACGCCCGGAGTATCCCCATGCTGACTTTCCTTGGCTTCGCCATGGTCATTACCTTCATGTACCTGATCATGACCAAGCGCCTGTCCGCGCTGATCGCGCTGATCATCGTGCCGATCATCTTCGCCCTGTTCGGCGGCTTCGCCCCCAGCATCGGCAAGATGATGATCGAAGGCATCACCAAGCTCGCGCCGACCGGCGTGATGCTGATGTTCGCCATTCTCTATTTCGCCCTGATGATCGACTCCGGCCTGTTCGACCCGGCCGTGCGCAAGATCCTCAAGCTGGTCAAGGGTGACCCGCTGAAAGTCTCGGTCGGCACCGCCGTGCTGGCCCTGGTGGTGTCCCTCGACGGTGACGGCGCCACCACCTACATGATCTGCGTCGCCGCCATGCTGCCGCTGTACAGCCGCATCGGCATGAGCCCGCGGATCATGGCCGGGCTGATCATTCTCGCCGGCGGCGTGATGAACATGACCCCCTGGGGCGGCCCGACCGCCCGTGCCGCCAGCGCGCTGCACGTCGACCCGTCGGATATCTTCGTGCCGATGATCCCGGCCATGTGCGCCGGGGTGGTCGCGATCCTGCTGATCGCCTACTTCTACGGCAAGCGCGAGCGTGCCCGCCTCGGTGAACTGCATGTGCTCGGCGACGATATCGACCACAGTGAAATCAGCGTCTCGCAATTCCCCGATGCCCGTCGGCCGAAACTGCTCTGGTTCAACGGTGCCCTGACCCTGGGCCTGATGTGCGCGCTGATCGCCGGGCTGTTGCCCCTGCCGGTCCTGTTCATGGTCGCGTTCAGTATCGCCATGATCGTCAACTACCCGTGCCTGCAACAGCAGAAGGACCGTATCGCGGCCCACGCCGGCAGCGTGCTGGCAGTGGTCGGGCTGATCTTCGCCGCGGGCATCTTCACCGGTATCCTGTCCGGCACCGGCATGGTCGACGCCATGTCCAAGAGCCTGCTGGCGGTGATTCCACCGGCGCTGGGCCCTTACCTGGCGGTGATCACCGCGCTGGCCAGCATGCCGTTCACCTTCTTCATGTCCAACGATGCGTTCTACTACGGCGTGCTGCCGGTGCTGGCCGAAGCCGCCAGCCACTACGGCATCACCGCCGTGGAAATGGCACGTGCCTCGATCGTCGGCCAACCCGTCCACCTGTTGAGCCCGCTGGTACCATCGACCTACCTGCTGGTCGCCCTGGCCGGTATCGAGTTTGGCGATCACCAACGGTTTACCCTGAAATGGGCAGTGCTGGTGTGCTTGTGCATACTAGTGGGAGCACTACTGCTGGGGACCTTCCCGTTTTTCGGCAGTCTGTAAAGACAACGATTCACCGCCACCCCGGCGACCGGACCTGGTAACGCACAGGTCGGCGCCGGGGTGGCCCAACACTCGCGCAAAGGAATACACATGGACTGGCTGACCAACCCGGAAATCTGGGTTGCCTTCTTCACCCTGACCGCCCTGGAGATTGTCCTGGGCATCGACAACATCATCATGATCTCGATCCTGGTCAGCCGCATGCCCAAGCACATGCAGCAGCGCACCCGGATCTTCGGCCTCGCCCTGGCGATGGTCACGCGGATCCTCCTGCTGCTGTCGATCACCTGGGTCATGCGCCTGACCGCCGACCTGTTCGTGGTCTTCGGCCAGGGCATTTCCGGACGCGACCTGATCCTGTTCTTCGGTGGCCTGTTCCTGCTGTGGAAAAGCTCCCAGGAGATCTACCACGGCCTGGAAGGCGAAGACGAGGAAGTCGGCGACGAACCCAAGGGCAAGGGCGGCAACTTCCTCTACACCATCATCCAGATCGCGATCATCGACATCGTGTTCTCGCTGGATTCGGTGATCACCGCGGTCGGCATGGTTTCCCATGTGCCGGTGATGGTCGCGGCCATCGTCGTGGCGGTACTGGTGATGATGCTGGCTTCGAAGTCCATCGGCGACTTCATCGACAAGCACCCGTCGCTGAAGATGCTCGCCCTGTCGTTCCTGATCGTGGTCGGCACCGTGCTGATCGCCGAAGCCTTCGAAGTGCATGTGCCAAAAGGCTACGTCTACTTCGCCATGGCGTTCTCCCTGGCCGTGGAAGCGATCAACATCAAGATGCGCACCGCGATGCAGAAAAAGAAACAGCAGCAGGATCCGGTGAAACTGCGCAAGGATGTTCCGGGTCAATAAACCCGAAGCGTCGGCAACCACAGGAAAGGGGCTTCGCTGCCCCTTTTTTGCGTCCGCAGGAAGCTGAATTTGTGACAGTTTTGTTTCAAGGCAGGCTTTGACTATGCGATGCTGGCGCTTGGCCCGATAGCCGACTAAAGCTTAAGGACAAGTCGTAGAAAGGCGCGCGGTATATACATTGGCCCGTTCAGGGCACTGGAACTCCAGGGGGCCCCTTCATGCTCACCCTGCTCAATCTGCTTTCCGCCGTGACCCTGCTGATCTGGGGCACGCACATCGTCCGGACCGGTATCCTGCGGGTCTACGGCTCCAACCTGCGCCATGTCATCGGCCAGAACATGGCCCGGCGCCCGCTGGCCTTTGTCGCCGGTATCCTGGTCACGGCCATGGTCCAGAGCAGCAACGCCACGGCGATGCTGGTGACCTCCTTTGTCGGCCAGGGCCTGATGGCGCTGACCCCGGCCCTGGCAACCATGCTCGGCGCCGACGTCGGCACCGCGCTGATGGCCCGGGTGCTGACCTTCGATCTGTCCTGGCTGTCGCCGCTGCTGATCTTCCTCGGGGTGATCTTCTTCCTCTCGCGCAAACAGACCCGCGCCGGGCAACTGGGCCGCGTGGGCATCGGCCTCGGGCTGATCATCCTCGCCCTGCAACTGATCGTCGAAGCCGCCGCGCCGATCACCCACGCCCAGGGCGTGAAGGTGGTCTTCGCCTCGCTGACCGGCGATATCCTGCTGGACGCCCTGGTCGGCGCGCTGTTCGCCATGATCTCCTACTCCAGCCTCGCCGCCGTACTGCTCACCGCGACCCTGGCGGGCGCCGGGGTGATCAGCCTGCCGGTGGCCATCGGCCTGGTGATCGGCGCGAATATCGGCAGCGGTGTGCTGGCTTTCCTCGGTACCAGCATGCAGAACGCCGCGGGCCGCCAGGTCGCGCTCGGCAGCCTGCTGTACAAGCTGATCGGCCTGCTGCTGATCATCCCGGTGCTGACCCCGCTGGTGCACTGGATCGACAGCCTGGACTTCAGCCCGCAGGAAATGGTCATCGGCTTCCACCTGCTCTACAACACCGTACGCTGCCTGGTGCTGCTGCCCAGCGTCGGGCCCATGGCGCGGCTGTGCGCCTGGCTGCTGCCGGAACGGCCGGAGGCCAACGGCAAGGTCAAGCCACGCCACCTCGACCCCGCTGCCCTCGACACACCGAGCCTGGCGCTGTCCAGCGCCGTGCGCGAAACCCTGCGCATCGGTGACCTGATCGACAACATGCTCGCCGCCATGCTGGACGTGCTGCGGGGCAAGCAGACCGCTGTCGCCATCGAGATGCGCCGCCTGAGCGACGACGTCGAAGTGCTCTACAGCGCGGTCAAGCTCTACCTGGCGCAGATGCCCCGGGAAGACCTCGGCGAGCAGGACAGCCGGCGCTGGGCGGAAATCATCGAGCTGGCGATCAACCTGAAACTGGCATCCGACCTGATCGAGCGCATGCTGCGCAAGGTCCAGCAACAGAAAACCGCGCAACGCCGCTCGTTCTCGGATGTCGGCCTGGAAGAACTGGCCGGCCTGCACAGCCAGTTGATCGACAACCTGCGCCTGGGCCTGTCGGTGTTTCTCAGCGCCGACCGGGAAAGCGCCCGCCAGTTGCTGCGGGAAAAACGCCGCTTCCGCGCCCAGGAACGGCGCCTGGCCCACGCCCATGTCAGTCGCCTGCAACGCAAGATCGTCCAGAGCATCGAGACCAGCTCCCTGCATCTGGAGCTGATTGCCGACATGAAGCGTCTGAATTCGTTATTCTGCAGCAGCGCCTATGTGGTCCTGGAAACCTCCGAGACCGGCGCGCTGGCCTCGGAAGAAACAGCCGATATCACCCACTCGCCTTGAACGTCCACGGTTTCACCGTTGTCTGTGCGTAGGAACCTGTCCTCGGAAAATGGTTATGCGTTGCCTGCTGTTCGTGTGCCTGCTGCTCAGCCTTGCCCCCGCCCATGCCCTTGATCGCTTCCAGGTCGAGGGTTATCAGTTGCCCAACGGCCTGCAACTGCTGCTCAAGCCCGGCAGCGAACGCGGGCATGTGGCGATCCGCCTGGTGGTGGGCGTCGGCTTCGACGATTTCGCCTGCGCCGACAAGGAACTGCCGCACCTGCTCGAACACCTGCTGTTCAGCGGCATCGACGGCAGCGGCGAGGGCGGCCTGGAGGAACGCATGCAGGCCCTCGGTGGCGAGTGGAACGCCTACACCAGCGACGCCGATACCACCTTCGTGATCGAGGCACCGGCCAACAACCAGCGCAAGATCCTCGACCTGCTGCTGGCCGTCCTGACCCGGACCCGCTTCAGCGACGCCGATATCGCCGCCGCCAAGCAGGTGGTCGAGCGCGAGGACGGCGGTCACTACTCGCACTTGCAGCGCTGGCTGGATATTCAGGAGAGCGGGCACCGCAGCAGCGATCAGCTGGCCGTGGAACTGGGCCTCAAATGTCCCGGACGGGCAGGGGTCGAGCACCTGACCCGCGAACAGCTGGAGGCGGTACGCAAGAACTGGTACGCGCCGAACAACATGACCCTGATCATGGTCGGCGAGCTCGATCGCCTGCTGCCGGCCTATCTGGACCGGGCCTTTGGCGCACTGCAGCCGGTCGAGCCCAACGACCACCTGCCACTGCCGCAGATCCTCCACCACGGCGCCGCGCAGCGCGACCTGACCCGTGGCTGGGTCGGCAACGGCGCGAAGATCCACTGGCTGTTTCCCGAGCCGGTGCTGGAGGATCAACCCGACGAAGCCCTCGACCTGCTCAAGGACTACCTCGACTGGGCGCTCTACCGTCAGTTGCGGCTGGCCCACAGCCTGTCCTATGGCCCATGGAGCGAACGCGAGGTGCTCGGCGGCGTCGGCTTCTTCAGCCTGAATGCCGATGTCGAACGGGACAACCTCGGCGAGGCGAAGCAGGTGCTGGCCGAGCTGAAGGCACAACTGCTCAAGGACGGCCTCGACCCGGCGACCTTCGCCCGCCTGCAACAGGCCGCCGTTGCCCGTCAGGCCTGGGCAGTGCAGGGTAACAGTGCCCTGGCCGACTATTACTGGGGCGCCCTGGGGGATTACGAAGACGGCCATTTCAGCAACCCGGCCAAGGCCTTGCAGGCCGTGACGCTCAAGGATGCCAACCAGGCCCTGCAGAAACTGTTCGAACAGCCGGGCTACCTGCGGATCGAGAAACCGCTGTTCAGCTATGACCAGTTGCTGTGGCTGGGCGCGGGCCTGCTCGGGCTGATCGTGCTCGGCCTGCTGGGCTGGCGCGCCTGGCGCCGCCACCAGATCCCCCGTCCGTGAAGGATCGTTCCCACGCTCCGCGTGGGAATGCCTCCCTGGACGCTCTGCGTCCGCTTTGTGACGCCGAGCGTCACGGGCTGCATGCTTTGCCGCGCGTGGCAACGATCACCACTGGCACCAGGAACCATCAAATACGCTTGCTCCCATCCCCGGCGTTAAAACGGTATTGTGTCAGGGTATTTCTCCCGCCAGCCCTGTGAATCGCCGAATGCCGAAACTGACCCTCTTGATCCAGCGCCTCCTCGAACTGATGAAGCGTTATCCGGGGGTTATCGCGGCCTTTGGCTTCTGCTCGGGGATCGCCAGTTTCATCCTGGTCGACCGCCAGCAGAGCAAGGCCAGCCTGATCGCCATCGTGCTGTTGCTGAGCTGGCTCTGGCTGATGCTGGAAAACGCCCTGACCCAACTGTTCAGCCGGCTGTTCAAGCGCGAGATCCCGGAACCGCTGTTGCGTTATGCGACGCAATTGATCCACCAGGAAAGCCTGTTCTTCGTCCTGCCATTCTTTTTCATCACCACCACCTGGAACAGCGGCCAACTGGTGTTCACCAGCCTGCTCGGCGCGGCGGCGCTGGTGTCGATCACCGACCCGCTGTACTACAAGTGGCTGGCGCCGAAACGCTGGCTGCTGCTCGGCCTGCATACCCTGACGCTGTTCGCCGCGTTGCTCACCGCGCTGCCGATCATCCTGCACCTGACCACCGCCGAGAGCTACAAGCTGGCCCTGGGTACCGCCATGCTGCTGTCGATCCCCAGCCTGGCGGTGAGCCTGCCGCTGCGCAGCGTGCGCGGCTGGCTGATGCTGGTCAGCGTGACCCTGGCCATCGGCGGCTCGGGCTGGCTGCTGCGCTCCTGGGTCCCGCCCGCGACCCTGTGGATGACCGAAGTCGCGGTGACCACGCAATTGCAGGACCGCACCCCCGGTGACAGCCTGAAACAGGTCAGCGCCAGCCAGGTGCGCAACGCCGGGCTCTATGCCTACACTTCGATCAACGCACCGCGCGGACTGGACGAGCGGATCTACCATGTCTGGGAATTCAACGGGCAGGAGGTCGACCGGATCGCCCTGGATATCCACGGTGGGCGCAAGGAGGGCTATCGTGCCTGGACCCACAAGCAGAACTTCCCGGCCGACCCGAGCGGACACTGGCTGGTGCGGGTGCTCACCGAGGACGGGCAGATGCTCGGCGTATTGCGTTTCGAGATCACCGACCAGGAACAACCCGCAAACACCGCACAAGGGTCCTAGTGATTCGCCGACCGGTCGTGCTATTAAAGTGCTTTGCGCAAACGCCTATCCAGCACGGAGCTCATGATCATCAGCGCGATGGCCGGCAATGCCCAATTGGATACCTCGAGCACGCCCGTACGCCTGCGGATCAGCGGCGACTGGACGCTGGCCCACTACACCGCGCTGAAAAAGCGCACCGCCGGGCTGATCGGCAACTATGACGCCGCCGCGGCCGTCGACCTCGACCAACTGGGCGCCCTCGACACCGCCGGCGCCTCGTTGCTGGTGGAACTGCTGGGTGCCGAACGCCTCGGCCAGCTGGCCGACCATGCCGAGCACCTGTCCGCCGCCGACCGCGCATTGCTGCAAACCGTGTACTGCTCGCTGGCGGACTTCTGCGAACCGGTCAAGGAACCGGAGCAGGCCGCCGGCATGCAGTTGCTCGAAAGGATCGGCCGCGCCGTCGACCAGGTGTGGAAAGACACCCTGCAACTGCTGGGCTTCATCGGCCTGATCCTCGAGACCTTCGCCCGCAGCCTGTTGCGCCCCTCGCGCTGGCGGATCACGCCCATGGTCGCCCACATCGAACAGACCGGCCTCGACGCCGCGCCCATCGTTGCGCTGCTGACCTTCCTGGTGGGAGCCGTGGTGGCGTTTCTCGGCGCGACCGTACTGGCAAGCTTCGGCGCCAGTATCTTCACCGTGGACCTGGTGGCGTTCTCCTTCCTGCGTGAATTCGGCGTGCTGCTGACCGCGATCCTGATGGCCGGTCGCACCGCCAGCGCCTTTACCGCGCAGATCGGCTCGATGAAGGCCAACGAGGAAATCGACGCCATTCGCACCCTCGGCCTCGATCCCATGGAGTTGCTGGTGCTGCCACGGGTCCTGGCGCTGCTGATCGCGCTGCCGATGCTGACCTTCCTCGCCATGCTCTGCGGGATTGTCGGCGGCGGCGTGGTCTGCGCGCTGTCGCTGGGCATCTCGCCGGCAATGTTCCTTTCCCTGCTGCAGGCCGATATCGGCGCCCAGCACTTCCTGGTCGGCCTGGTGAAGGCACCGTTCTTTGCCTTCCTGATCGCCGCCGTCGGCTGCCTGGAGGGCTTCAAGGTCAGCGGCAGCGCCGAGTCGGTCGGCGCCCACACCACCTCCAGCGTGGTCCAGTCGATCTTTATCGTGATCGTGCTGGACGCCGTCGCCGCCCTGTTCTTCATGGAGATGGGCTGGTGAGCCGGGTGGCGCGGCCGCCCAGCGAAGCGGCGATCAGGAGCGAAGCGGTGATCCAGGTCCGCGGCCTGTGCAATCGTTTCGGCAGCCAGAGCGTGCACGAGAACCTCGACCTGGACCTGTACAAGGGCGAGATCCTCGCCGTCGTCGGCGGCTCCGGCAGCGGCAAGTCGGTGCTGATGCGCAGCATCATCGGCCTGCGCCGGCCCAGCGAGGGCGAGGTGCGGGTGTTCGGCCAGGACCTGCCGAGCCTCTCGGAACAGGCCCGCTCGCAGGTCGAGCGGCGCTTTGGCGTGCTGTTCCAGAAGGGCGCGCTGTTTTCCTCGCTGACCGTCACCGAGAACGTCGCCCTGCCGCTGATCGAACACGCCGGCCTCAGCCGCGTCGACGCCGAGCACCTGGCCTGTGTGAAACTGGCCCTGGCCGGATTGCCGCTGTCCGCCGCCAACAAATACCCGGCTTCGCTGTCCGGCGGCATGATCAAGCGGGCCGCCCTGGCCCGGGCCCTGGCGCTGGACCCGGATATCCTGTTTCTCGACGAACCCACCGCCGGCCTCGATCCCATCGGCGCCGCCGCCTTCGACCAGTTGATCCTGACACTGCGCGATGCCCTGGGCCTGAGCGTGTTCCTGGTCACCCATGACCTCGACACCCTCTACACCATCACCGATCGGGTGGCGGTGCTGGCACAGAAACGCGTACTGGTGGCGGACGCCATCGAACGGGTCGCCGAAACCGACGACCCGTGGATTCACGAATACTTCCATGGCCCCCGTGGCCGCGCCGCATTCGAAGCGGCGACACCGCTCAAGGAGGGATGAGATGGAAACCCGTGCCCATCATGTGATGATCGGCCTGTTCAGCGTACTGGTGGTGCTCGGCGCCCTGTTCTTCGGCCTGTGGCTGGCCAAGTCCAGCGTCGACACGGCCTTCAAGGACTACGAGGTGGTCTTCAACGAGGCGGTCAGCGGCCTGTCCAAGGGCAGCCCGGTGCAGTACAGCGGGATCAAGGTCGGTGACGTGCTGCAACTGAGCCTCGATCCGAAGGATCCGCGCCGGGTCCTCGCGCGCATCCGCCTGCTCGGCGACACCCCGATCAAGGAAGACACCCGGGCCAAGCTGGCCCTGACCGGCATCACCGGCACCTCGCTGATCCAGCTCAGCGGCGGCACCCCGCAAAGCCCGGAGCTGAAGGGCAAGGACGGCAACCTGCCGGAGATCATCGCCACGCCATCGCCCATTTCACGCCTGCTGAACGACAGCAACGACCTGATGAGCGGCATCAACCTGCTGCTGCACAACGCCAACGCCATGTTCTCCCGGGAGAACGTCGAGCATGTCAGCCAGACCCTCGACAACCTCCAGCAGACCACCGGCGCCATCGCCGGCCAGCGCGACGATATCCGCCAGACCCTGCAGCAGATGACCCAGGTCAGCAAGCAGGTGAGTGCCACCCTGGAACAGACCTCGCTGCTGATGCGCAACGCCAACAACCTGCTCGACAAGCAGGGCACCCAGGCCCTGGGCAGCGCCGAACGCGCCATGCAATCGCTGGAACAGAGCAGCGCTACCATCAACAAGCTGCTGGCCAACAATCAGGATTCGGTCAACAGCGGCTTGCAAGGCCTCAATGAGCTGGCCCCGGCGATCCGCGAGCTGCGTGACACCCTGAGTACCCTGCGGACCATTTCGCAACGCTTGAACGCCAACCCCAGCGGCTATCTGCTCGGCCGTGACAAGAACAAGGAATTCACCCCATGAGGCCTGCCCGTCGCGCCCTGAGCCAACTGACCCTGATCACCGGCCTGGCCCTGGGCAGCGCCTGCTCGATCCTGCCCCAGGCGGAACCGGCGGATGTCTATCGACTGCCGACGGCACAGAACAGCCTCCCGGCCGCCAACAGCCTGCCGGTCGACTGGTCGTTGCGGATTGCCAAGCCCATTGCCAGCGATGCGCTGAACAACCCGAACATCGCCGTGGTGCCCCAGGGCGACCTGATCAGCCACTACAAGGCTTCGCGCTGGAGCGATCCGGCGCCGGTGCTGCTGCGCAACCGTATTCTCGACGCCTTCCAGCGCGACGGTCGGGTGCGCCTGCTGAGCACCGACGACAGCAACCTGCAGGCGGATTTCGAGCTGGGCGGAGAGTTGCAGGCGTTCCAGACCGAATACCGCGGACAGGACGCCGAGGTGGTGATCCGTTTCGATGCGCGGCTGGTGCGCGGCAGTGACCAGCGGATTCTCGCCAGCCGGCGCTTTGAAGTGCGCCAGCCGATCGGTGACAAGCAAGTGCCCGGCGTGGTCGCGGGCTTCGGCCAGGCCGGCGACAAACTGACCGGGCAGGTGATCGGCTGGGCGGTGCAGCAGGGCGAGAGCTCGGCTAAACGCTGAGGGCCCTATCGCTGGCAAGCCAGCTCCCACAGGGTTCCCGACTCAACGATATTTCGCGGTGAGACACCGAACCATGAGAGCTGGCTTGCCAGTTCCCACAGGGTTCCCGGCCCAACCATATTTCGCGGTGAGGCACCGAACCATGGGAACTGGCTTGCCAGCTCCTACAAGGTTCTCGGCTCAACGCTATTTCGTGGTGAACTCCGTACTGTAGGAGCTGGCTTGCCGGCGATGGCCGCTGAATCTTGCATCGCCCTCACAGACGAGCACTGGTTTTAGCCGAAGAACCAGTAACACACCCCAATGGCCGCCAGCACCCCGGCCAGCTCCGCCAGCAGGGCGCAGCCCACCGCATGGCGGGCGCGCTGGATATTCACCGCGCCGAAGTACACCGCCAGCACATAGAAGGTGGTTTCGGTACTGCCCTGGATGGTCGCCGCCACAAGGGCCGGGAAACTGTCCACGCCCTGGGTCTTCATGGTCTCGATCAGCATCGCCCGGGCGGCGCTGCCGGAGAACGGCTTGACCATCGCCGTCGGCAGCGCATCGACAAAACGCGTGTCCCAGCCGGCCCACTGCACCAGGTGGCGAATGCCGTCGAGACCGAAGTCCAGCGCCCCGGAAGCGCGCAGCACACCAATCGCACAGAGCATCGCCACCAGGTACGGCAACAAGTTCCTGGCAACGTCGAAGCCCTCCTTGGCGCCTTCGATGAACGCCTCGTAGACCTTCACCTTGCGCAGCGCGCCGATCACCAGGAACAGCATGATCAGGCCGAACAGGGTCAGGTTGCCGAGGATCGACGACAGGGCCGCCAGGGCTGTCGCCGACAAGCCGGCCAGCACCGCCATGAAGCCACCGAGGATCAGCGCGCCGGGAACCAGATAGGCCAGCACCACCGGGTCCCACAGGCGTAGGCGCTGCATCACCGCCACCGAGAGCAGGCCGACCAGGGTCGAGGCGCTGGTGGCGAGGAGGATCGGCAGGAACACCAGGGTCGGGTCGGGCGCCCCCTGCTGAGCGCGGTACATGAAGATAGTCACCGGCAGCAGGGTCAGCGACGAGGCGTTGAGCACCAGGAACAGGATCTGCGCATTGCTCGCCACGGTCTGGCTCGGATTGAGCTCCTGCAGGGCGCGCATGGCCTTGAGGCCGATGGGCGTGGCGGCGTTGTCCAGGCCCAGGCCGTTGGCGGCGAAATTGAGGGTGATCAGGCCGATGGCCGGGTGGCCGCGCGGCACTTCCGGCATCAGGCGGCTGAACAGCGGGCCGAGGGCCCTGGCCAGCCAGTCGACGATCCCGGCCTTTTCGGCGATCCGCAGGAAACCGAGCCAGAGGGTCAGGGTGCCGAACAGCAGGACCATCACCTCGACCGACAGCTTGGCCATGGCGAAGATGCTTTCCACCATGACGGCGAAGATCCCGCTGTTGCCGCCCACCAGCCATTGCGCCAGGGCCGAGACCATTGCCACCAGGAAGAAGCCGAGCCAGAGGCCATTGAGCATCGAAAGAACTCCTTGAAGATGCGGCGAATGATAGCGGTCGGGCCGAAAACAACAAACCCCGGAAAGTCCGGGGTTTGTCTGTGCCGCTGATCGTTCCCACGCTCCGCGTGGGAATGCAGCCCTCGACGATCTGCGTCGCCGCCAAAAAGCCGGACGCGGAGCATCCGGTGAGGCATTCCCACGCGGAGCATGGGAATGCTCGGTCATCAGCCCTTGGCGGTCTCGCCGGCCGGCAGCGGCTCCTTGCTGCGCCAGTGCGGCAGGGAATTCCAGTAGCGCTGGCCCTTGGCATCGTCGTACATGCCTTCCCAACGGGCGATCACCAGCACCGCCAGGGCATTGCCGATCACGTTCAGGGCGGTACGCGCCATGTCCATCACGCGGTCGACACCGGCGATGAAGGCCAGGCCTTCCAGCGGAATGCCCACGCTGCCCAGGGTCGCCAGCAGCACCACGAAGGACACGCCCGGTACGCCGGCAATGCCCTTGGAAGTAACCATCAGGGTCAGCACCAGCAGCAATTGCTGGCTGATGGACAGGTCGATGCCGTACAACTGGGCAATGAAGATCGCCGCGATGCTCTGGTACAGGGTCGAACCGTCGAGGTTGAACGAGTAGCCGGTCGGGACCACGAAGCTGCAGATGGCCTTCGGCGCACCGTAGGCTTCCATCTTCTCGATCACCCGTGGCAACACGGTTTCCGAACTGGCGGTGGAGTAGGCCAGGACCAGCTCGTCCTTGAAGATGCGCATCAGCTTGAGCACCGAGAAGCCGAACAGGCGGGCAATCAGGCCGAGCACGACAAAGGCGAAGAAGATGATCGCCACGTAGACCAGCACCACCAGCTTGGCCAGGGGCAGCAGCGAGGCGAAACCGAAGTTGGCCACGGTCACCGCGATCAGGGCGAACACACCGATCGGCGCGTAGTTCATGATCATGTGGGTGACCTTGAACATGCTTTCCGAGACGCCCTGGAACATCTTCACCAGCGGGTCGCGCAGTTCCGCCTGCAGGCTCGACAGCCCGAGGCCGAACAGCACCGAGAAGAAGATGATCGGCAGCATCTCGCCACGCGCCATGGCGGCAAAGATGTTCGAGGGAATCAGGTTGAGGATGGTTTCGATGAACGCATGCTCATGCTGCACTTCGGCGGCGGTCGCCTGGTACTTGGAGATATCCACGGTACCGAGGGTGCTCATGTCGATGCCCGTGCCCGGATGGAACACGTTGGCCAGCAGCAGGCCGACGACAATGGCGATGGTGGTGACGATCTCGAAGTAGATGATGGTCTTGAGGCCGATGCGTCCCAGCTTCTTCGCATCGCCGACACCGGCGATGCCGACCACCAGCGAGGAAATGACAATCGGGATCACGATCATCTTGATCAGGCGGATAAAGATGTCGCCCGCCGGTTGCAGGACATTACCGACCCACCAGGCCTTTTCGGCACTGAAATGGTTGAGCAGCGCGCCGATTGCAATCCCCAGTACCAGACCGATGAGGATCTGCCAGGCGAGGCTGAGCTTTGCCTTCTTCATGTCATTACCCTTACTTCAAGTTGACTCGGGCAGAAGCCTCTTGCCCGCACGTCTTGGCGCGCGCAAAGGATGGGCATCTGCCTCATGGAAGGTCACCGCGAGCGAGCCTGAAGGCTCTTTGGCAGGCGAAAAAAGGCGCAACTATTCCGATGCAAGGGTGGCACGTCTAATGCCGTAAACG
Organism: Pseudomonas sp. Ost2; assembly: GCF_018326065.1. NCBI lineage: Bacteria > Pseudomonadati > Pseudomonadota > Gammaproteobacteria > Pseudomonadales > Pseudomonadaceae > Pseudomonas > Pseudomonas sp. Ost2. Next base: position 98,413 of record NZ_AP021904.1, on the reverse strand, counting down.
CCTACCCTATGCCGAATCGGCATGGACTACGTCGGCTGAAACAGGCTTCCACAGCACCAAGAACAAGACGTTTCTGCCGCTGAAACTACCGTAAACCGGCCATTCCAGAGCAATTACTCTTATCTCAAGGGACGAATAAAAGACTACAGGATTTGCGTAAAAGTCTTACAAATTCAAGGGTTGGCAGAACACCAGCGAGGGATTTTTCTAGATATACGGTCGCGACGCGGATTGGATCCGATACTAATCAGCACTTAATGTCAGAACGACATAGCGACGAAACAGCGGCAAGCCACAGGGACCGCCCTGCAGATTGCCGCCTGTTGCCTTCGCCTGACCCGGCCCTTGCGCAGGCACTCCCTGTACCCGTAGGTCGCTCCGATCCTGAAACAATCAGAACATCCCGGCCCCCTGGTCATGCACCCGCCGTCCTCGGGCGGTGCAGGGGTAGAAACCCATGTCGGGCTTCTGCTCTTTCAATGCATCGAACTCAGTACCAGTTCGGGTCTTTCTTCAGTTGCTCCTTCAACAGTGCCTGCATGCCCGCATCCGGCTTGCCGAGGAAACGATAGTCGGCATGACGGGTTGGCGACTTGTCGGCGGGCAGTCCGGCCGGCACTTCCACCAACATCCCATAGGCGTCTTTCTTGTCGAGGCCGAAGGCGACGATCAGGCGCTTGTTGAGGCAAGTGTCCGCGGTTTCGCACAAGGGGCCGACGAGGTATTTGTCGCCATCCTCCTGCACCGCGTTCATCTGCTCGGCGCTGCCCGACAGGTTCATCACCCATTCCGGCAGGCGCTCCTCCTTCTTCACCACGTCCTGCCAGGCCTGGCGGTACTCGGGGGAAGAGCTCAAGAGCTCGTTGGCCCGAGTCTGGCCGTCGTTGGCCGCCAGCGCCAAGCCGCCGCCGCCCAGCATCACGCCGGCGACGAGGACCCTGAGGGTTGGCAAGAACATGTTCAGCCCCGTCCGCGCCGACCGAAGAAGAACGACGCGACAAACATCACCAGGAACACGACAAAGAGAATCTTGGCGATACCCGTGGCGGTGCCCGCGATACCACCGAAGCCCAGCACTGCGGCGACTATGGCAATGATCAGGAATGTGATTGCCCAGCTCAACATGATGATTCTCCTTACCTAGACCTGCATTTTTTTGGCTGCTGCCTTTTACTGCCTGTTACTGCTTGCTGCTGCGAAACGCCCTGCGGCTTTCCGCCTGTTGCCTAGAACACCCAGCGTTCCTGCCGTGGCAGATCGGCCGGCGATTCGGCTTGCTCGACCGGCATCAGGGTGTAGGCGCCGCGGTCGACCGAAGCCGGTCCGGCAGCGCTGAAATGAGTCTGGGTCGGGGCATGGAAAAACATGGGGCGCGCTTCGACCACCGGCTGGCTCCAGCGTTGAAACGCCTGGCCCGCGATCAGCGTCACGAGCAACGCCAGGAGGGCAAACAGCCCTTGCTGCAAGTGCAGTGGCGAGATACGCAATTGCGCGGCACGTTGGCGATTCATCCTGAAGCTCCTCCGACACAGTATTTATTCTGGGTTGACGCGGCGAGGGCCGGTTCAACCTCGGGCAAGAAGACTATTGCAGCCTGCATGCCAGCTTTTTTGTCAGATAAATACCAATGAAATCAGTGAGTTATAAACAAACAAAAACAACGCGGAGCAGCATCCTGCACGATGCCCGGATTGTGGTCGTGCGAAATGCACGATAGGTTCATGCAAGAGCGCCTAGAATGCTGGAACAAATCAGCCACAAATCAGCCGGAATTAGCTGAGGCGTCGGCTGTCGGAAGCAAAGAGATCAAAAAATTCCCGAAATCAGCGGGTTAGCAATCGGGGGTAGAGACCGTTACCCTGCAGGTCATGGCCTCGATCAGAAGGGATCATGCAACCTGCCCGACCCGTCCGGGATCCATCAGGAACATTCATAATTAAGGAGCGTGGGACATGGAATCCGCCACGGAACACCAAGGCCGTATTCTGCTGGTGGATGATGAGTCCGCCATCCTTCGCACCTTTCGCTACTGCCTGGAAGACGAAGGCTATAGCGTCGCCACGGCCAACAGCGCCGCCCAGGCCGACACCCTGCTGCAGCGCCAGGTATTCGACCTGTGCTTCCTCGACCTGCGCCTGGGCGAAGACAACGGCCTCGACGTGCTCGCCCAGATGCGCATCCAGGCGCCGTGGATGCGGGTGGTGATCGTCACGGCCCACTCTGCCGTCGACACCGCGGTCGACGCGATCCAGGCCGGCGCCGCCGACTACCTGGTCAAGCCTTGCAGCCCCGATCAACTGCGCCTGGCCACGGCCAAGCAGCTGGAAGTCCGGCAGTTGTCGGCACGCCTGGAGGCCCTCGAAGGCGAAGTGCGCAAGCCCAAGGACGGCCTCGACTCTCACAGCCCGTCGATGATGGCGGTGCTGGAAACCGCCCGCCAGGTCGCGGGTACCGACGCCAACATTCTCATTCTCGGCGAATCCGGGACCGGCAAGGGCGAACTGGCCCGGGCCATCCACGGCTGGAGCAAACGCGCGAAGAAATCCTGCGTCACCATCAACTGCCCGTCGCTGACCGCCGAACTGATGGAAAGCGAGTTGTTCGGCCATAGCCGCGGAGCCTTTACCGGTGCCAGCGAAAGCACCCTGGGCCGGGTCAACCAGGCCGACGGCGGCACCCTGTTCCTCGACGAGATCGGCGATTTCCCGCTGACCCTGCAACCCAAGCTGCTGCGGTTTATCCAGGACAAGGAATACGAACGGGTCGGCGATCCCGTGACCCGCCGGGCCGACGTGCGCATCCTCGCCGCCACCAACCTGAACCTGGAAGACATGGTGCGCGACGGACGCTTCCGCGAAGACCTGCTCTACCGGCTGAACGTCATCACCCTGCACCTGCCACCCCTGCGCGAACGCAGCGAGGACATCCTGACCCTGGCCGACCGTTTCCTCGCGCGCTTCGTCAAGGAGTACGCCCGGCCCGCCCGTGGCTTCAGCGACGAGGCCCGCGAGGCGCTGATCAACTACCGCTGGCCGGGCAATATCCGTGAACTGCGCAACGTGGTCGAACGCGCCAGTATCATCTGCCCGCAGGAACGCGTGGAGATCAGCCACCTCGGCATGGCCGAGCAACCGACCAACAACGCCCCGCGCATCGGTGCCTCGATGAGCCTGGACGAGCTGGAGAAAGCCCATATCGGCGCGGTCCTGGCCACCAGCGACACCCTCGACCAGGCCGCCAGGACCCTGGGTATCGACGCCTCGACGCTGTACCGCAAACGCAAACAGTACAACCTGTGAGCCAGCGCCCATGAAGCTTGCGATGAAGTTGCGCACCCGGCTGTTCCTGAGCATTTCGGCACTGATCACCGTGGCCCTGCTGGGCTTGCTGCTGGGCCTGGTGGGCGTGATGCAAATGGCCAAGAGCCAGGAGTCATTGATCGGCGACAACTTCACCACCCTCGACCTGGGCCTCAAGCTGCGCCAGAGCCTGGGCGACCAGTTGATCATCATGCTCAGCGAAAAGCCCGACCAGGCAGCCCTCCAGGCCGCGCGCGCGCACTATCAGGAACTGCTGCGCGAAGGCATCGACCACGAACAGAACAGCGACCTGCGCGGCGGCTTCGCCCAGGCCCGCATCGACTACGAGCACTTCCTGCAGGTCTTCGACCGCTCCCGCAACGGTATGGCCGGCAACGACGAGCTCACCGAGAGCTTCAACACCCTGCGCAACGGCCTGATCGTCGAACACAGGCAGGCCCTGGAAAACATCAGCGCCACGGAAAGCGAAGCCCGTGACCGCGCCCTGCTGATCGCCGGCCTGCTGGGCGTGGTCGGGCTGGCGGTACTGATCGTCGGCTTTATCACCGCCCACGGTATCGCCCAGCGTTTCGGCGCGCCCATCGAGGCGCTGGCCAAGGCGGCGGACCATATCGGCCAGGGCAACTTCGAAGTCACCCTGCCGATTTCCTCCGCCGATGAACTGAACCAGCTGACCCGCCGCTTCGGCATCATGGCCGAGGCCCTGCGCCAGCACCAGGCAACCAATATCGATGAGCTGCTGACCGGCCAGCAGCGCTTGCAATCGGTGCTCGACAGCATCGACGACGGGCTGCTGATGATCGATCGCCAGGGTCACCTGGAACACCTCAACCCGGTGGCCCAACGCCAGTTGGGTTGGGATGCCGAGCGTCTCGGCCAGGGCCTGGGCGACGCCCTCGGGCGGCCGGAGCTGGACGAGCAACTGAGCCTGATCCTGCGCGGCGGCAGCCTGGAACGGGCACCGGAGGACCTCGAGGTGGAGGTCGAAGGCGAATCCCGCCTGCTGACCTACAGCCTGACGCCGGTCAGCCATCCCCAGGGACATATCCTCGGTGCGGTCATGGTGCTGCACGACGTCACCGAGCAGCGGGCCTTCGAGCGTGTGCGCAGCGAGTTCGTCCTGCGCGCCTCCCACGAGCTGCGCACCCCCGTGACCGGCATGCACATGGCCTTCGGCCTGTTGCAGGAGCGCGTGCACTTCGACAGCGAATCGCGGGAAGCGGACCTGCTGAACACGGTCAACGAAGAAATGCAGCGCCTGATGCAGCTGATCAACGACCTGCTGAATTTCTCGCGCTACCAGAACGGCCTGCAAAAGCTCACGCTGGCGCCCTGCGACATTGAAGAACTGCTGGAAAAAGCCCGCGACCGTTTTGCCGACCAGGCCCTGCGCCAGGGTATCGACCTGCAGATCGAGGTCCAGCCGCCGCTGCCGCGCCTGCACGCCGACCATCCGCAACTGGAACGGGTGATCGACAACCTGCTGGACAACGCCCTGCGCCACACCGCCGACGGCGGACAGATCCGCCTGCAGGCGCGGCGGCATGGCGAGCGGGTGATCATCAGTGTCGAAGACAACGGCGAGGGCATCGCCTACGGCCAGCAGGGGCGGATCTTCGAACCCTTCGTCCAGGTCGGACGCAAGAAAGGCGGGGCCGGCCTGGGCCTGGCCCTGTGCAAGGAAATCGTCCAGTTGCATGGCGGACGCATGGGCGTCTACTCAAGACCGGGGCAGGGCACCCAGTTCTATATGGCGCTGCCACTCTAGGGCCTAAGCCTCGTCGTCGATACGCCTCGCAGTCAGGCGCCGGCCACGGGTGATCATCTCGATGAATTGCACCGCCGTCAGTGCCTGGGCGAACAACCAGCCCTGCCCGTAGTTGACGCCTTCGCTGCTGAGCAGCATGGCCTGGGCCTCGTACTCGATACCTTCGGCAATCACCCGCAACTGCAGGGCATGGGCCATGCGGATGATGTGCGGCGCGACACCGCTGCTGGCCGCGTCGTGCCCCAGTGCATCGATAAACGCCTTGTCGATCTTCAGGCAGTCCACCGGCAGCGTCTGCAGGTAGGCGAGGCTGCAATAGCCGGTGCCGAAGTCGTCGATCAGCACCTGGTGCCCGACATCGCGCAGGGCCTGCAGGTTGTCCCGCGCCACCACGACATCGATCAGGCCGCGCTCCGTCACCTCGAAGGCAATCTGGCTGGCCGCCACCCGGTGCGCCCGCAGCAGGCGGCCGATGACTTCGCCGATACGCGGGACCATCACATCGCAGGCCGCCAGGTTGACCGAGATATACAGCTGCGGATTGGCCCGCAGCACCGGCCCGAGCTGTTCCAGCAGGCGCTGCAGGACAAAGTCGGTGATCTGGCGGATCTGTCCGGTGTCTTCCGCCAGGGGAATGAACAGGTCCGGGCTGGTCAGCGTGCCGTCCGGGCGACGCCAGCGGATCAGCGCCTCGGCACCGACACAATGGCGACTGCTCAGCTCGAAGATCGGCTGGTAGAGCACCTGCAACTCGCCCCGACGCAACGCCCCCTGCAACTCGCCATTGAGCGATTGCCGCTGCCGGGCGAACTGCAGGGTCAGGCCGCCGATACAGGCCGCGATCAACAGGCTGGCGGGCAGCAGCCACCACCAGAGGGGGTTGAACTGCAACTGCATGGCACTGCGCGGGGCCACCATCACCAACTGGTACTCGGGGGTACGGGTCGGCATGCGATAGATCAATTCCTGATCAGTGATCAGCAACGGGTCCTTGCCCTGGGTCGTCCAGCCCCGCGGCGGCCAATCCTGCACCGGCCCCAGGACCGGAATCGCCCGCTTGCCGTGATTGACCACCACCAGCAGGCTGGCGCCGGGCGGCAGTTCGACGACATCGGTCAGATGGCCGCGGGAGGTGGAGACCCGGAAGTTGCCGCGCCCGAGCATCAGGGCCGCGAGGTTATCGTTGGGCTGGGTCGAGGTGTTGAGCCAGTAGCTGTAGGTCGGGCCACGGATATCCGGCGCCCGGGAGGAAACCTGTGAATCCTGTCGGGGCCGGTTGGAACAGGACTGCACGGCATCGATATAGAACGCTTCGTAGATAAACCGGTAGCTGAAGCTCAGTTGCTGCAGGGTATCGATCATCTGCGCATCGCAATCGCGCAGGGGCTGGGCCTCGAGCAGATCGAGGCCTTCACGCAACTGGCCGAAAAGCTGCTCCAGGCGCTCGAGGAAACGCTGGCCCTGGGCATTCATCTGCTCGCTTTCATGCTGCCGCACCTGACGCACCACCACACCCAGGCTGCCGCTGAGCAGCAAGGCAGTACTGATCGTGGCCGCGAGCAACGCCAGCGACCAGGGACGATGGAACCAGGAGCGCAACGTCTCGCGAGCGGCCGGCATCATGGAATATCCGAAGAATTACCAATGAGTTATAGCAACTGATTGGCAAAATAGCGCTAACCGTCCGGCGGTGACATTATTTTGACCGGTTAAGCACCTGCAGGATCGCCGCACTCTGTGCATCGGCGACGCCATCGAAACGCCCCGGACGGAAGTGCATCTGGAACGCCGCCAGCACATGCCGCGTGGCCACGTCCCATTCGCCGGTCTGCGGCGTGCTGTAGCCCAGGTACTGGAGCTGCTGCTGGAACCAGGTCGCGCTCGGCAACTGATAGGCGTAGGCCTCCTGCTGGCGCGCCACGGCCTGCTCGTCCGGCCAGACCCCCAGGCCTTCGGCGGCCAGGCGCTTCCAGGGGAACAGTGGCCCGGGATCCTGTTTGCGCAATGGCGCGATATCGCTGTGGCCGATCACATGGCGTGGCTCGATATGGTTGCGCTTGACGATGTCCTTGAGCAGGACGACCAGGGCCTGGACCTGGGCTTCGCTGTAGGGATACCAGACGCGCCCGGTCGGTGTATCGCGAAAACCCGGATTGACGATTTCGATGCCGATCGAGCTGGAGTTGAGCCAGGTGCGCCCCTGCCACTCGCTTTCCCCGGCATGCCAGGCGCGCTGGCTTTCATCCACCAGCTTGTAGATGGTCGCGGGATTGTCGTCGCCGATCAGGTAATGGCTGCTGACCTGGCCATGGGTCAGCAGGCGCAACGAATTTTCCATGTTCGCCGAGGTGTAGTGGACGACGACGAATTGCACGCGGTTATCGTGATTGACCGAAGGATGGCTGCTATCGATGCGCGGGCCGCTGGAGCAACCCGCCAGCACCAGGGCCGCGAAAAGAAGAGGGAGCAATTTCATGAGAGAGACGACAAGCCAGGGCAGTAGCGCACTAGCATAACGTACGGAAGGCGCCGGCACCGGCCAAAGCAAGACTCTGTCACAAAACGACAGGTCCCGTTCAGCCCAGCTCCACCCGGTTGCGCCCGGCATCCTTGGCCCGGTAGAGCGCCTCATCGGCTCTTTTGAGTACATGATCGCTACGCTCGCCGGCCTTGAACGCCGAGACCCCGATCGACACGGTGATGGTGACGCGCTCGCCCTTGAAGTGGAAAGGGCAGGCTTCAATGGCAGCCCGCAGGTTCTCGGCCAGCTTGAGTCCCGCCGCCACCGGCGTCCCCGGCACCAGGAGGACGAATTCCTCGCCGCCGAAACGGGCGATGAAGTCGCTGGGGCGAAGACGCTTGCGCAATACGCTGGCGATGATCTTCAGCACCTTGTCACCGGCCAGGTGGCCGTAGTTGTCATTGATGCGCTTGAAATGGTCGAGATCGAGCATGGCGATCAGCAGGGTATTGCCATGCTGCTGCCATTGCGCGACCTCATGGTCCAGGCGCTCGCTCCAGGCGGCGCGGTTGGGCAGGCCGGTGAGCGGATCGATCAGGGCCTTTTGCCGCTGTTCTTCGAGGTGATCGCGATAGCCCTGGGCTTCCTGCTCCATGTGCGCGACGCGCTCGGCCAGGCTTTGCAGGCGGGCGGCGACTTCCTGTTCGCGCAGGTCGCGTTGCTGCTGATGCTGGTCCATGGTGCCCAGCAGACCTTCGAGGCGGTTTTCCAGCACATGCTTGAGGCTGTCGAGATCGGCGGCGTCCTGCACGCTGCTCTGCAGACCACCGACATGCTTACGCAACTGGCTGTGCAATTCATTCGCCGCCGAGCGACCTTCGGCATGGCCCTCGCTGGCCGCCTGGAGATGGCTCTGGAACGACTCCAGCCGTTCGTTGAGCTGCTTGAGATACACCTCGAACTCATGCTGGCCGCTGTCGTTGATCGCCAGCATCAGCACCGCCAGATCGTCGAGGATCGGCAGCAACTCGTACCAGTTGAGCCCATGTTCGAGTCGATGACGCATGGCTTCGGCATGGGGGCGATGACGCTCGGGCAGCGTCAGGTCGTCCAGCAGGCCGAGCAGGGTGGACTCGATATGCTCGGCCACGGAGCTGTAGGACGGTTCCGGCGATTCCGGCAGCGCATACAGCACATCCGGCTCGGCAGCTTCGGGATCGACTGCCGCCAGGGCTTCGGCCATCACCGGGGGCAACGGCAGGCTGTCGAGGAATGCCGGAGCAGGAGGCGGCACGGGGGTGACAGCCTCGGGCTGGTCGGGGGGTTCAACGATGGCAGGCGCGGGTTCCGCCGGCACCGCGGGTGCCACCTCGACCCCTGGCGCGACCACGACATCGCTGGCTGCCGGCGCGTCCGGTGCCGGTGCGCTGGCAGGCGCCGGGACCGGCCCGGAAAGCACCACGGGCGGCGCGTAGGCAACCACTTCGGCGGGGACCGCCGGCAACACCGGCTCGACCTGCGGCTCCGGCTCACTGGCCGCGACTGCGGGAGCGGGCGCGTCGGCAACGGACGCAACCGCCACCACTGGAGTGACATGCTCGGGCGCGGGTGGTGCGCTATCCATCTTCGCCGCAGGCTCCACCGACAGCGGCGAAGCAACCGGCACCGCGGCTGGAGGGGCGGCGACGGGCGCCTGGGGCGGGGCGGCGTCAGTCGCCGGTTCCACCGGTTCTTTCGAGCCGAACAAACGCTGCAACAGTCCCGGACGCTCCGGCCCGGCAGGCTGTTCAAGCTGGGTCAGGGCCTTGCCCTGCAAGCCGCTCAGTTCGCTGAGCAGCAGGGGAATCTCGCGGGCCTGGCCGACCCGGCCATCGAGCTGCTTGGCGAAGTTCTTCAGTGGCCGGCTGACTTCTCGCGGCAGCGGCAGGGACTGCAACTGGGTCACCAGGGCCGTCAAGGCGGTGCTGATCTGCTCGACACGGGTCTCGCGCCGCTGCTCGGAGTCGAGCACGGCTTTTTCCAGGCGTGGCAACAGGGCCGCCAGGGGGCCGTCCATATCGTCGGTGCGCACCACCTCGCGCATTTCCTTCATGCACTGGTCGACCGCGCGATCGGTACCTTCCGCCGCCAGGGTGCTGCGCACCAGCCCACGGCGAAGCAGGTCCAGGCGAGCATCCCAGCGGCGCTCGAGCTTTTCCTGTTGTTCGATGCTTTTAAGGTACTTCTCTTTCCAGCGCTGGGCTTCTTCGCTGCTCATTGCACGGCGTCCGCGAGATTTAGCTACTCAAGGCCGGCAACGTATCAGAACCGATGGAACCTGGCAGGCGAATTTCCACGGCAACCGGTAAATGATCGGAAATCGGCTGGGCCAGCACCTGTACCCGCTCCAGGGTCAGGGTCGGGCTGAGCAGGATATGATCAAGGCAGCGTTGCGGACGCCAGCTGGGAAAGGTCGCCTCGACCTGCGGTGCAACCAGCCCCAGGTCACGCAGGGGCGAGTGTTGCAGCAGGTCGCTGGCATGGGTGTTCATGTCGCCCATCAGCACCTGGTGCTTGAAGCCGCCGATCAGCTCACGGATATACGCCAGTTGCCGGGTCCGCGTACGGGCGCCCAGTGCCAGGTGCATCATGACCACCACCAGCGCCTCCGGGCCTTCGCCGAACCGCACCAGAATGGCGCCGCGACCGGCGGGGCCGGGCAGCGGGTGATCCTCGATCGCCCAGGGACGCAGGCGGCTGAGCACGCCATTGCTGTGCTGGGCCAGGCGACCGAGGTTGCGATTGAGTTGCTGGTACCAGTAGGGAAAGGCCCCGAGCTGGGCCAGGTGCTCGACCTGATTGATGTAGCCGGAGCGCAGGCTGCCGCCATCGGCTTCCTGCAGGGCCACCAGGTCGAAATCGCCGAGCAGGCCGCCGATCTTCTGCAGGTTGTCGGCCCGCCCGGTGTGCGGCAGCAGGTGCTGCCAGCCACGGGTCAGGTAATGCCGGTAACGCTGGGTGCTGATACCGACCTGGATATTGAAGCTGAGCAGCCTCAGGCGGTTGTCCGCCGGCAGGCCGCTGGCTTCCAGATGGTGTTCGTTGACCTTCGGCTCATGAAGGCCAACGATGCGTTCCGAACCCCAGCGAGCCATGGCCGGGCGCCTTACTTGGCGGCTGTCGCGCCGGCCGCCCGCTCTTTGGCGATCAGCTGATCGGCCACGTTCAGCGCCGCTTCCGGACCGCCGGCGGTGCCGAGGTCGAAGCGGTACTTGCCGTTGACGATCATGGTCGGTACGCCACTGACTTCATACTTCTTGGCCAGTTCGGTGACCTGGACGATCTTGCCCTTGATGGCGAAGGAGTTGAAGGTGGCCAGGAACTTGTCCTTGTCCACGCCCTGAGTCGCGACGAAGTCGGCCATTTCCGCAGGGTCGAGCAGCTTCTTGTGCTCTTTCTGGATGGCGTTGAAGACCGCGGCATGCACCTTGTGCTCGACACCCATGGCTTCCAGGGTCAGGAACAGCTGGCCGTGGGCATTCCACGGGCCGCCGAACATGGCGGGGATACGCACGAAGTGCACGTCCGCCGGCAGCTTCTCGACCCATGGATTGATGGTCGGTTCAAAAGCGTAGCAATGCGGGCAGCCGTACCAGAACAGCTCGACCACTTCGATCTTGCCTGGCTCCGAGATCGGCACCGGGTTCTTCAGTTCCACATAGGTCTCACCGGGTTTCAACGGTACGTCGGCTGCCTGGGCCGTCATGCCGAACAGGCTGGCGGTGACGAGTGCGGCGCTGAGGATCAGATTACGCATGCTTTACTCCTGGACATTAAGACGTCGCTTCCGTCGCGACCTGTATTTCAGACAGACCGAGCGGGCTCTTAGTTCGTTAGTGTAACGGCAGCGGCCACAAAAAAGGGCGGCCAAGGCCACCCTTTTATCGTTGCAGCGAAGGATTAATCGATCATTAACGCGGGGAAAGATACGCCTCTTTCATCCCGCCGTCCGACTCCAACTCAGTGCAGGCCCTGCACGTAGCTGGAAACCGCCTCGATATCCTTGTTGCTCAGCTTCGCGGCGATGCTCTGCATGATCTTGCTGTCGCCGTCGTTGGTGCGGGTCCCTTCGCGGAAGTCGGTCAGCTGCTTGGCGACGTACTGCGCGTGCTGGCCGCCCAGGTGCGGGAAGCCGGCGGCGGCGTTGCCCGCGCCGTTGGGCGAGTGACAACCGGTGCAGGACGGCATGCCCTGGTCCAGCTTGCCGCCACGGAACAACTCTTCACCGCGAGCCACGACCTTCGGATCGGCGGCGCCGACACTGCCCTTCTGGCTGGCGAAATAGGCGGCGACGTCGGCAATGTCCTGGTCGCTGAGGTTGGTCAGCAGGCCGGTCATCTCCAGGACGGTACGCTTGCCCGACTTGATGTCGTGCAGTTGCTTGTCCAGGTAACGCTCGCCCTGGCCCGCCAGTTTCGGAAAGTTGGGCGCCATGCTGTTGCCATCAGGACCATGGCAGGCACCACACACAGCGGCTTTTGCCTGACCGGCAGCGGCGTCGCCTGCGGCATGGGCGAGGCCGGTGATCCCCAGGGTCAACAGCAGACTCACGATCAATTTGTTCATCAGCTAATCCAACTACGGCTAAGGGTTAAGAGTTATGGACCGGGCTTACTCGCTCATCCACTGGATGATGCTTCGGTAATCCTCGGCACTGCAGTCCATGCACAAACCACGCGGCGGCATCGCCTTGAAACCCTGAGTCACGTGTTGCACCAGCACGTCCATGCCTTGGGCCATTCTTGGCTTCCAGGCGACCTGATCGCCCTTCTTCGGGGCCATCGGCAACTGTCCGGCATGACAGGCACTGCAAACACGGTTGTACACGGCTTCCGGATCCTGTGTAGCCTGAGCGCCGCAAAGCGGTATCAGGACACCGACAACGAGCAGCCATCTAGTCATGAAACGACCTTTTCAGGGTTGGGAACGTGCCGCGTTCTATTGCGCAGCCTGGGTCAATCGTCCCCGTGTTCTTCATCCTACGTTGGGACAAAGCGCACACAAAATCTGCGGCATTATATACTGGCGCTACTGAAACGGAAACGACACAGCTTGTCGCGCCCCCCGGCACCGCCCACATCGGAAATCCCATGCAACTCAAGAATCCCATTCTCGGCCTGTGCCAACAGTCCACCTTCATGCTCAGCGCGGCCAAAGTCGACCAGTGTCCGGACGACGAAGGCTTTGAAGTGGCCTTTGCCGGCCGTTCCAATGCCGGCAAGTCCAGTGCGCTGAACACCCTGACCCACGCCAGCCTGGCGCGTACCTCGAAAACCCCGGGACGCACACAGCTGTTGAACTTCTTCAAGCTAGACGATGAACGCCGTCTGGTCGACCTTCCGGGCTACGGTTATGCAAAAGTACCGATCCCGCTCAAGCAACACTGGCAGCGTCACCTGGAAGCCTACCTGGGCAGCCGCGAGAGTCTGAAGGGCCTGATCCTGATGATGGACATCCGTCATCCAATGACCGACTTCGACCTGCTGATGCTCGACTGGGCGATCGCCAGCGGCATGCCGATGCACATCCTGCTGACCAAGGCGGACAAGCTGACCTACGGCGCGGCGAAGAACACCCTGCTCAAGGTCCAGGCGGAAATCCGCAAGGGCTGGGGCGACGCGGTGACCATCCAGCTGTTCTCGGCGCCCAAGCGCATGGGCCTGGAAGAGGCCTACACTGTATTGGCGGACTGGATGGAACTGGCGGACAAGGGCAGCGAAGCGCAGGCCGAATAACCAGAGCGGACGCGGAGCGTCCAGGGCGGCATTCCCACGCGGAGCGTGGGAACGATCAATGACCAGCGCGGACGAAAAAGCGGCGTTCAGGGCCCTGAATGAGCGTTTTTCGTCCGTTTTCAACGCAGCCTGGGCGCACCACAGGTCGTTCGGGACAAAAAAAACCCCGGACTTCGTATGGGGAGGGGAAGTTCGGGGTCCAAGTTCCGGACCGCTAGGGCGGGGTCCAGATATCTGCCAACACTTAACACAACATAGGAGCATCGAAGGGCTTCACCAGCCATTCAGTAACTCTGAGTCCGGTTTCACCGGTTTAGTTCCGAACTGTTTCAAAAACTATTTGGCATAGCCCCTGAACATTTCAGAACTAATGGCATTTCGATGCTGTTTCCGTAGGAGCCAGCTTGCTGGCGATGGCGTCCGGATGGGCGCCGCAAGGCTCAAGGGCCTCATCGCCGGCAAGCCGGCTCCTACAGGTGAGCGCGGCGTATCCGGGCTCAGTGCGCCTCGTCCCAGTTGTTGCCCACCCCGACTTCGACCAGCAACGGCACGTCCAGCTGCACCGCGCCGCTCATGTGCTCGCGGATCTTCTCGCTGACCTCGGCCACCAGGTCCTCACGCACCTCAAGCACCAGTTCGTCGTGCACCTGGAGAATGACCTTGGCGTCCAGGCCGGAACTGGTCAGCCAGTCGTCCACCTTGACCATCGCCTTCTTGATGATGTCCGCCGCGGTGCCCTGCATCGGCGCGTTGATCGCCGTGCGCTCGGCCGCCGCGCGCTCCTGGGGCCGGTTGGAGTGGATATCCGGCAGGTACAGCCGGCGGCCGAACAGGGTCTCGACGTAGCCCTGCTCCGATGCCTGGCCGCGGGTGCGCTCCATGTACTCGCGAACGCCTGGGTAACGGGCGAAGTAGACATCGATATAGGCCTTGGCGGTCTTGGTGTCGACGCCGATGTCCTTGCCCAGTTTCTGCGCGCCCATGCCGTAGATCAGGCCGAAGTTGATCGCCTTGGCGCTGCGCCGCTGGTCGGAAGTGACCTCGCCCAGCTCGGCCTTGAATACCTCGGCCGCCGTCGCCGTGTGCACGTCGAGGTTGTCGCGGAAGGCATTGAGCAGGCCTTCGTCCTTCGACAGGTGGGCCATGATCCGCAGCTCGATCTGCGAATAGTCCGCCGCCAGCAGCTTGTAGCCCTCAGGGGCGACAAACGCCTGGCGGATGCGCCGCCCCTCGGCGGTGCGCACGGGGATGTTCTGCAGGTTCGGATCGCTGGAGGACAGACGCCCGGTGGCGGCCACGGCCTGGTGATAGGAGGTGTGGATACGCCCGGTGCGCGGGTTGATCTGCTCCGGCAGGCGATCGGTGTAGGTGCTCTTGAGCTTGCTCATGGAGCGGTACTGCATCAGCACCTTGGGCAGCGGATAGTCGTCTTCGGCCAGCTTGGCGAGGACTTCCTCGGCGGTGGAGGCCTGGCCCTTGCCGGTCTTCTTCAGCACCGGCAAGCCGAGTTTCTCGTAGAGAATGACCCCCAACTGCTTGGGCGAGCCGAGATTGAACTCTTCACCGGCGATCTCGAACGCCTGGCGCTCCAGCTCGACCATCTTGTTGCCCAGCTCGATGCTCTGGACGCCCAGCAGGTCCTTGTCCACCAGGGCACCCTGGCGCTCGATCCGGGCCAGTACCGGCACCAGCGGGATCTCGATATCGCTGAGCACGCTGGCCAGGCTCGGAATGGCGGCCAGTTGCTCATGCAGCGCCTGGTGCAGGCGCAGGGTCACGTCGGCGTCTTCCGCCGCATAGTGGCCGGCCTGTTCCAGGGGAATCTGGTCGAAGGTCAGTTGCTTGGCGCCCTTGCCGGCGATGTCCTGGAAGCTGACGGTGTCGTGGTCGAGGTACTTCTTCGCCAGGCTGTCCATGTCGTGACGGGTCGCGGTGGAATTCAGCACGTAGGATTCGAGCATGGTGTCGAAGGCAATGCCGCGCACGGTGATGCCCTGCGACGGGTCGCCGCCGATGGCGCAATTGGCCAGGATATTCATGTCGAACTTGGCGTGCTGGCCGACCTTGAGCTTGTCCGGGTCTTCCAGCAGCGGTTTCAGCGCCAGCAGCACGCTGTCACGGTCCAGTTGCTCCGGCACGCCGATATAGGAGTGGGTCAACGGGATATAGGCCGCTTCATTGGCCTGCACGGCAAAGGAAAGCCCGACCAGCTGCGCCTGCTGGGCGTCGATCCCGGTGGTTTCGGTATCGAAGGCGAACAGCCTGGCGTCCTTGAGCTTCTGCAACCAGACATCGAAGCGGGCCTGGTCGAGGATGGTTTCGTACCGCGGCTCGCCGGACACCGGCTCCACCGCTGCGACCGCGCCCGCGGCGGCCGGCTCGGAGGCTGTCGGGGCGGACTCGGCAACGGCCTGCAGTTCGGCGCGCTTGGCTTCGCGCTGCAACTCGTCGATCCAGCTCTTGAACTCCAGCGTGGCATACAGCTCGGCGAGCTTTTCCCGGTCCGGCTCGCCCAGGTGCAGGTCCTCCAGGCCGATATCCAGCGGCACATCGACCTTGATCGTCGCCAGCCGGTAGGACAGGAAGGCCATTTCTTCATGTTCGAGCAATTTGGCCGGCAGGGTTTTCGCCCCACG
The DNA here is from genome assembly GCF_018326065.1 of Pseudomonas sp. Ost2. NCBI lineage: Bacteria > Pseudomonadati > Pseudomonadota > Gammaproteobacteria > Pseudomonadales > Pseudomonadaceae > Pseudomonas > Pseudomonas sp. Ost2. The sequence goes on along the minus strand of NZ_AP021904.1, from coordinate 82,454 downwards.
GATCGGCAGGGTCGGCACCAGGTCGAGGTTGGCGTAGAGCTCCTTGAGGCCACCGTTGACCCCCACCAGCAGGGCGACGGCGGTCTTCTCGCCCACGCCCTTGACCCCGGGGATGTTGTCGGAAGAGTCGCCCATCAGCGCCAGCAGGTCGATGATCTGCTCGGGAGCGACGCCAAACTTCGCCTTCACGCCAGCCACGTCCATGGACGTTTCGTTCATGGTGTTGACCAGGGTAATGTGCCCGTCGACCAACTGCGCCATGTCCTTGTCGCCGGTGGAAATCACCACCGGGCGGTCCGCCGCCGCGCTGCTGCGGGCGAGGGTGCCGATCACATCGTCGGCCTCCACGCCTTCCACGCACAGCAGCGGGAAGCCCATGGCACGGACGCTGGCATGCAGCGGTTCGATCTGCACGCGCATGTCATCGGGCATGCTCGGACGGTTGGCCTTGTAGTCGGCGTACATCTCGTCGCGAAAGGTCCCGCCCTTGGCGTCGAACACCACGGCAAACGGGCTGTCCGGGTACTGCTTGCGCAGGCTGCGGAGCATGTTCAGGACGCCCTTCACCGCGCCGGTCGGCAGACCTTTGGAAGTGGTGAGCGGCGGCATCGCGTGAAACGCGCGGTAGAGGTACGAAGAACCGTCCACCAGGACGAGAGGGGCTTTGCTCATGAGCACGATCAACCTTTTCGGCGGGTCCGGCGCTAGAATAGCGGGACCGTTGACGACAAAGGGACAAGGTTATCATGCGCACGCTCAATCGCCTGTTGTTGGCCGGCCTGTTTACGATCACTCCGCTGGCGGCCATCGCCGCGGATGACGCACCCTCGGCCGATCCGGAAGTCACCATCCGCACGGAAGGCGATAAAGTCATCCAGGAGTACCGGCAAAATGGCTTTCTGTACGCCATCAAGGTCACCCCCAAGGGTGCCCCGCCTTACTTCCTGGTACGCGCCGACGGAAGTGATGCAAACTTTATCCGTTCGGACCAGCCGGATATGCTGATTCCGTCATGGAAGATCTTCGAATGGAAATAGCCCTTTAACCTTGATCGGCGCCGGCTCAATCGCGGCGCCCGTACTGGCAGTTCTAACCATGTCTGTGTTCACCCCCCTGGCTCGGCCTGAGCTGGAAACCTTTCTCGCCCCTTACGGGCTCGGTCGCTTGCTCGATTTCCAGGGAATTGCCGCCGGTAGCGAAAACACCAATTTCTTTATCAGCCTGGAGAAGGGCGAATACGTCCTGACCCTGGTGGAGCGCGGGCCGGTCCAGGAAATGCCGTTCTTCATCGACCTGCTGGACGTGCTCCATGGCGCCGACCTGCCGGTGCCCTACGCCCTGCGCACCACCGATGGCGAGGCCCTGCGCGAGCTGGCCGGCAAGCCGGCGCTGCTGCAACCGCGCCTGGCCGGCAAGCACATCAAGCAGGCCAATGCCCAGCATTGCGCGCAGGTGGGCGAACTGCTCGGCCACCTGCACCTGGCGACCCGCGACAGAATCCTCGAACGTCGCACCGATCGCGGCCTGGACTGGATGCTCGAAGAGGGCGCCCAGTTCATGTCGCACCTGAGCGCCGAGCCCCAGGCCCTGCTGCAGGCGGCACTGGATGAGATCACCCGGCTCAAGGCGCAGATCCTCGCCCTGCCACGGGCGAACATCCACGCCGACCTGTTCCGTGACAACACGATGTTCGAAGGCACGCACCTGACCGGCCTGATCGACTTCTACAACGCCTGCTCCGGGCCGATGCTGTATGACGTGGCGATTGCCTTGAATGACTGGTGCTCGGACGACGCCGGCCAGATCGACGGCCAACGCGCCCGGGCGCTGCTGGGGGCCTACGCCGGCCTGCGGCCCTTTACCGCGGCCGAGGCCGAGTTGTGGCCGACGCTGCTGCGGGTGGCGTGCGTGCGTTTCTGGCTGTCACGGCTGATCGCCGCCGAGTCCTTTGCCGGACAGGACGTGCTGATTCACGATCCGATGGAGTTCCAGCTGCGCCTGGCGCAGCGGCAGAAGATCAGCACACCGCTGCCGTTTGCCCTGTAAAACCGTTCCCCTTGCCGGCGATGGTGCTCGATCAGGCGATGCAAGGCTCCAGGACCTCATCGCTGGCAAGCCAGCTCCCACAGGGCGTTGTGGCGAACACCGGATTGGCGGACGACACAGGCCTCCTGTAGGAGCCGGCTTGCCGGCAATGGCGGCCGATCAGGCGGTGCAAGGCTCCAGGGCCTCATCGCTGGCAAGCCAGCTCCTACAGGGATTCCAGGCAACCCGCCAGGTCGTTGCCGAGTTTCTCCAGCACCTGCTCGTAACCATGGGCAGCCGCCGGCGTATAACCGCCCAGGGCATCCAGCTCCGCCAGTTTCACCGGCAGGCCGGAGACCAGGGTCTCGGCCAGGCGCGGGCGCAACGGCGGCTCGCTGAACACACAGGTCTTGCCGACCTCCTGCAGGCGCGTACGCATCGCCGCGACATGCTGGGCACCGGGCTGCACTTCGGCGGCCACGCTGAACACGCCGGTGTGCTTGAGCCCGTAGGCGTCTTCGAAATAATCGAATGCCTCGTGGAAAACGAAGTAGGGCTTGTTGGCAACGCCGGCCAGGCGCGCTTTCAGACGCGCATCCAGCGCATCCAGGCGCCCGTCGAACGCCTCGACATTGTGCTGATAGCGCTGGGCGTTGGCCGGATCGGCCTTGCTCAGGTCGGCGGCCATGCGCGCGGCGATCACCCGCGCATTCACCGTCGACAGCCACAAGTGTGCATCCAGCGAACCCGGGCGGTGGTCGTGGTCGTGCTCATCGGCGTCTTCGGCATGGGAATGGCTGTCTTCGGCGAAACGGCGCAGCTTCATGCCCGGCAGGTCCTGCACCGCCACGGTCGGCAGGCTGCGGCCCTTGAGCACCCGTGGCAGAAAGCTTTCCATGTCCGGCCCGATCCAGTAGAGCAGGTCCACCGACTGCACCTTGCGCACGTCGGAAGGCCGCAGCGCGTAGTTGTGCGGCGAAGCCCCCGGCGGCAACAGCACCTCGGGCGTGTCCACGCCGTCCTGCACCGCGGCGGCGATCAGTTGCAGGGGCTTGATGCTGGTCAGGACGTTGACCTGGGCCTGGACAGGGCCGATCACGAACAAACCGGCGCTTAAAGCGACAAAAAAGGTAAAAAGACGGGACACGATGGGCACTCAAGGCGGCAGGAACAGGTAACATAATAACGTCTCTCACAACAATCGTCGCCGCTCTCATGCCTAAAACACCCCTTGCCAGTCGTCCCCACGATCACTCTCACTGCGTGCACAGCGCGCTGTCCGAGGCCGATGCCCTGTGCGCACGGCAAGGCCTGCGCCTGACCGCCCTGCGGCGGCGGGTGCTGGAACTGGTGTGGCAGAGCCACAAGCCACTGGGCGCCTACGACATCCTCGCCGTGCTCAGCGAGCAGGACGGACGCCGCGCCGCGCCACCGACGGTCTACCGGGCGCTGGACTTCCTGCTGGACAACGGCCTGGTCCATCGCATCGCCTCGCTCAACGCCTTTGTCGGCTGCAACAATCCGGAGCACGCCCACCAGGGCCAGTTCCTGATCTGTCGCAGTTGCCACGCGGCCATCGAGCTCGAACAGAAGGCCATCAGCGACGCGATCATCCAGGGCGCCAGGGATGTCGGCTTCATCGTCGAGGCCCAGACCGTCGAAGTGGTCGGGCTCTGCTCGGGCTGCCAGGGGGCCTGATGAGCACTGCGCTGATTCGCCTTGAGCAGGTGGGCGTGACCTTTGCCGGGCAGAACGTGCTCGACAACATTCACCTGAGCGTCGAACCCCGGCAGATCGTCACTCTGATCGGCCCCAACGGTGCCGGCAAGACCACTCTGGTACGCGCCGTGCTCGGCCTGCTCAAGCCCGACCGCGGCAGTGTCTGGCGCAAGCCGAAGCTGCGGGTCGGCTACATGCCGCAGAAGCTGCACGTCGATCCGACCCTGCCGCTGTCGGTGCTGCGGTTCCTGCGGCTGGTGCCGGGGGTCGACCGTGCCCGGGCGCTGGCCGCCCTGGGCGAAGTCGGTGCCGAACAGGTGATCGACAGTCCGGTGCAAAGCATCTCCGGCGGCGAAATGCAGCGCGTGCTGCTGGCCCGGGCGCTGTTGCGCGAACCCGAGCTGCTGGTGCTCGACGAACCGGTGCAGGGCGTCGACGTCGCGGGGCAAGCCGAGCTCTACAGCCTGATCACCCGGTTGCGCGACCGCCATGGCTGCGGCGTGCTGATGGTCTCCCACGACCTGCACCTGGTGATGAGCACCACCGACCAGGTGGTCTGCCTCAACCGTCATGTCTGCTGCTCCGGCCATCCCGAGCAGGTCAGCGGCGACCCGGCCTTCGTCGAGCTGTTCGGCAAGAACGCGCAGAGCCTGGCGATCTATCACCACCATCACGACCACGCCCACGACCTGCATGGCGCGGTGGTCAGCGAAGAGGCCCCGGCGGCCCACGTCCACGTTCACGGAGATAGCTGCAAGCATGGCTGATTTTCTGCTCTACGCCCTGCTCGCAGGCCTGGCCCTGGCGCTGGTGGCGGGCCCGCTGGGCTCGTTCGTGGTCTGGCGGCGCATGGCCTATTTCGGCGACACCCTGTCCCACGCCGCCTTGCTCGGCGTGGCCCTGGGCTTTCTGCTGGATGTCAGCCCGACCCTGGCCGTGACCGTCGGCTGCCTGCTGCTGGCGGTGCTGCTGGTGACCCTGCAACAGCGCCAGCCACTGGCTTCCGACACGCTGCTGGGGATTCTCGCCCCCAGCACCCTGTCCCTTGGCCTGGTGGTCCTGAGCTTCATGCACGAAGTGCGCATCGACCTGATGGCCTACCTGTTCGGCGACCTGCTGGCGATCAGCAGCACCGACCTGGCCTGGATCCTCGGCGGCAGCGCGGCGGTGCTGGTGCTGCTGGTCAGCCTCTGGCGGCCGCTGCTGGCGATCACCGTGCACGAGGAACTGGCGACGGTCGAAGGCCTGCCGGTCGCGACCCTGCGCATGGCCCTGATGCTGCTGATCGCCGTGGTGATCGCGGTGGCGATGAAGATCGTCGGCGTGCTGTTGATCACCTCGCTGCTGATCATTCCGGCGGCGGCGGCCCAGCGTCATGCCCGCTCGCCGGAACAGATGGCCCTCGGCGCCAGCGTCCTGGGGATGCTCGCGGTATGCGGCGGGCTGGCGCTTTCCTGGTTCAAGGACACCCCCGCCGGCCCGTCGATCGTGGTCACCGCCGCCGGGCTGTTTCTGCTGAGTTTTGTCCTGTCACGCAGAGGGGTGTAGACTTGCTCGTTTTTTGCGCAATTAGAGAGTCGCAGGAATGAAGCTGTCCGCCTCCCGTTATCTGCTCCTTGTCGCATTTTCCCTGCTGTTGGGTGCGTGCCAAAGCACCCCGCCGGCCGCTACCGCAGTGCCCGATGCCCGGGCCACGGCGATTGCCGCGCTGGAGCAGAACATCAACAGCAACGAGCTGGCCACCGCCGAAGATCAACTGGCCGCCTTGCAGGCGCAGTCTGCGGACGACCCGCAGCTGGTGCCCTACCAGCGGCAACTGGCCGAAGCCTATCTGCAACGCAGCCAGATCGTGCTGCAGAAGGGTGACGTCAATGCTGCCGCCACCGCCCTGAGCCGCGCCCGGGCCCTGATGCCCAAGGCCCCGGCCCTGACCGGCGGGGTCAACGGCGCCATTGCCCAGGCGCGCAAGGCCGAGCTGGAGAAAGCCGAAGCCGCCCTCAAGGCCGCCGAAGCCAGGCCGGCTGCCCGGCTGATCGATCCCAGCGCCGAAAGCAGCACCATCGCCCTGAATATCCAGGACATCGCGCAACTGCGCAAACAGATGGATGCGCTGGCGGCGGACGTGGTCAATTACCAGTGCGCGGTCACCTTCCAGGTCCCGCGCACCCTGGATTACCCGTGGCTGGCGACCCTGCTGGAGAAACGGGTGAAGAAGCTCGACCCTGGCTTCGCCTTGCAGATGGACAAGCAGATCGACCGGCAGGTTCAGGCCCAGGTGGTCTTGAGCCCGCGCAAGCCCTGAGCCCTGCCCCGCCCATCCGGACGCCATCGCCAGCAAGCCGGCTCCTACAGGAGGTTTGTGTCGTCCGCCAAACCGGTGTTCGCCACAACGCCCTGTAGGAGCTGGCTTGCCAGCGATGAGGCCTTGGAGCCTCGCGTCGCCTGATCGACCGCCATCGCCGGCAAGCCGGTGTTCGCCACAACTCCCTGTGGGAGCTGGCTTGCCAGCGATGAGGCCCTGAAGCCTTGCATCGCCTGATCGGCCGCCATCGCCGGCAAGCCGGCTGCCACAGGACCGAGGCCTCACCCCGCTCTCAAGCCGGCACGGCCTTGGCCCGTTCCTCGCGCTCCCAGACCCGGTGCTGGGCCAGCGCCGCGACGAACGCCTTGAGCGTCTTGGCATCGCTGCCGACGATCAACCCCGCGTCCGCCTGCAGATGCAGGACCTCCAGCAACTGCTTCGCCTCTCCGTGCAGGACAATCGCCTTCAGGTGCTTGTAGGCCTCCAGCACGTAGTGCAGGGCCACGCCGTTACCGGCGAGGGCCTTGACCGACGCCGCGCCACCGGGCACGTAGACCCCGTCGAAGGCGACTGACGGCAAGCCTTCCATCGAACCATCCACCGCCAGGCTCTTGCCATCGGCCGTGGTCACCGGCGCCGACGTCGGCCCGAGCAGCCGGGCATGGGCGCCCTCTGCCGCCAGCAGCTTCTTCAGCGCCGCGATCGCCGCACCATCGACACCGTTGGCCGCCAGGATCGCCACCTTGCGCGTCTTGATATTCCCCGGCAGCAGGTTCGCCTGGCTCAACGCCGGCGACCGCGCCAGGTCGGTCTTGCGCGGCGTCACGGTGCCGCTTTTCGGCGCAGGCAGGCCGAGGTTGGCAGCGACACGCCCGGCCAGTTCCAGGTCGATATTGGCCAGGATCTCGTTGACCTGGCGGGCGCGGATGGCTTCCCGCTCGACCTTGCCCAGCTCAAAGCTGTAGGCGGCAATGATGTGTTCCTTCTCATGGCGGCTCATGCTGTTGAAGAACAGCCGCGCCTGGGAGAAGTGATCGCCAAAGGACTCGCTGCGCTGGCGGATCTTGGCCGCGTCGATCCGCTCCGGATAACTCTCGAAGCCGCCGTCACGGGCAGCAGGCGGGGTTTCCTTCGGCCAGCCGCCGTCGATCGAGTTGGGCTCGTAGGCGGCCCGGCCCCTGTCGATCACCGTGCGGTGCTGGGCATCGCGCTGGCTGCTGTGGAAGGGCGCCACGGGCCGGTTGATCGGGATCTCGTGGAAGTTCGGGCCACCCAATCGGCTGATCTGCGTATCGGTATAGGAAAACAGCCGGCCCTGCAGCAGCGGGTCGTTGGAAAAGTCGATCCCCGGCACGATATGCCCCGGACAGAACGCCACCTGCTCGGTCTCGGCGAAGAAATTGTCCGGGTTGCGGTTGAGCACCATCTTGCCCAGCGGCGTGATGGGCACCAGTTCCTCGGGGACCAGCTTGGTCGGGTCGAGGATATCGAAGTCGAACGCGTGCTCGTCCTCCTCGGCAATGATCTGCACGCCGAACTCCCACTCGGGGTAGTCGCCGCTTTCAATCGACTCCCAGAGGTCGCGGCGATGGAAATCGGTGTCCTTGCCCGCCAGCTTCTGTGCTTCGTCCCACACCAGCGAACAGGTGCCGACCGTGGGGCGCCAGTGGAACTTGACGAAACTAGAGCGGCCCTCGGCATTGATCAGGCGGAAAGTGTGCACGCCAAAACCCTGCATGGCCCGCAGGCTTTTCGGGATCGCCCGGTCGGACATGGCCCAGATCACCATGTGCGCCGACTCCGGCACCAGCGAGACGAAGTCCCAGAAGGTGTCGTGGGCCGAGCCCCCCGTGGGTATTTCGTTGTGGGGTTCGGGTTTGACGGCATGGACGAAGTCGGGGAACTTGATCGCATCTTGGATGAAGAACACCGGCATGTTGTTGCCGACCAGGTCGAAGTTGCCCTCTTCGGTGAAGAACTTCACCGCGAAACCGCGCACGTCGCGCACCGTATCGCCGGAGCCGCGCGGGCCCTGGACCGTGGAGAAACGCACGAAGACCGGCGTCTTGAGCGCCGGGTCCTGGAGGAAGCCGGCCTTGGTCAGCGCCCCATGGTTGCCGTAGCTCTGGAAATAACCATGGGCCGCCGTACCCCGGGCGTGAACGATGCGCTCGGGAATCCGCTCATGGTCGAAATGCGTGATCTTTTCACGCATGATGAAGTCTTCCAGCAGGGAAGGCCCACGGGCGCCGGCCTTCAGGGTGTTCTGGTTATCGGCGACCTTGACCCCCTGGTTCGTGCGCAAGGCCTGCCCGGTGGCATCCGAGCGGAAGGGCTCGAGGCTTTCGAGCTTGTCATTGCTGTTGCCGCGATCCAGGGTAGCGGTTCCCGCCAGCTGGCTCTTGGTGGCCGCGCGCTGGGTAGCAGGGGTTTTCTTGGTACTCATCAGACAGACTCCTCGTTTGCAGTCGCCCGGCCATACCGGACAATGGGGCGAGATTCGAGTTGCCTTAGGAGTGACTGCCGCCGATTTGCGCCGTTCCTTTTTTCTGACCATTGATCGCGTTATTGCCAAATGACAGGTTGAATGCGAAATAAATGCTAATCGCCTCTATACGGACAGGCTAAAATGCGCGCCCGGCTAACCGCTGACCCATTTCCATTGCGCCCCACAAGGTTCGCTACGTGATCGAGTTTCATAACGTCCATAAAACCTACCGGGTCGCCGGTAAGGATATTCCCGCCCTGCATCCGACGAGCCTGCGTGTCGAGGATGGCCAGGTGTTCGGCCTGATCGGTCATTCCGGCGCGGGCAAAAGTACCCTGCTGCGCCTGATCAACCGCCTGGAAGCTCCCAGCGGCGGTACGATCACGGTGGACGGTGAGGAAGTCACCGCCCTCGACGCCGGCGGCCTGCGGCGCTTCCGCCAGCAGGTCGGGATGATCTTCCAGCACTTCAACCTGCTGGCCTCCAAGACCGTCGCCGACAACGTCGCGCTGCCGCTGACCCTGGCCGGTGAACTGTCCCGTCGGGAAATCGACCAGCGCGTCGCCGAGCTGCTGCAACGCGTCGGCCTGTCCGACCACGCGAAGAAGTACCCGGCCCAGTTGTCCGGCGGCCAGAAGCAGCGCGTCGGCATTGCCCGCGCCCTGGCGACCAAGCCGAAGATCCTGCTGTGCGACGAGGCCACCAGTGCCCTCGACCCACAAACCACCGCGTCGGTCCTGCAACTGCTGGCCGAGATCAACCGCGAACTGAAACTGACCATCGTGCTGATCACCCATGAGATGGATGTGATCCGTCGGGTCTGCGACGTGGTCGGCGTGATGGACGCCGGGGTGATCGTCGAGCAGGGGCCGGTGGCCCAGGTGTTCCTGCACCCCAAGCACCCGACCACCCGACGCTTCGTGCAGGAAGACGAACAGATCGACGAAAGCGAGCAGCGAGACGACTTCGCCCATGTGCCGGGCCGCATCGTGCGCCTGACCTTCCAGGGCGACGCCACCTACGCGCCCCTGCTGGGCACCGTCGCCCGTGAAACCGGCGTCGACTACAGCATCCTCGCCGGGCGCATCGACCGCATCAAGGACACCCCTTATGGGCAACTGACGCTCGCCGTCACCGGCGGCGACATGGACGCAGCGTTCGCCCGCTTCACCGCGGCGGACGTCCATATGGAGGTACTGCGCTGATGGACCTGTTTCTGAGCTTTTTCGCCAATATCGACTGGGCGGATATCTGGGAAGCCACCGGCGACACGATGCTGATGCTGGGCGGCTCGCTGCTGTTCACCGTGCTGCTCGGCCTGCCGCTGGGCGTGCTGCTGTTCCTGTGCAGCCCGCGCCAGCTGCTGGAACACAAGGCGACCTATGGGGCCCTGGCCTTCGTGGTGAACGTGGTGCGTTCGCTGCCGTTCATCATCCTGCTGATCGTGCTGATCCCCACCACCGTATTCCTCACCGGCACGTCGCTGGGCGTGGCCGGTGCCATTCCGCCGCTGGTGATCGGTGCCGCACCGTTCTTCGCGCGCCTGGTGGAAACCGCGCTGCGGGAAGTCGATCGCGGCATTATCGAAGCGACCCAGGCCATGGGCGCGACCACCCGCCAGATCGTCTTCAATGCCTTGTTGCCGGAAGCCCGCCCGGGCATCCTGGCGGCCATTACCGTGACCACCATCACCCTGGTGGGCTACACCGCCATGGCCGGTGTGGTCGGCGCCGGCGGCCTCGGCGACCTGGCGATCCGCTATGGTTATCAGCGCTTCCAGAACGATGTCATGCTGGTGACCGTGGTCATGCTGGTGGTACTGGTCCAGGTACTGCAGACCATCGGCGACAAGCTGGTGGCACGCTTCTCCCGTAAATGACCATCGTCAATAAAAACACGCTTTAGCAACCTGGAATCAGCCGGCGTCACGTCGGCAGGTGCCTGCTCACATGGAGTCGTAAGATGAAAAAACTGCTTGCTGCCTTTGCCGCCGTCGCGGCGTTCTCCGCCCATGCCGCCGAGACCCTGAGCGTTGCCGCCACGCCGGTGCCCCACGCGGAAATCCTCGAGTTCATCAAGCCGACGCTGGCCAAGGAAGGCGTGGACCTGAAGGTCAAGGTCTTCACCGACTACGTGCAGCCGAACGTGCAAGTGGCCGAGAAACGCCTGGACGCCAACTTCTTCCAGCACCAGCCGTACCTCGATGAATTCAACAAGGCCAAGGGCACCCACCTGATCAGCATCGCTGCGGTGCACGTGGAGCCGCTGGGCGCCTACTCCAGCAAGTACAAGAAACTCGAAGACCTGCCGGGCGGCGCCACCGTGGTGATTCCGAACGACGCCACCAACGGTGGCCGTGCGCTGTTGCTGCTGCAGAAGGCCGGCCTGATCAAGCTGAAGGATCCGACCAACATCCTGTCGACGCCGAAAGACATCAGCGAAAACAGCAAGGACCTGAAGATCCGCGAGCTGGAAGCCGCGACCCTGCCGCGCGTGCTGACCCAGGTCGACCTGGCGCTGATCAACACCAACTACGCCCTGGAAGCCAAGCTCGATCCGTCCAAGGACGCGCTGTACATCGAAGGTGCCGACTCGCCATACGTGAACATCCTGGTGGGCCGCGAGGACGACAAGGATTCGGACGCCATGAAGAAGCTGGTCACGGCGCTGCACAGCCCTGAAGTGAAAGCCTTCATCCTCGAGAAGTACAAGGGCTCGATCGTTCCAGCGTTCTAAGCCACAGGCTGATACCCGGCCGGACAAAATACCCTGGGGGGCGATGAAGCCCTTCAGGACGCCACGATCGTTCCCACGCTCCGCGTGGGAATGCCGCCCGCGACGCTCTGCGTCACAACAGCAGACGCTCCGCGCGGGAACGATCAGCTTCACTCAGGCACTCCAGCAGGCAATCCAGTGCCGGCTGGCGCTGGGCGCGGCGCAACACCGCGATCAGCTGACGTTCGAAGGTCAGCTCACCCAACTCGATCACCCGCAACTGATCCGCCCGCTGCAACCACAGCCCGGCCCTGGGCACCAACGACACCCCCAGTCCGCACTCCACCATCCGCGCAATCGCCTCGATCTCGTCCAGCTCCAGCACATCGCGCACCTGGATCCGTTGTTCGCGCAGAAACTGGCTGACCAGGCGACCGCCGAACGAACCCCGGTCATAGCGTACGAACGGCTGCTCGGCGAGCAGTTGCAACGGATCGTCGCCCGCCAGTTGCAACGGCGCGATCAGCACAAAGGCCTCGCGGGCCAGCGGGATCGCCAGCAACTCCTTGGGCAGCTCGAAGGGCGGCTTGATCAGCAGCGCCAGGTCCAGCTCGCCGGCATCGACCTGGCTCAACAGATTCAGCGACACACCCGGCACCAGCTTCAGGTCGACCCGTGGCGCCGCCTGCCGAAACCTCGGCAGGGCCTGGGGCAGCAGGCCGGTCTGGACCGTGGCGATGGCACCGATGCGCAGCTCGCCCTGCCATTCCGCCGCGGCAGTGGGCAAGGCCATCGCGCCATACAACGCGAGGATCTGCTCGGCCAGCGGCAGCGCATGGCGTCCGGCGGCATTCAGCACCGCCGCGCGGCCACTGCGGTCGAACAGGCGTACGCCCAGGTGCTGCTCGAGCACGCGCATCTGCGCGCTGACCGCCGACTGGGTCAAGCCGAGCTGCTGGCCGGCCGCGACGAAGGTGCCTTCCCGGGACACGCGGATAAAGGTCTTGAGTTCACGCAGCATGGAACACTTACCTAGCAAAATTATTTGGGCTCGACGGCAAGAATATGCGCTTTTCAACAAAATAATCGTCTCTAGACTGAAAGCTCATTTCCTTTTCCGGTATCCGCCATGGCGCTCTCTCCCTTTCATCTGGCAATCCCCGTCCATGACCTGGCCGCGGCCCGACATTTCTACGGCGACGTGTTCGGCTGCCCGGAAGGACGCAGCAGCGACCATTGGGTGGACTTCGATTTCTTCGGCCATCAGTTGGTGATCCACCACCAGGCCAGGAACGCCGCCCAGGAACAGGCACTGAGCAACCCGGTGGACGGCCACGATGTGCCGGTACCGCATTTCGGCGTGGTGCTGGAGTGGGAGACGTGGGAGGCCCTGGCCGAGCGTCTGAAGGCCAGGGAGACGCGATTCGCGATCGAACCCTACGTGCGTTTCAAGGGGCAGGTGGGCGAGCAGGCCACCATGTTCCTGTTCGACCCGTGCGGCAATGCGCTGGAGTTCAAGGCCTTCAGGGATATCGGGCAGATGTTCGCCAAGTGATCGGCAGAGGCCTCCAGGGCCTTTTCGCGGGCAAGCCCGCTCTCACCATTGACCGCGTCAATCATCCCCACGCGATCCCGGGTGGGAGCGGGCCTGCCCGCGAAAGCGTCAGAACAGCGACCCCTACTGGCGCTTGAGCAGCTCCGGTAACTGCGCCACCAGTTTCTGGTTGTTCAACGGTGCGCGGATAAAGCCGCGCTGGCTGCCATCGGGCCCGACGATCGCCAGGTTGCCGCTGTGATCGACGGTGTAGTTCGGCTTGCTGGTATCGGCCGGGATAAACGGAATGCTCACCGCGTTCGCCAGCTTTTGCAGGTCCTCGATGGAGGACGCCGTCAGCCCCTTGAACTCGGGGTCGAAGTAGCCCAGGTACTGCTTGAGCTGCTTGGGGTTGTCCCGATTGGGGTCGACGCTGACCAGGACGATCTGCAGCTTGCCGACGATGTCCTTGGGCAGCTCACTCTTGATCTGGCGCAACTGGGCGAGGGTGGTCGGGCAGATATCCGGGCAGAAGGTGTAGCCGAAGAACAGCATCGTCCACTTGTCCTTCAACTGGTTGACCTGCACCAGCTGGCCGTCCTGGTCGGTCATCTTCACATCCGGCAGGGAGCGGCTTTGCGGCAGCAGGATAATCCCCGCGTCGATCATCGCCGTGGGATCGCCCTGGCCCTTGCCACTCAGGACCTTGTTGACCGTCAGCCCCAGGACCAGGGCCACCAGCGCGACGAGAATAAAGACGGTTTTCTGGGTTCGAGTCATAGATTCAACAATAGGTAGTGATCGACAAGCAGCGCGATAAACAGCAGGAACAAGTAGTAGATAGAGTACTTGAAGGTGTTGATCGCCGCATGCGGCTGGATGCCACGGTACAGCACCCACGCCCATTGCAGGAAGCGCGCGCCGAGGCCCAGCGCGCAGAGCAGGTAGAGCACGCCGCTCATGTGGATCACGAACGGCAGCAGGCTGACCGCCAGCAGGGCAAAGGTGTACAGCAGGATATGCACCTTGGTGTACTGCTCGCCATGGGTCACCGGCAGCATCGGGATATCGGCCTTGGCATATTCCTCCTTGCGGTGGATCGCCAGGGCCCAGAAGTGCGGTGGCGTCCAGGCGAAGATGATCAGCACCAGCAACAGCGGCTCGGCACTCACATGCCCCGTCGCCGCGACCCAGCCCAGCAACGGCGGTGCCGCCCCGGCCAGGCCGCCGATCACGATGTTCTGCGGCGTGGCGCGCTTGAGGAAACCGGTGTAGATCACCGCGTAGCCGAGCAGCGAGGCGAGGGTCAGCCAGGCCGTCAGCGGGTTGGTGAACGCCAGCAGCACGGCCTGCCCGAGCACTGCCAGGAGCAGAGCGAAGGTCAGCGCCGCCAGTGGCGATACCCGTCCTTCGGCAAGCGGCCGTTTGTGGGTCCGCGCCATGACCGCGTCGATGCGCCGGTCCACCACATGATTGACCACCGCCGCGCCGCCCGCGCACAGGCCGATGCCCAGGTTGCCGAACACCAGCACTGTCCAGGGTACACCGGCACGGGTCGCGAGAAACATGCCCACCAGCGAGGTGATCAGCATCAACACCACCACCTTGGGCTTGGTCAGCTCCAGGTAGTCGCGCCAGATCGCCTGGCGGTGACGCTCACTGACTACAGTCGCCATGGCATTTCTCCTTTTATTGTTATCGGACCGTGGGCGGGTTTGCGCGGGCTGAGCCGCCAGCGCACGGGAGCCTGTTGCCGGACCCGGACCAGGGCGGTCCGTGCGTGGTAGTTGATCAGCACCAGGGTCAGTAGCAGGGCTGCGCCACCGGCGTTGTGGGCCACGGCCACCGGCAGTGGCAAATGGAAGTAGACGTTGCTCAGGCCCAGGCTGATCTGTGCCGCCAGGGCGATCAGCAGCAGCCCGGCCAGCCGGGTCATGCCGACCAGCCGCAACTGCCAGGCCAGCCCCAGCAGCACCAGCGTCACCAGCAGGGCGCCGATACGGTGGGTCAGGTGGATCGCCGTGCGGGCATCGCTGTCCAGCTGGCCGCCGAGATAGTTCGGACCGATATGCTGGGTCAGGTGGAAACCGTTGGCGAAGTCCGCTTGCGGCCACCATTGGCCGTGGCAGGTCGGCAGGTCGATGCAGGCCACGGCGGCATAGTTGGAACTGACCCAGCCACCCAGGGCGATCTGCAGGATCACCAGCAACAGCCCGGCCGTCGCCCAGCGTTGCAGCCGTCGCGGCACGGCCAGTGCCGGCAGCACGCCGGACAGGCGCAAGGTCAGCAGGAACAACAGGCTCAAGGTGGCAAAGCCGCCCAGCAGATGCCCGGTCACCACCTGCGGCCAGAGCTTGAGGGTGACCGTCCACATGCCGAACGCGGCCTGGGCGAACACCACCGCCAGGAGAAACAGCGGCAACTTCAGCGGCTGCCCCTCGCGCCGCCGCTCCATCCAGGAACGAGCCGCCAGCACGACGATCAGCAGCCCGAGGGTCCCGGCGAAATAGCGGTGGATCATCTCGTTCCAGCCCTTGTGGGCCTCGACCGGCGTATCGGGGAAGTGCAGCTCGGCATGGGCCAGCTGGGCCTCGCTCTTGGGCACGCTGATAAAGCCGTAGCAGCCCGGCCAGTCCGGACAGCCGAGGCCGGCATGGGTCAGGCGGGTATAGGCGCCGAGCAGCACGACGATCAGTGCCAGCAGGGTGGCGAACAAGGCGAGGCGAAATCCAGGTTTGGCCATGACGATGCCCTTATCCGATATTCGACAGTTTCAGCAGCTGGCGCAGGTCGTTGAGCAAGTCCTTGCCCTTGACCCGGGCGTCGTAGCGCAGCACCAGGTTGCCGTGGGGATCGATGATCCACAGCTGCGGCGCGCCATTGCCACGGGCTTCCCGGGTGTAAGCGGGAAGGTCGAGCGGGTAGCGTTGCAGTTGCGGGTATTCGCGTTGCAGCTTGGCGGCATAGTCGCTGTCCAGCGGCTGCGCGGTCGCCAGGGCGTGGCTGGCGCGGGAAGCGTCACGACCCAGGCCGATCTGGATCTGCCGCGCCAGGTAGACCAGTTGCTGGCAATCCACCGAGCACTCCTGGGGCGCCGTCACCAGCATCTGCCAGCGTTGCTCGTCGGCCTGCACGCCGAGGTCGGCACGGCCCTGGCCATTGCCGATCAGCTCGCCGTGATAACTGCGGCTCTCCGGTACCCAGAACTGCAACTTGTACATGCCGGTGGCAAGGATCATCGGGCCGATGACCATCAGCACGATCAGGATCAACTGCCAGCGCCCGCGGGCGCGTCCCCCCGGCTGCCGGGCTTCAGCTGTGTTGAGTCGATTCATGGCCGCTCCCATGGTGTTTCTCCCTTGCGTTATGCCATCCGAGGTAGAGGTAAAGGCCGAACAGCGCCAGGGCCATGGCGAACCACTGCACGGCATAGGCGAGGTGTTTCTCCGGGCCCATGCCTTCGGCCACTACCGGCCAACCGGTTTCATAGGCGCCGGGGCCGGGCTCCTGGCGCAGCTCGTAGGCGAAGCCTTCACGACCCAGTTCCGTCCACAGCTTGCCGGGCTCGATCGTCGTCACCACGCGTGGCCAGGGTGCGTTCAGCGGGTCGGCATGGAGCTGGAAGGTGGCGCCCGGGGCGACATAGACCCAGGCGTCGATATTCAGCGCCTGTTCGGGCGTGCCGAAGACCGGCGGCGTGCGCCGTTCCGGCCAGGGCAGCCAGCCGCGGTTGACCAGCAACCAGAGCCCGCTGGCCTGGTCGTGAAACGGCTGGATCAGCTCGACGCCGACCTGGCCATTACGCACCCGGTTATCCAGCAGGTAGCTGTGCCCGGCATCGAACTGGCCGCGCAGTTGCACGCGGCGAAAGGCCGGGTCGGCACTGCCCTTCAACTGCTCGCCACTCAACGGCTCGGCCGTGCGGCGCTGGGCATAACTTTCCAGCAGCACGCGCTTCTGCTCGCCCCGTCCCAACTGCCAGAAACCCAGCAGCACCAGCAGCGGCAGCAACACCAGCACCACCAGGGTCGGTGCCACGCCGGGGCGAAAGCGCCTCACGACGGCACCCCATTGGCAGCATTCGGACTCGCTATACTCAAGTACACGCGCATCTCCCCCGGAGTCTCACCATGCTCAAAGCGGCGATAGTCCTGATGCTGATAGCCACGGTTGTCAGCCTGTTCAGCGGCCTGTTTTTTCTGGTCAAGGACGAAGGACCGTCTCACCGCCTGCTTACCGCGCTGACGGTGCGGGTCGGTCTCGCCGTCGCCACCCTGGCGTTGATCACCTGGGGCTTCTACAGCGGTCAGCTGGTGTCCAACGCCCCCTGGTAACGGCGCCGCGTCTACAGCACGTAGACGAAAACGAACAGGCCGATCCAGACCACATCGACGAAGTGCCAGTACCAGCTCGCCGCCTCGAAGCCGAACTGATGCTCGGCGTTGAAGTGCCCGCGCATGACCCGTACCAGCATCACGAACAGGATCAGCGTGCCGATGGTCACGTGGGCGCCGTGGAACCCGGTGAGCATGAAGAACGTCGCGCCATAGATGCCCGAGCCCAGGGTCAGGCCCAGTTCGTGGTAGGCGTGGAGGTATTCCTCGGCCTGGAAGCCGAGGAACGCCAGCCCCAGCAGCACCGTCAGCGCCAGCCAGATCTTCAGCGCCCCGCGATGGCCTTTCTTCAAGGCATGGTGGGCGATGGTGACTGTCACGCTGGAACTGACCAGCAGGATGGTATTGAGCAGCGGCAGGCCCCACGGGCTGATGGTGGCCTTGGGCGGCGGGAAGAGTTTCGAGTCCGGGTTCTGCAGCAGCGGCCAGACGTTCTGGAAGTCCGGCCAGAGCATATGCGCCAGGCCCTTGGCACCGCCTTCGCCGGCCAGCCATGGCACCGACATGTGCCGCACGTAAAACAGCGCGCCGAAGAACGCGATGAAGAACATCACCTCGGAAAAGATGAACCAGCTCATGCCCCAGCGGAACGAACGGTCCATCTGGGCGCTGTAGAGACCGGCGCGGCTTTCCTTGATCACCGTGCCGAACCAGCCGAACAGCATGTAGGCCAGCAGCAGTCCGCCGACAAAGAAGATCAGCGGGCCATGGGATTCCGGGCGCGCCGCCTTCAGGTCGTTGAACCAGGTGCCCAGGCCGTAGACAGTGGTCAGCATGCCCAGCGTGGCAATGATCGGCCATTTGCTCTGGGCGGGAACGTAGTAATGCTCGTGGGTTGGAGTTGCCATTTTATTGTTCTCCTTATCGGGCACGCTGGATGGCCTACCCGCCCGAGTGGGCCACGGGTGGGTTGCGGGCAGTGATATCGAACAGCGTGTAGGCCAGCGTCAGGTGCTTCACGTCCTTGGGCATGTCACGATCAACGATGAAACGTACCGGCATCTCGATCCGCTGCCCGGGTTGCAGCGTCTGCTGGGTAAAGCAGAAGCACTCGGTCTTGTGGAAGTACATCGCCGCATTGCCGGGTGAAATGCTCGGGATCGCCTGGGCCTTCATCACATGGTCGGTGGGGTTGTAGGCGATGAAGATCATTTCGTTGACCGCGCCGGGATTGACGCTGATCTGGTCGGCCTTGGGATAGAACTCCCAGACCATGTCCACGGCATTGGTCGAGAGGAACTGCACCCCGACCCTGCGCGATGCATCCACCACCTGTTCGCCCTCGTACTGGCCGGCGGTCTTGCCGTTGATGCCGAAGGCCTTGCACATCACGTCGTAGATCGGCACCAGGGCGAAGCCGAAGGCGAACATCGCCACCACCACCAGCAGCAGGCGCGTGACCAGGCGCTTGAGTGCGATCGAGTCGCTCATCGGACAGCCCTCCGTGTCATTTCACTTCCGGTGGCGTGGTGAAGGTGTGGTACGGCGCCGGCGACGGGATATTCCACTCCAGCCCTTCGGCCCCGTCCCATGGCTTGGCCGGAGCCACCGGACCGCCACGGATGCACTTGATCACGATGAACAGGAACAGCAACTGGGTGGTGCCGAACATGAAGCCGCCGATCGACGAAACCATGTTGAAATCGGCGAACTGCAGGTTGTAGTCCGGGATCCGCCGCGGCATGCCCGCCAGTCCCACGAAGTGCATCGGGAAGAAGGTCAGGTTCATGCCGACGAACGACAGCCAGAAGTGCAGCTTGCCGAGGGTTTCGTCGTACATGTGGCCGGTCCATTTCGGCAGCCAGTAGTAGGTCGAGGCGAAGATCCCGAAGATCGCCCCCGGCACCAGCACGTAGTGGAAGTGCGCCACCACGAAGTAGGTGTCCTGGTACTGGAAGTCCGCCGGGGCGATCGCCAGCATCAGGCCGGAGAAACCGCCGATGGAAAACAGGATGACGAACGCCACGGCGAACAGCATCGGCGTCTCGAAGGTCAGCGAGCCTTGCCACATGGTACTGACCCAGTTGAACACCTTGACCCCGGTCGGCACCGCGATCAGCAGCGTGGCGTACATGAAGAACAACTCGCCCACCAGCGGGATGCCGACCACGAACATGTGGTGCGCCCAGACGATGAACGACAGGAACGCGATGCTCGCCGTGGCGTAGACCATCGACGTGTAGCCGAACAGCGGCTTGCGCGAGAAGGTCGGGATGATCGAGCTGACGGCACCGAAGGCCGGCAGGATCATGATGTACACCTCGGGATGGCCGAAGAACCAGAACACGTGCTGGAACAGCACCGGGTCACCACCGCCGGCGGCACTGAAGAAGCTGGTGCCGAAGTGGATGTCCATCAGCATCATGGTCACGCAACCGGCCAGTACCGGCATCACCGCGATCAGCAGGAAGGCGGTGATCAGCCAGGTCCAGACGAACAGCGGCATCTTCATCAGCGTCATGCCCGGGGCACGCAGGTTGAGGATGGTCGAGACCACGTTGATCGCGCCCATGATCGAACTGATGCCCATCAGGTGGATGGCAAAGATGAAGTAGGTCACGCTTTCCGGCGCGTAGGTGGTCGACAGCGGGGCATAGAACGTCCAGCCGAAGTTAGGTCCGCCCCCGGCGGTGAACAGGGTCGACACCAGCAACAGGAAGGCCGCGGGCAACAACCAGAAACTGAAGTTGTTCATCCGTGGCAGGGCCATGTCCGGCGCCCCGATCATCAGCGGGATCATCCAGTTGGCAAGGCCGACGAAGGCCGGCATCACCGCGCCGAAGACCATCACCAGGCCATGCATGGTGGTCATCTGGTTGAAGAACGCCGGCTGCACGATCTGCAATCCGGGCTGGAACAGCTCGGCACGGATCACCATGGCGAACGATCCGCCCAGCAGGAACATGGCGAAGCTGAACCACAGGTACAGCGTGCCGATATCCTTGTGGTTGGTGGTCAGCACCCAGCGCATCAAACCCTTGGCGGGGCCGTGGGCGTGGTCGCCGGCATGGCCATGGTCATCGATCACAGCACTCATGTCCTGTCTCCTGCAAACGGTTGAACCGGGCGGCCGGGGCATGACCCAGGCCAGTTCAGGGCACACGTCATTGACCTGGTCATTTGCTTTCCGCCTGTTTCAGGGCCAGCACGTCTTTCGGCGTGACCATGTCGCCCTTGTTGTTGCCCCAGGCATTACGCTCGTAGGTGACAACCGCGGCGATATCGACTTCGGAGAGCTGTTTGCCGAAGGCCGCCATGGCGGTGCCCGGCTTGCCGTGATAGACGAGGCTCAGGTGACCCTCTTTCGGTCCGGTGGCGATTTTCGAGCCCTTGAGGGCCGGGAACATCGGCGGCAGGCCCTGGCCTTCGGCCTGGTGACAGGCGACGCAGGTGGTGTGGTAGACCTTGTCGCCACGGGCCACCAGCTCGTCGAGGGTCCATTCCTTGGTGGTCAGCTCCTTGAGCTTGGCCGCTTCGGCCTTGCGCTCGCCGAGCCAGGTGTCGTAGTCGGCCTTGGACTTCACCTCGACCACGATCGGCATGAAGCCGTGATCCTTGCCGCACAGCTCGGCGCACTGCCCACGGTAGATGCCCGGCTTGTCGACCTTGGTCCAGGCCTCGTTGACGAAACCGGGGATCGCATCGCGCTTGACCGCGAAGGCCGGCACCCACCAGGAGTGGATCACGTCGGCGGCGGTCACCAGGAAACGCACCTTGACGCCCGCCGGCAGCACCAGCGGCTGGTCGACTTCGAGCAGGTAGTGCTCGCCCTTGGCGGCCTGGTTGTGGATCTGTTCGGCAGGCGTGGCGAGGTTGCTGAAGAACTCGACATCCTGGCCCAGGTACTTGTAGTGCCACTTCCACTGATATCCGGTGATCTGGATGTCCACATCCGATTCACTGGCGTCGTACATCTTGATCAACGTGGCGGTTGCCGGGATCGCCATGGCCACCAGGATCAGGAAAGGCACGATGGTCCAGAGGATTTCCACCGTGGTGCTTTCGTGAAATTTGGCGGCGACCTGCCCGGTGGAACGGCGGTGAAGGATCATCGACCAGAACATGGCACCAAAGACGATGACGCCAATGACCACACAGATCCAGAAGATGGTCATGTGCAGATCGAAGACCGCGTGGCTTACCTCGGTTGCCCCTTGGGTCATATTCGTGGTCCAGGCGGCTTGTGCCTGGCTGAATAACGACCACAACAGGAGGCCCATCCAGACCCGTGGATGTCGCATCATTGCGGGTTCCCCTTATCGTTCTTGTTATCCCGCCGGCTTTCACCTGGGGCAAAGGGGAATGGTCGGACTACGCAAGCGGACCATTCGGTCTTGCCGGAACATGCAGCCGGGCGTCATCAGCTAACTCCATACAAAACCGAGTATAGACAGCGACCGGGACCACGCAACGCGATAAGGAAAATGAACCGGTGATTGGGCCAGAGGCCACGGACGGCGTGGGATAGCGAGAAATGATGGCAAACCGATATAACGCAGACATATAACCATGAAATAATTATGACAAATACGTCTTAGCAACTTTTATAACCCAGCTACCTTATGTTCTCCCTTTTCCCTTTGTTTTCCATCCTGGAGCCTTCATGAACACCGCCGCATTGCGCGAGCAGATACAACGTGCACATCAACACGAGGCCGCTACCGGTCAATTGACGCGCCAACTGGAAGTACAGTTGCCGCACCTTCATCCCGCCATTCAACTACCGGAAGTCGATGCCCAGGGAGTCATGACACGGTTTGTCACCGCTTATATCGATCTGGTCCCTGACCTGCTGGATGCCGCCAATGAAGTTGCCCGCGAAGCGGGTATCGAGTCGCAGATCAAGCCGGTGCTGAAAATCGCCGAGCAGTTTTTCCTGCAACCGCCGACGATCCTCGATGGCCATGTCGGTCTCGACAGCCTGCTGGACGAGGCGTACCTGGCACATCGCCTGGTGGAAGAGGTCAACGATCTGTACATCGTGCATTTTGGTCAGTCGCTGATCCCGTTGAACACCACAGTGGCCAACCTGATCGCCCACCAGCTGATCGGCGAGGACTTCGCCAACCAACTGGATGAAGCGGTGCACCATGCCGTCGATGAAATGCTCGACGAAGAAAGCTTTGCCCTTGAATCGGTGGAAGCCTACCGCGACCGCCTCAACGACCCGGACACCGAGGCCGCGTGGAAGCGCTGGCCGTGCCTGTCCCGCCAACTGGGCGTAGAGCTGGAACTGGAACAGCCAGCCGCCTGACCTTGCCGCTGCGCACTAAGCCGTCGACCCGATACCGGTCGTAGTGCGCAGGCGACCCTCCAGACGCCGTTTCAACCCTCGGGATTCGATCACCAGCCGCGAACCCTTGGCCGCGTTGGCACGTCCCCATTCCTCAAGCAGCTCCAGGCAGGAATGGTCGATATACGTCAGGTTGTTCAGCGGCACATGCACCGTGCTGCCTGGCGGCACCGTCGCCAGCACCTGGGTCAACGCCGGGACCTTGAGAAAGGTCGCCGCCCCCGTCAGTCGCAGCTCCTTTTCCCCCTCGCCCGGCAAATCCACCAGGCTGACTTTCAGTCGCGAGGCCTTCCACGCCAGTTTCGCCAGGGTCAGGCCGAAGCCAATCAGCACACCGGTCAACAGGTCGGTGAAAATGATCGCCAGCGCCGTGACCGCGTAGGTCAGCATCGGCATCCGCCCGTAGCGCGACAAGCCCCGATAGACCTTGAGGTCCACCAGTTTCAGCCCGGTGTAGACCAGCACGCCCGCCAGGCTCGCCACCGGAATGCTTTGCAGCACGCTGGACAGCAACAGCACGAAGGCCAGCAGCCAGAGGCCGTGGAATATCGTCGATAGACGAGTCCGCGCGCCGGCCTGGACGTTGGCCGAACTGCGCACGATCACGCCGGTCATGGGCAACGCGCCGAGCAGGCCGCAGAGCATGTTGCCAATCCCCTGGGCCGACAGTTCACGGTCGAAATCGGAGCGCTGGCCATCGTGCATGCGGTCTACCGCCGCCGCCGAGAGCAGGGTTTCGGCACTGGCGATAAAGGCCACGGCAAAGGCCGCTATCAACAGCGCCGGATCCGCCAGGTTGAGCAGGTCCGCCGGGCGCAACCAGTCGATGGCCTGCGCCAGGTTATCCGGCACCTCCACCCGCTTGACCGGCAAGGCCAGCACCAGGCTCACCAGTGTCGCCAGGCCCACGCCGAGCAGGGCGCCCGGCACGAAGCGCAGGGCATGGGGCTTGAACTTCTCCCACAGCCACATCACCAGGATCGTCAGCAAGCCCAGCAGACCGGCCTGCCAGCCAAGGCCGCCGCCGACCATCGGCAAGGCCTTGCCCAGGGCTTCGGGAAAGCCCAGCAGATTGTCCAGGCCCGAGGGCAGGGGAGCGCCGTCGAACATCACATGGATCTGCGAGAGCACGATCAGCACGCCGATCCCGGCGAGCATGCCGTACACCACCGCCGGGGCGGTGACCCGGAACCAGCAGCCCAGGCGCAGGCGCCCGGCGATCAGTTGCAACAAGCCCGCCAGCAGCAGGATCGGTCCCAGCATGGCGATACCGTGCTGGCGCACCAGTTCGAACACCAGCACCGCCAGCCCGGCGGCCGGACCGCTGACCTGCAACGGCGACCCTGCCAGCCAGCCGACCACCAGGCCACCGACAATCCCGGTGATCAAGCCCTTGGCCGGCGGCATGCCGGAAGCAATGGCGATGCCCATGCATAACGGCAGGGCCACCAGGAATACGACCACGGAAGCCAGCAGCTCCCGGGGTAAAACAGCTTTCAGTTGTGCTGCACGCATGATGAATCTCCTGAGGATTTCTTCAGGCATGGCAAAGCCAGACCGCTCTATGGCAGTCGTGGCAGAACCCTATCGATTGAGAAAAGCTTCAGGCTTCAGAAGCGGGCCTTGGGCGTCGCGCTCGGGATTGGACGAGTGCCGTCCAGAGGCAGGAAACAGCCCCGATCCGCGTCATAGGCTTTGATTTCGCTGGTTTCGATGTTGTAGATCCAGCCGTGGATGAACAGGTGCCCGTTGGCCATGCGCGAGGCCACCGACGGATGGGTGCGCAAATGCTGCAACTGGGCGATCACGTTTTCCTCGGTCAGCACCTGCATGCTTTCGCCTTCATTGGCGCAATCGCAGTTTTCCTGGACCATGGTCTTCGCCACTTCGGCGTGACGCAACCAGGCTTTGACCGTCGGCATCTTTTCCAGGCTTTCGGGGGTCAGCACCGCGCGCATCGCCCCGCAGTCCGAATGCCCGCAGACGATGATGTGCTGCACGCCAAGGGCCAGCACGGCGTATTCGATAGCGGTCGAGACGCCACCGTTCATCTGCCCGTAGGGCGGCACCACGTTGCCGACATTGCGGGTGACGAACAGGTCGCCGGGGGAGCTCTGGGTGATCAGTTCGGGAACGATGCGCGAGTCGGCACAGGTAATGAACATCGCCCGCGGTTGCTGCGCCGTGGCGAGCTTCTTGAAGAGTTCTTGCTGCTGCGGAAAGACTTCATGATGAAAATGCAGAAAGCCATCGACGATATGCTGCAGTGCTGCATCGGCGCTTTCGGTCTCGGGGAGCGCTGAAGCCGACGCAGCCAATGGCTGTTTATCCTTGTCACTCATGATTCATCCTCTTTTCTGACGGATTGAAGGGGATTTTCCTGATTTGGCTTGCTCAGAGCCAGCGTTCTTCGGGTCAGCACGCCCGATTCCTTGAACACTGCCTGTCATTTGTAGGAAACAGGCGAAATCACCATACCCTCAAAAACTTAACTCAAACTGAATCAGAGGCTCTAGGACGGGTGTTCCACATCGCTCGAAGGATTTCCCCTACAACCGATAAAGACAATCGGAAAGCCACGCTACTCCTGCTCCAGCAGCTTACGTCAGAGCAGTGACATCTGCGCTCCCGGCGGGCAGAAAAGACTGCAATCGAGGTTGAATCCTTCCCGGCGGTTCAACCCGAGGCGCTTGAGGGCCTTGGCGAAGCGCTGGGCCAGCAGGTCGGCGAACGGACCTTCACCGCGCATCCGCGCACCGAAACGGCTGTCATACAATTCCCCGCCACGGCTCTGGCGAATCAGGCTCAGGACGTGGGCGGCACGCTGCGGATAATGGGCCGCCAGCCATTCCTCGAACAGCGGCGCCACCTCCAGGGGCAGGCGCAGCATCATGTAGGCCGCGCTCTGGGCACCAGCGGCGTGGGCCTCGGTGAGCAGGCTTTCGATCTCGCTGTCGTTGATCATCGGAATCATCGGCGAGCACAACACCCCGACCGGGATTCCCGCCTCGCGCATCACCCGGATGGCGCGCAAACGCGCCTTGGGCGCCGCCGCCCGGGGTTCGAGGATGCGCTTGAGCTCGTCGTCCAGGGTCGTGAGGCTGATCATCACCGCCACCAGCCGCTGCCGGGACAGTTCCACCAGCAGGTCGAGGTCCCGCAGGATCAGCGAGCCCTTGGTCACGATCGTCACCGGGTGCCGGTAGCGCAGCAGGACTTCGAGGGTACTCCGGGTCAACCGATGCTCGCGCTCGATAGGCTGGTAGGGGTCGGTGTTGGAGCCCAGGTTGATCGGCGCGCAGCGATAACCCGGCTTCGACAACTGCTGCTCCAGCACCTGCGGCGCATTGCTCTTGGCGATCAGCCGCGTCTCGAAATCCAGGCCCGGCGACATGTCCCAGTAGGCATGGCTGGGCCGCGCATAGCAGTAGATGCAGCCATGCTCGCAGCCGCGATAGGGATTGATGGAACGGTCGAAGGGCAGGTCGGGGGAGGTGTTGCGGGTGATAATGGTCTTCGCTGTCTCGATGCGCACCTCGGTGCCCTGGGTCAGCGGGACTTCCTGGTACCAGCCGTCGTCCTCGGCCACCGAGCGGTTCGGCGCGAAGCGGTTGTGCGGGTTGGTCGCCGTGCCACGGCCACGGGGCGGGAGAGGGGTGGACATTGGAGAATGCTCCATTACTGTATCTATATACAGTAATGGAGTCGGGCGATTCTGCCTAGCACCGTCGGGCAGGCGCCCCCGTCCCGATCACAAATCTTTGACGCCCGCCTCACAGGCTCTTGACCGACGCCAGGACATGCTGTGCCCATTGTCCCTCTCTCGGTCACTTTCCCATGTCGCTGCTCCGTACCCTCTCCGCCCTTGGCCTGGCCCTGACCACCCTGCTCCTGCTGCCCCTGGCCCAGGCCGACAGCGCGCCCGCCGAACGTCCGGCTCAATGGGCCCAGCCCGTCGGCGACAAGTACAACCTCAACGAAATGAGCCCGACGCTCTACCGCAGCGCCCTGCCGGACAAGGACGCCTTGCCGCTGCTGGAGCGGTTGAAGATCGGCACGGTGATCAACTTCCTGCCGGAGTCGGACTCCAGCTGGCTGTTCGCGCCAGGCATCAAGCAGGTGCAACTGCCGTACCGGACCAACCACGTCGACGATGCCGACGTACTGGCCGCGTTGCGGGCGATCAAGGACGCGCAGGCCAACGGTCCGGTGCTCATGCACTGCAAGCACGGCTCCGACCGCACCGGCCTGATGGCCGCCATGTACCGCGTGGTCGTCGAGGGCTGGAGCAAGGAAGACGCGCTGAGCGAGATGACCCAGGGCGGGTTCGGTGACAGCTCGCACTTCAAGGACGGCATCCGCTACATGATGAAGGCCGATATCGAGAAACTGCGCACGGCCCTGGCCAACGGCGATTGCAGCACCAGCCCGTTTGCCACCTGCAACGTGCAGAACTGGTTCAAGTCGGCCAACGCCCACTGACCAGGGCAGGCCTGCCGCTGATCCAGGGCAGGGGTGCCTGAAGCTGCTCCAGCAGGAAGTCGATCAGCACCCGCACCTTCTCCGGCGGCTTGCGCGCCCCCTGGAACACCGCAAACACATCATGCAGCCCGAGGGGCGGATGATTCAGTTGCAGGGCCACCAGGCGGCCGTCCTGCAAATGCTGGTGCACCATGAACAAGGGCTTGTAGATGATGCCGTAGCCTTCGAGCGCAGCGGCAACGATCGCGTCACCGTTGTTGATGGACAAGGTCGCGCGGATCGGCACCGAGCGTTCGCCCTGTGCCCCGAACGTCCACCGGCGCGGACCCAGGTGTTCCGAAAGCGTATAGCCGATGCAGTTATGGTTGATGAGTTCCTCGATCGTCGCGGGCACCCCGCTGCGCTCCAGGTAGCTGGGCGCCGCGCAGACCACCAGCTCGCAAGGAGCCAGGCGACGCGCGCGCAGGGTATTGCTTTTCAGCTTGCCGATCCGGATGACCAGATCCCACCCCTCCTCGACGAGGTCGACGCGCTTGTCGTCGAGGCTCAGGTCGATGTTCAGCCCGGGGTAACGCTGGGAGAACCCGGCCAGCAACGGCGCCAGGATCCGATGCCCGAACGACGCCGGGGCATTCAATCTCAGCAAGCCGCGCACGGCCGCGTCATCGGCAGCGGCGTCCTCTTCCAGCGCTTCGATATCCCGCAACACCCGCGTCACGCCCGCCAGATAACGCTCGCCGGCGGCAGTCAGTTTCAAGCCGCGGGTGCTGCGCAAAAACAGCTTGATATCGAGTTGCTGTTCGAGGGCGGCGATGTGCTTGGTGGCCAGCGTCTGGGAAATTGCCAGGGACCTGGCCGCCGCCGACAGGCTCCCGGAGGAGGCGACACGGGTAAAGATCTGCATTCCGGTGATTCGATCGAGCATGCTTTCCTCCTCGGGCAGCCCCCCTTGCCGCACGCTGCCGGGCACCGCTGTCCAGCATCGATACTATGCCTTTTACGCGTGGTCCAGGCATACCCGGCTCACTCTGTAGGAGTGAGGCATTCCGCGCAAGGCGGCTCTTCTCCACACTGTCGGCGACGGCGATGATGAAAGGGGTGCCTTTGGCACAATGCCCTGAGAACGAGATCAAGCCATGCCTCTTTACCGTCGCCCGAAGCCCTCCTACCTCGCTGTCTGCGCCACCCTGAGCCTGTCGCTGGGCCTGCTGACGAGCCCGCCAGGCATGGCCGCGGAGCTGAGCCTGAAGTCGGCGACCGCCGCCATCGAGGCCGTCGGTCACGAACCGGCGTTCCACCCGGACCGGGTCGCCATCAGTATCGTCGATGCCGGTGGGCACCTGCTGTACTTCACCCGTCCCGCCAGCGTACCGAGCGGCATGGGCGATGCGGCGACGAAGAAGGCCCGGACCGCGGCCGCCTACGGCATGGATACGAAGGTGCTGGAGGATGCCGTGCAGCAGGGCAACACGACTTACCTGGGACTGCCGGGAATCCTTGCGCTACGGGGTGGGTTGCCGGTCCTTGCCCAAGGTCGGTTGCAGGGGGCCATCGGTGTCGCGGGGGCGAACTCCGATGACGATGCCGCACTGGCCGGGGCCATCCTCCAGGCGCTGGCCCGCTAGCGCACCACAGCCGAATGCCGGGACCGCTGCGCCGATAAAACAACAATAAACCGCAAGCCGGGAGAAATGCCGAATGACGCCATCTTCTCAGTTCAACACGGTGGGAACCCTCAGGGAAAAGCTCGACCAGTGGAGCAACCTGATCTGGGACGTGGTCGGTCGACTCGATACCCAGGTGATCGGTGACGGCCCTTTCGAGGCCTCGGCCATGTTCGGTCACGCCGGAACCCTGCAGTACTGCCGGCTGGACGCCACGCCCCACAGGGTCGAACGTGGCCAGGCGATGATCTCCCGTGACGATCGCGACCTGGTCAAGCTGGTGGTGCAGCAACGTGGGCGGGCGATCTTTGCCCAGGGCGACCGCGAGGTATGCCTGGAGCCGGGCCAGTGGGCGCTGTATGACACGCGGCGCCCCTACAGCGTGACCAACCTCACGCAGGTTCGCCAACTGGTCATGCTGGTACCACGCTCGGAACTGGGCCTGCGCCATGGTGCAGTCGGCGCCCTGACCGCCCGCGGCTTCGGCCGGTGCGCGGGTATCGAACGCATGCTGCCGACCTATCTGGCACGGCTGTTTTCGGAGATCGACGAAGTCGAGCACAGTTCCCGCGCCGAACTCGGCACCATCGCCACCCATCTGCTGCGCATGGCCTTGCTCGAATCCGGGCACAAGTCGGCAACGTCCTCCAGCCGCGAGATCCTGCGTTTGCAGGTCCACGACTTCGTGCAACAGAACCTGATGAACCCGCAGTTGAACGTCGAGTTGATCGCCAGCCGCTTCCGCTGCAGCAAACGCAACCTGCACAAGGCATTCAGCGACGACGAGAGCACCCTGGCCCAGTTCATCTGGCAGTCGCGCCTGGAGCGTGTCCGCGACGCCTTCGGCGACGGTCGCCTGGCCAGCCGCTCGGTCACCGAAATCGCCTATCAGTGGGGGTTCAACAATGCCGCGCATTTCAGCAAGGCGTTCAAGGCCCGGTTCGGTCTGACCCCCACCCGCTATCGGGCCGATGTCCTGTCGTCGATAGCTGTGCCCGACGTGTCGAACGCCACTCACTGAGGCGGCGTTCACGCTCGACAAACCCGGCGTTCCCTGGCGGCAAAGCACCGCGCGGGCAACGCCGTAATCTCCCCGATGCGTGCCCGCGACAGAACGGGCGGGCCGCTTCCGGAGAGAAAAATGAATAACAATAATCAGACATCCGCCACACCGCACAACTCGCGATACGAATGGAAAGCCGTCCTCCTGCTGGCCCTGGGCTTTGGCCTGGTGGGCCTGGACCGCTGGATTCTCGCCCCGCTGTTTCCCGCCATGATGCAGGACCTGCACCTGAGCTACAGCCAGCTCGGCACGCTGGTGGGCGCCCTGGCCCTGGCCTGGGGAGCCTTCTCCATCCTGATCGGCAACGTGTCCGACCGGGTCGGCCGACGCGCCATCCTGATCCCCGCACTGCTGATCTTTTCCGTGCTGTCGGGCTTCTCCGGAATGGCCACCGGCTTTCTCTCGCTGCTGCTGGTCCGTGGCGTGATGGGGGCCGCGGAGGGCGCCTTCTGCCCGGTCAGCGTGGCCGCCACCGCCGAGGCCTCCCACCCGCGCCGACGCGGCCTGAACCAGGGCCTGCAACTGAGCACCTTCGCCTTGTTCGGTTTTGGCATCGCACCGATTCTCGCCACGCAACTGCTGGCCGTCGTGCCGTCCTGGCGCGAGGTGTTCATGCTCGTCGCCCTGCCGGGGCTGGTGGTGGCCTATCTGCTCTATCGCGTGTTGCGCGAGCCGCCACACCTCACCCGCCAGGCACGCGCCGCAACGCTGGCGGCCGACAGGCCGTCATGGCTGCAGGTGCTCAAGTCACGCAATGCGCTGCTGGCCGCTGCCTGCCTGTTCTGCACCATGAGCTGCGTATTCGTGATGGGCGCGATGGTCCCCAGCTATCTGGTGGACCAACTGCACCTGACGCCCGCCACCATGGGTTTTGTCCTGTCCGCGATGGGCTGGGGCGGGTTCCTCGGTGAGTTCGCCATCTCGGGACTGTCGGACATCATCGGCCGGCGGCTGGCGACCGTCATCGCGTTTATCGGCGCCGCGATCGGTACCTGGTGCTTTTTCCATGCCCCGGCGGACAGCGTGACGCTGTTCATCTGGCTGGCGCTTACCGCGTTCTTCGGCCTCGGCCTGGCTTCCATCCTCACCGGGCCCATCCCGACCGAGGCCGTATCCCCCCAACTGACTTCCTCGGCCATCGGTTTCGTCTCCGGAGCCGGCGAGTTCTTCGGCGGCGGCGTGGCCCCGGTGATCGCCGGCTTCGTCGCCCAGCACTTCGGGATCGGCCAGGTGTTCTGGATTCCCATGGTCGGCCTGGCCATCGGCACCTGCCTGGCGCTGCTCCTGCGCGAAACCGCGCCACGCCTTGTCCAGGCCGCGACCGAACGCACCCGGCGCAAGGAAGCCGGGACCGTGGCGCCCTGAAACCGGCGAGACACGGACCACGCAATCGCTTCTTCCCAACCAGAGATTCGCAAAATGTCGAACACCCTGTTACTGATCAATGGCGAGCTGCGGCCCGCCTCGAACGGTGCGACCTTCGTGCGCCACGACTTTGTCGCGGACACCGTGGCCACCACCGCCGCCGCCGCCACCCTCGACGACACCGCCAGCGCGGTCGAAGCCGCCGCCCAGGCCTTTGTCAGCTGGTCGCGGAGCGGCCCGGACTACCGGCGCAACCTGCTGCTGGAGGCAGCCCGGGAGCTGCTTGGCCTCAGCGCGGAACTGACGGCGGCGATGGCCCGGGAAACCGGTGCCACGCAGGGCTGGGCCACGTTCAACATCGCCCTGGGCGCATCGATCCTGCGCGAGGCGGCCTCGCTGACCACGGCCGTCCGGGGCGAAACCATCCCGTCGGACATGCCCGGCTGTTTCTCGATGTCGATCCGCCAGGCCGCCGGCGTCGTGCTGGGGATCGCTCCCTGGAACGCGCCAGTGATCCTCGGGGTGCGGGCAATCGCCACGGCACTGGCCTGTGGCAACAGTGTCATTCTCAAGGCCTCGGAAGCCTGCCCACAGACGCACTCGCTGATCGGCCAGGCCTTTCTGCGGGCGGGGTTTCCCAAGGGGGTGGTGAATGTCCTCAGCAACGCCCCGGAGGACGCCGGCGCCATCGTCAATGCCCTGATCGATGCTCCGGCGGTGCGACGCGTGAATTTCACCGGGTCGACCCGGGTCGGCCGGCTGATCGCCGAACGTTGCGGGCGCCAGCTCAAGCCGGCGCTGCTGGAACTGGGCGGCAAGGCGCCGTTGCTGGTGCTCGATGATGCCGATCTCGAAACGGCCGTGGATGCCGCGATCTTCGGCGCCTTCATGAATCAAGGACAGATCTGCATGTCCACCGAGCGGGTCATCGTCACCCCTGGCATCGCCGAAGCCTTTGTCGAACGCCTGGCACAGCGGGCCATGGCATTGCGCGCAGACGACCCGCGCAAGCACTCGACGCCACTGGGCTCGGTCATCGACCCCCAGGCCGCGGAGCGGGTCCGGACACTGATCGCCGATGCCCTGGCGGCCGGCGCGACACGCCTGGCCGGTGACGACGGGCAGGGCGTGCTGATCCCGGCGAATGTCATCGACCAGGTCACCCCAGCCATGCGGCTGTATACGCAGGAGTCGTTCGGGCCGGTGGTTTCGGTGATCCGGGCCAAGGACCAGGAAGACGCGATCCGCATCGCCAATGACAGCGAATATGGCCTGTCAGCGGCCGTGTTCACCCGCGACATTTCCCGCGCGATGGACGTCGCCGGGCGGATCCGCTCGGGAATCTGCCACATCAACGGCGCCACGGTCCACGACGAACCCCAGGCGCCGTTCGGTGGCCTGGGGGCTTCGGGCCATGGTCGCTTCGGTGGCGAGGCCGGGGTCGCCGAGTTCACCGACCTGCGCTGGCTGACCATCCAGCAGCAACCGCGCCATTACCCGCTGTAACTGCGAAAAGACCACCGCAACCCACTGCCTTCCATGCGCTCGGCCGACGGCTGCCGGGCGTATGACCGGCCACTAATAAGAAGATCGAACCATGACTATCAGACACATCGGCATCGCCACCACACTCTGTGCCTCGCTCGGCCTGATCAACACTGTGCAGGCAACGGAAACCGGAGGCGGTGTGTATCCCAACGGTGCAGAGAACTACCTGGCCGGGGCACTGCCGCCGCCCGGTCTCTATGAGCTGACCTACCTGACGCAATACAGCGCCAACCGCTTCAATGACGGCAACGGCCATTCCGGCTTTCTCCCGGACTTCAAGGTCCGCGCCGATGCATTGGTCTCGCGAACCGTCTATGTCAGCGACAAGACCTTCATGGGCGCGAACTGGGGCGGCCACCTCATCGTCCCGCTGGTGGATCTGGAGGTCGATGCGGCGGGGGTCAACGATCATCGCCGGGGTGTCGGGGACATCACCGTGAACCCGCTGATCATGGGCTGGCATTTCGACAACGGTCTGCATCTCACCACCGGCCTGGACATCAACGTGCCCATCGGCAGCTACGATCGCAACGCCCAGGCCAACTTCAGCCGGCACTACTGGAACTTCGAACCGGTCGTGGCGTTTGCCTATTACGACCCCGACGGCTTCGCCCTGGACATGAAGTTCATGTACGACTTCAACCAGAAGAACACCTCCGCCCAGATCACCGGGCTGAACCCGACCGGCAGCGACTACCGCTCCGGGCAGGAATTGCACGTCGACTTCGCCGCCGGCTACAACATCGACCAGTGGCAGGTGGGGGTCTCGGGCTATTACTACAAACAGACCACCGACGACCACGTCAGCGACCGGGCGACGCAGGATGTCATCGACAGCCTGGACGGCCTGAAGGGCCAGGCCTTCGCCCTGGGACCGGCGATCAGGTACAACGCCGGACCGGCGCAGATAATCGCCACCTGGCAGCACGAGTTCGAAAGCGAATATCGGCCCCAGGGCGAAAGACTGTGGCTGAAATTCATCATCCCGTTCGGCAAATAGGAACGCGGTCTCCCGGGCGCGAAACGCCTCGGGAGACCGGCACGCGGGAGGTTACTTGTCCTCGGCCTTCTTCAGCTTCGGATTGGGGAAAAACTGCACGGTCTGGACTTTCTTGTCGGCGACCTTCACCACCGGCGTGTTGACCCGCGTGCCCAGCTCCCTGGGCACCGACAAGCCTTGCTCGTTCAGCGTATCGGCATAGCCACAGGCCACGCACTCGCGGTGCGGAACGTCGTCTTCGCTCCACATCATCAGCTTGTCCTGCTCGCTGCACGCCGGGCAGACCGCCCCGGCGATAAAGCGCTTCTTGGTCCTGGTCACGGGTGCCTCACTCATGCTGCCGCGTCCTCACTCAGGCCGCTGTGGCGCAAGAGTGCGTCAATCGACGGCTCACGGCCACGGAAGTCGACGAACAGCACCATCGGCGCCTGGGAGCCACCACGAGCCAGGATGGCCTCGCGGAACGCGCGACCGGTCTCGGCGTTGAGCACGCCTTCTTCCTCGAACCTGGAGAAAGCATCGGCCGACAGCACTTCAGCCCACTTGTAGCTGTAGTAACCCGCCGCGTAACCGCCGGCGAAAATGTGCGCAAAGCTGTTGGGGAAACGGTTGTAGGCCGGCGGACGCATCACCGAGACCTCGTCGCGCACGCCCTCGAGGACCTGCGCCACGCTGCGGCCGTCGCCGTGGGTGGCGTGCAGTTCGAAGTCGAACAGCGAGAACTCCAGCTGGCGGACCATCATCAGGCCGGACTGGAAGTTTTTTGCCGCGAGCATCTTTTCCAGCAGGTCCTGGGGCAGTGGCTCACCGCTTTCGTAGTGGCCGGAGATCAGCGCCAGGCCTTCCGGCTCCCAGCACCAGTTCTCCATGAACTGGCTCGGCAATTCCACCGCATCCCAGGCCACGCCATTGATGCCGGAGACACCGGCGTGCTCGACGCGGGTCAGCAGGTGATGCAGGCCGTGGCCGAATTCGTGGAACAGGGTGGTCACTTCATCGTGGGTCAGCAGCGCGGGCTTGCCGCTGTCGGCCGGGGCGAAGTTGCACACCAGGTTCGCCACCGGGCTCTGCAGCACGCCATCGACGGTACGGCGACGGTCGCGGGCGCCGTCCATCCAGGCACCGCCACGCTTGTTGGCGCGGGCGTAGAGGTCGAAGAAGAAGCGACCGACATGCTGGCCGTTCTCCTTGATCTCGAACAGGCGGACATCCGGGTGCCAGGTGTCGAAGCCTTTCTGCTCGGCGATCTCGATGCCGTACAAGCGCTGGACGATGGCGAACAGGCCGCCGAGTACCTTGTCGATCGGGAAATAGGCGCGCAGGGCTTCCTGGGAAACGCTGTAGCGCTGTTCACGCAGCTTCTCGCCGTAGAACCCGCTGTCCCAGCTTTGCAGTTCGGCACAGCCCTGCTCGGCGGCGTAGGCCCTGAGCTGTTGCAGGTCCTGGGCGGCAAACGGCTTGCTGCGCTTGGCCAGGTCGCGCAGGAAGGTCAGCACCTGGTCGCTGGAGTCGGCCATCTTGGTCGCCAGGCTCAGCTCGGAGAAACTGGCGAAGCCGAGCAATTGCGCCAGCTCCTGGCGCAAGTCGAGGATTTCCTGCATCACCGGGCCGTTGTCGTTCTGGCCGGCGTTCGGGCCCTGGTCCGACGCACGGGTGCAGTAGGCGGCGTACACCTCTTCGCGCAGGGCGCGGTCCTCGGCGTAGGTCATCACCGCGTAGTAGCTCGGGAATTCCAGGGTGATCAGCCAGCCGTCGAGGCCCTTGGCCTGGGCGGCGGCGGCCATCTGTGCCTTGGCCGAGGCGCTAAGCCCGGCGAGGCCGGCCTCGTCGACAATGTGTCTGGTCCAGGCCTGGGTCGCATCGAGCAACTGGTTGGAGAAGCGGCTGCCCAGTTCGGACAGCTTGCTCTGCACTTCGGCGTAACGCTTCTGCTCGGCCTCCGGCAGGTCGATACCCGAGAGCCGGAAGTCACGCAGGGAATGTTCGAGAATAGTCTTCTGCGCCACGTCGAAGCCGGCGGCCTCGGGGCTGTTGGCCAGCGCCTCGAAGGCCTGGAACAGGGCGCGGTTCTGGCCCAACTCGGTGGAGTAGGCGCTCAGGGCTGGCAGGCAGGCCTCATAGGCTTCGCGCAGCTCGGCGCTGTTGCACACGGCGTTGAGGTGGCTGACCGGACTCCAGGCGGCGCCCAGGCGGTCATTGAGCTCGTCCATGGCCAGGACCAGGCCGGCCCAGCTCGGATTTTTCCCCTGGCTTTGCAGGATGCCTTCGATGGCGGCACGGTTGTCGGCGAGAATCTGCTCGATGGCCGGTTGCACGTGCTCGGCACGGATCGCCGAGAACGGCGGCAGGTCGTAGGACTGCAGAAGAGGGTTGTTCGCGCTCACGGTGGGTACCTTGGCTGGAGAAACATGTAAGAACAAAGATGGGGCCATCTTAATTACAATCAATGCCTACCGCAGCTATCAGCAACAGAGAGAGAGCCTATCGTGACCCTTCGCACCTATCAGAATCACACGCCGACCCTTGGCGCCGGGGCTTTTGTCGATGCGTCGGCGGTGGTGATCGGCGATGTCGAGATCGGCGCCGACAGCTCGGTGTGGCCGCTGACGGTGATCCGTGGCGACATGCACCGCATCCGCATCGGCGCCCGCACCAGCGTGCAGGATGGCTGCGTGCTGCACATCACCCATGCCGGGCCCTTCAATCCAGAGGGTTTCCCGCTGCTGATCGGCGACGACGTGACCATCGCCCACAAGGTCATGCTGCACGGTTGCAGCGTCGGCAGCCGGATCCTGATCGGCATGGGCAGCATCGTCATGGATGGCGCGGTGATCGAGGACGAGGTGATCGTCGGTGCCGGCAGCCTGGTACCGCCGGGCAAGCGCCTGGCCAGCGGCTTTCTCTATGTCGGCAGCCCGGTGAAGCAGGTGCGCGCCCTGACGGACAAGGAGAAGGCTTTCTTCACCTACAGCGCCTCGAACTACGTGAAGCTCAAGGATCAGCATATCGCCGAAGGCTACCATCGGGCCGACTGATCGTTTTTTGTACAGATTGGGGTATTTCATGCACTACCAGACGATTTTGTTCGACCTCGACGGCACCCTGACCGACCCGCGCGAGGGCATCACCCGCTCGATCCAGTACGCCCTCGGCAAGCTGGGCATCGACGAGCCGGACCTGAGCAAGCTCGAACACTTTATCGGGCCACCGCTGTTGCAGGCGTTCATGCAGTTCTACGGTTTCGACGAGGCCAGGGCCTGGGAAGCGGTGAATTTCTACCGCGAGCGTTTCAAGGTCACCGGGTTGTATGAAAACCGGGTGTTCGATGGGGTCACGCCCTTGCTGGAAACCCTCGGCGGACAAGGCCGCACCCTGTACATCGCCACGTCCAAGCCCTGGGTGTTCGCCCGCGAGATTGCCCGGCATTTCGATTTTGCCCGGCACTTCAAGATGATCTACGGCAGCGAACTGGACGGCACCCGGACCGACAAGGTCGAGCTGATCGCCCACCTGATCGCCGAGGAAAAACTGGAGCCGGGCAATACGCTGATGATCGGCGACCGCAAGCATGACCTGATCGGCGCCCGACGCAACGGCCTGGATGCGGCGGCGGTGGGTTATGGTTTCGGCAGCTTCGCGGAGCTGGAGGGCGAACAGCCGGCGTATCACTTCCAGACCCTGGCCGACCTGCATCGGGCGTTTGTGTAGGGCGCCAGGGCGAGTCGCCTTCTTTCGCGGGCAAGCCCGCTCCCACCGTAGCGCCGGTGTCATGGGCCTGTCTTTGTGGGGGCGGGTTTGCCCGCGAAAGCGCCTTTCAGCCTGGCATCAATTGACGCAACGCCGCCTTGCGCTCGGCGACCGGCAGGCTTCCGAGCCTCTCCACCGCCGTGAAAAACGCCGGCCAATCACCGTTGACCTGCCTGAACAATGCGGCGAAAGCCGGCACCCACTGGTCATAGAGACCGAAGGGCAGCAGCTTGGCGTTGTTCAGCGGCGAGTTGATCCAGGCGTCATAGCGCTTGTCCCCCGCCCACTGCGTCGCCTGCACGCGCCGGTACTCCTGGCGCAGGCGCTCGAATTCGGCGGCCTTGCGCTCGCGCATCTGCTCGGCCGGCAAGGGCAGGGCGTAGAGCGCCTGCAGGCGTTCACGGGTGTGCAGCACCAGTTCGATGAACTGATCCTTCTGCGCCACGTCATTGGCCTTGGCCGGTGGCAAGCCCCGCGCCGCTCGCCATTGGCGCGTGCCTTCCTGCTCGACGAAGTTGGCGTAGGACTCGTTGAACTCGGTGTCGTCCTTCACATAGAAACGCTGGTGCGCCAGCTCATGGAAGATCAGCGTCGCCAGGCGCTCGTCGCCCCAGTTCAGCATCGAGTTGAGAATCGGATCGTCGAACCAGCCCAGCGTCGAGTAGGCCTCGACGCCGCCAATGTACACATCCAGGCCCTGCTGGCGTTGCAGGGCGGCTTCGCCCCGGGCCGCGCCCTGGTCGTAGTAACCGCGATAGGCCACGCAGCCGGCGATGGGGAAACAGTGGCTCTGCGGGGTCAGGGAAAACTCCGGCGTGGCGAAGACATTCCAGACCACATAGGGCCGCTTGATATCGACATACAGGCGGTAACTGCGGTTATCCGGCAGATGCAGCCGCTGGCTGGCGAAAGTCCGCGCCTCCTGGGAATGCACCAGGTGCTCGCGCAGCCTGGGATCGCGGCTCGGATCGGCGATCACCGCGGCGACCGGCTCCCGGGCCCGCAACAGGCTCAACTGCCCACCGGCCAACTGGCTGTAATAACTCACGCTGCTGCAACCGCCGACCAGCAAAAGCAGGAGGCCGGCGAGCGCGGGACGTAAAATGGGCGTGAGTCGCCCAGGGGCTGAGCACCACCTGTGCACCATGGGGAAGTCTTCCGGTCGGGGTTTGCTGCAAGACTATCGCGTGGGGCGGAAAATAATCATGAATGATTGTCGAGGGTCAGGTGTTCACCGGATGTTGGCCAAGGCGACCCGAGGCATCGATCACGGGTATGCTGAACCTCATATCACCGAGCGAAATCCATCATGCGCAAGCTTCTTTCCCTCCTTGCCCTCGCCAGCCTTGGCGGCTGCGTCAGCCCATTGCCGGCGGTCGACCCGCAAATGGCCTGGATCGACGTGGGTACCCGTACCGGCACCCTGGTCATGGCCGAAAGCGTGGATAAAAAACGCCTGGATGACGGGCGCTTCTTCCAGGTCACCCCCGGTGCCCATGAACTGACCGTGCGTTTCGACTTCGATGTGTATGTCGGCGGCATGGCGATGAACACCGATCCACTGGAGCGCATCT
This sequence comes from Pseudomonas sp. Ost2, assembly GCF_018326065.1. Lineage (NCBI taxonomy): Bacteria > Pseudomonadati > Pseudomonadota > Gammaproteobacteria > Pseudomonadales > Pseudomonadaceae > Pseudomonas > Pseudomonas sp. Ost2. The sequence goes on along the minus strand of NZ_AP021904.1, from coordinate 43,541 downwards.
GCTACATCACGGTGCCCTACGATCACTTCGAAGCCGGTCGGCGTTATCGCCTGGAAGGCGTTGCCCTGGGCTTCCAGGCCAATGCCCGGCTCTACAACGACAAGGGCGAACAGATCGCCGGCGACCGTACGGTGCTGTGCATGCCGTAGCCGGCCTCAGATATCGTTCTTCTGGTAGATGATTGCCTTGGTGCCGTTTTCGCAGGTCCCGACCACCATGGCGACGTCATGCTTCTCGGCCTCCTCCTTGGAGACGATCTCCAGGGTGTAGGACGGCACGGCGTTGGCCTGGATCTTGACCTCGATCTCTTTCCTCAGCTCCTCGCAGTCCTTGGGGGCCGCCAGGGCCGACGCAGCCAGTGCACAACAGAAAAATCCCAGGGCGATGCGTTTCATGGTCAGGCTCCTTCGCGGCAACGCGTCGCAAGGGCGTACGCACTGGGTTGCCACACCAGATTGGACCACAACCGGGCGAGCCAAGTTCTGACCCAGCTCACAGTTGCGCAAACCCGGGTATTTGCTTGGCAATGTTACCCAGGGGAAGGTACTCGGGGAGCATGTGGGAGCGGGCTTGCCCGCGAAGCTTTTTCTGGCTTCAGGTGCCTCTTCGCGGCAAGCCCGCTCCCACATGCAAGGCCCCATTGCACAGGGCCAATCGATCTTTCACTCTCAGCCCAGCAAGGTCGCATCCAGCGAAATCTTCGCGTTCAGGACCTTGGATACCGGGCAACCTTCCTTGGCCTTCCGGGTCAGCTCATCGAACTGCTGCTGGCTGGCGCCGGGGATTTTCGCCTTGAGGATCAGGTGCACCGCGGTAATCGCAAAACCGCCGTCGACCTGATCCAGCGTTACCTCCGCTTGGGTATCGATGCTGTCCGCCTTGAGCCCGGCCTCACCGAGGATCATCGACAGGGCCATGGAAAAGCAGCCCGCGTGGGCCGCGCCGATCAGTTCCTCGGGATTGGTGCCCCGACCGCCTTCGAAGCGGGCCTTGAAGCCATAGGGCGCCTCACGCAGCACGCCGGTTTCCGTGGAGATGGAGCCGATGCCGGTTTTCAGGTCGCCTTCCCAATGAGCCGATGCTTTCTTCGTGATACTCATAGCTGCCTCCTCAAAAGCCGGCGCGAGGGTTCGCGCCGAACCTAGGGTTCTGAGGATAGTCGGCCCTGCAAAGTTCACCCTGTCGTGATGATCGTGCCCACGCTCCAGCGTGGGAACGCCTCTCCGGACGCTCCGCGTCCGCTTTGTGACGCGCAATTTCATGGCTGCATGCCCACGCGGAGCGTGGGGACGATCCGGACTGGCAATAGCCATCTGCGTTTTTTGCAGGCTAAAAATTCCGCCTGCTCTTGAAACTCGGGTATATGCCCATATTGCCAAGAATACATTGCCAGGTATTTCGCCACGCGACGGAAGCCTGTGCCCCAAGAAGGAGTAGCAGGCTTATGAAGCGACTGTCCGACGTCAAGTTTTCCACCCTCGACCTGGTGCCCGTGCGCCAGGACGGCAGCCCGGGGCAATCCCTGCGCAACTCGCTGGACCTGGCCCGGCACGTAGAAAAATTCGGCTACACCCGCTTCTGGGTCGCCGAGCACCACAACATGGACGGTATCGCCAGTTCGGCCACGTCCGTGCTGCTGGGCTACCTGGCCGGTGGCACCTCGACCATCCGCGTCGGTTCTGGCGGCGTGATGCTGCCCAACCATGCGCCGCTGGTGATCGCCGAGCAGTTCGGCACCCTGGCCAGCCTGTATCCGGGCCGGATCGACCTGGGCCTGGGCCGTGCCCCCGGCTCCGACCAGATGACCGCCCGCGCCCTGCGCCGCGAGCGTTCGGGCAGCGCCGACGACTTCCCGGAAGATGTCGCCGAACTGATGAAGTACCTCGGCCCGCGCACCCCGGACCAGCGGGTGATCGCCATGCCGGGCACCAACACCAACGTGCCGGTCTGGCTGCTCGGTTCGAGCCTGTTCAGCGCACAACTGGCCGGCGAACGCGGCTTGCCCTATGCCTTCGCCTCGCATTTCGCCCCGCGCTTCATGCACGAGGCGATCCGGGTGTACCGCAACCACTTCAAGCCGTCCGAAGTCCTCGACAAGCCCTACGTGATGCTCGGCGTGCCGCTGGTGGCCGCCGATACCGACGAGCAGGCCGATTACCTGGCGACCTCGGTGTACCAGCGCATCCTCGCGCTGATGCGCGGCCAGAGCCTGGTCCAGCGACCGCCGGTGAAGACCATGGACGGCCTGTGGCTGCCCCATGAGCGCGAGGCGGTCGGAGATTTCCTCGGTCTGGCGATGGTCGGCAGCCCGTCGAAAATCCGCGCGAAGCTGGACGTGCTGATCGAGCAGACCCAGGCCGATGAGCTGATCTTCACCTGCGACCTCTACGAGCATGCCGACCGGCTGCATTCCTACGAGTTGCTGGCGCAGGTGATGAAGGGCTGAAGCGTTATCGACGCCCATGAAAAAGCCGGCGCGCTGCGCCGGCTTCGATACCCCCGCGGACTTAACCGCGCTTGTAGGTCACAACCTTGGTGCCACCTTCACAAGTGCCGACGATCCGCCCATTCGCGCCTGCTTCACCGGTCGCCCGGTCGACGATCTGCAGCGAATAACCATGGACGCCTTTGGCCTCAAGCTTGTCCTTGATCTCCCTTTCCAGTTCATCACACGACTTACCCGCAGCAAGGGTGGTGCCCGCAATGCTCAGCAAACCTACCGCCAATAGAAGTTTTTTCATCGCTCGCATTCCCTGGTCGAATCAAAAAAAGTGCGTCGGCTTTTGGGCGACGCACATGAGGCTAGATAGAGCCTTCTGTATAGCAATCAATATGGCAGTCGGCCAGTGTGGAAGTTCAAAAGGCCAGTATCTGTTCAGCTATTGGCGATCCTGAAGCCGACTTTCAACGTGACCTGAAAATGCGCCGCCTTGTTGTCCTTGATATGGCCGCGGGTGTCGAGCACCTCGAACCACTCCAGGTGCTTGATGCTCTTGCCGGCCTCGGCCAGGGCGTTGTTGATCGCCTCTTCGATACTGTTGGGCGACGAACCGACCAGTTCGATTTTCTTGTAGGTGTGATGATCACTCATGGCGTTCTCCTGGGCTCTCGGGGGCTGTAGACACAGCCTAGCAGTGATTTCCCGGATGGCCCGGAGCAGGCGGGCGACAGATTTTCTGCACTTTCGCAAACCCGTGCAGTCCCAATCCTCACACGCCACTCATCACTGCAGGAGAGCCAACATGGCCAGTTCATCATTACGTAAAGCTTCGTTGCAAAGCATGGAAGCCGAGATCGAGAGCCTGCTCAAGTCTCTGGAAAGCCTCAAGGACGACGCCTCGGACGAGTCGCGCAAAACCCTCAAGGCCCTCAAGAGCAATGCCGAGAGCGCCCTGCGGCACTCCCGTCACCTGCTCAGCGACGCCTACGAAGAGGTCAAGGTCAAGACCCGCGAAACCGGGATCGCCACCCGCGACTACGCCCAGGAACACCCGTGGACGACCGCCGGTGTCGCGGTCGGTGCCCTCGGCCTGCTGGCCGCCTACCTGTTGTGCAAACGCGGGGATTGAGCGACACGCCTGACGCCCTTGTGGGAGCCGACTTGCCGGCGATGGGGGCCTCGGCCTGCCGTGCAAACGCGGTGACCAGACTGAACGCGCGCCCTTGTGGGAGCCGGCTTGCCGGCGAAGGGGGCCTTGAGCCTTGCACCGCCTTTGCGGACGCCATCGCCGGCAAGCCGATTCCTGCATAAGGTCCGGTGCTGTCAGCTAACGCTGTTTTCCAGCTCGGTCTTGAGCCATTGCGCCAACTGCCCGGCGCGCCCGTCCGCGGCGCGCCGGGGCAGCCACAGCGCCAGTCGTCCGGGCGTTTCGTCGAAGCCCCAGGGCGCCACCAGGCGACCGGCCCGCAGGTCGTCCGCCACCAGCGGCTGCGGCGCGATCGCCACGCCCAACCCCGCTACCGCCGCCTCGAGCAGATAGTACAGATGCTCGAATCCCTGCCCGTATTTCAGCTGCGTCGCCTCGATGCCGTTTTGCCGTGCCCAGCTGGGCCAGGCCTGTGGCCGCGAGGTGGTGTGCAACAGCGGCTCGCCCACCAGTTCCCGTGCCGGCGCCTCGAGCAAGGCCGCGTAGCGGGCGAAGTGCGGGCTCATCACCGGCCCGATGCGCTCGCTCGCCAACTCGTGGACCTGCATATCCGCCGGCCATGGCGGCTCGGCGAACAGCAGCAGGGCATCGAGCCCCGGCTTGCGCGGGTCGAGATCGCCTTCGCCCGCCGACAGGTGCAGGCGCAGGTCCGGCAGGTCGGCATTCAGGCGGCCGAGACGCGGGATAAACCAGCGCGCCAGCAGGCTGCCGGAACACCCCAGGACAAACGGCGCATCCACCGAATCCCGGGTCAGCTCGGCGCACACCGCCCGCAGGCGCTCGAAAGCCTCGGCGCTGGCGTCGCGCAGGCGAATGCCGGCATCTGTGAGTTTCAGGCCGCGTCCATCCTTGACGAACAGGCTCAGCCCCAAGTGTTCCTCAAGGACTTTCAACTGCCGGCTGACCGCGCCGTGAGTCACGTGCAGTTGTTCGGCGGCCTGGCTGACACTGTTCAGCCGGGCCGTGGCCTCGAAGGCGCGCAAGGCATTGAGCGGGGGCAGGTCGCGGCTCATGGTATCTGTGAGTTTTCCTGACAGGTTACGGCAATCTTATCGGTTTTCATCCGGGCCTGTCATGGTTAGAGTGAACCCATCGCTTGTTCAATCGCCCACCTGGAGCCTCCCATGACCCAGTCCAACCTGCGCAACGGCCCCGACGCCAACGGCCTGTTCGGCGCATTCGGCGGCCGCTACGTGGCCGAAACCCTGATGCCGCTGATCCTCGACCTGAATCGTGAATACGAAGCCGCCAAGACCGATCCGGCGTTCATCGAGGAACTGGCCTACTTCCAGCGCGATTACGTCGGTCGTCCAAGCCCGCTGTATTTCGCCGAACGCCTGACCGAACACTGCGGCGGCGCGAAGATCTATCTCAAGCGCGAAGAGCTGAACCACACCGGCGCCCACAAGATCAACAACTGCATCGGCCAGATCCTGCTGGCGCGGCGCATGGGCAAGAAACGCATCATCGCCGAGACCGGCGCCGGCATGCACGGCGTGGCCACCGCCACCGTGGCCGCGCGCTTCGGCCTGGACTGCGTGATCTACATGGGCACCACCGACATCGAGCGCCAGCAGGCCAACGTGTTCCGCATGAAGCTGCTGGGCGCCGAAGTGATTCCGGTCGTGGCCGGTACCGGCACCCTGAAGGACGCGATGAACGAAGCCCTGCGCGACTGGGTGACCAACGTCGACAGCACCTTCTACCTGATCGGCACCGTCGCCGGTCCACACCCGTATCCGGCCATGGTCCGCGACTTCCAAGCCGTGATCGGCAAGGAAACCCGCGACCAGCTCCAGGCCCAGGAAGGGCGCCTGCCCGACAGCCTGGTGGCGTGCATCGGCGGTGGCTCCAACGCCATGGGCCTGTTCCACCCGTTCCTCGATGACACCAGCGTCGAAATCATCGGCGTCGAAGCCGCCGGCCACGGTATCGAGACCGGCAAGCACGCGGCCAGCCTGAACGGCGGCGTACCGGGCGTGCTGCACGGCAACCGGACCTTCCTGCTGCAGGACGACGACGGCCAGATCATCGACGCCCACTCGATTTCCGCCGGCCTCGACTACCCCGGCATCGGCCCGGAACACGCCTGGCTGCACGATATCGGTCGCGTCCAGTACACCTCGGTCACCGATGACGAAGCCCTGGCCGCGTTCCACCAGTGCTGCCGCCTCGAAGGCATCATCCCGGCCCTGGAAAGCGCCCACGCCCTGGCCGAAGTCTTCAAGCGCGCACCGACCCTGCCCAAGGATCACCTGATGGTGGTCAACCTGTCCGGTCGCGGCGACAAGGACATGCAAACCGTCATGCACCACATGCAGCAATCCCAGCAGGAGAAACACTGATGAGCCGCCTGCAAACGCGCTTTGCCGAGCTGAAACAACAGAACCGCGCCGCCCTGGTGACCTTCGTCACCGCCGGCGATCCGGGTTATGACACGTCCCTGGCGATCCTCAAGGGCCTGCCCAGGGCCGGTGCCGACGTGATCGAACTGGGCATGCCCTTCACCGATCCGATGGCCGACGGCCCGGCGATCCAGCTGGCGAACATCCGCGCCCTGGCCGCCAAACAGAACCTGGCGAAAACCCTGCAGATGGTTCGCGAGTTCCGCGTCGACAACACCGAGACCCCGCTGGTGCTGATGGGTTACTTCAACCCGATCCACCACTACGGCGTGCCGCGCTTCATCGCCGACGCCAAGGCCGCCGGTGTCGATGGCCTGATCGTGGTCGACCTGCCGCCGGAACATAACGGCGAGCTGTGCGACCCGGCACAGGCCGCCGGCCTGGACTTTATCCGCCTGACCACGCCGACCACCGACGACGCGCGCCTGCCCACCGTGCTCAACGGCAGTTCCGGCTTCGTCTACTACGTGTCGGTGGCGGGCGTGACCGGTGCCGGCTCGGCGACCCTGGAACACGTCGAAGAGGCGGTGAGCCGCCTGCGTCGCCACACCGACCTGCCGATCAGCATCGGCTTCGGCATCCGTACCCCGGAACAGGCCGCGGCCATCGCCCGGCTGGCGGACGGCGTGGTGGTCGGATCGGCGCTGATCGACCATATCGCCAACGCCACCAGCGACGAACAGGCCGTCGATGGCGTGCTGAGCCTCTGCGCGGCACTGGCGCAAGGGGTGCGCACCGCACGCCACTGACCCATCGGGTCACAGGCAATACCCGAAAGGCCTCGGCGCTACAGCGCCGAGGCCTTTTTTCACGAGTGAATAAGCCGGCCATTGCCTCGGTGTGCGTTTATTGAAAGCGCTGAGGGACAAAAGTGGCTGAGCATCTTCTGCTTGTCTTTCATGTCCGCTCGGAGAATGAAAGACATCCATAATGGAATAGGGCAGAGGAGTTTATAAAATGGGTCCAGGTTCAATATCTACCGCAGGCGCGGTTCAAAATACTGAGTGGTTCAGTCAGTCAGGGAGCATAAAGCGCACCGAATTTGATGCCGAGTTCAAGGTTAACCAAGGTAATATAAAGCTTCTTGAAAGACTGGTAAAAGAGGTCAGTGAAGTTCAAAACAAAAAAGGTGGCGGCTACCTCCGTTTTAATAAAGACAACGGCGGTCTGTATTTCAGCCCCAATAGAAGCATATTGGAAACGCTCAAGCTCCGTGATGGCGGTGCCTCAGAAGCACCTCAATTCATGAAAGACTTTAAGCTCGCCGAGTTTGGCAAAAAAATAAAATGCATCACCATTCAGAAGAATCTCAGAGAATGCTTGGATCTTCACAGAAACCGTAGTAAAGAACTGAGAGAGGGTCTTGTTGAAATCGACGCCGCCCAGCAGAAAAAGCTAAGATCGGTCTCAGCTGAGAGCCTGAAAAATGATGCATTCAATTCTCCAAACTCCATCTCGCCGTCAGACACAGGTATCGATTCGGACGCTGCCTCTGGCACCGCGCCGATCCCAAAGCCACGTAAAAGAGTTATGGATAGAAGCCTGAGCGATCCTGCCAATAGCCCACAAGCCAAACCGGAGCAGTCAGTGTTTGGTCTGTCTAATAGCGATCCAATAGCCAATGACGCTGTGCACCAAAATTCGCTGAAAGAGCAACCCGTCAAACGTAGTGCTTCGGAAGTCGGCACGAGCTCTACACCCATTCGACCACCACGATTCATAGATGGTCTGAAAGACTTGAAGAAAAGCCAGAGCCCCTCTACAAACGAGACAATCGAACCAACGCGGCTCCAGGTCAACCAACTGAAAGCTTTCTGGGAAAACAAAAGCAAGGAAGGTTCGACAGAGCTAACGGGTAAGCAGTAACCCATAAAGCTTTTCGAAAAATAAAAAGGGGGGGAAAGCCATTATCTTTGGTAATGGTTGTTCCCGCCCGTTTTTCACTTCCCGATAAAAGGGTTGAATATGCCATTCAGAATCGGAAGCCGTAATATTCAGGACATACTGAGCGCCCCTCAGGACCTCAAGAAATGCCAAGACAAGATCAGTAATCTGGTGGCAGGGCTAGAACATGTCCGTAACCGCGAAAGGATAATCGTCGAACAAGAAAAGCGCATCGTTGAACACAGGGCCATTGCCAGCGAGCTGAAAGGTGCCGTAGCCGATGCCAGATCACGCTGCAAGTCCTATCGGAAATATACATCCTTCTGGAAATTGAGCGAGAACACACGCCCTTTCGTTCGCCATAAAAATAATCAGATATATATAACCCCACGAAAAGGAGTAAAGATATATTGGGCAGAAAAACTTGACAGAGCGTTCAACACTCAACTAACTGTCGCCCCCTCAAAGTATGACGGTGGATACAATCAGGCCTCTGCCAAGATAAGCCAGCTTAATGAGTACCTGGGAGCGAGAATCGATGGTGTCGAAAAAAGAACACCTATCGATATTCTTGAAGAGATATCCAACGTCAATATACAGCGCAGGGCATTGGAAAAAAACGAAACCTGCATGCACAAGCATGAAAATGCCTTGGATAAGAAATACCTGAAAGAACAAAAGTACCAGGAGCGGGTGGCTATTAAACAGGAGATGACCCAGGCCGCTTTCCATCTATTCGTCGAACCGGGCACCGTCGACTACTTGAACAGGGAAGCAGATAAAAAGCCGAAACTTCCAGAGATTCTAAAAAATGTTTCTCGTAACGATATCATACAACTTTTGAATGACGGGTTTTCGGATCGCACTTCGGAATCGACAAGCACCTATCGCTATGAGACGTGTTTATCCAAAAAGGAAATCAATCTGTACAAAAACCGGATAGGCGACAAGGGCTCCGTTCTCATCGACAAATTCATGCCGGTAGAGCCCGCCCCCTCAGCCGGGAAGGATACCAATGTCGTGCTCATTATCGAGGGCGCTCCCAGTGAGGCCGAGGCCGGCGGCAGCCGCTACAAGGTATTCAGACATGGTTGCAGGTACATTCCCGAGGCGGTGAAAGTCGAGGACGATGGCAAGACTCACATTCACCTGCGGCAGGTAAGGAGCTCGATGGCCAAGGGTTGAATCCGAGGGCGTTACTTCCTGTTTTCGACGTTGTGGATAACCACCGCAGTCGGCCAAGGTAAAGTTCCTGATACAAAGGAATCTATGCTTTCGCACGCAGACTAAACAGCAAGACCCAGGAGGTTTGAAGCCCTGTCTTCAAACCTCTTTTCGCTGTATTGGCTGTATGTGAGGAATACCCCGATGAAAATGCCCAAACGCCTGGTTGCCGGTCTTGGCGTGCTGATGCTCGGTGCCAGTTCGCTGCTGCAAGCGGCACCGCAGGATGACGGACGCGGTCCGGATCACGATCGCGGCGGTCATGGCCAACAGGAGCAGGGAAGAGGCCCCGACCGGGGCCCGGGGGAGCAGAACTGGCGCCGTCCGCCACAGGATTTCGGCCCGGTTCGCCAGATCATCCATGATGACCGCGAACACTTCACCCGTGGCGCGCCACCACCGCCAGGCATCCGTGTCGTGCGCGGCCAGCCACTGCCCCACGGGTACTACGGCGAACGCCTGGACCCACGCGCCGTGGCGCGCCTGCCGGCCTACCATGGCTATGAGTGGCGCCGGGTCGGCGGCGATGTCGCGCTGATCGAGGTGGGCACGGGGATCGTCTATGAGGTGCTCAACAGCGTGCTCTATTGATCTGATCGCCTACCACGATCCCTTGCAGGCGGGATCACCGGAATATCGACAGGTCCAGCGGCCGTATCGCGCCCATCCAGATCGCATGGTCGCTGTGATCCGCCCGATCATCGCCGGTCAACGGGTGCAGGAACACCACCAGGCCCTTGCGATGGAGCGCCAGCCACGGCAGGACGACGCCTATGTACTCGGCGTCGAAGGCCAGCTGGCAGCTCCAGTCCGGATGCGGCCCCACCGGACGCTCATGCATGCGCCCCATTCGCAACGGAAAGGTCGCCGCCGCCAGCTCGCACAGTTCACGGGCCTGATCGATGGTCGAAGCATCGAAATAGACATGGGCGTGGTAGCCCTTGATACGTTGCATACCGCTCTCTTTCATTGATCCTCAGTAATGGCTCAACGCTACACCGCAATCGACGGCAATCCCAGTCCCACCAGTGACTGGGCGCTGTTGGCCTGCTCGGCCATCAGCCAGTCGAAAAAGCGCTGGATCAACGGCCCCCGGCGTTTGCGCGGCGGCAGCACCACGTAATAACCGAAGGTCGAAAGCACCGTCTCGTTGATCGGCCGGCACAACAATCCCTGCTCCAGCAAGTTATCCACAAGGTGCCGCCAGCCGATGGCCACGCCCTGGCCGCCGATCGCCGCCTGGATCAGCAACGTGTAGTTGTCGAAGCGCAGCTGCCCCGGGGCCGGCGCGGTGGTCAGGCCGAGTTCGCGAAAAACCCCGCTCCAGTCGAACCAGTGGCTGCTGTTCTCGCCCTTCAGGTGCAACAACGGGAAATCCAGCAGGCACTGGGTCGACAGCGGTCGCTCGCGGCCCTGGAGCAGTTGCGGGCTGCACACCGGGAACACTTCCTCGCTGAACAGCCAATGGCTCTCGCCCTGCTTGAAACGCCCCTGGCCAAACAGCACCGCCACGTCGATATCGGTGCGCAGCATGTTGTGGCTGCGCTCGCTGGTCACCAGGCTGACATCGACCTGCGGATTGGCCGCGTGGAAGCGGTGCAGGCGCGGCATCAGCCAGTAGGCGGCAAAGGCGAAGTCGGTGGCGACCTGCAACACCTCATGCTGGCTGTGGGCAGTCACCGCGCTCAGGCCACTGTCGATGCTCTGCAAGCCGGCCTGCACCTGCTCGAACAGGATCGAGCCGGCCTCGGTCAGCTCGATGCCACGGTAGATGCGGTCGAACAGGCGCGTCGCCAGCTGTTCTTCCAGGCGCTTGATCTGCTGGCTGATGGCCGGCTGGGTGGTGCCCAGTTCCACCGCTGCCGCGGTAAAGCTGCGATGACGGGCTGCCGCTTCGAAAACCCGGAGCATGTCGAGGGACAGGTCACCCAACGCATCAAACATAAGCTGTACTTATCCTAGTCATTGTGTGGCATGGGCTTTACCGCACATGGCGTGGACCACATGCTGGATCGCAGCACTATCGCATAACAATTCACTATGGAATGCCGCGACACCATGAAGCGCAAGAACATTCTCTTCATCATGGCCGATCAAATGGCCGCGCCCCCGTTGCCGTTCTACGGTCCGTCGCCGATCAAGCTGCCCAACCTGGACCGCCTGGCCGCCGACGGCGTGGTATTCGACTCCGCCTACTGCAACAGCCCGTTGTGCGCACCTTCGCGCTTCACCCTGGTCAGCGGTCAGTTGCCGAGCAAGATCGGCGCCTATGACAACGCCGCCGATTTCCCCGCCGATGTGCCGACCTATGCCCACTACCTGCGTCGCCTCGGCTACCGCACCGCGTTGTCGGGCAAGATGCACTTCTGCGGGCCGGACCAGTTGCACGGTTATGAAGAACGCCTGACCAGCGACATCTACCCGGCCGACTACGGCTGGGCGGTGAACTGGGACGAGCCGGACGTACGCCCCAGCTGGTACCACAACATGTCCTCGGTATTGCAGGCCGGGCCCTGCGTGCGCACCAACCAGCTGGACTTCGACGAGGAGGTGGTGTTCAAGGCCCAGCAGTATCTGTTCGACCATATCCGTGAAGACGGCGACCAGCCGTTCTGCCTGACCGTGTCGATGACCCATCCGCACGACCCGTACACCATTCCCAGGGCGTTCTGGGACCTGTACCGCGACGAGGATATCCCGCTGCCGCAGACCCCGGCCCAGGACAGTCTCGACCCGCATTCGCAACGCCTGCTCAAGGTCTACGACCTGTGGGACAAGCCGCTGCCCGTGGACAAGATCCGCGATGCCCGCCGGGCCTACTTCGGCGCCTGCAGCTACATCGACCATAATGTCGGCAAACTCCTGCAGACCCTCGAAGACACCGGCCTGGCCGACGACACCATCATCGTGTTCTCCGGCGATCACGGCGACATGCTCGGCGAGCGCGGCCTCTGGTACAAGATGCACTGGTTCGAGATGGCCGCGCGGGTGCCGCTGCTGATCAGCGCACCGGGGCAATTCGCCGCCGCACGGGTCAGCGCCGCGGTCTCCACCGCCGACCTGCTGCCGACCCTGGTGGAACTGGCCGGTGGCAACCTGAACGAGCGACTGCCGCTGGACGGCCGTTCGCTGCTGCCGCATCTGCGAGGCGAGGGCGGGCACGACGAAGTGTTCGGCGAATACATGGCCGAAGGCACCATCAGCCCGTTGATGATGATTCGCCGCGGCGCCTACAAATTCATCTACAGCGAAGACGATCCCTGCCTGCTCTTCGATGTCCACAACGATCCGCGGGAGGAGGAAGAACTCAGCCAGTCACCGCGGCACCAGACGCTGTTCAACGACTTCCTGGCCGAAGCCCGGGCGAAATGGAATATCCCGGCGATCCACCAACAGGTGCTCGCCAGTCAGCGACGCCGGCGTTTCGTCGCCGACGCCCTGACCCTCGGAAAGCTGAAGAGCTGGGACCACCAGCCGATGGTAGACGCCAGTCAGCAATACATGCGCAACCATATCGACCTCGACGATCTGGAGCGCAAGGCTCGTTATCCACAACCCTGCCAAAACCAATAACGAACACAAGGGGAAGGCCATGAAAAAGTTATCCACAGTACTGACCGCCGGGCTGCTGGCCGTGAGCAGCCTGGGCGCGTACGCCGAGCAGAGTTGCGACACGGTGAAGATGGCCGATCCGGGCTGGAGCGATATCGCCGCGACCAACGCCATCACCAGCCTGCTGCTCGACGGCCTGGGCTACAAGGCCAAGGTCGACACCCTGGCGGTGCCGATCACCTACGGCGGCCTCAAGGACGGCCAGGTCGACGTGTTCCTCGGCAACTGGATGCCGGCGCAACAGGGCTTCTACGACAAGTTCGTGGCCAGCGGCGATGTCACCCAGCTGGCGAAGAACCTCGAAGGTACCGAGTTCACCCTGGCAGTCCCGGACTACGTCTGGGACGCGGGTGTGCATAACTTCGCCGACCTCAACAAATACGCCGACAAGTTCGACAAGAAGCTCTACGGCATCGGCTCCGGCGCGCCGGCCAACGCCTCACTGGCGGAGATCATCAAGAAGAACGAGTTCGACCTGGGCCAGTGGAAACTGGTGGAGTCCAGCGAACAGGCGATGCTGGCCGAGGTGGCCCGCTCGGTGAAGAAGCAGAAGTTCGTGGTCTTCCTCGGCTGGACCCCGCACCCGATGAACGTGCAGATGAAGATGCACTACCTCAAGGGCGGCGAGAAATATTTCGGCGATACCGGCAGCGTCTACACCGTGACCCGCAAGGGTTATGCACAGGCCTGCCCGAACGTCGGCAAGTTGCTGAGCAACCTGAGCTTCACCCAGGACATGGAAAACAGCATCATGGCCGAGGTGGCGAACAAGAAGCTGAGCAATGCCGATGCGGCCAGGGCCTGGATCAAGGCCAATCCGGCGGTGCTGGACAAATGGCTGGACGGCGTCAAGACCGCCGATGGCCAGGATGCGTTGCCGGTGGTGAAAGCCAAGCTCTGACGCGCTTCCCGACACACCGCAGGCCTCAATGTGGGAGCGGGCTTGCCCGCGAAGCTTTTCAGCGGCCTCAACGGCCGCTGCGCGGGAATGCCCGGCTTCTGCAGGCGCGCGGGCGCCCTCGCGGTTGTCACAAATCCCCTTCACCCTGACGCCGACTCAACCAACCGAGAGACCCATGGGCTGGACCAACCGCCACAAAATCCTGCCATTTCTCAGCTGGCTGCCCCGGCAAACCCGCACCAGCGTCCGCCGTGACCTGGTGGTGGGGCTCAGCGGCGCCATTCTCGCGCTGCCACAATCCGTCGCCTACGCCCTGATCGCCGGCCTGCCGCCGGAATACGGGCTGTACGCGGCGATCATTCCGGTGCTGATCGCTTGCCTCTGGGGCTCGTCGTGGCACCTGATCTGCGGCCCCACCGCCGCGATCTCCATTGTCCTGTTCGCCAGTGTCAGCCCACTGGCGGTGCCCGGCAGCCAGGACTACATCACCCTGATCCTGCTGCTGACCTTTATCGCCGGCATCTTCCAGTGGCTCCTGGGCATGCTGCGTTTCGGCGCCCTGGTGAACTTCGTCTCCCATTCGGTGGTGCTCGGCTTCACCCTGGGTGCCGCCGTGGTCATCGCCCTGGGACAGTTGCCCAACCTGCTGGGCATCGACGTGGCGAACCAGGCCACCGCCCTCAACAGCCTGCTGGCGCTGGTACGGCATGTCGGCGAGCTGGATCGCCCGTCGCTGGCCCTCGGGCTCGGCACGCTGCTGGTCGGCCTCGGGCTCAAGTCGCTGCTGCCGCGCTGGCCGACCCTGCTGATCACCCTGGTCCTCGCCAGCCTGCTGGTCTGGTTGTGGCCGGGGATGTTCGGCCATGTGCAGCTGGTCAAGGGCTTCGCCGGGCGCCTGCCGCCGTTCAGCCCGCTGCCGCTGGATATCGAGACGGTCCTGCGGCTGCTGCCCAGTGCCGTCGCCGTGGGCATGCTCGGACTGGTGACCAGCCTGTCGATCGCCCGGTCGCTGTCCGCACGCTCCCAGCAATTGCTCGACGCCAACCAGGAAGTCCGCGCCCAGGGCCTGTCGAACATTGTCGGCAGCCTGTTTTCCGGCTACCTGTCCGCCGGCTCGTTCACCCGCGCCGCCCTGAGCTACGAAGCCGGGGCCTGCTCGCCGCTGGCCGGGGTGTTCTCGGCGTTATGGGTGGCGTTGTTCGCGGTGTGCGGCTCGGCGCTGATCGCCCATATTCCGATTCCGGCCATGGCCGGCAGCATTTTGCTGATCAGTTGGGGCCTGGTGGATCATCGCGGGATCCGCGCGCTGTTCCGGGTCAGTCATGCCGAGTTCGCGGTGATGGCCCTGACCTGCGTGGCGACCTTGCTCCTGGAATTGCAGACGGCGATCTATGCCGGGGTGCTGGCGTCGCTGTTCTTCTACCTCAAGCGCACTTCGCAACCCCGGGTGCAGCATTGGCGCGATGGCGACGAGGATGTGCTGCGGGTCGGCGGGTCGATCTTCTTCGGCGCCAGCCATTACCTGCAGGTACGCCTGCAACGGCTGCATGGCCCGCGGGTGGTGATCGAGGCGCAGCAGATCAACTTCATCGACTATTCCGGGGTGGAAATGCTGCACCAGGAAGCCCGGCGCCTGGCGCGGGACGGGCGCAGCCTGACCCTGAGAAAGGCACGGGTCCCGGTGATCGAGGAACTGGTCAAGCTGGAGGGTGTGGATAAGTGCCCGATCCGCTTCGAGGACTGAACACACTTGTCCCCCCAGACACTCATCCTGTGGGAGCGGCGTTCCGACAAGCCCGCTCTCACAGGTTTCAGTTCAAACGGTTTCGGTTCAAAGGGCCAGCAGGCGCCGCAGCTCCGCCAGCACCGGCGCCGTGTCCGGGCGCACGCCACGCCACAGCAGGAAGGCTTCCGCCGCCTGCTCGGCCAGCATGCCCAGGCCATCCATCGCCACGGCCGCGCCCTGTGCGCTGGCCCAGCGGCAGAACGCGGTCGGCTCCTTGCTGTACATCATGTCGTAGCAGAAGGTCTTGCCCGGCTCGATCAGGCTCGGCGCAATCGGCGGCACATCGCCCGACAGGCTGGCCGAGGTGGCGTTGATGATCAGGTCGACCGGTTCGCGCAACCAGTCGAAGCCGCTGGCGGACACCGGCCCCAGGTCGGCGAACAGTTCGGCCAGCAACTCGGCTTTCTCGACGGTGCGGTTGGCGATGATCACGGACGCGGGCTGCTGCGCCAGCAACGGCTCCAGGACCCCGCGCACCGCGCCACCGGCACCCAGCAACAGGATGCGCTTGCCCTGCAGGCTGAAGCCGGCATTCACCGTCAGGTCGCGGACCAGCCCGGCACCGTCGGTGTTGTCGCCCAGCAGGCTGCCATCGGCCAGCTTGCTGAGGGTATTCACCGCTCCCGCGCGCTGCGCCCGTGGCGTCAGGCTGGCGGCCAGGCGAAAGGCCTCTTCCTTGAACGGCACCGTGACGTTGGCGCCGCGACCGTCCTGGAAGAACGCCCGGGCACAGCCGGAAAAGTCATCCAGCGGCGCCAGCAGGGTGCTGTAGTCCAGTTGCTGGGCGGTCTGTTCGGCGAACAGACGGTGGATCAGCGGCGACTTGCTGTGGCCGATGGGGTTGCCGAAGACGACATAACGATCCATCAGGCAGCCCCCTGCGCCAACCAGTCGCGATCCTGCAGGAAGTAGTCGGTCAGGCGTGCCTCTTCGCTGCCCGGAACGGCTTTCCAGTCATAGCCCCAGCGCACTTGTGGCGGCAGCGACATCAGGATCGATTCGGTGCGCCCGCCCGATTGCAGGCCGAACAGGGTGCCGCGGTCATAGACCAGGTTGAATTCCACGTAACGGCCACGGCGGAACTCCTGGAACTCGCGCTGCTGTTCGGTCCAGGCCGCCGCCTTGCGCCGCTGCACGATGGGCAGGTACGCCTCGATATAGGCATCGCCGATGGCACGCATGAAGGCGAAGCTGGTGTCGAAGTCCCACTCGTTCAGGTCGTCGAAGAACAGGCCGCCGATGCCCCGTGGCTCGTTGCGGTGCTTGATATGGAAATAGCTGTCGCACCAGGCCTTGTAGCGCGGGTAGACATCCGCCCCGAACGGCGCGCAGGCCTGCTCGGCCACGCGGTGCCAGTGCACGCAGTCCTCTTCGTTGCCGTAGTAGGGCGTCAGGTCGAAGCCGCCACCGAACCACCAGACCGGTTCTTCACCGGCCTTTTCGGCGATGAAGAACCGCACGTTGGCGTGGGACGTCGGCACATGGGGGTTGTGCGGGTGAATCACCAGGGACACCCCCAGCGCCTCGAAACCGCGCCCGGCCAGCTCGGGCCGGTGGGCACTGGCGGACGGCGGCAGGCCGCTGCCGAAGACGTGGGAGAAATTCACCCCGCCTTTCTCGATGACCTCGCCGTTCTCGATCACCCGGGTCCGGCCACCGCCGCCGGCGGGGCGCGTCCAGGCATCCTCGACGAAGCGCGAACCGCCATCTTCGGCTTCCAGCGCAGCGCAGATACGGTCTTGCAGGTCGAGCAAATAGGCTTTAACGGCCTCGGTGCGGGTAGTCATGGCATCACCTTGAATCGGGCAAAGCTACGCGGCACGTCGGGCGGCCGGCGGCAAGGGGGGGCGTAGCATAACACTGCCCTCGCCACCGTCGCAGTTGACGAAGGTCAAACGAAGGAGTCCGATAGACCCTTCGCGCAGCCTCAAGATGAAAACTGCCCAAGGAGAGTATCGATGGCCAAACGCATCCAGTTCCGTGCCCATGGTGGCCCCGA
This sequence comes from Pseudomonas sp. Ost2, assembly GCF_018326065.1. Classification (NCBI taxonomy): domain Bacteria; kingdom Pseudomonadati; phylum Pseudomonadota; class Gammaproteobacteria; order Pseudomonadales; family Pseudomonadaceae; genus Pseudomonas; species Pseudomonas sp. Ost2. Next base: position 26,083 of record NZ_AP021904.1, on the reverse strand, counting down.
AGTCCTCGAATATGTCGACTACACCCCCGCCGAGCCGGGCCCGCAGCAGGTACGGGTACAGAACAAGGCCATCGGCCTGAATTTCATCGACACCTACTGGCGCAGCGGCCTGTATGCACCGCCGAGCATGCCGTCCGGGCTGGGTGGCGAGGGCGCGGGCATCGTCGACGCGGTGGGTAGCGAAGTCACCGGGTTCAAGGTCGGCGACCGCGTCGCCTATGGCACCGGACCGCTGGGCGCCTACAGCGATTTCCACCTGTTGCCGGCGGCCCACCTGGTCAAACTGCCCGAACAGATCAGCTTCGAACAGGCGGCGGCCGTCATGCTCAAGGGCCTCACGGTGCAGTACCTGCTGCGCCAGACCCATGAGCTCAAGGCCGGCGAAACCGTGCTGTTCCACGCCGCGGCCGGCGGGGTCGGGGCCTTGGCCTGCCAGTGGGCCAAGGCCATCGGGGCGAAGCTGATCGGTACCGTGAGCTCGCCGCAGAAGGCGGCCTATGCCAAGTCCCTCGGGGCCTGGGAGACCATCGACTACAGCCATGAAGACGTGGCGAAGCGGGTGCTGGAGCTGACGGACGGCAAGAAGGTCCCGGTGGTCTATGACGGGGTCGGCAAGGACACCTGGCTGACGTCCCTCGACAGCCTGGCGCCACGGGGCCTGCTGGTGAGCTTCGGCAACGCCTCCGGGGCGGTGGACGGCGTCAACCTGGGTATCCTCGCGGCCAAGGGCTCGCTGTACGTGACCCGGCCGACCCTGGGCACCTACGCCAGCAACCCGCGGCAACTGCAGGCCATGGCCGATGAGTTGTTCGGGCTGATTATCGGCGGGCAGTTGAAGATCGAGATCGGCGCACGCTACAGCCTGGCCGAGGCGGCCAAGGCGCAGACCGAGCTGTCGGCGCGGCGGACCACTGGCTCGACGGTGCTGTTGCCTTAGGAGCGAGGCACCCGCACCGATCGTTCCCACGCTCCGCGTGGGAATGCCTCTTGGGGCGCTCCGCGTCCGCTGTTGTGACGCAGAGCGTCAGGGGCTGCATTCCCACGCAGAGCGTGGGAACGATCAATGAATCTGCTCACACCGGACTCAGGCCGGGCGCACCACCTTGCCGGTCGCCAGGTCACGGATCAGGCTCGGGTTCTTGCGCCCGCCGAGGCGGCCACCCAGCACCAGGTCGAGCTGGCCGCGGAAATACTGCTCCACTCGCAGACGGGTCTTCGCCGCAGGGCGCCCTTGCGGGTTGGCGGAAGTGGAAATCAGCGGCCCCACCAGCGAACACAGGTCGCGTACCAACGGATGATCACTCACCCGCAGTGCCACGGTGTCGTGCTGGCCGGTCACCCATTCCGGCAACAGATCCTGATGCGGCACCAGCCAGGTATTGGGCCCCGGCCAGGTGCTGGCCATGCGATCGAGCCAGGTTTCCGGAAAGTCTTCGAACAGGAAATCGAACTGCCGGATATTGTCGGCGACCAGGATCAGGCCCTTGTCCACCGAGCGATTCTTGATCGCCAGCAGCCGATCTACCGCCTCTTCGTTCCAGGGATCGCAGCCCAGGCCCCAGACCGCCTCGGTTGGATAGGCAATCACCGCTCCTGCGCGAACTTCTCGTGCGGCTTCTTGCACACGCCAACTCTTGACCATTGCTCGTTTCTCCGGATTCAACGCTGCTCGCAGTTTACTCAGGTACGGCTACCTCATGCGAGCTAACCAGCGTCCGCCTTCATTGGCAACCCGGCCTTCCAGTTCCAGCTCGGTCAGGCTCGCCAGCACCCGCGACAGGTTCCAGCCACAGGCCAGCGCCAGGCCTTCGCTGGTGTGCGGCGCCGCGTGCAGCAAGGCCAGCAGCGGGTGATCGGAGGCGGCGGACGGCGTGCTGGCGGCAACCCGCTGCCAACCGCGCAGGTTCTGCAGGATATCGTCGACCGTCTCCACCAGCACCGCGCCATCGCGGATCAACTGGTGACAGCCCCGCGCACCGGGATGGTGGATGGAACCGGGAATCGCGTAAACCTCGCGGCCCTGTTCCGCCGCGAGCCGGGCGGTGATCAGCGAGCCGCTGGCGACACTGGCCTCCACCACCAGCACGCCAAGGGACAAGCCGCTGATGATCCGGTTGCGCCGGGGGAAGTTGCCCGGATGCGGCGGGGTATCCAGGGGGAACTCGGAAACCACCGCACTGCCGCGCTCGATCATGGCCTGCGCCAGCGTCCGGTGGCGCTGTGGATAAAAATTCCCGAGGCCGGTGCCGAGCACGCCGATGGTCAGCCCGCCGACATCCAGCGCGGCCTGATGGACAGCGCCGTCGATGCCCAGGGCAAGGCCGCTGGTGATGACAAAACCGGCTCCGGCGAGGCTGCGGGAGAACGCCGTGGCAGTGTCCATGCCCGGCTTCGAGGCACGCCGACTGCCGACCAGCGCCAGTTGCGGCTTGTCCATGATCGTCGGGTCACCGGCCACGAACAGCAGCGGCGGGGCATCGTCCACCTCGGCGAGCAAGGCCGGATAATCAGCCTGGTCCCACATCAGCAGATGCTGGTTCGAGCGCTCTAGCCAGCCCAATGCAGCGCTGGCACCGTCGCGCACGGCAGGGCTGCGGCGGGCCTCGGCACTGCTTGCGGGCAACCCCAGCGAACGCCAGGCGGCGGCGGGCGCGCTCAGGGCGGAAGAGGCCGAGCCAAAGGTTTCGATCAGCGTGCGAAAGCGCCTCGGACCGATATCCGGCAGGCGATGCAGGCGCAGGCGGGCTTCCAGTTCCGCCGGCGACAGGGAGGGACTCACAGACAGCGACATTCGATCATCCTTGATCCGTGGCGGTCGTGATCCGGCAGGAACAAGCTGTGGATAACTCTGTGAGTAACCTGTTTAGCCTGCTAACGAAATCCGCCCAAGCTGAAGACACCTGTAGGAGCTGGCTTGTCAGCGATAGCGATGCAAGATTCACCACAGTCATCGCTGGCAAGCCAGCTCCCACAGACAGGCATTACGGATTGCGCACCTTGTCCAGCACTGCCAGCGACCGCGTGGCATTGAGTACCAAACCATAGCTGAGCTTTTCGTAGGTGCGGAACACCATCAGCAGACCCGAACGCTCGTCGGGAATCTTCACCGGCTGCCCGGTGACGCGGTCGCGAACCGTCTCGCCGGTCTTGTACACCGCGAGAACATTGCCTTCGGCCAGTCCATCGCGGCGGCCCTTGTCGATCGTGACCACGTCCATGACCCCGATCTGTGTAACACCTCGTGGCACATCTATGATCACGCCGCTGATCTGCGCCTGGGGAGCGCTGGGCATGAAGGTCGAGGTGATCGGCCGTTCCTCGCTGACGAACAGCCGGTCGCCGAGACGCACTTCCTCGGTGGTGCGGCGCAGCGTCAGGGTGCCGACATCGCCTTCGGTCGCCAACAGCTCGCCCGTGCCGACGTCGTCGGCGTTGATGCCGAGGAACTCCTTGGTCTGCGGATCCGTGTAGACCTTGCCCTGGCGGAACAGGCCATACACCGAATGCGTCGGGTCGAACGCGCCACGGGCATAGATCCGGTCGCCCATGCCGCTGAGCACCCGCTCGTTGCTACCGGCGAGGATATACGGGGCTTTTTTGAAGTCTTCGGGGCTGTCGACGATGCGGTTGCTCAGCAGGAACGCGTTGATCTTTTCCAGTGGAATGCTGGGGATCGCGTCCGCCACCGGCGAACTGCGCACCTGCGGCGACAGCTTGATGGTGCCGCGCGAAGCGCCGCGCTCGACTACCAGCCGCGGCTGGCCGTCGACGAACTGCAGCGTCAGGATGTCGCCCGGGTAGATCAGGTCCGGATTGGCGATCTGTGGGTTGGCGTGCCAGATTTCCGGCCACTTCCAGGGTTCGCGGAGAAATTTCCCGGAAATGTCCCAGAGTGTGTCGCCACGCACCACGGTATAGCGCTGTGGATAACCGTCCTTGAGTTGCACTTGCGCCTGCACGACACCGGTAAAGGCCAGCAGCAGGGCGAGTAGTGTTTTCCTCATGCAGTGAATCCCTTTATTATGTGCCTTCGCGTGAAACGCCAGAGCCCCCGCGGCTCGCTCCCAGGGAGAACGTTTTACAACGGTAGCCGAATCCCGCCGGGATATTCGGCAGCCGTCTCTGACTTTACCTCACATGTGCAGCAATTACGCCTATGGCCATTTTAAACATCCTCGAATTTCCAGACGCGCGCCTGCGCACCATCGCCAAGCCCGTGGCCGTGGTGGACGACAAGGTGCGGCAACTGATCGATGACATGTTTGAAACAATGTATGAAGCCCCGGGCATCGGCCTGGCGGCCACCCAGGTCAACGTGCATCAACGTATCGTGGTCATGGACCTGAGCGAAGATCGCAGCGAGCCACGGGTGTTCATCAACCCCGAGTTCGAACCGCTGACCGACGAAATGGGCGAGTACCAGGAAGGCTGCCTGTCGGTGCCGGAGTTCTACGAGAACGTCGAACGCCCGACACGCGTACGGATCAAGGCCCTGGACCGCGACGGCAAGCCGTTCGAACTGGAGGCCGATGGCCTGCTGGCGGTGTGCATCCAGCATGAATGCGATCACCTCAACGGCAAGCTGTTCGTCGATTACCTGTCCACGCTCAAGCGCGACCGGATCAAGAAGAAGCTGGAAAAGAAACACCGCCAGAACGCCTGATCCCTTCATCCCAAAGGCTTGCTGCGGCAAGCCTTTTCTTTTTCAAGCGAGCTTTATCTATGACTGAGCCATTGCGCATCGTCTTTGCCGGCACCCCCGAGTTCGCCGCCGAACACCTCAAGGCCCTGCTCGACAGCCCTTACGAGATCGTCGCGGTCTACACCCAGCCGGACCGTCCGGCCGGGCGCGGGCAGAAGCTGATGCCGAGCCCGGTCAAGCAACTTGCCCTGGAACACGGCATCGCCGTGCTGCAGCCGCCGACCCTGCGCAACGCCGACGCCCAGGCCGAACTGGCGGCACTTGAGCCGGACCTGATGGTGGTGGTCGCCTATGGTCTGATCCTGCCGCAGGTGGTGCTGGATATCCCGCGCCTGGGTTGCATCAACAGCCACGCCTCGCTGCTGCCGCGCTGGCGCGGTGCCGCGCCGATCCAGCGCGCGGTGGAAGCCGGCGACCGCGAAAGCGGCGTGACCGTGATGCGCATGGAAGCCGGACTCGACACCGGGCCGATGCTGCTCAAGACCGTCACCCCGATCAGCGCCGAAGACACCGGTGGCAGCCTGCATGATCGCCTGGCCGAACTCGGCCCGCCGGCGGTCCTGCAAGCCATCGCCGGCCTGGCCGCCGGAACCCTCGACGGTGAAGTCCAGGACGACAGCCTGGCCACCTACGCCCACAAGCTGAACAAGGACGAGGCGCGCATCGACTGGAGCCGTCCGGCGGTCGAGCTGGAACGACTCGTTCGCGCCTTCAATCCCTGGCCGGTGTGCCACAGCAGCCTCAACGGCGAAGCGGTGAAGGTCCTCGCCGCCAGCGTCGCCGAAGGCCAGGGCCGGCCGGGTGAAATCCTCGCCGCCAGCAAGGACGGCCTGATCGTCGCCACGGGTGCCGCCGCCCTGTGCCTGACCCGCCTGCAACTGCCCGGCGGCAAGGCCCTGAACTTCAGCGATCTGTTCAACAGCCGCCGCGAGAAATTCGCCCTCGGCACGGTGTTCGGCCAATGAATCCGCGTCTGGCCGCCGCCAAGGCCCTGACCGCCGTGCTCAACGGCAAGGCCTCGCTCAACAGTTCGTTGCCGCTGCAACTGGACAAGGTCGAGGCCCGCGACCGTGGCCTGACCCAGGACCTGGCGTTCGGCACCGCCCGCTGGCAGCCTCGGCTGTCGGCGCTGGCGCTGAAGCTGCTGCAGAAACCCTTCAAGGCCGCTGACGCCGATGTCGAGGCGCTGCTGCTGGTCGGTCTCTACCAGTTGCTCTATACCCGCATCCCGGCCCACGCCGCCATTGGCGAAACCGTCGGCTGCGCGGAAAAACTGAAGAAGCCCTGGGCCAAGGCCCTGCTCAACGCCGTACTGCGTCGCGCGCAAAGGGAGAGCGAAGCGTTGCTGGCCGAGCTGGAACACGACCCGGTGGTGCGTACCGCCCACCCGCGCTGGCTGCAGAAATCCCTGAAGGCCTTCTGGCCCGAGCAGTGGGAAGCCATCTGCGCGGCGAACAACGCCCACCCGCCGATGATCCTGCGGGTCAACCGCCGTCACCACAGCCGCGATGCCTACCTCAAGCTGCTGGCCGATGCCGCGGTCGCCGCCCAGCCTTGCGACTATAGCCGCGACGGCATCGTCCTCGACGAAGCCTGCGACGTGCGCAACCTGCCGGGCTTTGCCGAAGGCTGGATCAGTGTCCAGGACGAAGCCGCGCAACTGGCCGCCGACCTGCTGGACCTGGCCCCCGGCCAACGGGTACTGGATGCCTGCTGCGCTCCTGGCGGCAAGACCTGCCATATCCTCGAAGCCGAGCCGCGACTGGCCGGTGTGGTCGCCGTCGACCTGGAGGCCAAGCGCCTGGTACGGGTGCGCGAGAACCTCGAGCGCCTGGGCCTGGCCGCCGAGCTGATCGCCGCCGATGGCCGGGACACCGCGACCTGGTGGGATGGCAAGCCGTTCCAGCGGATCCTCCTGGATGCGCCATGCTCGGCCACCGGGGTGATCCGTCGCCATCCGGATATCAAGCTGACCCGCCAACCCGACGACATCGCCGCCCTGGCCGCCCTGCAAGGCGAGCTGCTGGACGCGATGTGGACGACCCTCGACGTCGGCGGCATCCTGCTCTATGCCACCTGCTCGACCTTGCCGACGGAAAACACCGAGGTGATCGCAGCGTTCCTGGCCCGCACCTCCGGGGCCCGCGAGCTGGATATCGCCGGTCCGTTCGGCATCAGGCAGCCCCACGGTCGCCAACTGCTGGCCCAGGAAGGCGGCCACGATGGTTTCTACTACGCCAAACTGATCAAGATCGCTGCCGCGCGCGGCTAACCGGGTTGAACGGAGTCATCCGATGAAAATCATCATTCTCGGCGCGGGACAGGTCGGCGGCACCCTGGCCGAGCACCTGGCCAGCGAAGCCAACGACATCACCGTGGTCGACACTGACGGCGAGCGCCTGCGCGACCTCGGCGACCGCCTGGATATCCGTACCGTCCAGGGCCGTGCCTCGTTCCCGACGATCCTGCGCCAGGCCGGCGCGGATGACGCCGACATGCTGGTGGCGGTGACCAACAGCGACGAGACCAATATGGTCGCCTGCCAGGTCGCCCACACCCTGTTCCACACCCCGACCAAGATCGCCCGGGTGCGCGAGGCCGCCTACCTGACCCGCGCCGGCCTGTTCGACAACGACGCGATCCCGGTGGACGTACTGATCAGCCCCGAACAGGTGGTCACCCACTACATCAAGCGCCTGATCGAATACCCCGGCGCCTTGCAGGTGATCGACTTCGCCGAGGGCAAGGCCCAGCTGGTGGCGGTCAAGGCCTACTACGGCGGGCCGCTGGTGGGCCAGCAACTGCGCCAGTTGCGCGCGCACATGCCGAATGTCGACACCCGGGTGGCGGCGATCTTCCGTCGCGACCGGCCGATCATGCCCAAGGGCGATACGGTGATCGAAGCCGATGACGAGGTGTTCTTCATCGCCGCCAAGGCGCATATCCGGGCGGTGATGAGCGAAATGCGCCGGCTCGACGAGAGCTACAAGCGCATCGTCATCGCCGGCGGCGGGCAGATCGGCGAGCGCCTGGCCGAAGCGATCGAAAGCCGCTACCAGGTGAAGATCATCGAGATGAACGCGGCACGCTGCCGTCATCTGTCCGATACTCTCGACAGCACGGTGGTCCTGCAGGGCAGCGCTTCGGACCGCGACCTGCTGATGGAAGAGAACATCAACGACGCCGACCTGTTCCTGGCCCTGACCAACGACGACGAGGCCAATATCATGTCGTCGCTGCTGGCCAAGCGCATGGGGGCGAAGAAGGTGATGACCATCATCAACAACCCGGCCTATGTCGACCTGATCCAGGGCGGCGATATCGACATCGCCATCAGCCCGCAACTGGCGACCATCGGCACCCTGCTCGCTCACGTACGGCGGGGCGATATCGTCAGCGTGCACTCGTTGCGCCGGGGCGCGGCGGAAGCCATCGAGGCGATTGCCCATGGCGACGCGAAGTCGAGCAAGGTGATCGGCCGGGCCATCGAAGATATCGCGCTGCCGCCCGGAACCACCATCGGGGCGATCATCCGCGACGAAGAAGTGCTGATCGCCCATGACGATACGGTGATCCAGGCCGGCGACCACGTGATCCTGTTCCTTGTGGACAAGAAACATATCCGCGATGTGGAAAAGCTGTTCCACGTCGGCCTGAGTTTTTTCTGAAGGGAGGCACCGATGCTCGAATCACTGGAAAAAATGCTCGCCAAGGGTGTGGATAACTCGTTGCTGCGCTTCGGCCTGGGCAAGGGTTACCTGGATCTTGGCGACAACGCCAGGGCCGCCGAGCACCTGCAACGCTGCGTGACCTTCGATCCGAAATACTCCGCCGCCTGGAAACTGCTGGGCAAGGCCCATCAGGCCGCCGGCGACACCGACGCCGCGAAACAGGCTTGGGAACAGGGACTGGACGCCGCCCGCGCCCATGGCGACAAGCAGGCGGAAAAGGAAATGACGGTGTTCCTGAAAAAGCTGGAAAAGGCCGCGCTCAAAGATCGATGAAGCGCAGGCCGATGCCCTCGGCGTCGACCCGGATCACTTCCATGCGAATACGCGGCGCGGCCACCGGCAAGTCCTGCACCTGGCCATAGACCACCGTCCCGGTCGGCAGGCGCGACAGGCCCGGGTGCTGCACGTACACACCCTTGCTGGAAAGATTGCGCGTCTGCCCCAGGCATTCGCCAATGCTCGGGTGCTGGATCTTGATACGCAGGTAATTCTTGTTATCGGACATCTATTGCGCCCTTGGATAAAGCCGCTGTGGATAAATCACTGGCGATTTTATCCACAGATCATGCCAATGAGGTGTTTCAGTACCAGCGTTGTTCGCCCGCCGGACGCTTCTTGAAGCGCTTCATGCTCCACATGTACTGGCTCGGATAGGCCCGCACATAACGCTCGACGACCTGGCTCATGGCCGCCGCCGAAGTCTCTGTATCGGCGCTGTACATGGCTTCTGGAGCCGCTTCGAGAATCACCTTGAAACCCGAACCGTCGGGCAGGCGCAGCGCATGCAGGAACACTCCGACCGCCTTGCCGCCGGCGAGCATGTTCGGCACGAACTTGCTGGTCAGGGCCATGGTGCCCAGGAAAGGCACGAAGATCCCGGCGGATTCGGCCGGTTCCGGGTCGGCGGGGATGCCCACCGCACCACCTTTGCGCACTTCCTTGATGACGCTGAGGATGCCTTCCTTGGTCGAGGCCGCCACCCGGTTGCCCAGTTGCACCCGCTGTTTGCGCAGCAGCTCATCGACCGCCTTGAGCTTGGGCGGGCGGTAGAAGATGATCGGTTTGCACTGGTTGCAGTAGAAGTGATTGAGCACTTCCCAGTTGCCCAGGTGGCTGGTGATGCCGACCACGCCCTTGCCCGAGGCCAGGGCGTCCCTGAGCACGTCGAGGCCTTCGACTTCGCGCACCAGGTCGATGGAACGCTGGGCCGGCCAGATCCAGGCACAGGCGCTTTCGGTCAGGGACTTGCCGATATCCTTGAGGCTCTGTCCGACCAGTTGCTCGCGGGCCACCGGGTCGAGCTCGGGGAAACACTTCGCCAGATTGATCCGCACCACTTCGCGGGAACGGTTGGGCAGCTTCCACATCAGCCAGCCGATGGCCGCGCCGACACGCTGCACGGCACGCCAGGGCAGCATCGCGAACAACCGCAACGCCCCCACCAGCATGGCGCCTTTAAACTTTTCCACAGGTCACTCCCGGTGTGCTCACTCGTCAGCCGGCTATTGTAGCCGTGGCACGGCCAGCGCGGCATAGCTATGACAATCGGTGGTGTGGTCCATGACCATCCCCGAGGCCTGCATGAAGGCGTAGCAGATGGTCGGGCCGACAAAGCTGAAGCCGAGCTTCTTCAGGGCCTTGCTCATGGCTTCGGCCTCGGGCGTGACGGCCGGGACCTCGCTGCGATCCCTGAAGTGGTGAATCCGCGGCAGGCCGCCGACAAACGACCAGAGCAGGGCCACCGGGTCCTTCGTCTGCAACCAGGCCCGGGCGTTGCGCCGGGCCGCGTTGAGCTTCAGGCGATTGCGCACGATGCCCGGGTCGAGCATCAGGGTCTCGATGTAGTCGTCGCTCATTTGCGCGATTTCGCGCACGTCGAAGCCGAACAGGACCTTGCGATAGTGCTCGCGTTTTCTCAGGATCGTGATCCACGAAAGCCCGGCCTGGAACCCTTCGAGCAAAAGCAACTCGAACAATCGCTGCTCGTCGCGCAGCGGTACGCCCCACTCCTGATCGTGATAGTCCATGTACAAAGGCTCGTCGTTGCACCAAAAGCAGCGTGGCATAAGGCTCCAAGGGGGTGGAGGCGCGACCGAATCGGGTATACTCCCGCCTTTTAAATCGCAGCCCAAGTAACAGGTGAATTTCGTGAGCCAGCCTACGCCAGCCGTGCGTACCTTCCAAGACTTGATCCTCGCCCTCCAGCAATACTGGGCTGAGCAAGGTTGTGTGGTACTTCAGCCCTACGATATGGAAGTAGGCGCCGGCACTTTTCATACCGCCACGTTCCTGCGTGCCATCGGCCCGGAAACCTGGAACGCCGCCTACGTACAACCCAGCCGCCGCCCGACTGACGGCCGCTACGGCGAAAACCCGAACCGCCTGCAGCACTACTACCAGTTCCAGGTGGTCCTGAAGCCGAACCCGGAAAACTTCCAGGAACTGTACCTGGGCTCCCTCAAGCGCGTCGGCCTCGACCCGCTGGTGCACGACATCCGTTTCGTCGAAGACAACTGGGAATCGCCGACCCTCGGCGCCTGGGGCCTGGGCTGGGAAGTCTGGCTCAACGGCATGGAAGTCACCCAGTTCACCTACTTCCAGCAGGCGGGCGGCATCGAGTGCTACCCAGTCACCGGCGAAATCACCTACGGCCTCGAACGTCTGGCGATGTACCTGCAGGGCGTCGATTCGGTCTACGACCTGGTCTGGGCCGACGGTCCGTTCGGCAAGGTGACCTATGGCGATGTGTTCCACCAGAACGAAGTGGAGCAATCGACCTACAACTTCGAACACGCCAACGTCGAGAAGCTGTTCGAACTGTTCGATTTCTATGAAAGCGAAGCCAAGCGCCTGATCGAACTGGATCAGCCGCTGCCGTTGCCGAGCTATGAAATGGTCCTCAAGGCCTCGCACACCTTCAACCTGCTGGACGCGCGCCGGGCCATCTCGGTGACCGCACGCCAGCAGTACATCCTGCGTGTGCGCACCCTGGCGCGTTCCGTCGCCCAAGCCTACCTGCTGGCACGCGCCAAGCTCGGCTTCCCGATGGCAACCCCGGACCTGCGTGATGAAGTGTTGGCTAAGTTGGAGGCAGCACAATGAGTGCGCAAGATTTTCTGGTAGAACTGGGCACTGAAGAACTGCCACCCAAGGCCCTCAATACCCTCGCCGAGGCGTTCCTCGCCGGGATCGAAAAAGGCCTGCAGAGCGCCGGCCTGAGCTTCGAAGCCAAGCAGGTCTACGCCGCGCCACGGCGCCTGGCCGTCTTGCTGACCCAGTTGCAGACCCAGCAACCGGACCGCAGCATCAACCTCGACGGCCCGCCACGCCAGGCCGCCTTCGATGCCGAAGGCAACCCGACCCAGGCCGCCCTGGGCTTCGCCAAGAAGTGCGGCGTCGAGCTGAGCGAAATCGACCAGAGCGGGCCGAAGCTGCGCTACAGCCAGAACATCCCCGGCAAACCGACCGCCAGCCTGCTGCCGACCATCGTCGAAGACTCGCTGAACGACCTGCCGATTCCCAAGCGCATGCGCTGGGCCGCGCGCAAGGAAGAGTTCGTCCGTCCGACCCAATGGCTGGTGATGCTGCTCGGTGACCAGGTCATCGACTGCACCATCCTCGCCCAGAAGGCCGGTCGCGATTCCCGTGGCCACCGTTTCCATCATCCGCAAAGCGTGCGTATCGGTTCGCCGGCCAGCTACCTCGACGACCTGCGCGGCGCCTACGTGCTGGCCGACGCCAACGAGCGTCGCGAGCTGATCAGCAAGCGTACCGCGGAGCTGGCGACCCTGCAGGAAGGCACCGCCATCGTGCCGCCGGCTCTGCTGGACGAAGTCACCGCCCTGGTCGAATGGCCGGTGCCGCTGGTGTGCTCGTTCGAAGAGCGTTTCCTCGACGTGCCCCAGGAAGCCCTGATCACCACCATGCAGGACAACCAGAAGTACTTCTGCCTGCTGGACGTCGATGGCAAGCTGCTGCCGCGTTTCATCACGGTCGCCAACATCGAGAGCAAGGACCCGCAGCAGATCATCGCCGGCAACGAGAAAGTCGTACGCCCGCGCCTGACCGACGCCGAGTTCTTCTTCAAGCAGGACAAGAAGCAGAAGCTCGCCGACTTCAACCTGCGCCTGCAGAACGTGGTGTTCCAGGAGAAGCTGGGCAGCGTCTACGACAAGGCCGAGCGCGTCTCGAAACTGGCCGCCTTCATCGCCCCACGGATCGGCGGCGACGCCCAGCGCGCGGCCCGTGCCGGCCTGCTGTCCAAGTGCGACCTGGCGACCGAGATGGTCGGCGAGTTCCCGGAGATGCAAGGTATCGCCGGCTACTACTACGCCCTCAATGACGGCGAGCCGGAAGACGTCGCCCTGGCCCTGAACGAGCAGTACATGCCGCGTGGTGCCGGTGCCGAACTGCCGACCACCCTGACCGGTGCGGCCGTGGCGATCGCCGACAAGCTCGACACCCTGGTGGGCATCTTCGGTATCGGCATGCTGCCGACCGGTAGCAAGGACCCCTATGCCCTGCGCCGTGCCGCCCTGGGCGTGCTGCGAATCCTGATCGACAAGAAGCTCGACCTCGACCTGATCGAAACCGTGGCCTTCGCGGTCAGCGCTTTCGGTGCCAAGGTCAAGGCCGCCGGCCTCTCGGAACAGGTGCTGGAATTCATCTTCGACCGCCTGCGTGCCCGTTACGAAGACGAAGGCGTGGACGTCGCGACCTACCTGTCGGTACGTGCCCTGAAGCCGGGTTCGGCCCTGGACTTCGACCAGCGCGTGCAAGCGGTGCAGAAATTCCGCCAGTTGCCGGAAGCCGCAGCCCTGGCCGCCGTGAACAAGCGCGTATCGAACCTGCTGAGCAAGGCCGAAGGCAACATCCCGACGACCGTCGAGGCGAAGTACTTCGACAACGCCAACGAGTTCTCGCTGTACTCGGCGATCCAGCAAGCGGACCAGGCTGTCCAGCCGATGGCCGCGGCGCGCCAGTACAACGAATCGCTGGCCCGCCTGGCCGCCTTGCGCGAGCCGGTGGACGCGTTCTTCGAAGCGGTGATGGTCAATGCCGACGACGCCAATGTGCGGGCCAACCGCTACGCGCTGCTGGCACGCCTGCGGGGCCTGTTCCTCGGCGTCGCCGACATTTCGCTGCTGGGCTGAGGACAGGTCTTGAAGCTGCTGATTCTCGATCGGGACGGAGTGATCAATCACGACTCCGACGCTTACATCAAGTCGCTGGAGGAGTGGATTCCACTCCCCGGCTCGATCGAGGCCATCGCGCAACTGAGCCGGGCCGGCTGGACGGTAGCCGTCGCTACCAACCAGTCCGGCATCGCTCGCGGTTACTACGATCTCGCGACCCTGGACGCCATGCACGAGCGCCTGCGTTCGTTGGTGGCGCAACAGGGTGGCGAGCTCGGCCTGGTGGTGTACTGTCCCCATGGTCCGGACGAGGGCTGCGATTGCCGCAAGCCCAAGCCGGGCATGCTCAGGACCATCGCCGCGCATTACGGCGTCGATCTGTCTAGGCTATGGTTTGTCGGAGACAGCCTGGGTGACTTGGAAGCCGCCAGCGCCGTCGATTGTCAGCCAGTTTTGGTTAAAACCGGTAAAGGCGAGAAGACACTGGGGAAAACCCTGCCGGTGGGCACTTTGATTTTTGACGATCTGGCGGCGGTTGCCGCTGAACTTATCCACAATTAGCGCTTCTCTGACTTCCTGACCAAGGACTGTTCGGGGGTGCACTTATTAACAGGCGGGCAGTGCCCGCAACGGTAAATGCCGCTATGTCGATCCTGCAGGCCATCAGAACCTTTTTCTTTTACCTGCTGCTGGGCACCAGTTCGCTGCTGTGGTGCTCCCTGAGCTTTTTTATCGCCCCGTTCCTGCCGTTCAAGGCACGTTATCGCTTCATCAACGTGTACTGGTGCCGCTGCGCCCTGTGGCTGACCAAAGTCTTCCTGGGCATCACGGTCGAGATCAAGGGTGCCGAGAATGTGCCCGAGCGCCCTTGCGTGATCCTGTCGAATCACCAGAGCACCTGGGAGACCTTCTTCCTGTCGGCCTATTTCTCACCGTTGAGCCAGGTGCTCAAGCGTGAACTGCTCTATGTGCCGTTCTTCGGCTGGGCCATGGCCATGCTGCGGCCGATCGCCATTGACCGCGACAACCCGAAGGCGGCGCTCAAGCACGTGGCGAAGAAGGGCGATGAACTGCTCAAGGACAACGTCTGGGTGCTGATCTTCCCGGAAGGCACCCGCGTGCCCTTCGGTACTGTCGGCAAGTTTTCCCGCGGCGGTACGGCGCTGGCGGTCAACGCCGAGCTGCCGGTGCTGCCGATTGCCCACAATGCCGGCAAGTTCTGGCCGAAGACCGGCTGGGCGAAAAAGTCCGGCACCATCACCGTGGTGATCGGTGCCCCGATGTTCGCCGAAGGCAGCGGCCCACGGGCCATTGCCGAGTTGAACGACCGGGTCCAGGCCTGGAACGAGAACACCCAGCGCGAGATGGGTTCATTACCGCCACACGCGGTGGCGGAAACGCCGAGCGCGGCCTGACGGTTTTGTGGATAACTTGTGCACAAGATTTGGATTTCTTCCGAAAAAATGTCGTAAGTAGCTGATTTAGCTACTTATTTCTCGGTATGACTTTTCAACCAAAATCGTGCATAAGTTTTTCTCGGCGATAAAAAAACCGGCGTTAATGCCGGTTTTTTCATGCCTGCGAAAACCTCAGACCTTATCGATATCCACATCCCGGGTTTCTTTCAGGCAGAACAGCCCGACCACCAGGCTGATCCCGGTTACCAGCACCGGATACCAGAGCCCGTAGAAGATATTCCCGGTGTAGACCACCAGCGCAAACGACACGGTGGGCAGGAATCCGCCGAACCAGCCGTTTCCGATATGGTAGGGCAGCGACATCGAGGTGTAGCGGATCCGGGTCGGGAACAATTCGACCATCACCGCCGCCAGCGGGCCATAGGTCATGGTGGCGATCAGGATCAGCAGCACGATCAGCAGGACCACCATCGGTTCGTTCACCGACCCGGCGTCAGCCTTGGCCGGATAGCCGGCCTGGGTAATTGCCGCGCGCATGGCCGCTTCGTCGAAGCCGTTGATCTTATGCTCGCCCACCGCAACCGTCACCGTCGAACCCGGCGCCGCGGCCTGGGAGTCATACGGAAGGCCCTGTTTGACCAGGAAGGTCTTGACCTTGTCGCAGGGGCTGTCGAAACGGGCCTTGCCCACGGGATCGAATTGGAAGGTGCAACCGGCCGGATCGGCCATCACGACGATGGGCGCCTGCCGGCTGGCGGCATCCACCTGCGGGTTGGCGTAGTGACTCAGCGCCTTGAACAGCGGGAAGTAGCAGACTGTCGCCAGCAGCAGGCCGAGCATCAGGATCGGCTTGCGCCCGACCTTGTCCGAGAGCCAGCCGAACAGCACGAAGAACGGCGCGCCGATCACCACGCTGATAATCAGCAGCGTGTTGGCCTGGGTCGGGTCCATCTTGAGCATCTGCGTCATGAAGAACATCACGTAGAACTGGGCGGTGTAGAAGGTCACCGCCTGCCCGGCGTTGATGCTGAACAGCGCGGTCAGGACGATCTTCAGGTTCGGCCAGGAACCGAAGGACTCGCGGATCGGCGATTTGCTGACCTTGCCCTGGGCCTTCATTTTCACGAAGGCCGGCGACTCGTGCATGCTCAGGCGGATCCAGGTGGAGATTGCCAGCAGGAAGATCGACAGCAGGAACGGCAGGCGCCAGCCCCAGACTTCGAACTGATCGCCACTGATGTAGCGGCTGGCCAGGACCACCAGCAACGACAGGAGCAGGCCGAGGGTCGCGGTGGACTGGATCCAGCCGGTGTGGAAACCGCGCTTGCCGGCCGGCGCGTGCTCGGCCACATAGGTCGCGGCACCGCCGTATTCACCGCCCAGCGCCAGGCCCTGGAGCATGCGCAACAGCACCAGGATGATCGGCGCGGCGATGCCGATGGTGGTGTAGGTGGGCAACAGGCCGACGGCGAAGGTCGACAGGCCCATCAGGATGATGGTCATGAGGAAGGTGTATTTGCGCCCGATCATGTCCCCCAGCCGACCGAACACCAGCGCGCCGAACGGTCGCACCAGGAAGCCGGCGGCAAAGGCCATCAGGGCGAAGATAAACGCAGTGGTGTCGTTGACCCCGGCAAAGAACTGCTTGCTGATCACCGCCGCCAGGGCGCCATAGAGAAAAAAGTCATACCACTCGAAAACGGTCCCGAGGGATGACGCAAAAATGATCTTTCGTTCTTCCTTGCCCGTGCTGGCAGCCACCGGCGTTGACTGTTGCTCGATATAGTCCGACATGCGTTATGTCCTCGGCCTTGTGGGCCACAGTGATTATTGTTGTTGTTCCACTGTGAATTCCGGCTGACTGCCACCGGAATCCTGATCCCGATCGCCTCGTTCAGGCGGTCGGTAGTGCGGTTTCACGGGTGATGCCCAATCCTCCTTCATCGGTCGCCTGGCGACTTTGCAGAATCATCTGCGCGGCTTTTTCAGCGATCATCACCGTCGGCGAGCAGGTATTGCCGGAGGTGATCTGCGGCATGATCGAGGCATCCGCCACGCGCAATCCGGGTACGCCATGCACCCTCAACCGGGAGTCGACGACGTCCTGCGGACCGTTACCCATGCGGCAGGTGCCGACGGGGTGGAAGATGGTGGTGCCGATCTTCGCGGCGGCCTCGTAGAGTTGTTCTTCACTTTGCAGGGACGCGCCGGGCAGGTACTCCTCGGGCTTGAACACGCGCAGAGCAGGGGAGTCGACAATGCGCCGGGTCAGGCGAATGGCTTCGGCGGCGACCTTCAGGTCTTCGGGATCGCTGAGGTAGTTGGGATCGATCAGCGGTGCGTCGTCCGGGTTGGCCGAGCGGATATCGATGCGGCCGCGACTCAGCGGACGCAGATTGCAGACCGAGGCGGTGAAGGCCGGGAAGCGGTGCAGCGGCTCGCCGAAACGCTCCAGCGACAATGGCTGCACGTGATATTGCAGGTTGGCCGAAGGTTGCTCCGGGTTCGATTTCACGAAGGCTCCCAGCTGGCTCGGCGCCATCGCCAGCGGGCCACTGCGGTCATAGAGATAACGCAGGCCCATGCCGGCCTTGCCCCACAGGCTGTTGGCCACCTGGTTGAGGGTGCGGGCATTGCTGAGCTTGTAGATCAGCCGCAGTTGCAGGTGGTCCTGCAGGTTGCCGCCTACGCCCGGCAGTTCGTGGCGTACGCCAATCCCGAGGTTTTCCAGCAGCGGCCGCGGACCGATGCCGGAGCGTTGCAGGATCCCCGGAGATCCGACCGAGCCGGCACAGAGAATGATTTCCCGGCGGGCCGGGAACAAGTGTTCCTCACCTTGCCACCGTGCCAGGACCGCCGTCGCCCGACCATTTTCCAGGCTGACCCGGTCGACCTGCACGCCCGTCAGGATGGTCAGGTTGGGGCGCTTGAGCACCGGTCGCAGAAACGCCTTGGCCGAATTCCAGCGCACGCCGGAACGCTGGTTGACCTGGAAATATCCACAGCCCTGGTTATCCCCGGCGTTGAAATCGCTGACGCTGGCAATGCCGTTTTCAGCGGCAGCGTCACGGAAGGCGTCGAGGATCGGCCAGGAATAGCGTTGCTGTTCCACCCGCCATTCGCCCTGGTCGCTGTGGAATTCGCCGGCACCGCCGAAGTGGTTTTCGCTGTGCTTGAACAGCGGCAGCACATCTTTCCAGGCCCAGCCCGGATTGCCTTGTTCGGCCCAGCGATCATAGTCGCCGGCCTGGCCGCGCATATAGATCATGCCGTTGATGGACGAGCTGCCACCGAGCACCTTGCCCCGTGGGTAGCTCAGGCTGCGACCTTGCAGGCCAGGCTGGGACTCGGTCTTGAAGCACCAGTCGGTGCGTGGATTGCCGATGCAGAACAGGTAGCCGACCGGGATATGAATCCACGGGTAGTTATCCTGGCCGCCGGCTTCGAGCAGCAGCACATTGTTCTGCGGGTCGGCGGACAGCCGGTTGGCCAGCACGCAGCCAGCGGGTCCGGCACCGACGATCACATAGTCGTAAGGCAAATGGGCAGATGGCATCAGCGACCTCGCCGTTTATTGTTCTTGTATCAGCTCATGTTATTGATTAATTTCGAGATGAAAACGTTCGTTTTTGCGCAAGTGCTGTGCGTTTTCAAGCAAGGCAAGTGAACCCGACGATTCACAAGGAGCCCTATGTTTGACTGGAACGACCTGCGATTTTTCCTCGAACTACAGCGTAGCGGACGTTTGCTGACCGCGGCAAAACGGCTGAATACCACCCACAGCACCGTCGCCCGGCATATCGAAACCATCGAGCAGAGCCTGGGCACCGCGTTGTTCGTCCAGCACGCCCAGGGTTATGAACTGACGCCTTCGGGCCAGGCTTTGCTCAAGCACGCCGAGGCCATGGAGAACGTCGCGTTGCTGGCCCAGGAGGAAATCACCCAGGCCATCGCGCCGCTGGGCAAGATTCGCCTGGGCGTGACCGAAGGCATCGGCATCATGTTTCTCACTTCGCGCATGGGCGGCCTGTTCGAGCGTTACCCCGGACTGGAAGTCGAACTGGTGGCGGTGCCACGCTTCGTCAGCATCCTCAACCGCGAAGCCGAGATCAGCATCCACCTCGACCGGCCCCACGCCGATATGCTGATCACCCGCAAGCTCACCGACTATCGCCTGGCCCTCTATGCCAGCCCGGCGTACCTGGCCCGGGCACCGCGCCTGGCGAATCGCGACGACCTCTCGCAACACCAGTGGATCGGCTATGTCGACGACCTGCTGTTCAGCCAGGAGCTGCTGTTTCTCGACGACTTCTGCCGCTCGCCGAACGTGACCTTCCGCAGCACCAGCGTGATTGCCCAGCAGATCGCCGCACGGGCCGGCCTGGGCATCGCGGTGCTGCCCAACTACATGGCCAAGGACGATCCTGAACTGGTGCGCATACTGCCCCAGGAGACGATCCAGCGCAGTTACTGGATGAGCACCCGCAGGGAACTGCACAAATCGGTGCGGCTGAGGGTGGTTTGGGATTTCTTGTTGGCGTTGTGCGCGAAAGAGCAGGATGTCCTGTTGGCCAATTAAAGTCCCGGGCCACAGGGCAGGGGGTTATTCAACAGCCAATAAAAAACTCCCCGGACCGTCGGGACCGGGGAGTTTCTCTTGCAGCCAGGCTACCTGATCAGAAGTCCAGGTTGGACACCGCCAACGCGTTGCTTTCGATGAAGTCGCGGCGGGGTTCTACCGCGTCGCCCATCAGGGTGTTGAAGATCTGGTCGGCGCCGATGGCGTCTTCGATCGTCACTTTCAGCATGCGACGGACCGCCGGATCCATGGTGGTTTCCCAGAGCTGATCCGGGTTCATTTCACCCAGCCCTTTATAGCGCTGGATCGTGTGGCGCTTGGTGCTTTCAGCCATCAGCCAGTCCAGGGCTTCCTTGAACTCGGTCACGGCTTTCTTGCGTTCACCACGCTGGATGTAGGCGCCTTCGTCGAGCAGGGTGCTCAGTTGCGCGCCCAGGGTCACCACGGTCTTGTAGTCGTTGCTGCCGAAGAAGTCGCGGTTGAAGGTGACGTAGTTCGACAGGCCGTGGGAAATCAGTTCGACTTCCGGCAGCCAGACATTACGTTCACGGTCTTCACGCAGGCTGGCCTTGTAGACCAGGCCGGACTTCTCGTTCAGGCGCAGGCGGACTTCATACTTGGCCAGCCATTCCTGCATCGCCGCGTGATCGCCCAACTGCTCCAGGCTCACCGCCGGCAGGTAGATGAAGTGCTCGGTCAGTTCCTGCGGGTACAGGCGCGACAGGCGCTTGAGGGTCTTCATCACCATGCGGAAGTCGTTCACCAGGCGCTCCAGCGCCTCGCCGGAAATCCCCGGGGCATCTTCGTTCAGGTGCAGGCTCGCATCTTCCAGGGCCGACTGCGTCATGTACTCTTCCATGGCGTCGTCGTCCTTGATGTACTGCTCCTGCTTGCCTTTCTTCACCTTGTACAACGGTGGCTGGGCGATGTAGATGTAGCCACGCTCGATCAGCTCCGGCAACTGGCGGAAGAAGAAGGTCAGCAGCAGGGTACGGATGTGCGAACCGTCGACGTCAGCATCGGTCATGATGATGATGTTGTGATAACGCAGCTTCTCGATGTTGTACTCTTCGCGCCCGATACCGCAGCCCAGTGCGGTGATCAGCGTGCCCACTTCCTGGGACGAGATCATCTTGTCGAAACGGGCTTTCTCGACGTTGAGGATCTTGCCCTTCAACGGCAGGATCGCCTGGGTACGACGGTTGCGACCCTGCTTGGCGGAACCGCCAGCAGAGTCACCTTCCACCAGGTACAGTTCGGAAAGGGCAGGGTCCTTTTCCTGGCAGTCGGCCAGTTTGCCCGGCAGGCCAGCGATATCCAGCGCACCTTTGCGGCGGGTCATCTCACGGGCTTTACGCGCCGCTTCACGGGCACGGGCGGCATCGATCATCTTGCCGACCACCAGCTTGGCTTCGTTCGGATTCTCCAGCAGGAAGTCGGAGAAATACTTGCCCATTTCCTGTTCGACCGCGGTCTTCACTTCGGAAGAAACCAGCTTGTCCTTGGTCTGGGAGCTGAACTTCGGATCCGGCACTTTCACCGAAATGATCGCGGTCAGGCCTTCACGGGCATCGTCACCGGTGGTGGCGACCTTGTGCTTCTTCGCCAGACCTTCCTGTTCGATGTAGTTGTTCAGGTTACGGGTCAGTGCGGAACGGAAACCCACCAGGTGAGTACCGCCGTCGCGCTGCGGGATGTTGTTGGTGAAGCACAACAGGTTCTCGTTGAAGCTGTCGTTCCACTGCAGGGCGATTTCCACGCCGATGCCGTCTTCACGCTGGATGTTGAAGTGGAACACCTGGTTGACCGCAGTCTTGTTGGTGTTCAGGTATTCAACGAACGCACGCAGGCCGCCTTCGTACTTGAACAACTCTTCCTTGCCGCTGCGCTCGTCCTTGAGGACGATGCCGACACCGGAGTTGAGGAAGGACAGTTCGCGAATCCGCTTGGCCAGGATGTCCCAGCTGAAATGGATGTTCTTGAAGGTTTCGCCGGAAGCCTTGAAGTGAATCTGGGTACCGGTGGTTTCGCTCTCGCCGACGATTTTCATCGGTTCCTGAGGCACACCGTGGACGTAGGTCTGTTCCCAGATCTTGCCGCTGCGACGTACGGTCAGCACCAGCAGTTCGGACAGCGCGTTCACCACCGACACACCCACGCCGTGCAGACCGCCGGATACCTTGTAGGAGTTGTCGTCGAACTTACCGCCGGCGTGCAGCACGGTCATGATGACCTCGGCCGCGGAAACGCCTTCTTCCTTGTGCACGTCGACCGGAATGCCGCGACCGTTGTCGCGTACGGTGATCGACTCATCCGGGTGGATGATGATGCTGATGTCGTCGCAATGACCGGCCAGTGCTTCGTCGATGGAGTTATCGACCACCTCGAACACCATGTGGTGCAGACCGCTGCCATCATCGGTGTCGCCAATGTACATACCGGGACGTTTGCGTACGGCATCCAAACCTTTCAGCACTTTGATGCTGGTCGAGTCGTACGTATTTTCTTCGCTCATGCCTTCACTCCCGATGGTCGTGGGTCTGGGTGATACAGCCTTGTTCCACGTGGAACAAAGCGACTGGCGTTTCCGTCTGCCAGCCTTCCCTCAATAATTCGTGGTCTACACAGGTGATAAAGACCTGGCAGCGTAAGTCTTCAAGCAAGCGACACAGTGCGCGACGGTGTTGCTCGTCCAGCTCGGACGGCAAGTCATCCACCAGATAAATACATTGGCCGCGCCGGGCCTGACTGACCAGGTGCCCCTGAGCAATACGCAATGCACAGACCACCAATTTCTGCTGACCCCGCGACAGGATGTCCGCGGCATTATGTGCACCCAATCGGAGGCGCAAATCAGCTCGTTGTGGTCCGGCCTGGGTATGACCCATTTGCTGGTCCCGATGCAGGGACGAGGCGAGCACTGCACTCAGCTCTTTGTCCTTGTCCCAACCACGGTAATAGCTAAGCGTTAAGCCCTCGAGTTCGACTAGCTCGCTCAAGGTCTGCTCAAAGACTGGTTTCAAGGCTTTGATATAAGCGCGGCGGTATTCATCGATTTCGGCGCTGGCCAGGCACAATTCCCGGTCCCAGGCCGCTTGCGAAGCGGCGTCAAGTGTACCATGCCGCAGCCACGAGTTCCGCTGCCGCAGGGCCTTCTGCAGGCGCTGCCAGGTCGACATGAATCGTGGTTCCACGTGGAACACTCCCCAGTCGAGGAACTGTCGACGAATCTTCGGCGCGCCTTCCAGCAGGCGAAAGCTGTCCGGGTTGATCAGTTGCAGCGGCAGGATCTCCGCCAGCTGCGCCGCGCTCTTGGCGTTCTGGCCGTCGATGCGGATCTGGAATTCACCCTGGCGATCACGGGATATCCCCAACGCGCTGTGTCCACCCTCGGCCAGCTCGACCTGGCCAAATACCGTGCAGGCGAGTTGCTCGTACTGGATCACCGGCAACAGGCGGGTACTACGGAACGAACGGGCAAGCCCCAGCAAGTGGATGGCTTCCAGCACGCTGGTTTTTCCGCTGCCGTTGGCACCGTAAAGGATATTGATACGCGGGGAGGGAGAGAAGGTCACCGGGTGCAGGTTGCGCACCGCGGTGACCGAAACACGACTGAGGGACATCTAGCGTGTGCTGGACATGGAGAGGCGAGGCACCGTTACAGACGCATCGGCATGACGACGTAGGCCGAGTCGTCGTTATCCGATTCCTGGACCAGCGCACTGCTGTTGGAGTCGGACAGGATCAGGCGAACCTGCTCGGTGGTCATCACGCCCAGCACATCCAGCAGGTAGCTGACGTTGAAGCCGATTTCCAGGGAGCCGCCGTTGTAGTCGACGCCCACTTCTTCTTCGGCTTCTTCCTGCTCCGGGTTGTTGGCCTGGATCTTCAGCTGACCATTGGCCAGTTGCAGACGGATACCGCGGTACTTCTCGTTGGACAGGATCGCGGTACGGCTGAACGCTTCGCGCAGCGCCTGACGATCGCCCAGCACCAGCTTGTCGCCACCTTTGGGCAGCACGCGCTCGTAGTCCGGGAACTTGCCGTCGACCAGCTTCGAGGTGAAGGTGAACTCACCGGTGGTGGCGCGAATGTGGTGTTGGCCCAGCACGATGCTGACATTGCCTTCCGGTTCGGTCAGCAGGCGCGCCAGTTCAAGAATACCCTTGCGTGGCACGATCACCTGGTGACGGTCGGGCTGACCGATATCGGCCTGCATCGAGCACATTGCCAGACGGTGGCCGTCGGTGGCCACGGCACGGATCACCCCGGCAGAGACCTCGAGCAGCATGCCGTTGAGGTAGTAGCGCACGTCCTGCTGGGCCATGGCAAAGCTGGTGCGCTCGATCAGGCGGCGCAGCTTGCTTTGATCCAGGCTGCAGGTCAGCGAGCCCGGGCCTTCTTCCACGGTCGGGAAATCGTTGGCCGGCAGGGTCGACAGGGTGAAGCGGCTACGGCCGGCCTTCACCACCAGTTTCTGCTCGTCGACCTTGATGTCGATCAGGGCGTCGTTCGGCAAGCTTTTGCAGATATCCATCAGCTTGCGCGCCGGCACGGTGATTTCCCCCGGCTCGGCGGGTTCCTCGAGCTGGACGCGACCGACCAGCTCGACTTCCAGGTCGGTACCGGTCAGCGACAGTTGCTGGCCTTCGACGACCAGCAGCACATTGGAGAGCACCGGCAAGGTCTGGCGGCGCTCGACGACGCCTGCGACCAGTTGCAGGGGTTTCAACAGGGCTTCGCGTTGAATGGTGAAATGCATGGTCTAGTCCCTTGCCTTAGTAAGCTGCGCTGCAGTTCTCAAGTGGTCAGTGTACGCAGCAGGTTCTTGTAGTCCTCGCGGATGTCCGCGTCGGATTCCTTAAGTTCGTTGATCTTGCGGCATGCATGCAAGACCGTAGTATGGTCGCGTCCGCCAAAGACATCACCAATTTCAGGCAGGCTGTGGTTGGTCAGTTCCTTGGACAGGGCCATCGCGACCTGACGCGGACGTGCCACCGAGCGCGAGCGGCGCTTGGACAGCAGGTCGGAAATCTTGATCTTGTAGTACTCGGCCACGGTGCGCTGGATGTTATCCACAGACACCAGCTTGTCCTGCAGTGCCAGCAGATCCTTCAGCGATTCGCGAATCAGCTCGATGGTGATATCGCGACCCATGAAGTGCGAGTGGGCGATCACCCGTTTCAGGGCGCCCTCGAGTTCACGGACGTTGGAACGGATACGCTGGGCGATGAAGAACGCCGCATCGTGAGGCAGTTCGACCTTGGCCTGGTCGGCCTTCTTCATCAGGATCGCGACGCGGGTTTCCAGTTCCGGCGGCTCGACCGCTACCGTCAGGCCCCAGCCGAAGCGCGATTTCAGGCGCTCTTCCAGCCCTTCGATTTCCTTCGGATAGCGGTCACTGGTGAGAATCACCTGCTGACCGCCCTCGAGCAGGGCGTTGAAGGTGTGGAAAAACTCTTCCTGGGAACGTTCCTTGCGGGCGAAGAATTGAATGTCGTCGATCAGCAGGGCGTCCACCGAACGGTAGAAACGCTTGAATTCATTGATGGCGTTGAGTTGCAGCGCCTTGACCATGTCCGCGACGAAACGCTCCGAATGCAGGTAGACCACCTTGGCATTCGGGTTCTTCTTTAATAGATGGTTACCCACGGCGTGCATCAAGTGGGTCTTACCCAGGCCGACGCCGCCATACAGGAACAGCGGGTTGTAGCCGTGCTTGGGGTTGTCCGCCACCTGCCAGGCCGCGGCGCGGGCCAGCTGGTTGGACTTACCCTCGACGAAGTTCTCGAAGGTGAAGGTACGGTTCAGGTAGCTGGTGTGCTTGAGCGCACCTTCGACCTGGACAGTCCGTTGCTCCGAACGCACCGGGGCCTGCTGCGAGCTGGCGCCGGCCATGGGGTCGAAACTGTCGCGGGACGGTTCTTCGCTGACTTCGACCACCGGTTTCTGCGCCGGGGCAGGTTGTGCCGGTGTGGCCGCGGGTGTTGGTGCCGGAGCGGCACTGGCCGCCATGGCCTGGGAGGCGGCAGCGGCCAATGGTGCATTGGGAGCCGCCCGTGGAGCGGAACTGCGCTTGCTGCCTATTAATAAGGAAAGGGCAGGCGCCAGGCCATTGCCATGCTCGTTCAACAGTTCGAGCAAACGTCCCAGGTACTTTTCATTCACCCAGTCGAGCACAAAACGGTTCGGTGCATAGACACGCAACTCGTCGCCTTCGGCTTCGACCTGTAGTGGACGGATCCAGGTGTTGAATTGCTGGGCAGGCAGCTCATCACGCAGAAGCTCCACGCACTGCTGCCAAAGTTCCACTGACACGGATATCCCCTAAGTTGAAAGCCGGTGAGGCAAAAACAAGCGGCCATTGTACCGGCAGGCAGAGCACTTATCCACACGTCGATTGAAGGGAGAACCCAAGGAATCAACATCTTATCTGTGAACAAAGCGACAAATGGTATGTGCATAAGCTCTGTGGATAACCGCCCTTGAGGTCGTTGCACAAGTGGGGTCGAAAGTCT